>DAOULZ010000014.1:0-49800 GCA_034414575.1 Dehalococcoidales bacterium | reverse complement strand
GGTTAGCTCAGCTGGTTAGAGCGCTGCGTTGACATCGCAGAGGTCAGTGGTTCAAGTCCTCTACCGCCCACTATCGTATTAGTTTAAAGCTTGTGCTAATGTCAAGCCCTAGAATCGCAGAGCAGGGACGGCGAGCGTTAGTGTTCCTTTGTGTGTTAGGTCAGTTACATTTCACGACAGCCTGAAGTTCTACAAGGCACCGTTAGCTTAGCGGTATAATGCTACTAAACCTGATAAGTCAGTAGGTGAGTCCCTGTTCTTGCACGATTAATATATTCTCTAATAGTTCCATATACCCTAGAAACATCCCACCAATGTGTTATTTTGCTATTATTTACTATTTCTTTGGTAAATGCTTGATAGTCACCGTTTTTATTATCATAAATAATCCAGATATGTCTTTCATTCTTGCTATTTGGTAACATTACCAGAACACACTTACACTTAGCCAACTCGTTATCAATAGTTTCAAAGCAATCATTATATGGGAAAGTTGGGCAAGATATAGAATAATTGAGGAATCTGCCCTTGAACTCCACTTCTTCATAAGTACAACCTTCATAGTCCTTAAATGTAATCTTTTTGTCATTCCACTTATAGTGCCACTCATCTTGACGTTCATAATAACTCTTAGGTACTTTGTTCAACCATTTTAGAATCATCTCAATGGCTGAAGGAATACAAGACATAGGATATATTTGCCTGTGTGCTACTACGGATGGATGTTCAAATATGGAACTTTTTGAATTCATATTATTTGCCCAACAATGACACTACCTCTTACAGCAATGAATTTCAAGTGTGATATATAATACTGCTGATTGGGAATTATATAGAGGAGGTGATTATGTTGGATAATGAACCATTTGAAGGTCACCAATGGACATCGTGGTACCGTCTAGATGACCAAGAAGCTAAACAAAAGATACCAGACAAACCAGGTGTCTACGAGATTCGTGTGGGCTACAAGTTTGGGAGACTGAAAGGCGAATCTCAAATACTTTCCATCGGGAGAGCTATTCCAAGCTTGAGGAATAGACTTAGTGGAGGAAGACTTAGTAATCTTGTTAGAAACCTAGATAGACCAGAAAAATGGTTATTCAACACAGGTAAGATGATTTGGTTTCGTTATGTCGTTACACCTACTTCGGAGGATGCAAAGTGGTTAGAAGCTTTAAGACAATGGGAATATGAAAATGAACATTGGGAACTCCCCCCAGGGAATGATAGATTGGAAAAGGCTGCCGTCTTTAGACGAGTTGAGCAAAGATACGGCAGATTAGATGAAAGGAGCTTCAAAGAGTTACTTCAACAACATAAGACTACAGAGAAATTAGCTAACGTCTTAGGTATACCTCCTGTGATTATTGATAACTTAAAGATTTACTGGATGGTATAAGCCACCAACCTATCGCCCACCTCAGAAAACCAAAACACAGACAAATAGGAAAGGGGAGTATACCATGGGGCATTGGCTTGACCGAAGCCTAGCCACAGTTAGTTAGGCTTGTAGAAAATTCCTACTTAGTTCTTGAACAAAAAAGAGGCATCAACTATTAGCGAAGCTAATATGTTCACCCCTTCATAGATTTCGTAACTTCTGCCACTTCATCTACTGACAACACAGGGTGTACGTGTGACCTAATATATGGTGCAAATAGCATTTGCATTTTTAGGATATCCATTGCAGTTCCTTCAGCTATAACATATCCAGCACCACCGCCAGCAAATTGTCCCCAATCGCTTATCTTACCTTCAGCCAGCATCTTCTTGGTCATCTCTATTAACTTGCCAAATATTTCTGCTCGCTCTCTAGGGTCAGCAGGCATTTTGCTTGCATCCCCTTCCCATAAATTTATGAATTTAGCCATCTCATACTCCTTCCAATTGTTATGATTTCACAGGTAAGGTCTCTCCAAAAATCTTCAACCTAGCGAAATCAACCACCCCCTTTCATAAAACACAAAACCGCCCCTCTGAGGTCGGTTTCACTATTGGCTCCCCGTCACCCAAGTGACCAGCTAAGGGTGGCGGTTCACTGCCCCCTCTTGTAACGTGTGAGCTTCATATGTGATATTCTTTTGTGGTTTACCATAACCCTGATAATGGTGATTGTCAATACCCCTAAATACGAAGGGTTCCAATGAATATAGAACAGTATAGGTCATGATAATAAGGTATTGACAGGAGCATTACTTAAAGTTATAAAGGTGGTAATGCTGGTAATATGAAAGGAGTTATGCAATGAAGAGGACAGTATTAGCACCATTTATCGTTAGCGTGGTTGGTATAGGTCTATTCATGAGTCATTTCTGGCAATCATTTCCTACATCTGCC
The DNA here is from genome assembly GCA_034414575.1 of Dehalococcoidales bacterium. Classification (GTDB taxonomy): domain Bacteria; phylum Chloroflexota; class Dehalococcoidia; order Dehalococcoidales; family UBA5760; genus UBA5760. The sequence continues at coordinate 47,463 of DAOULZ010000014.1, read as the reverse complement.
GTTCTATGGTCACTCGCTGGAGCTAGCGGCATATTCTGCATATATACTGGAATAATACACCGCTCCGAGACAGAGAAGGCTCTTGATAAGGCTATATTAAGAGCCGCTTCAGTGATAGGCGGCGTTATATTGTTCGGAATAATACTCAGTGCAATATTTATTTTCGTCCCGCAGATGTAAATAAGCAGCACTACGTTTGTATAGACTCAGACCTCAAACACACAGCGCCTTGGTGACTAATCCTTGGACAATTTGAAATTCTATAAAGCATCGCTGTTATCAGGGCCTAGAATTGCAGAACAGGGACGGCGAGTGTTAGTGTTCCTCAATATATAAGGTCAGTTATCTTCACGATAGCTTGAAGTTTTATAAGGCAATGTAATCGTCGTGAAAGTTTAACGCTATGCTAGGTCAGTGAGGTTTGGGGATAGTTGAAGGTAATCTCTTTAATCTCCTCATAAATTCGGATTTGTTATGTTTTAGACATCATTTGGCTGGCGAGTTTTAGCCCTTCCTCGGCAGTGACAGCAGGAATAACATCAATATCAAATAAGTCACTCCATGGCATGGTCGATGCCATTATCGATGCTATGTCATCTGCCTCATCTATAGAAATTACATTAGGCGTGCCAGTCATTAGCCAGTATTCAGCTATTGGTTTGATACCCCCTGGCTCCTCCCACTTAATGCGCTTTTCCAATGCATCAGCAAATTTAACAGTAGGCTTCAGGGTAAATAAGCTTACAAATAGCATATCTTATCCTCCTTTCCAATATCTTCCATCAACTATCCCCCGTTCCTTAAACAATGAAAAAAGGCCTTACCTCCTTTCACAAGAACATGAAACCGACCCTTTGAGGTCGGTTTCACTATTGGCTCCCCGTCATCCAAGTGCCCAGTTAAAGGTGGCGGTTCATTGCCTCCTCTTTAACCTGCAAAGTTCATGTGTGATATTCTTTTTCGGTTTACCATAACCCTGATAACAGTGATTGTCAATATCCCTAAATAAAAGGGTTGATTGTATGAGCAAATCCGTTGGAGTTTGCTCTATATTGTTTTACTATAGTTATGGTCTGGCTAGAGGTTGCAGGTCATAGGCTTTACTGTTACAATTACCCTGGGTGATGTAAGCGGCTCTCTGCTGTTTTGATGTTTAGTGGCGGAGGGCTTTTATTTAGACGGGGGAGTAAGCGGTGCCCAGGTATAATCCGCAGGAAATCGAGAAGAAGTGGCAGCAGAAGTGGGCCGAGGACAAGCTGTACGAGGTCACTGAGGACAGCACCAAGCCCAAGTGGTATGACCTGACCATGTTTCCTTACACCTCGGGAGACCTCCATATCGGGCACTGGTATGCCATGGCACCGTCCGATGTTCACGCCCGTTTTAAGCGGATGCAGGGCTATAATGTGCTCCATCCCATGGGGTTTGATGCCTTCGGGCTGCCGGCGGAGAATGCGGCGATTAAAAGGGGGATTCATCCCTTCACTTGGACGATGCAAAACGTGGACAATATGCGTCGGCAGCTTAAGAGCATCGGTGCCATTTATGACTGGAATCGGGAGGTGGTGACCTGCCTCCCGGAGTATTATAAGTGGACGCAGTGGTTCTTTCTCAAGCTTTATGAAGCGGGTCTTGCCTATCGGGGCAAGGCACCGGTGAACTGGTGTTCTAACTGCCAGACGGTACTGGCCAATGAGCAGGTGGTAAACGGATTTTGCGAACGCTGCGGGACCACGGTTACCCGTCGGGACCTGGAGCAGTGGTTCTTCCGTATCACCAACTATGCTGAGGAGCTTATGCGGCATGACGGTATTGACTGGCCGGAGCGGATAAAGATAATGCAGCGTAACTGGGTGGGTAAGAGTGTCGGCGCTGAGATTGCCTTTACCCTTGACTATCCGGGAATAGCAGAAAAGGAGATTCGGGTATTTACCACCCGCCCGGATACTGTCTTTGGGGTTACCTTTATGGTGCTGGCGCCGGAGCATCCTTTGGTGGCCAAGCTGGTAACTCCCGAAAGAAGCGCTGAAGTTGAAGATTACATTGAGCGGTCGCGCTACCAGACAGAAATTGAACGGCTGTCCGCGGATAGGGAGAAGGAGGGGGTGTTTCTCGGCTCTTATGTAACTAACCTGCTTAGTGGTGACAGGGTGCCTATCTGGACTAGCGACTATGTGCTCATGAGCTACGGTACCGGAGCCGTAATGGGGGTGCCGGCTCATGATGAGCGCGACTTTGCTTTCGCTAGGAAGTATGACCTGCCCATCCCGGTAGTGATTGCCCCCCCCGACTGGCAGGGAGAAGAGCTTACCGAGGCCTATACTGAACCGGGCAGGATGGTAAACTCCGGGCAGTTTGATGGACTCCCCAGTGAGCAGGGCATAGCGGCAATCTGTGACTATCTGGAGGAAAGGGGCTGGGGGAGGCGAGCTGTTAGCTATCGGCTGCGTGACTGGCTTATCTCCCGTCAGCGTTACTGGGGAGCTCCGATACCCATAATCTATTGTGGGCGGTGTGGCGTCGTTCCCGTTCCGGAGTCGGACCTGCCCGTGTTACTACCGGATAATGCTGAGTTCAAGCCGACTGGTGAATCTCCGCTTAAGTACTGCTCTGAATTTGTTAATACCACCTGTCCTCGCTGTTCGGCTCCTGCTCGGCGAGAGACCGACACTATGGACACCTTTATGTGTTCCTCGTGGTATTTTCTGCGCTACGCCAGTCCTCATTATGAGACGGCCCCCTTTGATCCTGATAAGTTGAAGTACTGGCTGCCGGTTGACCTTTACACCGGCGGTGCGGAGCACGCGGTTATGCACCTGTTCTACGCCCGTTTTTTCATCAAGGCGCTTCGGGACATGGGGCTGGTTAGTTTTGATGAGCCGTTTCGGCGCCTCTTTAATCAGGGGGTTATTATTGTTGAGAAGCAGAAGATGAGTAAATCACGGGGCAATGTGATTACCCCCGATGAGTATGTTGCCGAGCTGGGGGCTGATGCGGTGCGCGCTTATCTTATGTTCGTCGCCCCCTGGGAGCAGGGTGGTGAGTGGGACGATAGTGGCTTGAGCGGCATCAGCCGCTGGCTCAACCGGCTGTGGAACCTGGTGCTGGATGGATATAATCCAGGTGAGTCAGTCGGTAAGGAGGCTAAGGCGGAGGCCGAACGTAACCTAGCCCGTACTAGCCATCAGACTATCAGGAAGGTGACTGGCGACTTTGAGCGGATGCGGTTTAATGTTATGATTTCGGCCCTGATGGAATTCACCAATTATTTAAGCAAGGTAAAGGAAGCCGGCTCAGTTGCTGCTACTACCTGGGAGGAGGCAATGAAAACCCTGCTCCTGCTTCTGGCCCCGACGGCACCACATTTGACCGAGGAGTTGTGGCAGAGGCTGGGCTATGAATACAGCATTCATAGCAAGCACTGGCCCGAGTGGGATGAGGTGCTGGCTAGGGATGAAGAGGTTACCCTAGTGGTTCAGGTTAACGGTAAGCTGCGTGACCGGATTACGGTGCCGGTATCCATTACTGAGGCTGAGGCGAAGCAGCTGGCGTCGGAAAGTCAGAGAGTGCGGGCTTATCTTGAAGGTAAGGAGCTAATCAAGGTAATATATGTCCCGAAGAGACTGGTAAATCTGGTGGTGTGTTAGGGATAAGTAGAGAGGTATTAGGCTGAGGAGGTCAGAATGAAGATAGCTTTCATTGGTGGCGGCAATATGGGGGAGGCCATGCTGGCTAGCGTCTTGGCTAAGGGACTTGCCTCCATTGAGGAAATCACGGTTAGCGACATTAGTCAGTCTCGTAACCATTATCTTGAGCACCAGTATGGGGTTTCGGTGACCGGTGATAATTGTCAGGCGGTAAGTCGAGGCGACGTAGTAGTCCTGGCGATTAAGCCGCAGAACCTGTCTCAGGTAATGGCTGGGCTTAAAGGTGCCTTCAGGTCGCCACAGCTGGTATTATCTATCATTGCCGGTGCCAGAATTGGCACTATGTGCCAGGGGCTTGGCTACCGTCAGGTAGTGCGGGTGATGCCCAATACCCCGGCTCAGGTTGGTGAGGGAATGAGTGTCTGGACGGCCACCCCTGAGGTGACTGAGCAGCAGAAGGAGTGGGCTGGCTCTATTCTTGGTGCTATGGGTAGAGAAATCTACGTTGAGGATGAGAAGTATATCGATATGGCGACGGCAGTAAGTGGTAGCGGACCTGCCTATGTTTTCCTCTTTGCGGAAGCCGTAGCCAGCGCTGCGGTAGACATCGGGCTCTCTTCCGATATGGCGCGGGAGCTGGTTCAGCAGACAATCCTGGGCTCGGCATACTTTATGCAGCGGTCAGATAAGCCTCCAACTGAACTGCGCCGAATGGTGACCTCCCCAGGTGGCACCACGGCAGCGGCCTTAGCTCAGTTCGAAAAAGGGCAGTTTACCGGGCTGGTGAAGCAGGCAGTTACTGCTGCCTACCGTAGAGCTAAAGAGCTGGGTAGTTAGCCGGCAATCTTTAACCAACCCGGCTCGGTTAGGAGTCTTGTGGTCCTCTTATAACGCTTCGTGTGTCAGTATTGGTGCCTCTTTTCTGGTAATCTTTTGACCCCTCGTCCTAAAAGTAATATAATTACTAATAATTATATATGTATTACAATTGGGGCTAAAGGGGGGCTTTGTCATGAGGATGAGAAACGTCTTGGGTGAGCATAAGTGCTTTGGTTCTATGATGGTTAATGCTAAGGGACAGGTAGTGATACCGGCCAGCGCTCGCAAGGAACTAGGCATAAATGCCGGCGATACAATCTTAGCTTTTGGGGCCTTCATGGGTCGGCAGGGGTTGCTACTCATCAAAGCCGACACTATGGAGCAAATGTTAGGCATGATGAGCGAGGGACTGGCTCGCTTCGAGAAAATATTGAAAGAGCAGAAATCAAAGGCAGGCAAGGGGAGAAAGGAGGGGTAGGTACGGTGAAGCGCAGGAAGATAGTCGCGGTCATACTTTTGTGTCTTGCTTTGGTGGGTGTGGTAGGCTGCCGTGCGATTAGGGGTGGGGAAGGTGAAGCAGAGTTTACCGGTGAGCTGGTGGAGGTGGTGCGGGGGGATTTGATGGTTAGTGTCAGTGGCAGCGGCTCGGTAGACGTGACTGGTGAAGCAAAGCTATCCTTCGACAGTGGTGGCGATATCTATCGGCTGTACGTTGAAGAAGGTGATGAGGTCGTGTTTGGTGAGGTGCTCGCGATACTGACCCCGGTGGATAGGGAGGCCCTAGAGCTAGCCGTGACTCAGGCAGAGGTAGCTCTGATGCAGGCGGAGTATAATCTGGATAAAGCGGAAAACCCCTATACTGATGAGGAAATAGAAGACGCTGAGCAGGCGGTTGAGGACGCCGAGGACTGGCTGGACTTGGCGGATGATATGCTGAGATATGCTCTACAGCACGGCAGTGACCAGGAAGTACTGCAGTGGCAGATGGAGGTACTGAATGCCGAAATCCAGCTGGAGATGGCTGAAGACACGCTGGACGCCATGTTAAACGAGCGTGACGAGGATCAGATAGCGATACTGAGACGGCAGGTAGCTGCTGCCGAGCAGTCTCTGGAGGAAGCACGAAGTGCCCTGGAGATGGAAACCATGACCGCCCCCTTTGCTGGTGTTGTGGCCGGTGTCGAGGTTGAGGAAGGTGATATTATCCCGGCTCCGGGCGTATCACAGGTAACAATTATTCGCCTGATTGACACGAGCAGTATGGAATTGCTCGTGGAGCTGGACGAGATCGATGTCCCTGGTGTAGACCCGGGGCAAAGGGTTGTCATCAGCTTTGATGCCCTGCCGGAGCTAGTGCTTGAGGGTAGGGTTATCTCGATTTCTCCGCTGCCGAGGGTAGAAGCCGGCGTGGTCTTATACAGTGTTAAGATTGGTTTTGATGTTCCTCAGGGTTCCGGTCTGAGAGTAGGTATGAGTGCCACGGCTGATATTGTACTCAGTGATCGGAGCGATACCTTGCTGTTACCCGATCGGGCAATTAAGTATGATAGTCAGGGCAGTCCCGTGGTTTATGTGATGGTTACCTGGGAGCCTGAAGGAGTTAGGGAGATTGAGGAGCGGGCGGTGGTTATTGGCATTAGTGATGGTTTTCAGACTGAGATTATATCCGGGCTCCAGGAAGGGGAGACGGTGGTCGTTGAAGCCTCAACCGAGTCCAGTGAACCAAGCGAACCGGCTTTCCCTTTTATGGGGTCACCTCACTAGCGGCAGATCCTGAAGCCACTAACTGTTATTGGTCTACACTATGATTGAGCTTAAGAACATTACCAAGGTTTACCGGATGGGGAAGGTGGATGTTCACGCCTTGAGAGGCGTAACCATCTCTATTAGTAAAGGGGAAATGATTGCCGTCATTGGTGCCTCAGGCTCTGGTAAATCGACGCTACTAAATATCGTTGGCTGTTTGGATAGACCCACCTCGGGTAAGTACCTGCTTGATGGGGCGAATGTTGGTCAGCTTAATGATAACCAGTTAGCCGAGTTGAGAAATAAGAAGTTCGGTTTTGTCTTCCAGGACTTTAATCTTTTGCCCCGGGCGACGTCGTTATCAAATGTAGAACTACCTCTCATCTATAGCGGCGGCGTCCCCCGGAGACAGGAGCGTGCCCGAGAAGCGCTGGAGCGGGTGGGGCTGGGAGATAGGGCTAACCATAAGCCAACTGAGCTGTCGGGGGGTGAGCAGCAGCGGGTGGCTATCGCCCGGGCTCTGGTCAATAATCCCCTGGTCATCTTAGCTGACGAGCCAACCGGTAACCTTGACAGTAAGGCAAGTGCTGAGATTATTGCCATGTTCCAGCAGCTTCACCGGGAAGGAAAGACGGTGATTCTGATCACTCATGAGGCCGATATTGCGGCTCAAGCCCAGCGTACCATTCGTCTGCATGATGGAGGGATTGCCACGAGTGAGGTTTAGGGATTCTATTAGTACTGCTTTAAGGTCACTGTTGGCTAACAAGCTGCGTTCGGCATTGACCATGCTGGGTATAGTAATCGGTGTGGGTGCCGTCATCGGACTTATGTCGATAGGAAGGGGGGTTGAAGCCAGTATTACCTCTACCCTGGAGGGGCTGGGTACTAATGCCATCTATGTTATCCCGAGTACGCCGGGGGCAACGGGGTTCGGTGGACTGACCGGGAGCACGCCTACTCTCAGCGTGGATGATGCCGAGGCCCTGGCTGACCCATCTCGGGTTCGTTCCGTGGCTGCGGTAGCCCCGGTCGGCGGTAGCTATGCTGACGTAATCGCCGGTAAAGAGAGTATTACGACCACCATAACCGGGACTACTCCAGCCTATATGGGGGCCATGGGTTACTCCCTGGCCGCTGGACAATTCATCTCCGAGAGGAATGTGTCGCATCGAGATTCGGTAGCTGTCCTGGGGGATAAGACTGCTAGCGACCTGTTTGGTGAGGATGACCCGGTGGGCCAAAGGGTTAAGATCAAGGATCGTCGCTTTACCGTGGTCGGGGTCCTGGAGGCTAAAGGTGGCGCCATGATGGGGGTCAGTCAGGATGAGATGGTTCTGATCCCAATCACTACCTATCACACCCGACTATTTACCCAGCGTACCTCTAGCGGTGAGGATGCGGTTCAGACAATTATTGTCCAGGTGGCAAGTGCCGAGTCCGTTAACGGTGCCATTCGTGACATTGAGGACGTTTTGCGGCAGCGGCATCGGTTGGCGGCTGATGATGAGGATGACTTTGCGGTTATTAGTCAGGAGCAGATACTTGGTACCGTACAGGAGATAACCGGGGTGCTTACCTTGCTTCTGGGAGCCATCGCCGGCATTTCCCTGCTCGTTGGTGGTATCGGCATTATGAATATTATGCTGGTTTCAGTAACCGAGCGCACCCGGGAGATAGGTATTCGTAAGGCGTTAGGGGCGAAGCGGCGGGATATCTTACGCCAATTTCTGCTCGAGGCGGCGGTGATTAGTTTAGTCGGCAGTGGTATCGGTATAGTTGGCGGCACAGTTATGGCACGCCTCTTTTCTCGTATTAATATTATGGGTGGGGAAGCGCTTACGACGGTGGTATCACCGGACATCATAGGCTTGGCGATATCGGTGGCGATTTTTATTGGTCTTGTCTCCGGGATATACCCGGCGCTGAGGGCGGCCAGATTGAATCCTATTGATGCTCTTCATTATGGGTGATATTATGTATGAAATAGTGAGCACGCTAGGATAGGGTAAGAGGGCTATTATGAACTGGCTTGATATCGTTCTTATAGTGGTCATCGGTCTGGCTACCTTTATCGGGCTGAGAAAAGGAATCATCAGGATGGCGCTAACCCTGGCTGGCTTAGTGCTTGGGATATTCCTAGCCGGGCGCTATTACGCTCCCTTTTCGGAACGACTAACGCTTATTTCTTCACCTACCTGGGCGAAGGTGGCTGCCTTTGCTATTATCTTTATCGGTATCATGGTAGTTGCCGCCGTACTGGCGCGCCTCTTGGAGAAGGTGGCTTCAGCCATACTGCTCGGCTGGGCTAATCGTCTGGTGGGCGCGATTCTCGGTTTCATAGTCGGGGCTATGTTTTGTGGCGCAGTACTGGCTATTTGGTCAAAATACTTGGGCGTTTCCGGGGCTATGGCGGACTCAAGGATAGCGCCGATAATTTTAGAATACTTTCCTAGGGTACTGGCGCTGCTGCCTGAAGAATTCGATGCCATACGCTCTTTCTTTAGGTGAGGGGTGGTGCTAGGCCGATCAAATTACAGTACCTGAGAAGTAACGAATAACCCCCGTCAGACCAATTTTGGGTCAACGGGGGTTTGCTTTGCTTATTAGTTCTGGTCTAGTAGGTTCCGGCGGCTGGTTCTTCACCTGGGTGCAGCCCGCGCCACTTTTCAAGAAGCTGCTCTTTAGCCTCGGTATGCTCGGGGTCAGGTTCACAGCAATCAACCGGGCAGACTTCAGCGCACTTGGATTCCGAGTGGCTACCAACACACTCGGTGCACTTATTGGGGTCAACTACGTAAATTGTCTCTCCCTCACTAATTGCTTCATTTGGGCATTCCGGTTCACAAGCTCCGCAGCTAATACATTCGTCGGTGATTTTGTACGCCATACATACCTCCTCTCTTAGTTCCTAAAGATGGGACTGTCTTAGGGTCCTCTTCTCAGTTAATTTCTACATCGGCTATAACCTTCCTCCTTAGAGCTTTGGCTACCTGTTCTGGTACTAGGTCATCAATATTACCGCCCAGCTTGGCAGCTTCCTTGAGCAGACTGGAGCTGAGGAACTGGTATTTTAGGTCTGACATGAGGCAGATTAGTTCTATATCGGGAGACAACTTCTTGTTCATCATGGCCAAATCGAATTCCCTTTCAAAATCGGCACTCATTCGCAGCCCACGTACTATTGTTCGGGCCTGCATTTTCTTGGCAAAGTTAACGGTGAGCCCGGAGAAGACTCTTGCCTCAACGTTAGGCAGATTAGCCACGGCTTGCCGTACCAATTCTGCCCGCTCTTCGGTGGTAAAGAGGATTTGCTTCTCTGGGGTATCATAGACCCCAATAATTAGCCTATCAAATAGCTTAGCCGCCCTGATGATGATATCAAGGTGCCCGTTGGTTATGGGATCGAAGCTACCTGGGTAGAGGGCAGTGGTCAAGGTTTAGCCTCCTTTTTGTATATTGAAATACAGCTATCTCCGTGGCGGCGTTCTTTAATGAGACTAAGTGTGGTGTAGGCCTGATTTAGGGAAAGGTGTGGAGAGTGTGTTACCACTAAAATTGAGTCGACTCCAACTAGGCTCGAAGTGGCTACTTTGGTTACTAGATCACCTATTGACGAATCAGAATAGGGTGGATCCATTAGTATAACGTTGTACTCCTTATCAAGAAAGCGAATTGCTTGGCTCACATCGCAACAGTAAACACGCGCTTGAGCCGAGAATCTTGTCTTTTCCAAATTCTGCCTAATTATATCACAACATCGCCGCTCGCGGTCAACAAAGTCCACCCAGCTAGCGCCGCGGCTCAGGGCTTCAATGCCTAGAGCTCCGCTACCGGAGAATAAGTCAAGCACCCGTGTCCACTCGGGGACGATATTCTCTAGTATGGAAAATATGGCGCCGCGGACTAAATCTGTCGCCGGGCGGGTCGGGGTACCCTTAGGTACTTTAAGTAAGTGTCCTTTAGCTTTACCAGCGATAACCCGCATTTTAGATATCTATTTTGTTAAGGTGACCAAGCTTTATTTTATCTCTCTATCTTGCACTTAGCCCAAAGCGGAAATATTCTAGATTATAATTAGCATATTATGCAAGTTATCAAAGGGGTATAGTTATTAGTGGGCATCACTATTTCGCTGAGACCAGTTCCGCCTCTTTCTTTCCCCCCATTTTGGTGAAATCCGCCAGTGTTTGCTGTGGGCAGACTTCGACACACTTGAGGCAGAGGGTACATTTCTCTTGATTGAATTCGGGTAGCGCTGTCTCCTGGTTCCAGGTTATGGCCTCATACTCGCAAGCTTTAACGCACTTGCGGCAGCGGATACAGCCGAAGTCACACCTTTCCCTCCCCGGAATATTCTTTAGCGGTTGGTAGTTACAGAGCAAGGCGATCTTGGTTCCACCTGGCACCAGCTCGATGAGGTCTTGGGGACATTCGGTGACACAGAGTCCGCAACCGGTGCACTGCGCCGGATCGACAACGGCGACATTCTTATCTGGGTCCATGGAGATAGCACCCTGGGGGCATATCTCCATGCAGTCGCTGAGGCCGAGACAGGCATAAGGGCACTTTTTATAGCCTCTTAAGAGTTGGGCCGCTGCCTTGCAGGTCTGGGCACCGGAGTAGTTACAGATAACCTCTGAGTTGCCGCTACACTTGATAAGCGCCTTTTTGCTCATGGCGGCGGCATCCAGTTTGCAGCCGAGTGCCTTCTCCAACTTTTCCAGGCTATCTGGGTCCTGGAGTACCTGAGAACACGGTGTCTTGGTAACCAAATCAGGGTCTTGTGATAGCGCCTGGGCATAGGCAAAGCAGCCAGGATAGCCACAGGCACCGCAGTTCATGCCGGGCAGGATAGAGGTTATCTCCTCTGTTTTCTCAAGCCCCTTTACCTTTTGGGGGACCTTGATATAGACCAGGTATATTATTAAACCGCAGGCCAGACCGATGGCAGCCATTATTCCGATTGGCATTGTCTCTCCTCTTTTACTATACCATCTATTATATTATTCCCCCAAAGCCGACGAAGGCAAGGCCGAGCAGGGCGGCGGTGATAAAGGCAATGGGCAGCCCTTTCATTGACTTGGGGGTGTTGGCCAGTTCGAGCTTTTCCCGTATCCCGCTCATCATGGCTAGGACGAGAGTGAAGCCTAAGCCACCGCCGAGGGCAGCCACTATACTGCCGCTGAGCGAATAATCCTGGGTCGCATTTATCAGGGTGATGCCGAGCACGGCGCAGTTGGTGGTAATCAGGGGCAGGTAGATGCCGAAGGAAAAGTAGAGACCGAGGTTTGTTTTCTTGATGAAAAGCTCAATAATCTGGACTAGGGTCGCGATCACCAGGATAAAGATGACAATGTGCATATACTCGATGTCGAGGGGAATCAGGATGTAGTTACGGATGAGCCACGTAGTCAGCGAAGCAATCGCCATGACGAAGGTAACCGCGATCCCCATACTGATAGCGCTATTGAGCTGCTTGGAGACGCCAAAGAAGGGGCAGAGACCCAGGAATCTCACTAGGATAAAGTTGTTGATCAGAACCATACCGAGGAAGATGGCCACAAGTTCACTCACTCTTCATCACCCCCGTTCGTCGGAATAGCCCCATGAGCAGCCCGATGACTATAAATGCCCCGTAGGGTAGCACAAAAATTGTTATCGGGTGTTCTCCCAGGACGGGCAGGGTGAACAGGTTGACACCGAACACTGTTAGGTTGCCAGTACCAAGCACCTGCCTGATGAAGGATATCATGAGCAGGGCGGTCATAAAGCCAACGGTAATCCCCAGAGCGTCGGCAATAGAGTGGACTACCGTATGCTTGGAGGCAAAGGCCTCGGCCCGGCCGAGGATGATGCAGTTGACAACCACTAGAGGCAGGAAGATGCCCAGCGATTCGTAGGTAGCGGGGAGGTAGGCATGAAAGATCAGGTTCACCACGGTAACCAGGGTAGCGATGATGACAATAAAGATGGGGATCCGGGTTATATTGGGGACATAGTTTCTTATGGCGGCGATGATGATGTTCGAACCAAGGAGAACAATGAGCACGGCTAATGTCATCCCTAGGGCGTTATCAATCGAGGTGCTGATGGCTAACGTCGGACATAAGCCCAGCACCAGGACAAATACCGGATTGGTAATGATTATTCCCTTGGCAAACTCCTTGGCGAATTTACCCATCTTTAGCCTCCCTATTTATCACCCGTAAGCAGTTTGACCTTTTCCAGAGCCGTATTTCTTACCGCCTCGACGACAGCACTGGAGCTTATCGTGGAGCTGGTGATGGCGTCTATCTGGCCGCCGTCCCGGCTTAAAGCGATGTCGTTAATCTCTACACCCACGAACTGGTCGGTGAAGGACGGTTCGGTGATTCTGGTACCCAGCCCCGGAGTCTCCTCCTGGGAGACTATCTTTATCCCTTTGACGGTTTCCTCGTCCTCAAGCCCGACCAGGATGTTAATGTCGCCGCCGTAGCCCTTGCCGATAGCAAGGAAGGCATAGCCGACCTTGTCACCATCAGAGTATATGGTATATATATCATCCTTAAAGTTATAGCGGCTCATCTCGGGGAACATCTCGGTGAGCAAAATCTTTATGGCTTCATCTTCCTGGGCACTGATCTTTTCCCGGGTGATGCTGTCGACATAGGTAAGCACGCTGACGCATACGGCTACTACTATGGTCAGCAGCACCATAGGGAAAGCCTGTTTCCAGAATTTCCTGTTAGCTGGCGGCACTGGTCACCTTCTTTGGTAGCCCATAGGGCCTTACTTTGGTATAGCGGTCAATGAGGGGGGTGATAGCGTTCATAAACAGGATGGAGTAGCAGACCCCTTCCGGCATACCCGCGAATTGTCTTATAATCATGGTGAGCACCCCCAGGGTGATGCCAAAGATTATCTTGCCGCGGTTGGTGAGGGGCGAGGTCACATAGTCGGTGGCCATGAAGAAGGCACCGAGCATCAACCCTCCGGCCAGGATGTGGAACAGTGGGTCCTCACCGAAGCCGAGTGCCATCAGGGCAACCATGCCAATATAGATGGCTGGGATTCTCCAGTTTATGATGCCGCGCCCTATCAGGAAGGCCCCCCCGATCAGGATAAGAAGGGCTGAGGTCTCACCGATTGAACCGGCAGTATCACCCAGGAACATTGCCTGATATAGAGACATCTTACCGGCCTGCCAGATAAAGCTATCACTTAAGGGGGTGGCGGTAGTTATGGCATCGGCGCCGAAACCCATCGGTCTTACCCAGGTGGTCATCTGCATGGGGAAGCTGACGGACATAAAGGCCCGGGCGGCAAGGGCCGGATTAAAGATATTGTGCCCTAAGCCACCGAAGGCCTCCTTGACAATGGCAATGGCGAATATCGAGCCGACGGCTACCATCCACAGGTGTATCGTCGGCGGCAGGACCAGGGCCAGGAGCAGCCCGGTGACCACGGCGCTCCCGTCCATGACAAAGGGCTGGCCTCTTAGTTTCTTACAGAGATACTCGGTGATGATGGCGGCCCCGATGCTTACCCCCATTACCGAAAGGGCCCGGTAACCGAAGAAGTAGATCCCGGCCCCAGCGGGAAGGAGGAGGGCGTAGACCACGAGGTACATTATCCCGCTCACCGATAGACCCTTCCACAGGTGAGGGCCTGGCGAAATCAGGAATTCCTTCTCGTGGGTCGCTTCCGCAGCGACCTCTTGGGTTGCCGCTTGGCTGTCTTCCTGAGTCACTGGCTAGCTTTCCTCTTAAGTAGTTCCTTCTTGGCTATTTTTATATACTGTACGATCGGGATATTGGCTGGGCAGGCGTAGGTGCAGGCCCCGCACTCAAAGCAGTCGTCAATATAGGCATTTCGACAATCATCATACCGGCCGGCCTTGGCATACCTCGCCAGCAGGGTAGGCATAAGGCGCATGGGACAGACTTCGATACACTTGCCGCAGCTTATACAGTCCTGCTCTCGTATTGGGGTGCTTTTCGTTACCAGGACGCTGTTTGTTCCCTTAACTACGGGGAAATCAAGGTCGAACTGGGCGATACCCATCATCGGGCCACCGAGGATGATTTTGTTGGCGTCGCCATTAAGTCCGCCGCAGTACTCGATGAGGCTGCTTAACGGGGTGCCGAACCTGGTTAATAGGTTCTTCGGCTTTTTGACACTGCCGGTGACGGTTACCACCCGCTCGATAAGGGGCTTACCGTCGACTACGGCATCGTGGATTGCCTTGGCAGTACTTATGTTGTGGACGACGACACCGACGTCTAGAGGCAGCCCACCGATGGGGACTTCCCGGCCCAATATCATCTCGATCAGGGTCTTTTCCGCCCCCATCGGGTATTTTGATTTTAAAGGAATAATCCTGAAGTCGGTAAACCCCAGACTGGTTATCAGCGCCTCCATGTGGTCGATAGCATCTTCCTTATTGTCTTCTATGGCGATATAGACAGCTTGGGGTGAGAGTGTCCGTCTGATGATATTCAGCCCGGAGAGGACCTGCTCCCCGTACTCGAGCATTATTCTGTGGTCTGAGGTGACAAAGGGCTCGCACTCGCAGCCATTGAGGATGACAGTATCAATTTCCTTGCCCTTAGGTGGTGATAGCTTAATGTGGGTGGGAAAGGCAGCCCCGCCCATTCCCACTAGGCCCGCCTCCCTTATCCTCTCCAGGATCTCTTTAACGGAGAGCTTCTTGGGGTTCTTCGGAGGGGATAGCTCTACCCATTTATCCTCGCCGTCAGAGGTTATCACCAGAGCCTCGACCAGGGCCCCGGTGGGGGGATTTACAATCATGGTGGTGCCGGTTACTTCACCGGATATGGTGGCGTGAATGGGGGCACTGACAAACTTCTCCGAATCGCCAATCTTCTGGCCAGTGAGAACTTTGTCTCCCCTTCTGACCAGGGTTTGGCAGGGGGCGCCAATATTCTGCTGCAAGGGGATGACTGCTTTTTCTGGTAGGGGTGCCGGTTCAATAGGAATTTTTTCGCTTAGCTTACTCTCTGGTACCTTGACACCATAAGGTGTGCTCTTCTTTTTCAACCTGATGTCCATCTATTCTTCCAGCTCACTTTCGGCTAAATACATGGATAGTCCCGACGAGACATATATCGTTTCCCGGTCAGCGCTCACTATGAGGCATTCTACATTACTCAGCGATTCAATCAGCGCTACCCCATCCTCGGGCCCCATGACGAAGATGCTGGTGGCTAGGACATCCGCTTGAGTGGCGTTTTCGGCGATTACCGTGGCGCTGATGCATTCCTGGGCTGAGTATCCTGTCTTGGGGTTAATGATGTGATGGGCTTTCTGCTCCGGGTCAAAGTAGCGTGCGTAGTTTCCTGAGGTAGCTACGGCTTCACCGGTAATATTGAAGTTGGCTAGGCTCTGGGTTTGGTCGTCAGGGTTCACTAGGGCAACAAGCCACGGCTCTCCTTCTGGTTTGGCACCGAGGGTAGCTATGTCGCCGCCGACGTTGACCAGGGCGTTTTTAATGCCCATTTTCTTAATGGCTGCCACTGCTTCATCAGCGGCGTAGCCCTTGGCGATACCACCGAGGGTGATTTTCATGCCTGCTTCTGTGAAAAATATCTTATCATCTTGAGTGCCAATCTTGTCCCAGCCGACGACCGCTAGTGTCTCGTTTATTCGCCTCTGCTGGACTTCCTCAGGTTCTTGCCACAGACCAGCCTCCCACAACTCTAATAGGGGTTGAACAGTGATATCGAAGGCTCCGTCTGTTAGTCTGCCGTATTCAAGCGACTTGGTTATCAGCCGCTGAAGGTCCTCGGAAGGTGCCTCTAGATATCCATCGCGGTTAAGCTGAAACGCCTGACTGTCTTCATCGAAAATTGAGGCTACTCCCTCTATTTCCTCCATTCGATTGAAGGCGGCACTTATTACCTCGTCGGCCTTGGCGGCGTCAGCTGCGTAAACGGTGATGGTGACGAAGGTGTCCATCATCGACCGCGTGTCTTCAAACTTAGTTTTGATTAAAGGGGCGACGCAACTAGTGGCACTAAGCGTGGCGGTGAGAAGGACGAGGACACTTACTATCATCAGGTAAGGTTTTCTCATATTTTCCTTGTGTCTACCTCTCGAGCTTCTAGGATATGCGCAGCAGAGTCACTTTTGTGGTTTGGGGACGGCTATCAAAGCTTGGAGTTAAGGCTTCGTTATTTTAGCAGAAAATTTGTTGGAATTCCAGTGTCTATTCTTGGTCTTCTCCACTTATGTCTCTTTACCTCGGTCTTGGTGTATAATGGGTTAAGTATTTGGGGTCGATAAGTGGAAACTGTATTAGTAGTTATCATCGTCGTTTTGGTTGTTTTCCTTATTGTGGATAGGGTTCGTGGGCGCGAGAGGCTTAAGGAGCAGGCTGATGCCTTATCCCGGGTGGTTGGCGAAAAGGTGGAAGGAAGTATGGGTGTTTTTGGCGATGTGCGGGAGCGATTAGGTGAGCTTGCCAAGAGAACCCGGGATATTGAAGAGGTGGGCAAGAATATCTCCAGCTTGCAGGAGCTGTTACGTGCTCCTAAATTTAGAGGCGGTTTCGGCGAACTTCTCTTGGAGAGACTATTAGCTGACGTTCTGCCGCGGGATAATTACTCCCTCCAGTATAGATTCCAGAATGGTGAAACTGTAGATGCGGTCATTCATATTGGCGGGCATTTAGTTCCGATTGATGCCAAGTTCCCCCTGGAAGATTTCGGGAGGATACTTGAGTCAGAAAACGAGGCAGAGCAAAAGGCCTTGCGCCGACAATTCATGCGTACCATTAAGAATCATATTGACAGTGTGACTAGATATATACTGCCCGACGAAAGCACGTTTGACTTTGCCCTAATGTATATCCCAGCCGAGAATGTCTATTATGAGACCATACTGCGCGGCGGTGCTGAAGAAAGCGGGATATATTCTTATGCTATCCAGAAGAGGGTGATACCGGTGTCGCCAAACAGCTTTTATGCCTATTTGCAGGTTGTTGTCCAGGGACTTAAGGGGCTGCACATTGAGCAGACGGCTCAGGAAATCCTTGGGTATCTGCAGCGTCTCTCGGGTGATTTTGAGGGTTTTCAAGATGATTACCGGGTAGTGGGGACCCATATCCGAAATGCTGCCAATAAATATGATGAGGCAGGCAGAAAACTTGCTAGGTTTGGGGATAAATTAGAACTTGCCAGCCGGCCTCCTGTGGAGGGATTGCCTGGGGTGAAGGTTGAAGGACAAAGCGAGGAGGCAGGTAGCCAGTGAACCGAACCAGGGGCTTTGTTAATCTGAATAGATTCAAGTCGGGGAGGGCTATCAAAAGGCTCGGTAGGTCGTTATATTGTAATAAGAGTAGAGTGAGGAAAGGAAAGACATCACATGGATAAATTCGGAGACGTTCCCGACTGGGCGAATCCTGCTTATAAGCGCCGCCGCCGTATCCTATACATTGTTTTGGGGATTGGTATTGCGGCAATCTCGGTTGGTTTATACTTCTTATTTACCTACTCGGGCTAGAGATGGAAAGCCAAGATTTAATCTCGATTAGGGTAGAGAAAAGTTTATTACTGATGATTAAACTAGGTGTTGCCCATTACTGGCTGAATTAGCTTCTGATGCTTCCTGGTTATAAGTGGGTTGCTTGCTCTAGCAGGCAGATATTCCTAGGCCGGTAGCGGGCTCTATATTTTTAGGGGCTTGACAAAACGCTAACTTCGGTGTATGTTAGAAATATATAACATAGAGCCCCGGGAGGCCAAAATGCGGAAAGAGCTTTCATCTGGGCGGTATTTCTGGTTACCCTATGTTCTGATCATAGCTTCTATTGTTATGGTGGGCTTGGGGATGGCAGACGCTCTGCCCCGTGATATGATAGGTTTGATATCAGCAGTCGGCTTGGTGGTTGCCGCAATCTCGGTGGGCGTATATGGTGTCCGTCATAGCTTTCGTGAACTTGTCATACCGGAGAAGCGTTCCCCTCAACACTATTTACTGCTCCTATGGCACTCGGTACAGTCTGGGGCAGTGGCCTTCGGTTTACACGGTGCCCTCTATGCTCTGTTCTGGCATCTTGTTTGTCGCCTCGTCTGGGGTTACGTGTGTGCCGGGGATGAACCGGTCTTTTTCATCATTCTGCTGTTTGTGATCCCGGCCGGTTTTATCGCCGGCGCTGTAGGTAGGTTGTGGAAATGGGCAGTGGTGCAGCCCATAAGTGAGATGAGGGCTAAGGGCATCCAGCTGCCGAGCGCCGCTCGCTACTTTACGCCTATTGGCAGTTACGTTTGGCTGTGGAAGTTCGCTAAAGGGGTTGAGGCGATAACCGAGAGGAGAATAAGGGCGGGTGGGGTTTTCGCCTCGGTCTTTTTCTTGGGTATTATTGGCTTCGTTATTATCCGGGCTGCTATCCAGCGTCGCTTAGGCCGCCCCTGACCTTGACGCTATGGGCTACTGATGTTACACTTGGCTTGTTCTTGCGATGCCTTGTTATCTCGGAGTGATTAGTGGAACGGATTGGTATTCTCTATCACCCGATGAATAAAGCTGCCCGCCCTTTGGCTCAGGAGCTTGAAGACTTCCTGAGTGCCAGGGGTGTTTCAGTGTGGCTCTGCTCAGCCTGGGAGGAGGAAGAGGCCAAGCGCCAGTTAGATGCTACTGACCTTATACTCACGGTCGGTGGTGATGGCACCATTCTGCGGGCGGCTCAGGTAGCGGCTTCCCGTTCCATTCCTATTACTGGCGTAAATTTAGGTAGGCTGGGTTTTATGACTGAACTCGGTGTTGATGAAGTCAGAGATAGGCTAGCCGAGTTGCTTGCGGGGGGAGGCTGGATTGATGAACGGGCGATGCTTGAAGCCGAGTTTCGGACGCGGGATAGTGAGGCCTCTTTCTTTTATGCCTTGAATGATGTGGTGGTGGCTCGGGGTGAGATAGCTCGAATGATTCGGGTAGAGGCTAGCATAGGCGGTGAGCTACTGACTACCTATATGGCTGACGGGGTAATTGTGGCTACGGCTACGGGGAGTACCGGTTACTCGCTATCGGCGGGCGGCCCGATTCTGCATCCCCGGGCTAAAGAGTTCCTGCTGCTGCCCATATTGCCTCACCTCAGCTCTGCCTATTCGCTGGTATTACCAGCTGCGGTGGTCATTAGACTGCGTATCAGTGTGGCTCACCGAGCAACCCTGAGCGTTGATGGTTACATAAATCTGCCTCTCCTGGACAGGGCTACTCTTACGGTTAGGCAGAGTGCTTATAAGACACGTTTCTTAAGGATTCACCCGGAAGTATCTTTTTACGGGTCTTTAGAACGAAGGTTGAAAGGAAAACGGTAGGTGGCGAAGATAGAAAAGGCTTGCATCGGAGATGTCAGCCAGATGCACCATATGATCAACTACTTCGCTGATAAGAACGAGATGCTGGCTCGTCCCTTGAGTGAGATATATGAGAATATCAGGGACTACTTTGTGGTCAGGGAGGGTGAGCGGGTTATCGCCTGTGTTGCGCTCCATGTCATGTGGGAAGATTTAGCGGAGATAAAGTCACTAGCAGTAGCTGAGGATAGTCAGAAGCTGGGGATTGGTAACCAACTGGTAGGAGCCTGTCTTCAGGAAGCCAAAGAGCTTGGTTTGAGCACCATTTTCTGTCTGACCTACAAGCCAGAATTTTTTGAACAGGTAGGGTTTAGCCCGATAGATAAGATGGAATTGCCGCATAAGGTCTGGACGGAGTGTTTTCGCTGCCCCAAGTTCCCCAACTGTGACGAGGTCGCCCTTATCTACCACCCGGAGGTTTAGCATGGCTGAGGAGGAGACGCTATCGAGCCAGCTTGTCTTTCAGGGTCGTGCGGTGCGCCTGCGCGTTGATACGGTGAGGGTGCCTGGTGGCCGGGAAACTACGCGGGAGATTGTAGAACATGATGATTGCGTGGCCGTTATTGCGGTTGAGGCTGATGGTAAGGTGCTCTTGGTGAAACAGTTCCGCAAAGCCGTGGAGAAGGAGCTGCTGGAGATACCGGCTGGCGGTATTGACGCTGGTGAGAGTCCGGAGGATGCCGTCGGCCGTGAAATGCGGGAGGAAACCGGCTACCTGCCGCGTAAAGTTGAGAAGCTGGGTGGCTTCTACTCGGCGCCTGGCTACTCTACTGAGTACCTTTATCTTTATCTGGCAACCGATCTTATCCCCAGCCAGCTATTTGCCGAGGATACTGAAGGTATCAGCTTAGTCCGGGTATCACCTGAGCAGATTCCGGAGCTTATTTCCTCGGGCAGCATCTGTGACGCCAAGAGTGTTGCCGGGCTGCTTACTTATCTAGAGTATCTGGAGGCGCGCTAATAGGGCTCCAGGTTGGCGACCTACTATTCGGTGCGTTGGTAAATTAGCCAATCTTATCGGAGAGTTTCCGACCGCCGAGAAGGTGCATGTGAAGGTGTGGTACTACCTGCCCCCCCCACTCACCATAGTTTATTACCAGCCGATAGCCGGTTTTCAAGATGCCCTCCTCTTTAGCCAGCTTATTAGCTACTGCGGCCATACGTCCCAAGAGAGATAACTCCGCTTCGGATAACTGGGCGAGGGGCGGAATGTGTTTCTTAGGGATGATAAGCAGGTGTGTTGGCGCCTGAGGGTTAATATCCCGGAAGGCGAGCACCTCTTCATCCTGATAGGTGATTTCGCTGGGTATCTTGCCCGCGATAATTTGGCAGAAGATGCAGTCCATAACTTTCCCTTGCCCTCTATTCTACCTATGTTACAGAGGAATATTGCCGTGCTTTTTCCAGGGGAGCGTCTCTTTCTTGTTCAGTAGGGCTTCTAGGGCATTAATGGCCTCGCGGCGTGAATCCCTGGGTAAGATTACCTTGTCGACAAAGCCACCGGCGGCGGCGACATACGGGTTGCTGAAGGTGTTGCGATATAGTTCGGTCATCTCCTGGAGTTTAGCCTTGGGGTCAGGATCCTTGGCGATTTCACGGCGAAAGATAATGGCGGCGGCGCCTTCGGCTCCCATGACCGCGAGCTGAGCCGTTGGCCAGGCCATGTAGATGTCAGCCCCGAGAGACTTGGCGCACATCGAGAGCTGGGAGCCGCCGTAAGCCTTTTGGGTGCAGATGGTAATCTTGGGTACAGTAGCTTCAGAGTAGGCGGAGAGTAGCTTGGCGCCGTGGCGAATAACTCCTCCAAACTCCTGATGGGTGCCGGGCAGATAACCAGGGACATCGACCAAAGTCAGGAGGGGAATGTTGAAGGCATCACAGAAGCGGACGAATCGAGCGGCTTTGTCTGAAGCGTTAATGTCAAGCACACCAGCCATGTGGCTAGGCTGGTTGGCAATAATGCCAACTACATGCCCGTTTAAGCGGGCGAAACAGACGATCATGTTCAGCGCATAATGCTTGTGAGGTTCAAAAATCTTGCCGTCATCAACAATAGTTTTGATCACCTTCTTCATGTCATAGACCTGGCGTGGGTCATCAGGTATGATGGTATCTAGTTCGGGGCAAAGGCGGTCGGGGACATCGGTCGGCTTTTTGTAAGTGGCATCCATCTTATCATAAACGCTCTGAGGGAGGTAGCTTAGAAGCTGCTTACAGGCTTCAATACACTCAGCATCGCTATTGTAGACGAAGTGAGCAACACCGCTCTTGGTATTGTGCACCATAGGTCCCCCCAGTTGCTCATGGGTGACTTCCTCGCTCATCACTGCCCTAACGACGTCAGGACCGGTGACATACATGTAGCTTGACCCCTTGACCATGAAGATCCAGTCAGTAAGGGCGGGGGAATATACGGCACCGCCGGCACAGGGCCCCATGCTCAGTGTTATCTGGGGTAGGATTCCGGAATAGAGGGTGTTACGGTGGAAGATTTGGCCATAACCATCCAGAGCATTGATTCCCTCCTGAATACGGGCGCCGCCAGTATCCAGCATGCCAATTATCGGTACTCTCATCTTAGCTGCCAGGTCCATAGTTCTGGCTATCTTCCAGGCGTGCATCTCGCCCAGACTGCCACCCCGGGAGGTGAAATCTTCACCATAGCAACATACCGTCCGGCCATTCACCTTGCCGAAGCCGGTAACGACACCATCAGCCGGAATGTCAACCTTGTCCAGACCGAAGTAGTGACAGTGGTGCTTGACGTGCATGCCGGTTTCCTCGAAGGTACCGGGATCGAGAAGGAGGTCAATCCTCTCCCGGACGGTGAGCTTATTTAGGTCATGCTGCTTTTTGACCTGCTCTGGCCCACCCATCTCTTTAATCTTGGCTTCTTTGGCCGCAAGTTCAGCGATGAGTTCTTCATTAGTCGGCATTGTTAGCTTCTCTCCTTATTTTTACCATTATCTTACTGACTTAATAGGTTTCAACTCCAGAATACTAGCATAGACCCCTCTCTGTTTCAAGGTAGACCCTGGATTGTTCACGTGGTTGTTTTGTAATTCGGATAGGGTAGCTTGGTAGTAAAGCGGTAGCCCACTTTCGTTACCCAGGCGGTAGATGTTATATTATTAGTGTATTTTGGTAGGTATCAGGTCTGTAACTAGGAGAACACCAGGGTGGATAATGAATCGGTAGTAGTCTACTTGGGCCTTGGCTCCAATCTGGGGAATCGCCAGATGAATTTAGAGAGGGCAATTGACTTACTCTCCCAGAGGCTGAAGATGGCCAAAGTGTCTTCTATCTACGATACTGAGCCGGTGGGGGATATTAACCAGCCTCGCTTTCTTAATCTGGTGTGCCAGGTCAATACCCGTCTGGCGCCAGAGGCGTTACTTGCTTTGGCTAAGGGTATTGAAAGTAAGCTGGGCAGGAGCGGTAAATCTGGGGCTCCCCGTCCGATTGACATAGATATCCTGTTTTATGGTGACCAGGTTATGAATACGTCGGAGCTAGCTATTCCTCACCCCAGACTGGCGGAGAGAGCCTTCGTTCTGGTTCCTTTAGCTGAGATTGCCCCTGACTTCAGCCATCCGGTAAGTGGCAAGACAGTGTCCGAGCTATTAACTGAAGTAACCGGGACGCCAGGCGTGCTCCAGTGGAAGAGTGACTAAGGAGGGAGCATGTATCAGGTATCCGTGGAGCAGCATTTTGATGCTGCCCATTTCCTGCGGGGTTATCGGGGTAAGTGTGAAGCCTTACACGGCCATCGTTTTCGGGTAGTGGTCAGGGTGCGCGCTCACGATGTTGACGAAGTAGGTATGGCTTATGATTTCGCTGAGCTAAAGAAGCACCTGGGGGATATCATAGCTCAGCTTGACCATACTTGTCTTAATGACCTGGCGCCCTTTGATAAAATAAACCCATCGTCAGAGAACATTGCCGCAGCTATTTACAAGGAGCTCTATCCCAAGCTAGCTGGAGCCCCAGTTTCCCTAGCTTGTGTCGAGGTGTGGGAATCTCCCCAGAGCGGGGTAGCCTACAGCCCGGATTAGTGATGTTGGTCCGGTGGTAACAGATTTGGTATACCCTCTGAGATGGGGTAGCGGATATTGCATTTCCGGCAGTACAGGGAACCGGTGACTATCTCTGTCTCGTTCTCCTCCACTACCTTAAGTTCCAGCTTTCCCTTGCATACCGGGCACGCCAGAATATCCATAAGTTCCCGTTTCATAGCCTCAATTATACCACAGGCCCTTTTCGTTTCTAAAAGAGACTATTTTTTACTTGTATAAGGGCAGAAAGAGGGGTTGGTTAGTGAAGGCAACGGAGGCTGGAGGCAACCGAGAGATTCCTTGACAAGGAAAAGACCCGGGTCTATTATGGTGGCATCCTGTAGCCCTAGATAGACAATATTGACATTGTAACATCGGCTAGCTCTTAGCTGGAGGGAGAGGAGATGTCGGATTATTTAGCCAAAATCAATGAGATAGTAGAAGAACATCGTAATATCAGAGGTAGCGTCAAGCTGGTGGGTGATTCAGTATCGGACCAAGAGGCCCTGAATTCTTTAAAAAGTGTACGCTCGGATTGGCCCCCTGACCGGCTGGATCTTCTGTCTGAGAAGCAAAACAGGCTTAGGCAAACGATGGGCCTTCTTGAGGAGGGTCTCAGAAACCACTTCGCTAAGGAGGAAGAGGTCTTGCCCCCACTTCTGGGTGAATTCCTTATGCAGGCGCTCCGATCTGAACATCAGGACATAGTAAAGGCAATCCGTAGCGCCCAGGCAGTAGTCATTGATACTGAGCTGGGAGGGCTGAGTCAAGAGGAGTTAACAGCTAAGGATTCAGAGCTGAAGCAGGTGGTTAGTAATCTCGGTCAGCTAATTGGAGGGCATGCCGATAGGGAAGAACAGATGCTGGAGATGGTGGAACGGGCGCTACACGAAGGGAAATAGAGAGGGCGCAAGAGAAAGAGCTCGGGACAGGGTTTGATTCTGGGGTATATTGTCTAGAAACGATTAAGCCGAAAGCAAAAACAGGCGAGACAGCTCTCAAGAGGCATTGTGGTCACAGCCGTTTAGTCATGTGGGGGGATAGATGCAAAACGAGCTTGCTGAGCTATTGGATACGGCGATATATAAAGAAATCGCCTCTCAGGCCTTCTATATAGCGGGGCAAAATAAGACTGAAGACCCTGCTGCCGTGGCCCTGATGGGGGAGCTGGCTAAGGAGGAGTTAAAACACGCCCAGTGGCTAGAGGCGCTTAAAGAAAGGGGATTGGGAGATGAGGGCTGGCATCAAGAGAAGGTGCCCAACCTGATGATCAGCGAATATATAACCGGTGGTGACAGTCTGGAGGGTGCCAGTGTCCAGGATACCCTCCTTTTTGCTATGAAGCGTGAGCAGCAGTCTATAGAGTTCTATTCAAGAATGACGAGTGTAATGAGAGACGAGACCGCCAAACATCTTTGTGAAAGGCTGGTGCATGAGGAACTTAAACATAAGCTGAGGTTAGAGGTACTCTACGATGATATGTTGTCCGGTGGGGAGAATTAGGCGATTGTTTAGGTAATGGTAAGGATGCCAGTTAAAGAGCTTTGTCGTGGCTTGGCTCAGTAATACCGTAAGGAGGTGCATCAGTGTCTATCTCTTTTTATGGCAATGAGCTTATCAATATAGCCATCGGCATTGAGAGAAGGGGAATTGCCTTCTACGATGTGCTAGCTAGATCAACCCAAAACGTTAAAGCTCGTGAAATTTTTCAATATTTAGTTGGTATGGAGCGGGATCATATCCAGATTTTCCAGGGTATGCTTGATGAAGCGGATAAATACGAGTTGCCGGAGACCTATGCCGGGGAATATGCGGCTTATCTCCAGGCGCTGGTGGATAGCGCCGTTTTTACCGATGATACGGTCACCAGTGAGCTAGCGACTCAGTCAGAGAACGATATTGCGGCTATAGAGCTTGGCATCGGTGCCGAGAAGGACTCAATACTATTTTACTACGAAATGAAGGAAATAATGCCTGAGCCAGCGCGATCTACAATCGATAAGATAATCGGTGAAGAAAAGCTGCACCTGAGGCGGCTCTCTGAACTCAAGAAGACGCTAGTCATCTAGCAGC
Organism: Dehalococcoidales bacterium; assembly: GCA_034414575.1. Classification (GTDB taxonomy): domain Bacteria; phylum Chloroflexota; class Dehalococcoidia; order Dehalococcoidales; family UBA5760; genus UBA5760. The sequence continues at coordinate 21,765 of DAOULZ010000014.1, read as the reverse complement.
TGGTCTGGCAGATAGAGGTTCCTATACTAGGAGCACCAGCGCCTAGCTAGGGTGGCTTGAGTAATGCTTGATTGTGGGGAATGGAGGTAGGGCAATGGAAGAGGCAGGGATGACTCTGGAGAAGCTGTTGAGAAAGGCGGTACAAAAAGAGATCGCATCGTGGCTCTTATATAATGATTTGAGTCGGAAAATGAGTCAGGAAACGGCAAGGGAAGCCTTCAGGAAGCTGGCTCAGCAGGAAAAGGAACATCAAAATCTACTGGAACAATACCGGCGGAGTGAGATTAAGGAGGGAGCCTTGAGCGGCGCTCAGGCCATAGACTATAAGATTGCCGAGCACCTCGAGCAGCCCAAAATATATCCTGATATGAATCTCAAAGATATCTTCCTGCTGGCGGCCAATCGGGAGCAGGCGTCGCATGAGTTATATCTCAGTCTGGCTGAAGTGCACCCCGCCGGTAAGGTGAAGAAACTGCTGGAAGAGCTGGCGGCACAGGAGCTGGAGCACAAGCAGCGGGTGGAGCTTCTTTATACCGAAGTGGCTTTTCCCCAGACTGATGGCGGCTGAGGTTTTGTTGCCGTAATGAGGACTAAGTAAGAGGAGGTAAAATGGAGATAGAGTATGGAGCTAAGGTTATAGACAAGAACGGTGAGGTTTTGGGTACGGTTGACAAAATCGTGCTTGATAAGTGGAGTGGCGAAATAACCAAGTTTAAGGTTAACACTGGTAAGGGGGAAACAGACCTTCTCATTTCCCCCGGCGATGTTTTGGAGGCCACCCCCAGCAAAATAAAGCTCAATGTTGCCATGGATGAACCCCACCCGCAGATGGGAGTGCAGTATGGGGCTAAGGTGTTTGATAAGAATGATGCGTTAATAGGTGAGGTTGATTATATCGTCAGCGATGCCTGGACTGGCGAAGTCAGCGGATTTAAGGTTAGCATCAAAAAATCTAAAACCGACCTGTTTATTTCCAGTGAGAACGTACTTGAGGCCACGCCAACCAAGGTAAGGTTAGGCGTTACACTGGAGGAGCTGAAGTCAGGCTAATAAGTAATCTGTGGTTACAATATTAATACCGATGACACTTAGCAATCTTGAAGAAGCTTGATTCCGAAACGGCCTGCAGGAGAGTAGTTCCAGGGCGCTTTCTCCTCAAGTCCAAAAGGAAAACCGGCATGGCAAGATTTTGGGTCTCGGGGTCTATAGTGCTCTTGGCGCTGCTTAGTATCTCTGGCACATCCTGCCGGGAAGCAGCACCCGAGCCGACTCCAGATAAGTGGGTAGCTGATGGCAAAATTACAGCTAGCGAATATGCTGGCCGAGTGAATTACGGGAATTATGAGATACACTGGAACTCCGATGGGCAGTATGTCTACATTGGGATGAAGGCCAAGGCCAGCGGCTGGGTAGCGGTAGGGATTCAGCCTGAGCCGCTGCATCGGGAAACAGATATGGTGCTCGGCTTTGTCAGGGGTGGAGAGGCTAGTGTCTTCGATATGTTCAGTAGCGGCGATTTCGGTCCCTGCCATGCCGATACCGAACTTGGTGGCAGCGATGATATTCTTGACTTCGGCGGCAAGGAAGAGGGTGGCTACACCATCGTCGAGTTCAAGAGACTGCTTAGTACCAGTGACGAATATGATGGTGAGCTCCTTTCTGGGGTAAATGAAATCATGTGGGCCTACAGCGCAGCTGATGATGTAAGGCAAAAACATGCCAACCGGGGGCATGGCGAAATAGAGCTTTGGTGGTCAGTACCATAGCTTATATGCCATAAAGAGGTGGCATTAACCTGTTTTGCGGAAATTGACAGCCTATCTGGCTTATGCTATATTCTTGCCTGTGGCAGCGTAGCTCAGTGGCAGAGCAGGGGACTCATAAGCCCTTGGTCGCTGGTTCAAATCCAGCCGCTGCCACCAGTCATAATATTATATCAGGAGCCTTATCTCTTACGGTGTGACACAGATAATGCAAGTTATCCCGTTTATATGGATGCGAGCCGTCTAGGGTTTTCGGGACCTTCTCAACCATTTCAATCTATATAACTAACTATGATAAGTTTTTCCTCATTTGCTCGAAATCGTCCCTAGAAATTTCCCCTCTGGCATATCGCTTTCTTGCTATTTCAAGCGGTTGGCACTTTTCACTGGTGTCTGCCTTGGAGCCGGTACGTCATACCACCTTTTTATCTCCCATACGATTAACGCAATAGGTCTGCCCTAGAATATCACCATTCATATACCGCCGAAAACCATCCACCACCCCATACCAATTGGGGCCTCACACATATGGAAACATACCACCCTACTCTATTAATGTTTTACAACGCCTAATATTTATAAAGCTTGTATTTCTATTCCGTAAACTCAACAATCACTTCTTTCACATCCCACAAAGGCTCTATCTTCTCCGTTATTTCTTCCTTTATGGCTGTAGCAAATTGATGGCTCTCCGGTAGGTCAATAACTACGCGAACCCTTCCATTCTTAAGGATAATTCTCTTTACCAGATTGGTGCGCACCAGGTCTAAGCCAGAAATGGGGTTCATGACCTTCCTCAGACGCTTGCGCACTATTTCCACAGTTGTCGGTGTCTTCTCTTTAATCAAGCCATGACGTTCCTCATAGTTTTGAATCGCGGAACGCAAGCCCTCGATAGCCAGCACCGAGCAATGTGTCTTTATTTTGGGCAGTCCACCAAGAGCGTCCGAGGCTTCCTTCCAGGTAATTTTCTTGGCCTCATCAAGTGTTTTCCCCTTGGCCAATTCCGTAATAATGGAACCGGTAGCGATATTGGAAGCACACCCATACGATTCAAACTTGATGTCTGAAATTGTCCTCTTTTTAGGGTCTACATTAATATATACCGAGACCATATCTCCACAGGCTGGACTACCTTCTATCGACTTCCCATCGGCGTCTTCAATTTTACCCACGTTACGGGGATGGCGAAAGTGTTCCAATACGGTCTCGCTATATGGAAATTTCATTTCAATCCTCCTTTATATCCCTGCCTAGTGGGCTGATGTTTCTCAGCTCCTGTACTATCTCAGCAAGTGTCCGAACCACTGCATCCGCTTCCTCCACACTGTTGTAGCGGCTCAGGGTAATACGTATTGATCCATGGGCTCTTTCATGGTCGCCGCCGATGCTGTAAATAACGTGGCTGCCCTGAAGGGAGCGGCTGAAACAGGCGGAGCCAGTGCTTACAGAGAAACCGTGCATGTCAAGATGCAGTGTAATGGACTCACCTTCTATAAAGTGGAAAGAAATATTAACATTCTGGGGGAGCCTTTTCCAGCGGTGACCGTTAAGGGTTGTGTCGGGTATATCGGTGAGGATGCGGTCTATGGCAAGGTTACGCATGGTCTGCAAGCGTTTGTTTTCCTCTTCAGTAACCAGTTCCACAGCCTTGGCAAATCCGACTGCGCCAGGGATGTTTTCGAGCCCCGCGCGGAGGTCAAATTCCTGAAAGCCCCCGTCCATCCACTTACTTACCGGTGTCCCTTTGCGGACATAAAGCCCTCCTATACCTTTCGGCCCATGTAAGGTGTGAGCAGATACGGTTATTAAGTCTATAGGTATCTTCTTCACATCTAGAGGAACCCGGGTAAAAGTATGAGTAGCATCGGTGTGAAAGAGAACCCCCTTCTCGCGGCAGATATTACCTATCATGTTAATGTCCTGAATCGTGCCGATTTCCTGATTGGCATACTGGATAGAAACCAGAATCGTTTCATCCGAAATAGAGTCTCTAAGGCTGTCAAGGTTAACAAAGCCTTCGCCGTCCACATCTAAGTAGGTTACTCGGAAACCCTGCCTCTCAAGGGACTGGGCGCTGTGGAGCACCGGGAAGTCCTCGATTTTAGACACGATGATATGCTTACCTTTCTTCTTGCTGAGGGCTAGGGCAACTCCTTTCAGAGCCATATTTGACGATTCGGTGCTACCTGAAGTGAAGATGAATTCCTCGGGGCTGGTGTTGAGTGGTTTGGCGAGGCTTGCTCTGGCCTCATCAAGAGCTTCGCGGGCCTCTATGCCCTGGGTATAGGCAAACTCAGAGGTAGCCACCGCGTACGTATCGAAGAAGTACGGCTTCATTGCCTCCAGCACCCGCTCATCCAGACGGGTAGAGGCCGCATTATCCAGATATGCGCGCTTTCCCTCCATTTTACCCTCCCGTTATATAAACAGGGTTACCGATGCGTCTTTAGCCTCATCCATATAAGTGCCAACTCCGCAATAATCAGATATTAAATCGTTACGCAGGTTTTCTCTTTTTACACCCATGATATCCATAGTCATGTCGCAGGCAAGAATTTTACCTCCAAGCTCTTTGAAATCTTGCATTAGCTTCTCTAGCGAAGCCACCTTTGCTTGTTTCATCTTGCGGTTTATCATCCACTTACCCAAGCCAAGCATGTTCATCTTGGAAAGGGGCCCCTTTTCCAATTTCCCTTTCTTAAGGCGCTGAAGCCCCCAAAACGTAAAGAATAATGATGCTTCCATGCCCATAGACAGAGCGCCGTTGCCTAAAATAAGAGCGCTGTAAAGCTTATCCATATCACCGCTATGAACTATAATAGCCGCTTTATTAGACATGTTTATTACCTCCTTCTACCGGCGTATCCTTATTTTCCAGATCCCATCGTGCTCTTCTCTTACTTCCAAGAGCTCTAATCCCATAGCTTTTACCGCCATCGGTATTTCTTTTTTAGAAGACGGATGGGTGCCGGTAACTTCAACTATGTCACCTGCTTGAGCTTTCCGCAAAGCCTTTCGAGTTTCGACTAGGGGAACCGGACAGGTTTCACCAATGCAATCAACTTTTATCTCTGCCATCTCAAGACCCCCGCACAATATTTACTGCAAGACCTGTCGTATATTCATTGCTTTGTATCTAAATTGATAACATTATATTCTTGGGATAATGCTATGTATGTGATTATTATCTCTAAGTGATGAGATGATAGCAGAAATTTAATAAAACAACAACAGCAATTATAAGATGAGGGTAAATAATAGATTTTAAGGAGGTGCTTTTAAAATATATGGGATATAAATTTTAAGGAATTTTAATTTGATAGCTAAAAATCTCACTTAGAAAAAGTCCTACTTTTAACACGCGATTTAGGGTAATTAATAAGCCATTGGTCGCTGGTTCAAATCCAGCCGCTGCCATTTCTCCATCAGTAAGAGATTAAGAGCGATATTATATATACCGCGATGATTCTGGGCGCGCGGGAGTTCGTGCGGGACTTGACAAGTTCTCGCCAAAGAGTATAAAGATTATAGTAAGCTTAGTTTGATAATCCATAGCGATTGGAGAAGAGAATATGTATAAGAAGATTCTTGTTCCATTAGATGGCTCCAAGTTAGCCGAGTGTGCTCTTCCTCATGCCATAGATATCGCCAAGGCTTTTAAAGCGGAAATCCTCCTGTCCAGCGTTACAGAACGGGTAAAGGGCTTTAGGGTGATGGATGACCCTTCAGAGCCACTCGGACAAAGCCTGATGCCTGAGGGTGCGGGTAAATTAGAAAAGCAGGCTCAGAGGTATCTCGACAGGATAGCGAAGCAGCTGGATGCTGAGGGGATCAAGGCAGAGACTGACGTGCAGCTTGGGGAGCCGGCCGAGGGAATTATAGCATCCGTGATTACCTATAAATGCGATATAATTGTCATGTCGAGCCATGGTCGGACTGGCGTCAGCAAGTGGAGCCATGGTAGCGTGGCCGAGAAAGTCTTCAGGGGTAGCCCGGTGCCGGTGTTGATGGTTAGAGCGCCCGGCTGTGTAGCGAGCGTGAAGTAGAGATTGTTGAAACAAGCTATCCCTATTGACCTTTCCTGAATTCTCGTATACTCTCTCGCGCAAATCTAGGCGAAGAAAAGGAGAGGTTCAATGTCTACAGGCATTAGGCAAGCCATTAACGAATTCCTTTTATAACTCCTTCTATCCTGTAAGGTAGAGGGTAAATCCTACGGAACTATTGAGTACTACTCAGATAAACTCAAAGGTTTTCTCTGGTATGCAACTAACTACGAATGGCCTGATGATATTATAGAACAATGGCACTCTGAGTCATAGTCGTTGAGTATTCGCCAGCGGCCCTCATAAGCCCTTGGTCGCTGGTTCAAATCCAGCCGCTGCCACTCTGTTCTTTTAGGGTTAGAATTTGCATTAGCTTAATCTTTGACTGAGCTCATCGACAGTCAGGAATTTTCTGGTAGTCTCCACTTGATGAACCAGTCCAACTATTAAAGAATTAACCGGGGTTAGAATACCCTTTTTCTTCCCCAAGTTTACGATTTCTCCATTCAAGTAGTCAACTTCCGTGCTCGTTCCTCTCTTAATACTCTGCAGGGTGGAACCGAGCACCGGTACTTTGCCCAGCGATTCGGCTATCTTTTTTAGCAAGGTTGATGCTATTGGCAGTGATTCTCTAGCCATTGTTTCTATCGGTTCCATCGGTAAACCCGGTACGTCCACCGTCTTGATTCCGGCTGCTTTGATTACTTTCAAACCTTCTTTTAACAGGTTGATGGTTAACTCTCTGACCTTTGGGTATTGATAGCTATCCTGATACGACAATCCGGTAACGGCCGGAACAGCCGTCTGCAGATTCCAAATGAGCTTGGTCCAGTGCGCAGCACGAATATCTTCACTTATATCTGTACCTATTGCTTTATTAAGCAACGCCGAAAGAGTCTGTAATCGGTTCCCTTTGTTGCCGAAGGGTTCTCCTATCAGGAGAGCTGTTTTGCTGAAAGGAATAGAGTATAATGCTTTACCCGGTTCAAGGAATTGACCATTAAATGTAACAACGCTGCTGATGATATTCTCTTTTCCCAAGAGCCCAGCTGCTTGGTCATCGCTCCGAACCCCGTTTTGCATAGTAACTACCTGAGTGCTAGATAGAAATGGCTGCACTTTCCTAACTGAAGACTCGACATCCTGGGCCTTTACAGTTAGCAAGGCTAAATCCGGTTTGAAATTAAGATTCTCCGCAGCCTTAACCTTAATTACAGTTTTCCCGGATTCTTCCTCAAGGATTAACCCACTCTGATTAATTGCATCAACATGAGGTTTCCGTCCTATTAGAGTGACATCTTCTCCGGCTTTAGATAAAAGACCACCGATTACACTTCCAATAGCCCCGGCACCAATAACAGCTATCTTCATAACTTTTACCTCCTTCCTACCCGAAGAATGTATCAGAAATATGCCACATACTGGCCAGTGAGTCAATGCAATAACCCATTAAAAATATTGACCCTAAAACTCATACCCACATCCCTGTTGACCTTCTCCAAAAAGGGACTATCATCGCACGCAATCAAACGAGAAGAAGGAGAGGTTGATTGACGGTTGCAATGGGCGTATCATCAGAGCTAAGAGCGATAGCGGATGAGAATTGACCTATTGCGAGTTGAATTGGGAAATCTGGATTAAAAGAGATAAAAATGAGGGCATCAAAAAGAATTGAAAAGGTTCAGTTAGTGCTTCCTCCGCCGAGGAGACCAGATACGTATTTAGCCCAGTTTGCAGGATGGCCTTATCCTCTCGTGCGTTGCGCTCGGCAGATTATCTTCCGGCTAGCTGAGGTGGCCGTATCCAGGGACCTGTTTGCTGCTATACTACAGCGCCTGATTCAGATACGTTCACCGGGGAGATCAGAAAAGTATATAGCTAAATTTGCCAGATGGCCTCAGCCCGTAGGCATTCTATCTGTAGGGACTTATATCAAGCAGAATAATCCTGGTGTTGAGGTAGAGATTCTTGACGGAAACAATGTCCTGACTCTGGGTGAAGTGAAGAGTCGGATTGATGCCGACCTTGTCGGAATATCAGCGACTGGAGGGGGTTATGACTATGCCATCGAAGTGGCTAAGGTTGCCAAGGGAAGAGGTGCCAGAGTAGTCTTGGGGGGAGCGGCGGCAACTCCGCTGGCTAGGGAGATCTTGAGATATTATGACTTTGTCGATGCTGTAATTAGGTATGATGGTGAGCTTGCTTTCTCAAAGTATGTTGCCGCCGCTCCACTAAGTTCAATAGAGAATCTCGTTTATCGTGACAATCGTGAGATCAAGGAAAACCCGATAAAATTACCGTGTCTTGATGAGCTTCCAGTACCAGATAGGGATCTTCTGGACATGGAAGTGTATTTTAAGAACAGTAAAGATCCTGAGTATCCGATCTGTGATCCATTTAAGAGACCCATTAACATTTATTCCCAGAAAGGATGCATGTGGCGTTCACAAGCAGAGGGTGGTTGTGTATTCTGCGCGATTCCTTATTATGATCTGCGGCTTAGAGACCCTAAGCTTGTCTGGGATGAGATCTCGTCCTTGGTCGAGAAATACCAGGCAGACTTCATCTGGGACCCGTCGGATAACTTCGTCGGCGACAAAGAGTGGTTCAAGGCCTTCTGTGCGGCGAAACCAAATGGATTAAAGATTCATTATACCAATTATGTTGATGCCGAAGACATAGATGAGGAGGTTGCTAGGCTGCTGGCTGAGTCTGGCTGTGTTAGCGTCTTTGTTGGTATGGAGTCGGGTGATCCTAGAATGTTGGAAAGCATGAATAAGCGGGCGACGCTCGAGGATAATATGAGGGCCATGGAGTTGTTGCAGAAATACAGGATTGGCGTGATCGCTGGTGTGGTCGTTGGAGTCCCGGGTGAGAGCAAAGAAAGCCTGGAAAGGACGGTTGAATTTCTAAAGAAACTTACCGAATTTGATAACTTTGACAGGTTTGAGTGGGGAAGCTTGGTGCCTTTTCCTGGCTCCAAGGCAAACAGAATGCTGCGAGAGCATCCCGATCTCAAGGAGAAATACAAGGATTTTGGCAATGAAGGTTACCTGTTTCAGTTGGCGTGCATGATACAGGACTGGTACCGGTACTACTGTGAGATAGACTATAGTGACGTTCTAGAATTGCAGGATAGGGTGCTTCGAGATGGTCTGGTGCCTTATGAGATGACCATGTTCCAGCGACGCTCATGGTCGGGCACACCCTCGAAGGTGTTTCGAGTATAGATCAATGGATTTGGGAATGGCATCGCTTCGCCAAGGTGGTCAGAGAGTTTGTTCGAATTTTTCGTTCAGGAGGAGAGCGCGGGCCAACCGCTTGAATTAAATCCAGCCGCTGCCACTTTTCTTAGCTTAAATCCCTCGGTATTCATTCGATAATCACCACCTGTTTTGCTGAGCCTGGTTATCACCAATTAACTATATTCATTTCGACAAACTAAAATAATAGGATAATCTGTGTGTTATGCTATAGGTATATTAATATTAAGAAAGGGTATACTAGATTCGATTTGCATACAGACGACAAGAGGATAGAGCTTACAGATGGGCGGGTTTTGGGATACACCGAGTTTGGTGTTCCCGATGGCAAGCCGGTTTTTTACTTCCATGGAGCAAATAGTTCTAGACTTTCAGGTAGAGCTTTAGAACCAGTAGCCATTAAACTGAATGCTCGTATCATCTCTATAGACCGGCCGGGTTTTGGCATTTCGCAATTCAAACCAGGTAGGCAACTTCTGGATTGGCCTGATGATGTTATGGCGGCGGCTAACAACCTTTATATCGGTCGTTTCGCCGTGATCGGGCTTTCGGCAGGTGCGGCATATGCGGCTGCTTGTGCTTTTAAAATACCGAGTCGATTAACTAATGCAGGCATGGTTAGTTGTGAGGTTCCAAGTAACGTATCGGTTTCTGCGGTGGGCAAGCTGCGTGCCATAAGAATGGCTTCCCTCGTTACACGGAGGATGCCGTTATTGATGAGGTATTCGATAAAATGTGGCGACCACATAGCCCGTAGGTTACCAGATGTTTTTTCTCAAACTACAAAATCCATCTCGCTCAGCCAGATAGAGCAATATTCAATTGGTCGTCTGCAAGAAGGGCGTTCATAAATAACTATTTGGAGGCACATAGGTTTGGAGCTAGAGGTGCTGTCTTTGACATGGCCTTGGTTGCGCGAGAATGGGGTTTCAGGCTAGAAGATATCTCAATGATGGTGCATCTTTGGCATGGGGAACAAGATACAGTTTCTCCAATTGCTGTGGGGAGACTAATTGCCAGTGAAATCCCTGACTGTGTTAGCAAGTTCTATCCAAATGAAGGCCATCTATCGGTGTTGTTTAACAATATGGAAGAGATCTTGTCTGTTTTAGTTAATTAGTGAGTCTGGATGGCCCCCTTTTATATAGTTGGCCATTGTGTTGTGATCGGTGGTGGACTCGGAGGAAACGAACGTTGGTCACTGGTTCAAATCCAGCCGCTGCCACTTATTTTGTGCTTACCCTGTGGGGTTCGGTGGGGTATAGTTAAACCTCGTTCTACAACTTTGCTAGATAACAGTCCGATGTCTTAGTATAGATATAGGCTAACGGTTTATGGAGTGTTCGAAATAAGGGTCGCTAGACGTATCTTCAGAGCATATTGTCGTATGGCAATTGCATTTTGGCCTATCACAGGTCGAATAGCAAGATTATACAACTCATTCGCGGCATGGTTGTATCGGCTTGGTAAAACAACATAGTCTCCGAATCCTCGGTCGCTGGCTCAAATCCAGCCGCGGCCACTTAGTTTATTGGACATGATTTCGCGCATCTTTCATTTCTTGAATAGTTTTGTGCTTAAGTATTTCTCTCCCCTGTCTGGGAAGATAACCACAATTGTTCCTGACTCTATTTTCTTGGCAATCTCAATGGTTGCGTACATGGCGGCACCACTGCTCATACCAACAAATATACCTTCATTTCTGACGATTTGCCTCGTCATCTCATAAGCGACTTCTGTCTCGACCATAATCGTAATGTCAATCTGTGAAGGGTCATATATCGACGGTACGATTGCTTCTTCCATGTTCTTGAGTCCCTGGATATAGTGTCCCTTTACTGGATGTGCACAGACTATTTTGATTTGCGGGTTGCGTTCCTTCAAGGTTTTTCCTACACCCATGATTGTGCCCGAGGTTCCGATCGATGAAACAAAGTAGTCTATTTGGGCACCAGTTTGTTTCCATATCTCTTCCCCTGTAGTCTTATAATGCGCAATTTTGTTGTATTCATTGGAAAATTGGTCTGGCATGAAATATTTCTGGGGACATTCTCTGATTAGTTCTCTCGCTCTCCTGATAGCTCCATCTGTGCCAAATTTGCCTTCGGTCAAGGTTACCTTTCCGCCGAACGCCCTGATCACTTGCTGTCTCTCAACAGAGACTGAATCACTCATGACTATTTCAACTTCATGGCCCTTTACCGCCCCAATCATCGCTAGTGCTACCCCTGTGTTTCCAGAGGTCGGCTCAATGATTGTTTTCCCTTTAGTTAATTTGCCCTCTGCCTCAGCCTGTTGGATCATACTTAACGCAATCCTGTCCTTGATGCTTCCAGTAGGATTGGATCCTTCGAGCTTAGCATATATCGTAGTGTTACTATTCGGGTTTAACCTATTTATCTTCACGAGAGGAGTGTTACCGATTGTTTGCAGTATGTCTTCGTTAAGTTCAATAAGTTCAATCGGGGTTAGTCTCATGTGTTACTCTCCTAGACGAATCGTTATTATAATGTTAATACTTAAATATATCATATTCTACTTACTACTTGTTTTGCCCTTCTTCGGTGCATAAAGAAATAAGGTTCGAATCCAGCCGCTGCCAGTTCTTTTCGCCTCGGTTTCTCTGATTTGGGTGATTAAAGCTAGAGAAATACCCGTATGCCCCAATTCCTGCCTGCTATCTGTACTTTCAGGCTGCAGATGTGCTAGATAGCCAGGGTCGTTCTGAGACTTCTAGGATTCAGTCTAGGCACTCCATTAACCCTAGTGCCCTGCGGGAAGCCACCCTTCTTTGGCTAGGATTTGTGCGATCATCATGGTGCTTGGTACATCACCCCGGGAGACATTTATGGGAACTCCTTCGCCAAGTGCGCTTCGAACCTTGGCTATCCCTTCATGTGAGAAGCCGGGGCAGAGGCTTATCGATTGTACTCCCTCTTTTTCAACCAACTCTTTACCTACTTGGGCAGCCTGATCGAAGTTAAATAGCGGGATTACTACCGTAGTGTATTCAAATTGGTCGCCCTTAATCGTGGCTCGATGCTGCCGAGGGTCTGCGTTGAGTGCCATAATGATGTTCGCTGCTTTAAACATAATACCTACCTCCTTTTGAAGATAATTTTAACCTTGGGGCTTCGGCTAGTCAACAGGTTTTGCCTCCCAAAGTGATCGTGCAGGAATTTCAACGGAAATTTATGGTTTTTGGAGAAGCGATATCCGTGAAATAATTATGAACAACAATTATCTTGGTCACTGGTTCAAATCCAGCCGCTGCCGCTTTTTGTTCTGCCCTGTAGGGTTCGGTGGGGTAGGGTATTGACAAGCACAAAAATAGGCATATAATTTTAACACCTAGGTAATTCTTCAAAAAGGAGGTTCATTAGGATGGCAAGATATTTAATGCTATGGGAACTAGACCCGACGAAGGTCCCCGCTGACCGTAAAGAAAGGGCTGCTTCATGGGCTCCAATGATTCAGGGGATAAAACAGCGTATTGCAACAGGTAGGACTAAAGACTGGGGGTGTTTCGCTGGCGAAATGAAGGGGTTCTCTATTCACGAAGGTGATGAAATGACAGTTAGCGATGCTATCCAGAGCTTCTTTCCCTATGTTAAATTCTCTGATGTTCGTCCCATAATCTCGATAGAGCAGCTGGAAGAGCTAGTAGTGAGCCTTAAGGAGTAGCCTGCTCAATTTTCGTGTTAGTCTGTTGCATGGCATTTGTAGTTTGAACAGGATTCGTAAGGCTGGGCAAGAGGGGGTTTAAATGCCAACGAGGGCATGGGCTTTTGACCTGCAGGGAATACGTCACGTAGTAGAGCTTGAGCATACCCACCGGACTGGTAGAAGAAGAATCGTGGTTGACGGGATGCTGGTTTATAGAAGCAAATACCCCTTTGACTTTGTGCGGGAACAGAGGTTCAGCGTCTCTGGTGCTCCCTGCACGCTGCGCATTATGGGGAGTGAATTTGGTGATTATCAGCTTTTAGTTGGGGGGAACAGGGTGTCCCCCGTTGACTATAGTTAAATCAAAACTGAAGGAGGGTGAGATGAAAGTAATAATGCTGTGCAAAACGAAGATTCTACCTGGCAAGATGGCGGAGTACATGGAGCTTGAAAAGAAGATGTTCGGTGTCACCGAGGGTGCTGGGGCAATGCCACCCTTTAAGCGGCTGATGCTCATGAGTGGTACGGGTGATATGCAGCATACCATCACCTACATTTTTGAGTTTGACAATCTTGCAGCCATGGATAAATGGGTTGCATTGGCTAACACTCCTGAGTTTATGGCACTTATGCCAAAATTCGATTCTATCATAGAGAGTCACGAGCACGATGTATTTATGGAGACACCGCTGCCCTAGGAGGGTTACTGGCATAGGTCGGTCGTAACTCTAGCTGGTGCCTTGGTTGAAACACGGCTGGTTAATGTAATAAAGGTAGTGATTTATGGGCTGGCAACGCCGTCCTGTGAAACTTCAAATTACCCTTAAAGGGATATGATACCACTGTTCACTGACGACTTATTTTCTTCTCAGCACGGATAAAAGATGCTATACTGGGCGGTGGTGCAGGGGGTAATTTGAAATGTCAGCCGTTTTATCCCAGCATGACATCCATCGATTGCTAGAGCGGAAGCCGCCGCTAATCGAAAGCTACCTTAACCTTGATGAGCAGCTTCAACCTAATGGGTTTGACCTGACACTGCGTGAAGTAGCTTTACTTCAGTCATCAGGTAAGATAGCGGTTGGAAATAATGAGAGGCGATTACCGGAGTTAGCCCCTCTTGCCTTTGATGGTCTGGATTTTATTGACCTAGTGCCTGGCATCTACTCTATTACCTATAATGAGATTGTCCATCTGCCTAAGAATGTTATGGCGCTCGCTAGGCCCAGGTCGAGCTTACTCCGCTGTGGGGTTACCGTGGGCACGGCAGTGTGGGATGCGGGCTATTCCGGTCGTTCCCAGTCTCTATTGGTGGTCTATAACCCCCGGGGATTCCGTTTGCAGAAAAATGCCCGAATTGTGCAGCTTGTTTTTTGGTGGCTGTCTCAGGAGGCAGAGGGCTATCAGGGGGTTTATCAGCACGAGAATATAGATTGAGCCTTGGGTTAGCCTTGTGGTTATTGACATTTAAATTTGGCTGTGTTAAACTCAAGCGTTAGCTTTCGGTGTCACAGCTGATAAGCGATAGATTGGATTTTAGGTTTCAATCTATCGTTTCTATCTTAATGGATGAGTCAGGGCTCGTCCATTAAAATTGTGGGGATATAGGAGGTAAGTAGTGCCGACGGTTAATCAGCTTATCCGGGGCGGGCGCAAGAAGCTGGCCAAGAAGGCGAAAACGCCGGCCTTGCGCTTTAGCTATAATGCTTTGAAGAATAAGAGGTTGCTCGGTAAGGGCTCCCCGCAGAAGCGTGGGGTTTGTATTTATGTTAAGACAACCACCCCGAAGAAACCCAACTCAGCGCTAAGGAAAATAGCTAAGGTGCGGCTGACTAACGGGATGGAGGTGATAGCCTATATCCCGGGGGAGGGGCACGAATTACAGGAGCATTCGGTGGTTCTGATTCGCGGAGGCCGGGTTAGAGATTTGCCTGGTGTTCGCTACCACATTATTCGGGGTGCGTTGGATGCTGGTGGCGTTGCCGATCGACGTCAGGGCCGTAGTAAATATGGAAGTAAGCGAGCTAGAGAAACGGCTGAGGTTGAATAGGCTAAGGAGGCAAAATGCCAAGGCGAGCCCGAGTTACTAAAAGAGAAATACTGCCTGATGCTAAGTATCACAGTGAAACCGTGACCAGGTTAATTAACAGGGTAATGTTGGATGGTAAGAAGAGCACGGCAGAGGGGATTGTCTATGGGGCTCTGCAAATCTTGGAGCAGGAGGCGGGCAAGCCGCCGGTCAACGTTTTGGAGCAGGCATTAAAAAATACCATACCTTTGCTTGAGGTTAAGCCGCGTCGTGTTGGCGGGGCTACCTATCAGGTGCCGATTGAGGTCAGAGCGGGTCGCGGCCTATCTTTGGCGATGCGTTGGCTGATAAAGTCAAGCCGGGCGAGGACGGGCAGGTCTATGGCTGAGCGCTTAGCCGCTGAACTTGGTGATGCAGCTAAGGGGCAGGGAGCCACGGTTAAGAAGCGAGAGGATACCCATAGAATGGCTGAGGCAAATAGGGCCTTTGCTCATTACAGATGGTGAGGTGGTTAATATCAGCAGTGCTAATGTCCTAGTTCAGGATTCAATATCAGTAAGGTGTGAGGCAGAGGGTAAGGTTGTGCCAAGAGATTTCCCATTAGACCGCATACGGAATATCGCTATTATCGCTCATATCGATGCCGGTAAGACTACCGTCACCGAGAGAGTACTTTATTATACCGGTCGCACCTACAAGTTGGGCGAGGTACATGAGGGGACCGCGGTCATGGATTGGATGGAGCAGGAGAGAGAGCGGGGCATTACGATTACGGCCGCCGCTACCACCTGTTACTGGCGAGATCATCGTATCAATATCATTGATACGCCGGGGCATGTGGATTTTACGGCTGAGGTGGAGCGCAGTCTGAGGGTGCTGGACGGCGGAGTGGTCGTTTTTGATGCGGTGGCTGGGGTTGAGGCTCAATCTGAAGTGGTCTGGCGGCAGGCGGATAAGTACCGCGTACCTCGCATCTGTTTCATAAATAAGATGGATAGAATCGGGGCCGATTTTAAGCGAGCCTTAGCTATGATTGAGCAGCGACTGAGAGCCAAACCTTTACCGATACAGATGCCTTTAGGTATTGAGACCTCCTTTGAGGGCGTTATTGATCTGGTTGAGAATAAGGCGTGGCATTTTGATGAAGACCCGGAGTCAAAACCACGAGAAGTGGTTATTCCTGACTCAGAGCAGACCAGATGTCGTGAGTCCCGCCAGGCATTAATTGAGAAGCTGGCTGAAGTTGATGACGATATTATGGTGGCTTATCTTGAGGGCAGGGATGTCACTCCGGCTGAGTTAAGGCTAGCGCTGAGAAGGGCAACTTTAGCTAACAAGGGGGTGCCCATCCTCTGTGGCAGTGCTTTGCGGAACAAGGGTGTCCGGTTATTGCTTGATGCCATCGTGGCCTATCTTCCGTCCCCGCTGGATGTACCCCCGGTAGAGGCAGTTGATGCCCGGACCAGGGCTTTAGTCACGCGTCCGGCTAAAGACGATGCCCCCTTTACTGCCCTGGCCTTTAAGGTAGTCACCGACCCCTTTGTGGGACGGCTGGTCTATTTGAGGCTGTATTCGGGCAGGGTAAAGGCTGGCGCTCAGGTGTTTAATTCAACCCGGGGTAAGAAGGAGCGCATCGGACGGCTACTCTTGATGCACGCTAATCATCGTGAGGAAATAGATGCGGCTGATACCGGGGCTATCGTGGCTACCCTGGGTCTCAAGAATACCTTTACCGGTGATACTCTGTGTTATCAATCGCAGTCGGTACTTCTGGAGGCGATCCGTTTTCCGGAACCGGTGGTCTCGGTGGCCATTGAGCCCAAGAGTCGAGCTGACCAGGACAAGATTGGAGAGGCTCTGAACAAGCTGGCCGAAGAGGATCCTACCTTTAAGGTGGCCTATAATGATGAGACGGCCCAAACGGTTATCTCTGGCATGGGTGAGCTTCACCTGGAGGTCTTGGTTAACCGTCTGTTCAGCGAGTTCAGGGTAAGTGCTAAGGTAGGCAGACCCTGGGTTGCCTATAAGGAGACAATAACGGTGCCGGTACAGGCTGAGGGTAGGTTTATAAAGCAGACCGGCGGGCGTGGCCAGTATGGGCATGTTTGGCTCGAGCTTGAGCCTATGGAACGTGGCCAGGGCTTTCAGTTTGTGGATAAGGTTAAGGATGGTGCTATACGGAAGCAATATATCCCGGCGGTAGAAGCTGGGATCCAGGAGGCAATGGATACCGGAGTCGTCGCCGGTTACCCGGTGGTTGATATTAAGGCAACCCTCTATGACGGCAGTTATCACGAGGTTGACTCTTCGGATTTGGCCTTTAAGATGACGGGCTCAATAGCATTAAAGAGTGGCGTCCGTAAAGCTAAACCGGTCCTGCTGGAGCCGGTTATGAAGCTGGAGATAGTCGCTCCGGGCCAGTTTCTGGGCGATGTAATCGGCAATCTTAATTCGAGGCGCGGGCATATTGCCTCGATGGAGACACAGAATGATATGAGCATCGTGCATGCTTTCGTGCCCCTGGCGGAGATGTTCGGGTATGCTACTGATCTCAGGTCGTTAACCCAGGGGAGAGCCACTCATTCTATGGAGTTCTATCGCTACCAGGAGGTGCCGTCGGAATTAGCCGATAAGATAAAGATTACGGGGGGGAGATAATTCGTTCTCTAACAGCTTATGGCGAAACAGAAGATTCGTATTAGGTTAAAGGGCTATGACCACAAGATCCTTGACCTGTCGGCGCTACAGATAGTCGAGGCGGTGGAGCGGACGGGAGCGGTGGTTAGCGGGCCGATACCGCTGCCCACCCATATCAAGAAGTTTAGCGTTATCCGTTCCCCATTTATCGATAAGGACTCTCAGGAGCAGTTTGAGATTCGGACGCATAAGAGACTCATCGATATTATAGAGACTACCTCCAAGACAATAGACTCCTTGACCAAGTTGAACCTGCCGTCGGGGGTTGACATAGATATTAAATTATGAGAGTTGGGACACAAGGTACTGAGCCGGGGAGGCTAGGGATATGATAGCCGGGATTATCGGCAAAAAATTAGGAATGACCCAGATTTTCAGGGACAGCGGTGAAGCGGAGGCGGTAACTGCGGTCGAGGCTGGCCCGTGCTCAGTCATTCAGATTAAAACAGCGGCTAAAGAGGGATACAACGCTGTCCAGCTTGGATTCGGTGAGGCGAAGCGGCTCAAGTCCCCGGAGCGAGGTCATCTCAGGGGTCTGGGGCAGTTTAGGTACCTCAGGGAATTCAGGGTGGATGACATCGGGGATATTCAGGTGAAGGTCGACGTGAGTATATTTAAGGATGGTGACTTGGTCGATGTTACCGGTGTGTCCAAGGGTAAGGGCTTTGCCGGAGTGGTGAAACGCTACGGTTTTGCTGGCGGGCCGAAGACCCACGGGCAGTCAGACCGGCATCGGCATGCAGGTTCTATCGGAGCGACTACCTCACCGGGTAGGGTGCTCAAGGGGACGCGTATGGCGGGGCATATGGGTAACCGGCGCGTCACCGTGCGTAAGCTTGAGGTGCTTAAGGCTGACCCGGAGCGTAATCTCCTCTTGATTAAGGGAGCGGTACCTGGGGCGAAGAATGGACTGTTACTGATAACAAAGTCGGCGGGAGGGGAGTAGGCAGGTGCAGATTCCGGTTTACAGTCTTAATGGAGAGGTAGTTAAGCAGATTGAGGTTAGCGACCGGCTTTTTGCCGAGCCGTTTAACGAGGCGGTGATGCACCAGGCGATGGTCAGGCAGCAGGCTAATGCTCGTCAGGGAACCGCCAGCACCAAGACCCGCGGTGAAGTTGTGGGTAGCAGTAGAAAGTTGTTTCGGCAGAAGCACACCGGCTATGCTCGAGCGGGCAGCCGCCGCTCACCGATACGCCGCGGTGGCGGGGTCGTTTTCGGGCCGAAGCCGAGGAGCTATCGGCAGGCGATGCCGAAGAAAATGCGCCACTTGGCGCTTAGGTGTCTAATCTCAGCGAAGGTAAGAGATGAGGAGTTAAAGGTTATCGAGGAGTTTAACCTCAGCGAGCCAAAAACTAAGGAAATGGTGCGTATTCTGGCGGGGCTGGGGGTGGATACCTCGGCGCTTATTGTTACTGCCGAGCCGGAGGCAAACGTGGTTAAATCAGCCCGTAACCTCTCGCTGGTTAAAACTTTGCCGGCTAATATACTTAACGTGATTGATCTTCTCTCCTATCGGGTGCTGGTGATGACTGAGTCTGCGGTGCGTAATGCAGAAGAGCTGTGGGGAAACGACCTGTCTCAAGGAGGTGACCGTGCACTCCTATCAGGTGTTGCGCCGTCCGGTGATAACTGAGAAGAATACCGCGCTTCAAGCTCTGGGTAAGTATGCCTTTGAGGTTGCTGGAAAGGCTAATAAACAGCAGGTTAAGCAGGCGGTGGAGAAGGCCTTTGGGGTCAAGGTGACCGCTGTTAACGTGATTATTATGAGAGGTAAGACACGGCGAGTAGGGAGACGACAGGTGTTAACCCAAGCTTGGAAAAAGGCGATCGTCACTCTCCAGCCGGGCGACAGTATCCAGTTCTTTGAGGGTGTTTAGGACTGATGAAGGAGGAGCTTAAGTGGCCTTAAAGGTGTATCGGCCGACCTCGCCGGGCCGGCGGGGGATGAGCGGCGCTACATTTGAAGAGATAACCAAGAGTAAGCCGGAGAAATCGCTGGTCCTGCCCCTGAGGAAGCGGGGGGGGCGTAATAACCAGGGCCGGATGACGGTTCGGCATCGGGGCGGTGGCGCCAAGCGAAGGCTTCGGATTATTGACTTCAGGCGGGATAAGATCGGGGTTCCGGGCCGGGTGGTGGCAATTGAATATGATCCTAACCGCTCGGCAAATATTGCCCTTATTTACTATGTTGATGGGGAGAAACGCTATATTTTGTCCCCTCTGGAGCTTAGTGTGGGTGATACCGTAAAGTCGGGTGGTGATGCCGAGATAAAACCGGGCAACGCCTTGCCTTTAAGGCTGATCCCGAGTGGTACGTTACTGCATAATGTTGAGATGGAGAAGGGGAAGGGTGGACAGATGGTGCGTAGTGCCGGGGCTGCCGCTCAGCTTATGGCTAAAGAGGGGAAGTACGTTCTGGTACGGTTGCCGTCTGGTGAGATGAGGCGTATTAATAGCGATTGCATGGCGACTATCGGTCAGGTGGGTAATATTGACCGTCGCAGTATTAAGTTAGGTAAGGCGGGGCGCAAGCGCTGGTTGGGCTGGCGTCCTACCGTGCGCGGGTCGGCGATGACCCCACGTGACCATCCGCATGGTGGCGGAGAAGGCCGGTCGCCGGTGGGGCTTCCGGGGCCCAAAACGCCCTGGGGTAAGCCAGCTTTGGGCTATAAGACTCGTAAACCAAAAGCCTCCGACAGGCTGATCGTCAAGCGTCGTGGTAAGTAGACGAAGCGAGGGTAGCATAAGATGTCAAGGTCAACTAAGAAGGGCCCAGCAATTGATCCTAAGTTGTTAAAGAAGGTGGAGGCAGCCAGCCGTTCCAGTCAGAAGACGGTAATCAGGACCTGGTCGCGTTCCTCCACTATCCTGCCGGTGATGGTCGGGCTGACTATCGGGGTGCACAACGGCCGTAGGCATGTGCCTATCTTTATCACCGAGAATATGGTGGGGCATAAGCTGGGCGAGTTCGCCGCCACTCGAACCTTCAGGGGGCATGTCTCTAGGGCGGAGAGGGCGGCCCGGGTGAAGAAGTAGGATTTGGGTAAGGCATGAAATGGAAGTGAAGGCAGTAGCTAAGAATATAAGGGTATCGCCGCGTAAGTTGCGGCCGCTGGTGAACATGGTGCGCGGCATGAATGTGGCCGAAGCCTTAGTCGCGCTTGAGTTTACGGCTACCCCCAAGGCTAAGGTTATTGCTAAGGTTGTGAAATCAGCCGCCGCCAATGCGGAAAATAATTATCAGATGTCGCCAGACTTGAAAATTGTACGAATTTCCGTCGATGAGGCACCGACTATGAAGCGGTATCGTCCTCGAGCCCGGGGGAGAGCCGGACCTATCCTAAAGCGGGCAAGCCATATTACGGTTTTCGTTGCCGAGGAGGAGCAAGTTGGGGCGTAAGGTTCATCCGGTTGGTTTTAGAGTGGGTATCATACGGGACTGGCAGGCGAAGTGGTATGCCGATAAAAACTACGTTCAGTTTTTGCATGAGGACCTGAAGCTGAGGCAGGCTATCAGCTCAAGGTATGTCAGTGCTGGCATTTCCTTAGTCGAAATTGATCGACAGGGAGATAAGATATTGCTGAATATTCGCACGGCTCGCCCGGGGGTGGTTATTGGACGGGGGGGACAGAGGGTTGATGAAATGCGACAGTATCTTGAGGACCTTGTCGGGAGCCGGGTTCAACTCAATATCCAGGAGATTAAGCAACCTGAGCTTGACGCCTATTTGGTGGCAGTTGCGGTGGCGGAGCAGATCCAGCGGCGGATTGCTTATCGAAGGGCGATGAAGCAAGCTATTGCCCGCACTATTGAGGCCGGGGCTAAGGGGATGAGAATTACCTGCTCGGGCAGGTTAGCTGGCACTGAGATAGCTCGCCGTGAGATGCTGCATCAGGGTCAGGTACCACTGCATAAGCTCCGGGCTGATATTGATTACGGTTTTACTGAAGCACGTACTACCTTGGGTCGGATTGGAGTCAAGGTCTGGATATATAAGGGTGATATTCTTCCCGAGGCCGTGGTTGAGGAGGCTGGGGAAATACCGGAAGCGGTTGCTGAGGCGGCCCCGGCTGAGGTAGAGGAGGAGAAGAAGCCGGCGCGGCGGAAGAAGGCCGAGGCGGTTGCTGAGGCGGCCCCGGCTGAGGTAGAGGAGGAGAAGAAGCCGGCGCGGTGGAAGAAGGCCGAGGCGGTTGCTGAGGCGGCCCCGGCTGAGGTAGAGGAGGAGAAGAAGCCGGCGCGGCGGAAGAAGGCCGAGGCGGTTGCTGAGGCGGCCCCGGCTGAGGTAGAGGAGGAGAA
>DAOULZ010000013.1:0-7072 GCA_034414575.1 Dehalococcoidales bacterium | reverse complement strand
TGCCTTGAGGATATGCTCCATGGGGGGAACGCAGTACATGGAAGAATACATGGCGAAGCTCAAAATAAAGGCTTGGCTAAATATAGTTAGTGGCATCCGATGACTTTTTTCTTGTTGCATTACTATTTACTCAAAATATCTAAGCCAAGCCGAAGAGAGTTTTGATTCTTACACGCAACACCGCTAGCCGTCCACGGCGGCTTGGGGCACAGTGCCAAATATAGCTAATAATAACGATGAGGCCCAGAAGATTTGTCCCCTTATCTAGCTGACAAATCGAAGCTTCTCAACAGCTCCCTTTATCTGTTCCTCACTTTATGACTTAGTGATCACATATATTTGGCCCGGTATTCAGTTTGCCGTTCAAATAGCTCAGAACTACTTTCTCTGGGTCGCTTTCCAGGATACCGATGACCACGCCAATGCGGTTTTGCTGAAAGAGACCCTGGGCACGCGAACCCATCCCCCCAGCAATTACCAGCGATACACCCTGCTCGGCCAGCCATTTTGG
Source organism: Dehalococcoidales bacterium (assembly GCA_034414575.1). GTDB lineage: Bacteria > Chloroflexota > Dehalococcoidia > Dehalococcoidales > UBA5760 > UBA5760. The sequence continues at coordinate 6,561 of DAOULZ010000013.1, read as the reverse complement.
CAGTAGGCCAGGCTGGTGCCCTGGCGAGGAGATGAGCTCCTTTCGCAAAATCTTCTTGCTCTGCTTATCGATATCAAAAAGGGCGAACTGTTCACAGTGTCCAAAGTGTGCTGACACCATACCGCCAGCTACCGGTACTGCGCACCTCATAAAGCACCTCCAGGATTTGCTTATTTAACCTTAAGTTTATATTTTGTATTTTCCAGGGCGCAAGTTTATTTTAACCGTAACTGATTGCCTTCGGCAAGAGATCTTTCAGACTCATCATCAGTGGCTTCTGGTAAGACAAACTGCCTCACTGGCTCACGCTTCAGGTAGGAGCACCGGGAGCGCAGGAACTACTAGAAGAATGTGTGGCAAATGTCGAGAAGATACGGTGTGTCAGCTGTGCCCCACACTTGGGGCATTCTGCCTCCTTGTCGCTATCAGCCATACTCCGCCGAAGCTCGAATCGCTCCCCGCATTTCAGGCACTCATATTCGTAGATAGGCAAGCTTTTATCCCCTCTTTCCCTTGTGCTCCAGCAGTCTGGAGATACTATCCCATAGCTTCTCCATCTCCAGCGTGACCCGGCTATCGGGGTACTCTACTACGGGTACTCCATTTACTAGAGCCTCGGTTACAATGTTATCAAACGGGATTTTGGAAGTCACGCTGATACCTTGGCTTGCACAATAAACCTCGATCTGGCGGGTATTGTCTTCATTAAGATCGTACTTGTTGATACAAACCACAGCCGGAATCTCGAAATGATGACAGACACCGAGCACCCTTTCCAGGTCATGTATCCCGGAAAGTGTCGGCTCGGTAACCAGAAGAGCCAGGCTGGCCCCGGACAGCGACGAGATTACCGGGCAGCCGATACCGGGCGGCCCGTCGCTGATAATGTAGTCTGAGTCCAGCTCCTTAGCGACCCGCTTCGCCTGCTGCCGTACCTGGGCTACCAGTTTACCGGAGTTCTCCTGAGCGATTCCCAGCCGGGCATGAACCAGAGGACCATATCTGGTATCTGAAATAAACCAGTGCCCGGACAGGTTTTCCCTCATGGTTATCGCTTCGGCCGGGCATACCCGGAAGCAAAATCCGCATCCCTCGCAAGAAGCGGGGTCAACTTTGTAACCCCTGATGGCATCAAAACGGCACAGGTCCTGGCATAAACCGCATTCGGTACACCTGTCCAAGTCAATATGGGCTACCTGACCGCTCCAGAACTCGGTTTTTTCTTTAACAGAGGGGTTGAGCAACAGATGAAGATCGGCGGCATCCACATCGCAATCAGCAAGCACCTTTCTTTTCGCTAGGGCGGCCAGCGAGCCGACAATGCTGGTCTTGCCGGTGCCTCCCTTACCACTGAGTATCACTACCTCTTTCAATCTACTATCTCCCTTATACGCTCAAAAAGCTCAAGGAAACTACCTTTCCACTGCGGCATACCCTCTACCAAAGTAGTACCCCGGGAGTAAAGGCGGGCTATCTCGGTATCCAAGGGGATCGTGAGCAGGACGGGTATGCCTTCCTTACGGCAGTATTCTTCCACTTTGTTGTCACCGAGACCGGCGCGGTTGAGGACGATACCACATGGAATTTCTAGCTCCCTCACTGTCTCGACGGCGAGGACGAGGTCATTAAGCCCGAAGGGGGTCGGCTCAGTTACCAGGAGACAGAAGTTACTGCCCTTAATTGCCTCCACCACGGGACATGATGTTCCTGGCGGTGCGTCTCTGATAACGACGCCACCATTATTCCCGTGTTCCTTCACCTTTCTGATAACCGGCGGCGCCATTGCCTCGCCAACGTTGAGTATGCCCTGAATAAAACAGATGCCATTCGAGTGACCCCATTCCACCACCCCCATTTCCCTCGGCTCCTCCGAGATTGCCTCCTCCGGGCAGAGGTAGCTACAGGCACCGCAGCCGTGGCAAAGCTGAGGAAAGGTCAGCACATTATTCTCAAGCACAGCGATGGCATGGTAGGCACATACCTCAGCACACTTACCACAGCAATTACACTTATCTTCAGCTACTTTGGGCACCGGGATGTTGACCGGCTCACTGCCGGTAAGTAATGGCCTGAGGAAAACATGAGCATTAGGCTCCTCGACATCACAGTCAAGTAGCGTGACTTTATGGCTGTCTTTCAGTGAAAGAGCAAGGCTGGCAGCGACCAGCGTCTTGCCCGTCCCGCCTTTCCCGCTGGCAACAGATATGATCATCTAGCCTCTTACCATCTTTGTGCCGCACTTCGGACAGCCAACATTGTAGCAGGGGATGCCTGCCTGGTGAGGGGCTCTCGTTCCACAGCTGGGGCAAACACATTCCCCACCGGGGCCGGCGCCTGGTTGGGTGCCCCCCATTCTTCCGGCCCCCTTGCCACCTTTACCAGAAGCTCTACCTGTACCCGGACCACCTCCCCAGGGAGGCCCGGTTCCGTCTCCTCTAGGCATAATTTTACCTCCGCCTTTGTCTTTTTATTCCCTGTTTTTCTCGAGCTCTTCAATGCGTCGTTTTATGGTAGATAGTTGTTGTGTCAGTGCCTGTGATTGAGCTTTGAGTATCTCCAGTTCTTGCTCCGGGCTTTGTGGCTGGGCTGGTATGCCTGCTGGGGTTATCATTCCAACCCCACTGCCCATACCTCTACCCATACCTTTCCCCATACCACGGCCCATACCTCTGCCCATACCAAAGCTACGCCCCGCTCCAGGGCCAGTACCCATGCCAAAGTGGTCGGGCACATTGGCTTGACCACTTGTCTTGAATTTGCCGGCCCGGTATTCTTCGATAACGTCCTTTACCTTTCCCGATACCCCGGTTATCACCTTGATGCCGGCAGAGGACAGCACCTGATAGGCGTTAGGGCCGCAGTTGCCGGTGAGGACTGCCTCTATACCTCTCTCGGCAATCATCTGACCGGCAGAAATACCAGCGCCGCCGGCCGCCATGACACTGGAGTTCTCAATGGCTTCGAATTCCATCGTTTCCGGATCAGCAATGATAAAATACTGACAGCGCCCGAAACGCGGGTCTACCTCGGCCTCCAGATTGGGACCGCTAGCTGAAATTACTATCTTCATGGTTCTGCCCTGCCTTCCAGCGCCTTTATCCGGGCCTCCATCTGCTTGAGCCCCTCACTCAGGAACTGAGACTCGGACTTTAACGCCGCTAGCTCCTGCTCGCGGGCCATTTGTGGCGTAGGGGGTAGCATTCTTGAGCCGAAAAACCCGCGGCCATAAGGTCTATGGTATGGGTAGGGATACCCTGTCCAGCGGGGGTGACCATACCCGACTGGGGCAGCTCCTATTCCCCAGGGACTACATAAGCCCCGGCCGCCTCCGGTCATCGACCCCATGCCCATGGGGCCAGTACCATCTAGTCCTGGCATATTGAACCTCCTTTAGGGATTTTTGCTGATCGTTTTAACTACTGCTGGCTTTCCAGGTCACGCATCCTGGTCTCAATCTGTTCAAGCTGCCCCTTTATTGCCTCTGCCTGATTCTTGAGGGTGCTTAGCTCCTCATCTGGTGCCATTTGGGTTGCAGAAGGGGCATAGTAGCCAGGAGCGTAGGGTGCCCTTGAGTAGAAAGGGGCTTGGTACGGCCAGGCTGGGGTTACCCCAGCGCCACTAAGAAAGTAGCCGCACCGCGGCAACCCGCCTCTACCTCTCCCCACATAGGGCCAGGGTGGCGAGGCACCGCGAAAGCCAAAACCCATGCCGCCTCTCAAACTAAAGCCAGCACCTCTACCTCTACCAAATCCGTTAGGCATATTTCACCTCCTTTATCTTTTTCATCATAGTTAGTTGCTTGGTGCCATTTATTTGTCGGTAAGTAGCCCCTTCGCTCACGCAGCGCAGGGCTAGTCCTGGGTCAATCACTTTAGTGCCAGATATGGCATTAATATTGTAGTCAAACAGAACCCTGGATATAGGGGCCGTGTCCCCAATTAACACCACATAAGCCTCAAGATTGCATAGCTTGAGCAACTGCTCGATAGTTTGGTTGGTAAAGGTAGTCCCGGTAATACCAACCACGTCTGCCTGAGGGATAAGTCTTATAGCCTCAACCTCGGGGAAGTCACCCTCACGCGGGTTTTTCTCAATCACCCAGACTTCAGCGGCTACCTCCCTGATTTTGGGAATAAAAGGAAAATGCCCCACGATAGCCACTCTTTTACCCCTGCCTTTCTCTGCGATGAGGCTACCGGCGTTGAGTTCTAGGCACTGCCCCTCATTTATCTCAAGCAGCGAGTTGATTGTTGCCATGCCGATAGCTGCCTCAAGAATGCTCCTAGAATAGGCCATTTGAACTAATTCCTGGGCACTCTTCTTTAACAAAGATCCAGGCTCCCTTACAAAGGGTGGTTCCTGCTGCAGGGCATCACGGGGGAGTGTGGCAGCCAGTCCACAACCACGCGTCAGCACGCCGGTGTGAAAAAGCCCCTGACGAATATCCCTAACTTCTGCTTCTAAGTTGAGTGTCGAAATCAAATCTTCAAGAATCCTCATTATCCTGAACACCTACCCGTATCAAAAGCAACGTAACTTATCTACCAGTCCTGTCCTCCTCGGCGACCTTTTCTCCGACTACTACGGCCAAACCCCGGGGGCCAAACGGGCATGATGCTTGGGGTGCGACACTCGGGGCAGAACTCCGGCGGTGCGGTGATCATGGTTTCGAAAGGCACTTCCCACTCATGGCCACTAATGCATCTGAAGCGGCGCACCGCCATCTCAAAATTGCCACCTTCAATCCGTATCGCTTTGCCATTGAGCAGGGCATCGGCCATTTTCTGCCTGGCTGAATCCAATACCCGGGAGAAGGTAGTCCTTGAGATACTCATCTTTTGAGCACACTCCTCCTGCTCCAGCCCCTCAAGGTCCTTGAGACGGATTGCCTCGGCTTCTTCAACGAGCAGTCGCACTTCGGCAAGGTTAGCTAGAGGTATCCCGGCTGGTTTAAAGTAGGTTATCGGCGGCAGAAAGCTCACCCGTCGCCACAGAAACGGTCTACCCATAATCCATCACCACATCTTTATTGTCTTAAGCGCATAAAATATAAGTAGTGCACTTATGACCATAATTAGTATATAATACACCGCTGAAATTGTCAAGAGGACAGAAGTGACAGATAGTTGCCGAGCCCTTTACTGGCTAATATAATGATGGCCGTTGGCACAAAGGTGGGGCCTCAGAGATTTATTGCCGGATATAGGAAAAACCACCTCCCATTATCCCTGGCGAGTATGAGATAGATTACCTAAAGGGCCAGCGGCCAGAGAGCTATATAGTTTGGTTACCAGGCCCGATCTTGAGAGTTAAGGGTCGGCTTGACTTTTGAGTTACCCATATCTATAATATTCCAGTTGGTTTAGTTTGGGAAAGGAAGCTACGAGAGGTGATGCCCGAGTAGCGCAATGGTAGCGCAACCGACTTGTAATCGGTAGGTTAGTGGGTTCGAATCCCCTCTCGGGCTGTGTTTCTAGCGGGGACTTCACCGGGAGGGGTGCCGGAGTGGTTAATCGGAGCAGTCTGTAAAACTGCCGCCTGAGAGGGCTACGCAGGTTCGAATCCTGCCCCCTCCACCATTGGCTGATCTTACTGTCCTTTGTCTATAGACGATGCGTGCAAAAACCTGTATAATACTGAGGTAGATGCCCACATAGCTCAGGTGGAAGAGCACGTTCTTGGTAAGAACGGGGTCACCAGTTCGAATCTGGTTGTGGGCTGAGGAATAAAGGGGGTCTAAAATGGCTAAAAAGAAATTTGAGCGAACTAAGCCACACTGTAATGTTGGCACCATCGGTCATGTTGACCATGGTAAGACGACGCTAACTTCGGCGATAACCCTGGCGTTATCTAAGGCTGGTACTGCTACCGGCTTTCGCTCATTTGACAGTATTGATAATGCTCCTGAGGAGAAGGCGAGGGGGCTAACCATTGCCATCGCTCATGTGGAATATGAGACTGAGAAGCGGCACTATGCTCACATTGATTGTCCGGGGCATGCCGACTTTATTAAGAATATGATTACTGGGGCGGCTCAGATGGACGGGGCGATGCTGGTGGTCAGTGCTCCGGATGGTCCTATGCCCCAGACGAGGGAGCATGTGCTACTGGCCCGCCAGGTGGAGGTTCCCGCTATGGTGGTTGCCCTTAATAAGGTAGACATGATGGACGATGAGGAGCTTCTGGAGCTGGTGGAGATGGAGGTCAGGGAGCTGCTCAGCAAATACGAGTTCCCTGGTGACGAGATACCGGTGGTGAGGGTGAGTGCTCTTAAGGCTCTGGAGTGTGGCTGTGGTAAGCGCGAGTGCCAGTGGTGTGGCCCCATCTGGCAGTTGATGGATGCGGTGGATAGCTATATTCCTGTCCCGGTGCGACCTAAAGACCAGCCCTTCTTGATGCCGGTAGAGGATGTTTTCAGTATCAAGGGTCGTGGCACCGTGGTTACGGGGAGAGTGGAGCGTGGTGTGATTCATCCCGGAGACGAGATTGAGATAGTTGGTCTGCATCACGAGCCGCGCCGAACGGTAGCTACCAGCCTGGAGATGTTTCATAAGATATTGG
>DAOULZ010000012.1:0-71097 GCA_034414575.1 Dehalococcoidales bacterium | reverse complement strand
GCTTTGCTAGGCAAATTATTCGCCTAGTAAAAGAAAGGAGGAAGGAATGAAGAGGATTATTACCCCGATACTAGTAACTGCCACAGTGGTAGCGCTAATTCTCACTGGATGTGCTGCACCGACAGAGTCCACAACACCGACAGAGCCCACAACGCCGACAGAGCCCACAACGCCGACAGAGCCTACAACACCGACAACCCCAACCACAGAAGAGAAGGTATTTAAGTTTGCTAATATTTGGCCGATGAGTGGAGATTTTGCCGCTTGGGGGATACTAGCTGAATACAGCTATGACATCGCTGAGGATGATATCAATGCTGCTGGTGGGATAGAGGTCGGTGGCGAATACTACAGACTGGAGGGTATCACCTATGACAATCAGCTTAACCCCTCAATATCCGCTACACTGGCTCGCAAGGCATTATATGATGATGGGATAAAGTATATGGCCTTAATGTCTGGAGCTGAAGCACGTGCCATACAGCCCATTTTAGAGGAGGAAAAGGCAATCTTGTTTTCGTGGGGTGAAGAAGCAGGTTGGATTGGTCCAGAGCATCCATATAGCTGGATGACCGCTTGGTATCAACCTGATTGTATGAAGGTTCTATATGAGTATGTAGATGGAAGATACCCCGACCTTAAGAGGGTAGTAGCAGTTTTGCCCGACGATGTGGTGGGCTACGAGTTAGAAGGCTATTGGCGTCCAGTAGTTACGGATTGGGGTTATGAGATTGTTGACGTTGTATATCTTCCCACGAACACGACTGATTTCTACCCAATGCTAACTGCCTTATTGCCAGAGGATGCTGAAATAATGGACGTATCAGGATTTGCGGGTGAAACCTCTGGCCTTATGATAAGTCAGGCACGTGAACTTGGTTGGGATGGACTATTTATCGAGAGTACAGGTGGTGAATTCCCAGCCAAAGCTGAAACGGCTGGCTGGGAAGTTCTCGGGGGCTGTTTGGGTGCTGGTTATCCTTCTAGGGCACCTACTGAGCTTGGAAAGGAGTGGGAGAGACGGTTCTTAGAAAAGTCAGATGGTTATTATGCGGCATGGGCTGGCTATGTCTACGATTCCATGTTTCTGTTAAAGCTAGCGATAGAAAAGGTAGATACCTTTGATACTGAAGAGGTAAATCAGGCATTGGAGACAGTACACTTTTCTGGAGTCTTGGGACCTAATGTAGGTTGGCATGGTGAGGAAATTGAGGAAATCGGTATTAATCGTCTAATGTCTCTACCAGTTGTTATTACTGAGGTAGTACAAGGAGAGGAAGAAGAGGTATATATTTCTTATCCTAGTGAGTAGAGGTACTAGATAGTCCCCTTTCGTTGGGATGCTAATACCCGACCAGCCATGGGCCTCTATTTTCAAAGTAGTTGTGACTGCCCCTTGTAGAATAGCTACAGGGGGTAGTCACAACTGTAAGAACGAGTGCTACGGCCCTAGCTCTTTGAACCTAGACAGTTAAGAGTATCAAAATAGAATAAGAGAGGTTAGTTGAGAAAATACACAACTTGTCAAATGGTAACAGCCGGTATGGCTGTTGTTGGATTCCTGAGTTTCTCCGCCGATATAGCTTTGGAATAAACAGAGTCCGGTGCATGTTTGGATTTAGTTTCAATATAAATATATATCGGTAGGGTTCCCCCGGGACAGAATTCGTTAGTTAAACTATATTATTAAAATAAACCACCTTCGTAGGGCAGGTCATCGGAGGACATATCTAGAAGCTAGAAGCCAACCTATTCTAGGTGATAACGAAATGGGAGGTCTGATCTACAACTGATGTGGCTGAAGTAACGGCTATGGTTATCTTGGCAAAGACGGAATAGCAGTCTTTTTATAGACAGCTATTATTAACCGAAAGTCATTCTTGCCATAATAAGGTGAAATAAGGTAGTCTTGAATTAGAAATGGCCACCCAGCTGATAATAAATGGTCTTGTTTCGAGCACCACAATTGCCTTGATGTCAGTAGGTATGACACTGATATTTGGTATGCTTCGGGTAGTGAACTTCGCCCACGGGGAATTCTACATGCTCGGTGCCGTTATCGTGTTCTACTTAATGAAGCTTGCTGGTATGGGCTATGTCGAGGCTGCAATTATAGGTGTTGCCGCTATTTTTCTAATGGGATGGGTCATAAACAGGCTTATTTTTCGTCGCTTTCACGGTAAACTGTTGGAAGGATGTATTGCTGCCATTGCCTTGTCGATCGGATTTCAATCCTTTGGTTGGATAGTGTTTGGTCCGAGACAAAGAGTTATACCATCATTAGTAACTGGTCAGGTGGAAATCTATGGTGCGACGGTAACACTAGAACGATTATTGGTTATTGGCGTATCGATTGCAGTTACTCTGGTTCTGGCTTGGGTGATAAACAGCACCAAGTTTGGTAAATCTATGAGAGCGGTGCAACAAGATAGCGAGGCTGCTCTTACCCTAGGGATAAGCGTCCACCGCGTTGCCGGCCTTACCTTTGCAATAGCCACCGCCTTGGCAGCTTTAGCTGCCATTTTAGTGGCTCCCTTATATTCAATTACCCCTGTAATGGGGGTTACTCCATTAATATTTGCCTTTATTGTGATAATCGTCGGCGGCATGGGGAGCCTTATGGGTGCCCTAATCGCCTCTTTTATTATCGGTTTTCAAAACACCCTCACCACCGTTTTCTGGGGGCCACAATTTGCTATGGGAGTCAGCTTCGGACTTGCCATGATTATGTTGATTTTCCGGCCTAGGGGTTTAATGGGAAATGCGTAGGTTTATCAGTAGATTTAGGACAAGGTCAATCATTCCCGCAGTTCTTGGTGGACTTTTCCTCCTTTTATTTCCTTTGTTTGGGGGAGCTTATCACATTCATGTTTTTATTCTCATATTTCTAAACGTAGTTCTGGTGTTGGGTTTCCGCCTATTGTTTGTGACCGGACTGGTTTCATTTTGTCATATTACCTTTTATGCCCTCGGAGCCTATACCTCAGCGATATTCTCCGTAAAGTTAGGCCTTCCTTTCGGAGTCGGCTTCATAGCGGGTGGTTTGGTGGCTGCAGCCGCATCCATCCTCCTCATCTTACCAGCCGCGAGGGTTAGAGGTGCGTACTTCTTTCTGATTAGCTTCGCCTTCCTAGGAGTGATGGACTCGGTATTCAAACACTGGGAGAGCTTGACCGGAGGACCATCCGGCATTACAGATATTCCACCAATAATGGGTTTTGAGTCCATGACGTCTCATTACTACCTGATTTTGTTATTTGCTACCGTGGCTATCTTCATCATGTACCGGTTCTATAAGTCCCGGTTCGGTACCGAGCTGATAGCTATCGGGGAGGATGATGGACTGGCCGAAGTAGCGGGAATAAATGTATTGAGACATAGAGTGATTGCTTTTGCGATAGGGGCACTTTTTGCCGGCTTTGCCGGTAGTTTATATGCTCACTACGAAAACTTCATAGCTCCCACGAGTTTTGGGATGTGGCCCACCATATACATTCTCATCTGGTGCGTCGTTGGTGGGGCAAGGAAGTTCTGGGGGCCCATCGCCGGAGCGGTATTAATGACTCTTATTGCTGAGGGCCTGCGCATGACAGGAACGACACAGGCAATATTTTACGCAATAGCTTTACTTATAGTCATAATGGCGATGCCCCAAGGTATTTCCGGTTTGGTTGATGCCATGCGAGCAAGGGCTGCGAGTGCTCGTATCTCGTAAAGGGCGAAAAGGAATTGAAAAAATCTCACTAATAAAATATGCCGGGGTAGTGATACTAGGCGACCAAGCTTTTGAATGAAAATATTTGTAGAGTAATAGTTTAAAAGGAGGAGGAATTTGGCACTCCTCGAAGTTGTTAAGGTTACGAAGCGCTTCGGCGGCTTGGATGCACTAAAAGATGTAGACCTCCAGGTAAGGTCTGGAGAGCTTGTTGGTCTTATCGGGCCCAACGGTGCTGGTAAGAGCACCTTATTTAACGTCGTAAGCGGGGTAGATGGCCCCACCAGCGGGAAGGTCTTATTCAAAGGTGAAGATATAACCCATATGAAGCCTCATCAGGTAGCCGAGAAGGGTTTGGTACGAATTTTCCAAGCCACTAGGCTGTTCAATAGCCTATCCGTACTTGAGAATATACAGGTGGCATGTCATATTCCTAGTAAGATTAACATGGCTGGAGATATATTTGGTTTACCTTCAGCGAGACGATTAGGAACTGAGGCTCGCCAAAAAGCTGATGACCTGTTAGAAATGGTCGGGCTGGAAGCAGTTAGTAATGAATTGGCTAAGAATCTGCCGCATGGCTACCAGAGAGTATTAGGGGTGGCGATTGCCTTGGCTACGGAGCCAAAACTATTGTGTCTTGATGAACCGGTGACTGGTATGAATATAGAGGAAAGCAACTTCATGGTGAGGCTTATCGAAAGACTACGGAGAGAAGGAATCACTATCCTTCTTGTAGAACATACTATGAGGGTAGTTATGGGGATTTGTGACCGAATCACAGTTCTCAATTTTGGTAGGAAAATTGCCGAAGGTACACCTGCTGAAATCCAGAGTAATAAGGATGTAATAGAAGCGTACCTGGGAAGGCCGGGAGAGTATGCTACTTGAAGTGAAGGACATAGTAGTACATTATGAGAAGGCTGAAGCCCTTAAGGGGGTTTCAATAACGGTCAATCATGGTGAAATAGTTAGTATCATTGGCTCCAATGGTGCTGGTAAAACTACTACCCTAAAAGCGATAGCCGCTCTTGTCCGCCTAACTAGCGGTGAAATCTGGTTCGACGGTCAAAGAATTGATGGCCTATCCCCAGAGAAGATAGCTAGGCAAAGTATTGGGCTTTGTATGGAGGGGAGAAGGCTTTTCCCTTTCATGACTGTGTTTGAGAACCTTGAAATGGGGGCTTACTCCCGTCGTGATAAGTATACTAAAGATGACCTGGAAAATATTTACAGTCTGTTTCCAGTATTGCAAGAGAGACGAAAACAAAAAGCAGGCACACTAAGTGGCGGAGAGCAGCAGATGCTGACCATTGGACGCGCACTTATGTCTAAACCAAGGCTGTTGTTAGTGGACGAGCCCTCGATAGGGCTGGCCCCGATGGTAGTGGCCAATGTAGCCAGAACTTTAAAGGAACTCAAACGGCTGGGATTAACCATTCTTTTGGTCGAACAGAATGCCCAGATGGCTTTAAGTCTTGCTGATAGAAGCTACGTATTGGAGGTGGGGGAGATTATCTCTGAAGGAGATTACCAGTCTCTTCTCAGCGATGATCACATAAGGAAAGTCTATTTAGGGGGGTAGAAGCTCCTATAGATTTAATGCGCGGCTTATGGTTTACTATAAATGGTGGAGTGCTGGGATTACTCTCGATAGCTAATGTCATGGAGTCCCGTGATGTAAAGTATGCGGCTTATGAGAGATTCCACACCAATCGGTTCATTTAGCAGCATCGTAGGTAGCAATAATAATGTCTACTACAGGTATAGCTGAATTGCATAGTCAATTAATAAAACGCCTCAATCTTGGTATTACTTGTCTAATAGTAAGTTAGGAGGTTAATCACAATGGCATTTGCAAAATTGTTTGAACCCATCACTATCCACACTATGGAGGTTAAGAATAGGCTGGTTATGTCCCCTATCTCTACTGCTTTCGCCACTATAGATGGAGAAGTAACTCAACGGCACATAGATCACTATGCGGCTCGATCTAAGGGGGGTGTAGGTCTGTTACAGGTGGAGTTTGCCAATGTGCAACCTGAAGGTAAAGGTTATATTGGTACCATGCTTGGCTGTTACCATGATAAGCTAATTCCAGGGCTAAATCGAATAGCAAGGACTATTAAGGAAAATGGTGCCAGAGCCGCGCTTCAGATTGCTCATGCTGGTCGCCAAACATCCCCCATATTTACTGGAACCTCTACCATCCAAGCCCCATCACCAATACCACTTCCTGGAGAAGCAGCCACTGGTCATACTTACCCAGTGCCTGAAGCAATGAGCCTCGAAGACATTGAGGCAACCATTGAAAACTTTGCTAACGCTGCAATGAGAGTAAAATGGGCAGGGTTTGATGCCGTAGCAGTTCATGGTGCCCACGGCTATCTCCTATTTGGCTTCTTTTCTCCGCTTCAAAATCATAGGACAGACAAATACGGAGGAAGCCTTGAGAACCGGATGCGGCTTGGTATCGATGTTGTTAAGAGAATCCGTGAAAAAGTGGGGCCAGACTTCCCTATCGGTTATAAACTCAGTATTGATGAATACCTAGTAGGTGGCGTTACTCCGGACGACTCAGTTGTCTTCGGAAAAGAGCTGGAAAAGGCTGGTATCAACTGGCTAGAGTGTTCGGCAGGCACATATGAAAGTTCTCACCATGCCCACCCGCCGATGTATTGGTCTAAGAACCCTAACGTTCACCTTGCTGAGAGGATGAAGAGGATCATGAGTATACCAGTTATGGCTCTCGGTCGCCAGACTGACCCAGAAATGATGGAGAGGATTCTTATTGAGGGTAAGGCTGACATGATTTCTATGGGCCGACCACTTCTATGTGATCCTGAGCTTCCTAACAAAATCAAAGACGGTCGCCTTGAAGATATTCTGAGGTGTACCGGCTGCAACGAGTGCCTTAATCATTGGTGGCATGAGTGGACAATTACCTGTTCCATTAATCCCGAAGTAGGTCGTGAGAGAGAATATGCTATTCGGCCAGTAATCAAGCCTAAGAGAGTTTTGGTTATCGGTAGTGGCCCTGCTGGAATGGAAGCTGCGAGGGCAGCCGCTTTACGGAGGCATCATGTAACCATCTTCGAAAAGGACGATAAGCTCGGTGGTCAACTTAATGTGGCCTCAGCACCAGACTTTAAAGAGCCGCTAAGGTGGTTTACAAGTTGGCAGAAGACCCAAATTAGGAAAGCCGGTGTGAAAATTAAACTGAAAAAAGAAGCGACTATTGAGAATGTAAAGGCCTTTGCTCCAGATGTGGTAATAGTAGCTACCGGTGCCAAGCCAATTAGGCCTTCAATTCCTGGCATTGATAAAGATTTTGTTGTCTTTGCCACAGATGTATTAAGGGGTGAGAGACGAGTATCTAAAAACGTCTTGGTGGTAGGTGGTGGATATGTTGGCTGTGAAACAGCACTATTTCTGGCTCAACAAGGTAAGAATAACATAACGATCGTCGATATGATGGGGGACGTGGCAACCGATGGCGAAGGTGCCCACAAGCTAGCTTTACTAGAGATGCTTAGCGCAAATGGTGTCAATGTGCGGGTGAATCTGATGCTTTACGAGGTAAGGGATGGTGAGGCCGTTTTCCTAAACAAGAATCAAAGTAAGGAAATCATTAAGGCCGACGCCATTGTCCTGGCTTTAGGATACAAAGCTGACAATTCTTTAGCTAAAGCCTTAGAAAAGCAAGTCGAGGGACTATACGCTATCGGAGATTGCGTTGAGCCCCAGAATACTCTCGGTGCTGTTCATGCTGGTGCTCACACTGGAAGACAAATATGATTGTGGATATCGGGAGAAAGCACTGTGATAAAATTGGTTTGTCTCCATTGAATGCTCCACATAAAGTGGATCTTGGCGAGAGGACTCAGTTCAAGGTACCCTTCCTCGACTCCCCAGTTGAACAACCGCCCGTTACCGGCGACAGTGGTACAAGATTTGGTCCCGACCCAGGAAAGGAACTCCTTAATCCTCTGTGCATCCAATGATTTAAGATTATCGGACCAACCCTTATCCCGAGAATAATCTAGTAGCGGATGAATTAAATCTTGGTAATAGGTGATAGTACGAACCGACTTTCCTTCAGCTTTAAGTGAAAATAGCAGACCGTCGACCAGGTCTCGGAGCCCAATTGTCCCGACTTTGTTCTTCACTTACCATTTGCGGTCGGCCCGTTCATTTATTTACAACTGCTACCTAGGCAGGTAGTCGCCTAGCTTTGTGGAGCGGGAGACGGGACTCGAACCCGCGACAACCTGCTTGGAAGGCAGGGACTCTACCAACTGAGTTACTCCCGCAAAATCGCGCCTATTTTAGTCACAAAGTAGCTGTCAAAAAGGTGGCGGCCCTATCAAAAAGCAGGTCTCGAACTCTTCATAGATTCGCCGCGCCGGGCCTACTTTATTTCCAACCTTTTTAGTGAAGCCGGCACAACAACCTTGAAGAAGACCTCTATTATCTTAGGGTCAAACTGAGTTCCAGCGCAGCGTCTTAGTTCATCAAAGGCCTGCTGTGAGGATAGTTGCTCCCGGTAAGGCCGCGGCGAAGTAATGGCATCAAAGGCATCGGCTATGGCCAGAATACGAGCCTCCAGAGGAATATTAGCGCCCTTTAAGCCGGAAGGATAACCACTCCCATCATAACGTTCGTGGTGATGTAAGATAACCGGCAAGCAATTAACCAAATCGATGACATGTCTCAGTATCTCAACGCCAAGCTGCGGATGAGTCTTAATTAATCTCCACTCCTCATCATTCAAGGTCCCCTTCTTGTTGAGTGTCGAATCCGGGATACCAACCTTACCGATGTCATGGAGCAGACCGGCGGCACGGATTGTATCTATTCTCTCCTGGGAGAGGCCTATTGCCTCAGCCAGAGCTACTGCATAATCACTAACCTTTTTAGAATGTCCATAGGTATAGTGGTCTTTGGCATCAACGGTAGCCGCTAGGGCATAGATTATACTCAGGGCTCTAGAGCGTGCCTCAAGCTCAACACTGACCAGGGGTGTCGTTGGTTTGACCACATCTGAGGATAAGCAGGTTCGATTCCGGCCAGTTTGTTTAGCCCGGTATAACGCGGCATCGGCACAGGAGATTATTTCCGCTTTCATAACCCCATCAATCGGCCAGTTAGCTATCCCGAGGCTAGCAGTAATTGGAGGCGCCTTAGAGCTAGTTCTAGCGGCTATGGTCTTACGTATGCGCTCGGCCACCTTGCGAGCGTCGTCAAGTCTTGCCTCAGGCAGCATAATCGCGAATTCCTCCCCCCCGTAACGAAAGGCGATATCTAGACTTCGAACTGACGTATTAATGCAAACCGCGATCCGGCGCAGAATTTCATCTCCAGCCAGATGCCCGTGAATATCGTTGTAGGCCTTGAAGAGGTCTATATCCAGCATTATCAAGGAAAAGGTAGTACCAAAGCGAGAGCCTCTGGCAATCTCGTGATCGAGACGTTCGTGAAAGTGACGGTGATTATAAAGTCCGGTAAGCCCATCCGTATTTGCTCTGGTCACCGCTTGAGAATAGAGCTGGGCATTTTCTATTATCGTGCTGGCTTGGTTTGCCAAGCTCATCACCAGATCTAAGTCCTCGTGAGAGTAGAGAGTATCCGCTTCTTTTTTGCCCAGGGCGATGATACCAATCAGCCGATCCCGACTTTTAATAGGACACAAGAGCCCCAGGTTGGAGACCGTTATCTGCTCCTTTTCTGACTCCCACAACCCCTTAAACTCGGGCATATTATCAATTGATTCCAAGCTAAGAGGCTCGCCTTTCTTATCGAGCCAGGCCACTATGGGGTTAGCCACACTAAATTTAACCTCGTTTTTTGATTCCTCACCCTCTACCTTGGGATGGGCAAACTGGGTAGTGAAGTCACCGCTACTGAAATCCTGAAAGAGAAGTTTGGCCTGCGTTAAGTGGAGCGCCTTGGTTATGGTGGTTAACATTTCATTAGCCAGTTCATCCAGGTTAATGATGTGGCTCATCCTATTACTGAAGTCGATCAGGGCCCGGCGGTATTTATATGTCCCCCAGTGAAAGGAGCGGTACACCCAATTTTCGATTACACGCAGCAGGGGGCGAGCCAGAAATGCCAGAAGGATAACCACTCCGCTATTATGGATGAGGGAGATATATGCCGGTTGGGAAGCTAAGTATCTATAGCTAAGAAATAGCAGACCGATATATATACCGCCGAGGCAGGCAACCAATAAGGCATAGGCCAGCACCTTCCGTGCCACAAATCTAACGTTAAGTAGCTGATACTTCGTGATGGCATAGGCGATTATTCCAGCGTTGATCATGTTACCAACGTGGTCAATAGACATGCCCGCTATAGCCGGGGTTAGGTTAGTCACATAACTGGAAACTATAACTATCACAGAGCCGATTACCAGATACATAGTTCGGTTGCGGTCGGCGGGGTCAATAGAGCTACGATACCGGTTAACTAGCGCTAAGATGGCAGTGATTAAGAAGCCAGCACTAATACCCCCTATTATGTAGAGCGAAGACCCCATGCTATGGTATAAGACCCCGTTAAAGACATAGGCATACTCTACTATGTAGCCATTTAGAGACAGCGCCAGGATCGTGAATACAGCACCATAGCCCAGGTATAAGCCTAACCCGCCTGGTTTATTATTGTAAGCCCTGACGAAATGGTAGTAACTAACTACTGTCCACACGAGGGTGGTGGTGAGCACCTCGCTCAATAGGAGAGTATATTGAGGATAGGGATTGAGGTGCAGCATGAAAGAGCTGAAACTCCATATGCTGGAGGCAATGAGAAATAGGGCAAATACCCGATTTACCCGCCGTCTATCCTGGCGCAGAACTACTATCGCCAAGATGGCAAATAGTAGAAAACTAACTAGAGGTATTATTGCCCATACATTCATAACCGCATTCCTCGCTACTACCCGCAAGCCTGATACGGTTGATCATTACATAATGTTTCGTATATTAGAGATTATGCCTTATGGCTCTAGGCTTGTCAATAGCACCTTGGTCTGGGGATGCTTATCAAGGCCTGGCAATGATGCAACGGGATGCAACGGGATTAAACGTAATCAACTATGAGGTGAAGACCTAGCCTGATCACTAGATCTATAGCTACAAAATAGAACTAGCTGCTTGCGACCCGCCTCCCAATAGTGGCCATACCTTCCAAGTTAGACTTGCCTTGGTGATTGCCTCAGGAGCAGTTTAACAATAAGGGGACGCAACACCACAAGAGTAATGACCTGAATTCAAATCTTGGGTGTCTCTCAGTGCGCTTTGAAGGCGTACGGTTTATGGTATCTCTTATATAACGCTTAGACTACAGTATCACACCAACTATCAACTGGGGTGTACCAGGGTTCACACTCTTAAGCCTACTTTTCTCACTTTATCTGGCGGAATACCTTTAGCCATTTGTGCTAAGAGGAATATTTTGAGCGATTCAATATCCATAATTTGATTCAGCGGATGCATGAAGCGTCTCAGTTTCTCAGTGAAGCTTATTGATAAACTCATGCTCTCCTCTTGAGATAACCCACTTTCCAACCGGTATAACATTGACTCCACCAGAAAATCGTCCGGCAGCGGCATAACTTTGAGGCCCAATTCAGAGGCTTGGTGAGCAAGGGGGCTCTGCTCTAACACATAAAGAGGGTATACCTGCCAGTCTAATTTCAGCCATCGATGCCAGCGTTTAAAAAAGTCATAGGTCATTAAGGCTTCTGCCTCTGTTTCTCCGGGCATACCTACAATGCTGGTAATGTGCAGCAGGAGCCCCGCATCATAGAAGTTCTTAATAATTATCTCGGCATCGCTGAGTTTAACCCCTTTATTGATGATGTCATTGTTCACCCGCTGTGACCCCGATTCCAAGCCTACATACCCGCCCAAGAATCCACCCTCTGCCAGCTTGCGACAGAATGCCTTTGACTTGAACGCTTTCTCGAAGCGAAAAAGGCTGAAGAACTTTACCTTTTTCCCATTGCGCAGGTTATCTTCAGCAATTGCCTCAATTCGCTTGGGGTGCAGAGCGGAATCAGTAATTCCGATAGCAAGAGGGTCATACCTATCCTGCAGTTCCCTGATGTCGCTGATAACCAACTCGATATCACGTACGCGCTTCTTTCTATGCTTGGAATCAAGACTAGCCGTTCCCTGTTTCGGGTAATAACAAAAAATGCATCTACCCCAGTAACAGCCGCTGGCTGTCTCAAGAGGCAAGCCACTCTTTGGGCGTACGGAACCAAACTCTGGGGTAGCGGCTTCGTTTATATCAAATTCGTGGAGCTTGTCACTCATTTTGATAGAATCTTTATTCTTGTAGATGATATTTGGCACTGCTGATAGATCTGCTTTTTTCTCAACGCATCCAATCAGCTCACTAAAAACACGCTCACCCGGACCCAACACCAAGCTATCAAACAAGTTCCATAACGGAGAATTCTTAGCAATCCGGTCGGCCAGTTCTGTGACGAGGACACCCCCTAATGCTATGTGTATTTTAGGATCAACGGCTTTTATCATATGCGCCAGGGTAAGGGCGGGTATGAGTTCAAACATACAGGTTATGGAAATTCCAACGAGGCCAGGACGTTCTTCACTCAGCGAGGGTATCACTTCGCTGCGGTAATAGGGAATAAGAAAATTGTATCTCTCGTCTTCTACGGCACGAAGTATATCACTGGTACGCGGGCTATAGGCCGTACCGTAGAAACCAAGCCCTAAGTCCAACTGGGCCGGGAAATAAGCCGCATCCATTATGGCCTTACCGCATAGAAGCGCATAGAAATGCTCCACAAAGCTGTCCGGGTCAAGGCTGAAGAACTTTTCGTCAAGAACCTTTCGACTACGCTCAATCTCAGAAAGAACAAATTCCTTCTCGCTGAGCAGGGCATAGAGAATATTATCGGCTTTTACCTTGGAGGTAGCGATATTGAATAGAGGTTTTTTCAGAATGCCGGCCCTTTTCACATACTTATACCAGGGCATATGCAAGAGCATCCCCTTGGTCACCAGTTGTCTCATGGCATTGTCTGAGCTATGGAGCAATATGGCCCCCAGGTCCTCCCGGAGAAACCGGTTCCTGGACACTGAATCGATGGCATACCCTACTCTTTCCAAGGCGGGCTCTAGGTAGTCTCTGGATAAAAGAGCGAAATACGCATCTTGATTGAGATCCCTAAAATGAATATCGTGGCCCTGTTTTTTGACATATGCATAGACTCTCGCCGCACCCAGAAACGGAGCATAAAAATTGGCCAGAGTGGTACAAATCCACGTTTTCATCTTAGCCCCCCTTAGGCTATTCTTCATACTGCCTGAAGATGAGTGTTGAGTTGTGTCCCCCGAAGCCAAAGGAGTTTGAGACTACCGTCTTTACTTCAACACGCCGTGCTTTATTGGGTACATAATCCAGATCGCACTCAGGGTC
Source organism: Dehalococcoidales bacterium (assembly GCA_034414575.1). GTDB lineage: Bacteria > Chloroflexota > Dehalococcoidia > Dehalococcoidales > UBA5760 > UBA5760. The sequence continues at coordinate 57,926 of DAOULZ010000012.1, read as the reverse complement.
AGGATGGACAAGGTTTATGGTCGGGGGGACAACACCTTGATTCATGGCTAGCAGACAGATTACCGCCTCAAGGCTTCCGGACGCTCCTAGCAGATGCCCCGTCTGAGATTTGCTACCCGAGATAGGAATACTATAGGCGTAGTCACCAAGCACGTTTTTCATGGCCCTAGTTTCAGCCCGGTCGTTGAGTAAGGTCGCGGTACCGTGAGCATTAATATAGTCAATATCGCCGGGGGTAACATTAGCCCTCTCCATCGCCAGCCTTAAGGCTCTGGAGGCACCCTCACCACCGGGAGAAGGTTGGGTCAGGTGAAAAGCATCGCTGGTGGCACTGTAGCCAATGATTTCACCCAAGATGGGTGCTCTACGCTCCATAGCGTAGCGAGCCTCCTCTAGAACCACAATGGCAGCCCCCTCGCCTAAGATAAACCCATCTCGTTTCGCATCAAAGGGACAGCAAGCGGTTTCAACCCCATTATTTTTAGTTGAGAGCGCCCGACAGGAGTTAAAGGCAGCCAAAATGATAGGCATTATCGGAGCTTCGGCACCGCCGGCAATAATTACCTTGGCACCCCCCCCCCTAATTATCTCGTAGGCCTGACCGATGGCATCGCTGCCGCTAGAGCAGGCCGATGATGGGGAATAGTTAATACCCTTGGTGCCTAATATTAATGAGACCTGTACCGAGGCAGCATCACCGGACATGGTGGGAGCCAGAACCGGACTCACCCTTTCCGGCCCAGCGCTACCCAGCACCTTAATCTGGTCGCAGATCTGAAGCAAACCACAGATACTGTCACCGATGATGACACCGGTTTCCTCAGCGTCACCATTATCTAGTCGCAACCCGGCAGCTTCCACTGCCTGAAGGCTGGCAGCTACCGCGAACTGACTAAACCGATCCATGCGGCTAGCCTCTTTCGGGCCGAAATAGGCACCTGGGTCAAAGTTTCTCACCTCAGCCGCATACTTGGTCCTAAATTTTGACGTGTCAAAGTAGGAAATGTAGTCAATCCCACACTTACCGGAGATAAGAGCCTCCCACATATCGGGAATCGTCAGTCCCACTGGACTAATAACCCCCATTCCAGTAATCACCACTCGCCGGTTGTTATTATCTGCACCTGTAGCCATTAATCTTTACCTCTTAAACTCCTCATCGTTAGCTGTAAAATAAATCACTAAAGGTCTACCGACTTTCAACTGCTTCTGCCTCGGGCTCCTTCTCTGCAGCTACCGGTACCTTCTCCACACCTTTGACCAAACACTCCACCATACTTTCTGAGGGATTGATATGCGGCGGCTTAAGGTGAGCCAGGTCAGCACCAGCTGCCTGCTGCCGTAACATATAGGCCCGAAAAGCATCTTGAGGCAGCAGGGTAACCTCTAGGGGCCTCAAACCGATAAAAGCCTCCAGGTCAGCATAAGGGGGATCCAGCTTAGTTAACTGCTCATGAACAGCAGTAGCCACCTCGTCCGGGGTAACACGTCCGTTTTCTTTAAGCTCAAGGTATAGATGTAGCACCGGTTTATCCCGTAGTTCCTTACGCACTGTCCATTCCTCATAGGGAATCCCTGCATTCTCTATCGCCTGCCAGATAACCCTCTCCGTCAGTCGCGTGAAACCGGCGATGTCGATCATGTCATCCACACGACCATGAAACATCATCTGGGGAATTCCTATATCCAGCTTTTCATTGCGTAGCGATGTTATCTTAATCATGTCACCAAGTCGGTATCTGACAAAGGGCATACCGTGGAAGCTGGTGATAACCACCTCGTAATTCTCTCCTGCTTTAACCTTATCTAAAAGCACCGTCTCCGGCTCATAATCGGGGACAGCCTTGGACCTCAGACTCTCTTCCTCAGGAATGAACTCAAAAAAGTTTATGTGAGGCACAAAGGTCATTCCCTGGTAATCCCAGGTTTGTGTCGCCATAATTAGCCCTTCGGTGCCAGCGTAGACGTCCAGAGGATACCGTCCCCATATCTCCTTGACCTTTTCCCGGAACACAGCCCCGTCTGAGCCGGTTGAGACCAGACCCTTGAGGGTCCAGATATCACGAGGCAAAATTTTGCGGCGAGCCAGTTTACTCTTCACCAGACCCTTCAGCAACCGAGATAGAACCCTTGGTCTGCCCACTAAGGACTTAATACTGATGCTCCCATCTCTCTGGCTGAAACGGTCACCGATAGCCACCAACACGCTGGACAGGGCAAAAAACAGATCCAGGCCTTCAGTTAACGCTAGCTTGAAGCCGAGCTGTATTCTTTCTTCAAAGGACATATTTTCCGCTGCCTTTATTGGCGGCAGGAAGTCAAACACCTCGTGAGGCGCGTTGTGTATCAGCGCGCCGGTAGTATAGGGTGGCGGGGCCAGAGCATAAAGGAATTTGTCCTTCCACTTGTAGGAAATTTCCCCCTTGCTTCTGCAGCAGGAAAAAGCTAGGCAGCCAAAGAGAAGGGCACGTATTTCGTCGAACTGCCTGGCGGTCACAGGTGCCCATTTGAACGAATACTCTCCAGAGCGCCCTGAAGTATGCTGCCAAAAGAGCGGTTTTGCGGGGAGGGCTTTCTCGTTCTTGGTAAGGAGAAATGGCTCATAATCGGCATAGGTGGTCAGGGGCACCTGTCGCCGAAACTCCTCCGCAGTTCTGGGTTCGACACCACGCATGATACTCCTGCCCAGCTTACACTTTCTCAGCAGCTCCATCTGCTCCAGTAGTAATCTCTCCTGAATGCTCATAAACTCTGGTAAGCTTAGATCGATAAAGCCACAACACCTTTGCCACAGCTCTTCATTTTTACCCTGGACGATTAGTCTTGCCTCCTTACTCATGGTCTTACAACCTCCTTTGTGTCAGACTATAAGACTTAACCTGCCGTAAGGAGCGTAGAAAAGCGCTGACGCTCCGTCTGTTTGGCAGTAACATCGGTGTTTGCCGCCGGTAGCTATCATAGCCATCAAACATGCGGCCAAAGACAAACCTGTCCTGGATAACTACCAGCACGATATCCAGCCCAATAAAAATCGGGGCAGCAATAAGCAGCAGGCTGGATCTTGAAATCGGGATTAGAGATAGTATGAAAAGGGGAAACCACATAACCCCCGGATGGCGAACCAGGGCATACAGCCCGGTTTTTACCAGCTTATCGCCAACCCCGGTAGTAATGTATGTCCTGCGAAAGGGCAGGCTGATAAATAATGAATGGATTAATAAGGAAGCCGATACGGCGAGCACTCCCCAACCCAACCAGATTGACCAGGCCGGCAGCATAATTTTAACCGGATAGCGGCATATCATCACCAGCGAGTAGATTAATAAGCCGCAACCTAAAAACCAGATTATCGGCTTTAACCTGGGGATTCTTTTTAAGGAGACGAGGTCAAAAATATGAGCTAAGGTAAAACCGACGGCTCCAATTATTATGTAAACCATGATACCTTCCCTAATAATTACTATCAGGGATAGGGCCCAGAATGGGAAGGTACTGAGTACTAGAACAATGTTCTACGCCATGGGAGCAATCAAAATCAGCCCAGCTAACCCGAACCAACCATACCTCAACACCCCTTGACATCCCTTAACATGGTGCTATAATCCCCTCGGGTGAACTAAGATGGCTTATGAGGGTGCTTTTGTAGAAAATGTTTTGGATGGTAACACATTTCAAACGACTAAGTATACGATTACATTGTCTGGGGTATATGTTCCCCCTCTGACTATACCTGAAGGGAGAGAAGCTAAACAGAAGTTAGTAAGCAAGATTGCCAAACGGTCAGTTACTTATAAAATCACAGGGAAGGCCGATTATGGCGTAAGGCTAGCCGAAGTTTGGGTGGATGACCTCAATGTTAATGATTGGATGAGGAAACAAGGCTACAATAAGAACCATGATTGGCGTCTTGGCCCTGAGTGGACTCCTTTCCAAGATGGTTAAACTCCCAACTATTTTATCTAGCCATTTAACCAATTCAGACATCTTTTCATTAGGCACTATCCACCGAAGAACGCTATTTACTAGAACACAATTACAACTCATATGACTTCTATATTGGGTTTGTCAAAGGGATAAATCCGTTAGTTAATATCCCCCCCAAATAAAAAACCCCATCTTCCGGAGGGGGTCGTGATATCCTAAAGAATTATAGGGCTACTTCCACTTTATGGTCGCTTTGCCCTTACCGGAGTCGGAATCCAGCTCTTTCTCCAGTCCCTGCAAGCGGCTGGCAAGCTCTTCAAACTCAGAGTGGGGAGCCTGCTTACCCAGTTCAAGACCGTAGCTGACAAAGAAATCAAGGAAGCTCCTGAGGAGCTTCTTTATATCCTGCTCCAGAGAGTGAAACTGCTCTTCGGTGACATACTTTCCCTGCTCTTTAGTCTTGGTCTCCTCTTTCAGCTGACTATCAATCAGAAAATCGATAAACTCCGCCTGACTCATATCACCGCGATTTTCATCGATTCGCCTAACGAGCTCGGCTGGCACTATCAGCATTCTTTTTTCAGCCACAGAAGCACTCCTTTTCTAAGCTCAGTCAGCCTCTTTTAGCTCGAGTATCTCCAGTACGGCATCTATACTCCTGAGCAACCTAAGGCCCTTCCTGGTCACCCGGTAAGTCACCGTGGGATTCCCCACCGTTACTTTATCAATCAACCTCAATTCAAGCAGGAAGTTGAGATACTTCTTCAGCTGGAAGAAGCTCATGTTGGCACTATACATTATCTCGGTCTTACCCGCTTCCCCCAGTCTCAATATATCGGCTATTACTTGAATACTTGACCTTCTACCTTCCATGCTAACCTTACCTGCTAATTACAACTTCTGAACTAGCTCTAAAGTACTAATTTTATATACTATAATTCGCCAGATGGCAAATGTCAATACCCCTGGCCTATTTTTTGAGGTAAAACTATTTGGGAGGCAACTTAATGTCGGGACGTCAGTCATAAACTGTGGTTAGAATATTCCCAGCCACCAGATGAGGATGCCTTTTCCCCAGATTAAGGTAACGATAGTGGCGATAGCCAGGGCCGGACCGAAGGGGATTGCCTCTTTCCGCTTCTTTTTCTTGAGCAGGAGCAAAATCACCGCCACCAAACCGCCTAAGATTGCCGCCATGATTAATGTAAAAAACACTAGCGGAAAGCCAATAACCAGCCCGATCAGGGCCGCCATCTTAACGTCCCCCCAACCCATGCCACCTCTGGAGAGAAGAACTACCAACAAGGTTATGCCAAAGCCAACCGCGCCACCGATGGCCGCCTGAGCGATTCCCGGCGGTAGGAGGATAATGCTGTTACCCAGCATGAAAACGCTTATGCTCCCGGCTAGAAAGATACTGATAAGCACGGCTGCTATCATGGCCGGGTACACAATCTTGTTGAGGATAAGCCCGTGCTCCCAATCAATAACCATGAGCACAATGAACAGGCAGCAGCAGTAGGCAACAATTCCTAATTCAACACTCAAACCATAATGCCAGTAAAGAAGCGGAAATAGAGCCCCAAGGCCAATTTCCATCCCCAGCAGTCGCCGGGGGATAGGAGCCTGACAATAACGACAGCGACCACGTAGCCACAGGTAGCTGAAGACAGGCACCAGGTCCCTTACCGCCAGGCGATGCTGACAGGAGGGACAATGAGAGGGAGGAAAAATAAGTGACTCCTTATTGGGTAATCGGTCAATCACGACATTGAGGAAACTAGCTATAACCATACCCAATGTGGTAAAAATGGCTAGCAGGGCGTTTTCCATCTAGTCTCTATTTTGACTGCTTTTCAGAGTCCAGTCAATAGGAAAAGCAGGTTATTGATTTTAGCACTTGACAGCAGTATACTTTATCCACAGATTCAATTGGCGGAGGTGGAAAATGGTGAAAGGCGATGATTTCCAGAGAGCAGCTAAAGCTCTACCCAGCTTAGGGAATGACAAAAGAGCCACTAAGCTAGTAGCCACCATGCTGGCGGAGGGGATTATTGATATTAGACCCGAACTTGATTTTACCAGCGAACTGGGTTTTACCTATCCCTTTATCGAAGAAAAACTGGAGGCTAAAGGGCAGGAAGCAGTATCAATGCTGGAGTCCCTGGTTAATAAGGGTATCCTAAATAAGGACTTCTTTGACCGGTTTCTCCATTGCCCTCAGTGTCGGTCAGTAAATTTGAGACCAACCACTAACTGTCCCAAGTGTGGTTCTGGTAATATCGCTCGAGGCAGGGTCCTAGAACACTCTATCTGTGGATATGTCGGGCTTGAAGATGAGTTTATAGCTCAGGGCAGACTCATATGTCCCAAGTGTAAAGCAGAGCTACGTAAACTCGATAGTGACTATCGAAGCCTGGGCCTGATGCGTAAGTGTCACGTCTGCGGTGACGTTTTCCAGATACCGGTAACAAAATGGCGCTGCCTAAGATGCTCCTCAATCACCAGTGAGGACAAGATTACTGAGGTAAATATCTACTCCTACAGCATTGATGAAGCCAAAAGAAGCTGGCTGGAGTTTGAATTTAAACCTAAGGCCCAGCTCACAGAGTTTCTGAAACGGTGCGGCTATGAAGTAATCGAAAATGCTACCAGAAAGGGCCGGTCTGGTGCCGAACACAATATTGATATCTTGGCAACCAGAGATGACGGCATTATAACCCATGAAATTGCCATTGGGATTAAGGCGGCTGGGGATAAAGTATCCCTGCGAGACGTATGTGAATTTGATGATAAAGCCTATGATACTGGCATTCGTGAGAAGGTCTTGCTGGTTGATCCCCCATTAGACGAGGCAGCAGCGACATTTGCCAGTCACCAGAGAATTACGGTGCTACCGGTTAAAGATTTGGATGCAGTACTCGCCAGAGCTATACCACCACTGGATGTAAGAGTTAAGAAGGAGCCATTCGAATTCAAGTCCACTTCTCATCTGGTAGAATACCTGAAGCAATATGCCTATGAGGTAAAGAAGAAGGCAAAAGCTAGGGGCCGGTCTGGTGCCGAACATAATATTGATATTCTGGCAATCAGAGACGACGGCATTGTCACGCATCAGGTTGCTATCGGCATGGAGGCCAGCGATAAGCCAATAGAACTGGGCAAAGTATTCGATTTTGATGATAAGGCCTATGACATCGGAATCCAGAACAAGGTACTGATTGCTTCTCCAGGGCTCAGCCAGGAAGCCAAGCAGTTTGCCGAAAGGCAGCGCATCAGAGTCTTTGAGGTTGACAAATTAGGATCATCTGGCTAGGATATACTACCTTGATGATAGCAAAATTCACCTGACACTTTAAAGACGACACTAATACTAAAAGGGGGTATCAGCGGGCAGAGTACATTTCCCGACGTTATTCTTCGCTTCCCAGAGAGACAAAACCAAGCAGGGCGGCACACGGACTCATACTATCTTACTATTACTAATGCGTGATTGACTCTGACGGTAGCTGTGCTAAACTGGACTTAAGTAACCAAAGATTACTTAAACTTCATCATAGACTGAGAAAAGGAGGTGAAACAAATAATGATGAAGACATTAATGAGAAGGCTTCACTACGGCGAGATGAGGTTTACCAGGAAGCTCCGTCGCGGGCAGAAGGGTTTCACCCTGATTGAGCTGCTCGTGGTGGTTGCCATTCTGGGTGTTCTGGCCGCAGTCGCCATCCCTAACATCGCCAAGTTCATGAGCGAGGGTGAGCAGGAGGCCAAGGACACGGAGCTAGCCAATGTCCAGACAGCAGTGATTGCCATGATGGCTGACGTCAATGCCAGTAGTTGCTCCGGCGGTACAGGTGTTGATACCTATGACGAAGTTCACGCGGTAACCGCAACAGACGGTACAAATACCGTCACTCTGGATAGCTACATCCTCGGCTTCGAATCTGGAGATACGCTCTCCCAACCATACAACATCGATGCGACTACTGGCGCCGTAAAAGTAACTCCCTCCAGCTAGTAGTTCAGTCTAAAGAAGTTACAGAGGCAGTTTTATTTAGAGACGTCGTTAACAGTGAAGCCGGCTCAACAGAAGCTCATCGGCAGCGTAAAACCTCCCTGCCGGTGGGCTTTCCTGTTTTATGACACATTTTTCTAGAAGCAGAGAGGTTAGTTTACGGTAAAGTTTAAGAGGGGCTTAATGCCCCTCTTTTTTTCTTTACTGGCTGGCCTGAAGTAAAGACTGGGTCTAGCTTAAGCTTTCTACGTGGATTTCTTTACCCCTGCCTACCACCCCACCAACAAGCTTTTCCACTTCCTTATGGTCGCTACAGAAAGTAAGCAGGCTCTCACCGCTGATGATTCGCTTAAGATACAGGCTAACCAGAGCCTCGTCAAGCGAAATCATGCCGAGCTCCCGCTGAGTGCGGATTACATTGGGTAATTGATAGGTTTTGCCTTCACGAATTAGGTTTTTGGCCGCGGCATTAGCCAGCAGGATCTCGATAGCGGCTATCCTCCCTGAGCCGTCAGCCCGGGGAACAAGCGTCTGAAAAAGCACCGCTATCAAGAGAGACGCCAGCCGCGCTTGGGCTAAAGGACGCTCATGAGGTGGAAACAGGTCTATGACCCTCTCTACTGCCTGGCTGGCACTGGGAGCATGACCGGTGGTCAGTATCAAATGCCCGGTCTCAGCGATAGAAAGCACCGCAGCCGCTGTGTCCAAGTCTCTCATCTCGCCCACCAGAATCACATCTGGGTCTTGTCTCAGGACACGCCTTAGCGCCTCAGCAAAGGACAGGGTATCACTACCTAGTTGGCGCTGTGTTATGGCACACTTAACACTGGGATGGATGTATTCAATGGGATCCTCAATAGTAACCACATGACGACTTTCATTTTCATTCAAGTGCTGAATCATAGCCGCCTGAGAGGTTGATTTACCACTGCCAGTAGGCCCGGTAACTATTATCAGCCCCCTCTGCTTCAGGGAAAGCTCCTTATATATTGCTGGCAGCTCAAGGTCATCTATGGTAGGAACTTTTGCCGGCAACAAACGCACCGCAAGGCTGATAGCCCCCCGCTGCTGAGCGGCGTTGCAACGAAGCTGCCCAACATCAGCCAGGGTATAGTTGAAATCAAGCTCCAGATGGTGGTGAAAGCTTTCTCTTTGCTCAGGGGTAGTTATCTGAAGAAAAGCCTGGTTTATCTCGTTGGCAGTTAGCGGCTTGGTACCGTCTACTGGCTCAAGCGCACCATTGACGCGTAACAAGGGAGGGCTGGAAACAACCAAATGCAAGTCTGACGCCCCCTTTGATGCCGCTGTATGAAGCAAAGAAAAAATATCCATACTCTCACCCCCTCTACTTAGTAAGGATAAACTTAAAGTTATATCCCTTAATTGCTCCGTCTTCAGATTCGTAGGCCTCTATTGACGAAATAATAACCTCGGAGAATCCACCGCTAGCCCTTAAGTCTTTAGCATACTGAAAGATTGCATCTATGTCCTGGCTCCTACCGATCACCGTTGCCGTGCTACCGCTATGATCAATGCTAGCTTGAGATATCGGTGAGGCATATCCCGTTATCTCGTCACTACTGGCATAAACTAGGGCTACATCTTCCGGTGTCAGATTCGAAATCCGAGTCACATCCAGGTCCATCTGGTTACGCCCCTCTTCCAAAGTAGTGAACGTAGCATCAAAGGTATCGGCCTCAGTCTTTATGGGCTCAATCTGGGGTTCTATCTCGGCAAGCTGCTCCTCAAGAGAAGTCTTTAGCTCCTGTTGCTCAGGAATTTGGCTCTGGGTAAACTCCAGATGGGAACGCAAAAGTTCATTACGAGCCTCAGCATTCCGGCCAAGGTTATACATATAGAAGACCCCACCGCAGCCCAGGACAATAATAATGGGCAGAAGAATGCTAACTGGAGATACCTTCTTCTTGGGCTTTTCAGCCTGCGGCAGAGCATTGAAGTTTACTATCGATAGGTTAGTTCCCACCTTCTCCAAAGGTAGCTGCTTGAGAACCAGCCCAATATTAACCATAAACTGGCTGGGGTCAAAACCCTCAAGTGGTTCCATCGGTGATGGCAAGGCCGAAACAGGATAGCCTACCGTACCACTAAGCAACTGCCAGGTATCTGGAGCTTGAGCCAGTTCACCAGAGACAAATATAGGTACCGTCGCTTCTATCGGCTTATCCCGATGACTAGAATTATAGAAGGCAATAGTGCGATTAATCTCTTCAACAATAGGTGTAAGCCGCTCCGATAGCGACTGCGCCTCACCAGGAAGAGAAAGACTGCGAATTACCTGGGGTACCCTTTCCACCATAATGGCAATATCAAGACTAGCCGAACTAGCATTGACAACTATCGCTTCCGGCGCATCAACGGTGCGACACAAAGCCAAAGGAGCTAAATCCACAACATCTACCCTAAGCCCCGCCTTCTTCAGAGTCCGGAGCAAAGCATCGGTATTGCTTCGCGGAAAAGCAGCCAGGAAAATCAGTGTCTCCCCAGCCGGGGCGGGCATAAGCTGGTACGAGAGATAGACCTGATCCATGGGCACGGGTACCACCCGAGCTGCCTCCTGCTCTACCGCTTCAGCAAGAATTGTGGACGGTAGTTCAGGCAGCGAAATCAAGCGATATACCGAATTGAATCCGCTCAAAGCAGCGACAGCGGTTCTAGCCCCCACCTTCTGCAGATTAAAGAGCTCTCGGATCCGGTCGGCTACCTGAGTTTCATCAAGGATTAAGCCGTCGCTAACCAGCCCTGGCTCCAGCGGTAGTTTGGCCCACTTTTCCACCCGCTGGCCTCTCGCCACCAGCAGCTTGATAGCACTATCTTCAATAAATAGAGTGACTTCGGACATATTCTACTCCCCTCGATAACTATAGATATCCACTCTTATCGTAGCTAACGGTGCTCCTGTTTCCCCTTCCTCCTCTTCCCCTTCCTCCTCTGTCTCTTGACCACCTAACCCATGCTCTTCCTCGTAAGCAGTTAGCGGCTCTGGAACTGTGATAGACACCAGCTCCACGGTAGCCGTGGTAAAGTCATCACCGATGGCTATGCCGTTAACGAAATCAAGGATATCAGCCACCAAACCTTTCACTTGCATATCAAAAGTGGTAACAGTAAAAGTAACTTCCTCCCCCGCTTTTTGCTCGGCTGGCTCTGAAGTGTCTAGGCTCATCATCTCCAGGTCACGGTCACTAGCCATCTGGAAGAATAGCTCGTCGTATCTAATGCTATCTATTGAATCGGGGAACCCTGCCTTACCCTGGCTAAGCGAGGCCTTAGCCTGAGTCAGCTCAACCTGTAGCTGGCTAAGACGGCTTTCCAGCTCCTCGCTTTCGGCAGCGATCTCAGGCAGAAGAGCCTGGGCCGCAGCTAGCTGGGTATTGAGCTGCTCGTACTCGCTCGCTCGCGCGGCATTCATGCGGTAGAGAAAGATAATCGCAATCGCGAAAATACCAATTGCCAGAACTAACTGAGCTGTCTTACCAAATTTCATAAGTCTCCCCTATTCAATCTTCCAGGTATATTTTGATATGTTGCTGCCGAAACCACCGGTGCCACTTCCCCCCATCCCCGGCAGGTTCAGCCCACCTGGCGGCGGCGTCCAGGTAATGGTGGTACCGGGCTGCATGCCAACTACTTCCTGCCCGGCGACAGACCCGTAGAAGATGCCCCCCGGATTGAAGGTTACCGTGCCCTCTAGGGAACACACGAAAATGAAATCATTTTCGTCCGCTTCTATATTCGGGTGGAAAAAGACGTCCCCAACAGCAATAATACACCCCGACCCGGTGAGCGTGATCTTGTCGGAGGGGAAATCTATCTCCCCCTCAGCAAAGATGGTATTATAGTTAAGGTCAATGGTGTAAGCCTTCGGAGCCCCGGGCTGCAGAAAAGTAAGGTCACAGTCATCACCCCCGGCCCCATCACCGACATAAATAGTTCCGTAGAGTATCATGGTATCCAAGTTATCTTGAGTATTCTTGATATCTAAATCATCCGGTCGATACCATGGTCCGATATGGTCATCGTCGTCATCGTAATCTTTGAGATCAACAGGCGAACCAGGGTCAGGAGCCCCAGCGGCATCATTCTCAAAGAACTGGCGCCACTGCTCGGTATCGGGCCAGTCCTCATCATACTCTTGGTATTCCCAATCGCCATCGGACGGCTCATCAAATCCATCTGGAGGACACTCTATAATTCCATTCACAGTCGTATTCGGCGAACAATCAACCTCTCCCGGCGTAGTAATGGCGTTCTCAAGGAATGATGAGTAGCTGGCGTTCAGATAGACGTTGGACTCAATAGTGGTCCCACCAGAGCTCGATGAGGTAATGTCAAAGACCTTGGTATCATCATCCCAGGAGAAGGGGATTTGCATCCCCGCCGGCCCCACGTTTTTCGTATCAATCCATGAGACCGTCACCAGCTCCCGTGCTGTCTCCGAGGTATACTTGAATTCGACGATGGCACTTTCCTGAGACCCGTCCGGCGGCAACTGGTCAAATTCGAGCAGACCAAAGCTCCAAATAACCGCCTCTCCCCCGGCATAGGCATAGACGTCAGGGTCTGAATAATAGGGCTCCATCGAGTCTTCAAGATTGCTTGAATCGTCAACGTAGCTAAAGCCTGAAGGCAGCCAGATACCGATCGACTCTACTCTCAAGTCCCACGGCTCCTCTGGGATAATATCTATCCTGATCCGGTACTCCGAGGAAGCGGTGGCGCTGCCGTTCACCCTAATCCGGCAACCAGCCTCGTCGGTACCCTCAATGATATCCCTCATGTCCTCTTTGTCGAGAGGTGAAATATTCTGTGGCACCCAGACATTCTGGATGGTAACGTCCACGCCTTCATCGTTTATATTTTCAGCAAGCGGATAGGACCAGACCGCGTCATAGTCATATTCATCGTAGTCAGAAAACATGGTGGACATGTTCTCATATTTAATCTGCCAGATAGCATCGTCAATACCGGCATCACAGGCGTATATTTCATCTGTCTTCTGCTCAAATATGGGGCCTGACCATATCCCGGTACCCATAAATTCCAGGAGGGGTGGAATCATAAGCGCTCCTATCAATAAGAAGACCAATACCAGAATATACACATAGCCCCGCTGTCTGCCTTCCATTTTATGTCGTATTGTCTTTATCATTCTACCCATCATACTACACCTCCCCTTACCAATCAGGCCTCGGTATGATTTCAACATCCCTGGTCTCACTTATCTCTTTAGGAAACCCAATTATAGTTGCCGTAAGTTTCAGACTGAGCACGCCGCCGGTATACCTGCAATTAGTCTCAGCCGGGTCAGAGTTTATATAGCGAGCTAATATATTCTCTTTGGGGTCTCCACCATTGATAGAATGACTACGTTTTAATTCGTTACTCACAATGCTATATGTAACCACATTCTGAGTATTGTCCCACTCTACCCAAGTCAGGGTTAGGTCGAAACCATCTGGGTCCGGGGCTGCGGCTGGCTCAATCTTCTGAGCCATCTGGGCATCCTGAACTACATAATGGATGGCGTTCTCCAAATTCTTAACGCAATTCATGCGAGCCTTGTCCATAGCTTGATAACTGCTGGTCTGATAAATGCCCAAGAGTATACCACCGCCGATAGCACTGCTAATGGCGATGGCCACGATCATCTCTATCATCGTGAACCCTCTCTGGTTCCTATTTATCAGGCCAAATTTACGCCACATTTTAGTTCACCTTATAGTCTTCCAGTGTTAATACTTCTTTACTACCGTGCCTAACGGTTACCGTTATCTTTTGAATGCCATCATCATCATCGAAACCATCAAGATCCGGGTCCAGCCTCTCTGCTAAAGGCTGGTCTATGCTAAAGTTACCGGGAATGCCAGGCATCAGGGAATATTGCGGTGGATTATTGGTGCTATCGTAAGCTTGCTTTTTGACATTCTCTATCTGAGCTTCGGCAAGGTTATTAGCCGTCTCCCGCTCATTAGCAATAAGCAGCCCCTTAGAGGCAGTACCCAAACCACTAAGGAAACCAACCGCAATTATCCCCAGCACCGCCAGGGCAATTACCACCTCAATGAATGAAAAACCCCTTTCTCTTTTCATCAAGCCTCAGTCCCCACTATTAACCGAATGCTCCATATACAGAATACATGGATTGCACCAGAGCAATCGCAATAAAGGCAACAATGCCACCGATAACTAAGGTCATCGCTGGCTGAATCATGGCTACCGCAGAACTGGTCTTGTCCTCAGCCTCAGCCTCATAGGCCTGCGCCACCGTAGTTAGCGTTTTATCAAGGTTACCGGTTTCCTCACCGACCCCGACCATCTGCACCATCAGGGGTAGAAACAGCTTCCGCCGGGCCATAGGACGAGACAAGCCCTCACCCTTGAGTAACTCCTGCTGCACCTCAGTCAGATTCTGAGCCACAATATTATTGGTGGTGCCATAAATAGCTACCGCCATAATCTCCGGTAACGGCACACCGACCTTAAATAGTAGCGCTATGGTGCGACAAGCGCGGGAAAGCTGATTAAGGAGGTTAATACGCCCAAACACCGGCAGATTGAGTAGCGTTCTATGCCACCAGGTCTTGCCAGCCGGAGTTTTGATATAAACAAAGGTTATGCCGATGGCGGCGACTATCCCCAACACCAGCCAGAGGCCGTAATGCCCAAACCAATCGGTAATTCCCATAAGCATCCTCGGTAGCGTTGGCAAGTCAGTGCCAAACGCAGCGTACAGGGCAGTAAAACGAGGCAGCACAAAGGTAACCAGCACCCCGACCACTAGAATCGCGACCACAAAAACAATGATGGGATAGCGTAGCGCCCCGCTTATCTTCTTTTGAGTCACGGTAGCTCTCTCGATATGATTTGCCATCTGCCTCAGCGTCTCTTCCAGATTACCACCCTGCTCACCAGCCGATATTGCCCGGTGATACAATTCTGAGAAAGCCCGAGGGTGCTTACTTAGTGCTACTGATAGCGAGCTACCACCACGAATGTCAGCAACCACCTCACCAATCACCCTCTGCAGGGTGTGGTTGGTTGTCTGGTTTTGCAATAACTCTAAAGAGGTAACAATATCGGTGCCGGCTTCAAGCAGCAAAGCCAACTGGCGGGAGAACATTACTATTTCCGTCGGCTTTACCCGGGAGAAGCGGATGCCCAGTTTTTCCGTATCAAAGAAGGGAACCACCTGCTTGAGGCTAAGCACCTGGTAGCCACCGTAGCTTAACAGGCCAGCTGCCGCCTCTTGGTTGGCCGCTGAGAGCTTACCCTTCACCAATCTTCTATCTTTTGTGTAAGCCACATAAGAATATTCCATATTCCACCTCTATGCTAAGTCTACATTAAGGTCAGGGGAGTAAGCGCTACGCAGTACTTCAGACGGAGTAGTAATACCGGCTTGCACCTTGCGCATACCATCGTTCATCATAGACCTCATCCCTTCCTCAAGCGCCTTAGCTCGAATCTCACTGCTATTAGCTTGATTAGTAACCAGAGCTCGGACACTATCACTCATCAACAGAATCTCAAAGATTCCGGTTCGGCCCAGATAACCGGTATAAGCACAGGTGGCACAACCGGTGCCATACAGAAATTCGGTCTTCTCCTCCCCCAGCTCTCTTTGATAAGCCAGTCTTTCCACCAGGGGCGCCTCAATTAGGTGACTGCAATCAGGACAGATGCGACGTACCATCCGCTGAGCGACAACACCAATAACAGACGAAGCGATTAAGAAGGGTTCCACCCCGAGGTCAATGAGACGGGTGAGCACACCAGCCGCATCACTAGCATGAATAGAGGAGAGCATAAGATGCCCCGTCAGAGCTGATTGAACCGCTATTTGAGTCGTCTCAGTATCACGTATTTCGCCGACCATTATGACATCGGGGTCAAGACGGAGTATCGACCGCAGTCCTCGGGCAAAGGTAATACCAGCCTGAGGATTAACCTGAATCTGATTAATATCCTTAAACCGATACTCAGCCGGGTCCTCAATAGTAATTATGTTCCGTCCCATGGTATCAAGGGAATTGATGGAAGCATATAAGGTAGTAGTCTTACCAGCCCCGGTAGGACCACTAATTAAGATCATGCCATAGGGCACCTTGAGCAAACTTTCATATTTTTCCTGGCTATCCACCAAGAAACCAAGCTCTGATAACCCCAAAGTAGCCCGAGCTTTGTCGAGGAGCCGCAGTACCGCCATCTCGCCGCAGACAGTAGGCCCGGTAGCGACACGAACATCTATCTCCCGCCCCTTGGCTTGAGTAGAAAACTGCCCATCCTGAGGACGATGATGGTCAGCAATATTCATATCAGCCAAAATCTTAATTCGAGAAATAATGGCTCGATGTACTGTCAGAGGTAGAGACATCATATCCTGAAGGGTACCATCAATGCGGTAACGTACTCTTACCCTGTCCTCTTCGGGCTCAATGTGAATATCGGACGAGTGAGCCCGAACTGCCTCCTCAATAATAAGGTTGAGAGCCTGAGCCAGGGGGGCATCAATAGCCGCATCAATTGCCAGCCTCTCATCAAGGGCATCAGCCGGAATAGAGATATGAGCGATCTGCTTTTCAATCTCGCTATGCCCCTTGTAGTTAAAGTCAATAGCCTCCCTGACTTCTCTAGGATCGGCACCTACCGGTTGAATCCGCTTTTTACTCAGGGCTGAAAAAGCCTCCAGAGCAAAGATATCAGTCGGATCGGCCATGGCTACTTTTAACGTGCTACCTGAGAGAGTCAGCGGTACGGCATTATACCTTCTTGCCATCACCTCAGGTATCAGTTGTAACGCCTCGGGCTGAACCATCTGCCGTAGCTGTTTGGTCTTACCCTTAGCAGAATCTGGCTTTGTTGCCGCCAATGTTAACGGTGAAGGTGTCTCCTTATCAGTTGAATCCTTAGAGGTTGGGCTTGTTCCCAGCTCAAAAACCCTTATTCGCTGATGCTGGGTGAATTGCTTTGCTTCCGGGCTAAGCACTGGTGAGACAACAATAACTTTATCATCAATACCAACCTCATAGGCCTTAGTATCAAACAGCGATACCTGCTCCAGATCTACTTCCTTCTCCCCGCTCAAAAAGTCTATCCCCAGGCTGTGAGCAGCACTGCCCTCACCAATATGGGCCAGTATATCAAAGTTATACTCAACCCCAGATCGGCTCTGAACCTTAGCTTTTTCCTCAACCCTGTAGCCGAGATTCAGCAAAGATTTCACCAGTTGCTCCCGTGTCTCAAACCCAAGTGGCTCCTCAGGTTTAACCTGCGGTACCGGCTTTGAGCCAAGCACGGTTACCATCTTGTCGGCTTCAATAACCTTTATCCGCTGTTTATTAGCCAGCTGCTTTGCCTCAGGACTAACCTCTGGGACAGCAATAAGCACCCGGTCAATAATACCGCAATCATAGGCCTTGTTGGCGAAGTTGAAAATAGTTTTTACCTCTGCCTCTCTATCACCTCCAGCGGTAGTGCAAATTGCCATGGTGTAGCTGATGAAACCATCGTCCCTTTGCACCAGAATATCGAAGGTATGCTCGACCCCTGATTTACCGACAAGTCTAGCTTCCTCGGTTACTTCATATCCCTGCTTGCGAAGGTTATCACAAATCTGGTCCTTTAGCTTTGAATCAAGCTCTAATTGCGGCACCTTGCCTCCCTCTTCCCGCGATTCAAAGGCAGCAGGGTCCGCCAATTTGCGGAAATCAAGCTCATCATTTTTGCTCGAAACCTTCTCTTTACTCAGATTAGCCACTTCTCGACTTCAGACCAACAAGATTAAACGTCCCTAAAACTGCCGTTTAGGTTTCATT
Organism: Dehalococcoidales bacterium; assembly: GCA_034414575.1. Classification (GTDB taxonomy): domain Bacteria; phylum Chloroflexota; class Dehalococcoidia; order Dehalococcoidales; family UBA5760; genus UBA5760. The sequence continues at coordinate 40,151 of DAOULZ010000012.1, read as the reverse complement.
AAAATCCTGCCGATATATCCCTTCATTACTTTTCACCCGGCGAAATCCAACCATTACGGATGGCCAGGGCAACAGCATGGGCTCTATCATTAGCATTCAGCTTACGCAGGATGGCACTGACATGACTCTTAATCGTCTGCTCACTAATGCCCAGGATATCGGCGATTTGTTTATTTGTGTTGCCTTCAGCAACGTAGTCCAGAATCTGTGTCTCGCGACGGGTGAGGGGTGCGATTACCGTCTCAATATCCTTGTCCATCGATGATATATCTTCAAACTGCTTTAACACACGTTGGGCAACCTTGGGTCTCGTCATAAGGCTCTCATTTATCGGATATTCACCCCGAGACGCCCGTCTTATCGTATTAATGAGATCTGCCACAGCGGTATTCCTATTTAAGCAGGCTACGGCTGCCGTCTTAATAACCTCAAAAAGCTCTTCGTCATCAGGATTGGGACTTAGCATGATTACCCTAGTATTTGGGTAAAAACGGGCAATCTTTCTTCCCAACTCCAGCCCGTTATGGGCACCGAGGGCCGAGCCGAGCAGGGCAATATGGGGAAGGTGGGCCTCAATCATCTCTAGTGGACCATTAGATGGATCGCAATCCAATACCTCAAAGTCCGGCTGCTGAGACAGCGCCTGACGCACACCAGCCCTAAAGAAAGACTCCTCATCAATTATCATTATCACGATTTTATTCATTAGCTCCCTCGTACATATAGGTATTACTTACTTTCACAGACTACGGATGTTGACAAGCTCTCTTGACTTCCTGACGTTTGGTCTAACGAGGAGGGGATTTCCATCTTGGTATCCAACCTAGCCATCTTCGACTTCTGTGACAGGAAACTAGTAATATCGTCCCGGTGAAATCGCCGGTCACCACGTGCCCCGATTCGGTATGTCTTTAGTACCCCCTGATTACTCCACCGTCTCACCGTATTGATATGCACATTAAGCAGTCGCGCTACTTCGCTCGTTGTCAGCATAGGATCAATCTCGCTGTGATTTGGCATATCCACCTCCTCTCTTAAACTATCTAAAACTCACCTCAACCTATTCTGCCTCATCCTACTACCCAATACAATCACCCAAACGGGCCATTTAGACAGCGAAACAATCCCCCATTAGTAATAGGACAATAAGATACCATATAACAATTAAATTGTAAAGTAAAGTAAGGATAAGATAGGATGAGTACTGAGAAAATCTCAATTAGAAATCATCACTGCCTACCATCTCCAAGCTGCCTGGCCACTGCATATAGAAGTAACTCCAACAGCGTATAGAGAAAAATAAATATCAATCGTGATTGACAGGTGTTTCCGACTCTGTTTATACTAACCAACGTTCGGGAGTAACCTGACCACAACATAAGCATTAGCTTAGCACCGGGTAGGGTGCAAAAGTACTAAGCGGAAGCTAAGAGGAGCCAAGGAGAAAGCCGAGATGGAAGAGAAAGAAACTGGGCAAAGCGCTAAGAACGAGATTGAGGAGACTAAGAAGGCAGAGGATCAGATTAAGAAAAAGGCAGAACCGCCAGCCAAAGAGACCGGTGCGGAACTGTATAAGGGCATAGTAAAACTGACCATAGTTCCCCCGGTAGATTCAGGCCAGATCAGCAAATTAGAAGAGCACCTATGTCAGGTTCAAGACCTGCGCTTAGTATTGATTAGCGGTTCGATGGTCGACGGTACTGAGATTGTTGTCTCCGCGGAAACCCCCCTGTCACTGCTGGATATACTAAGGGAAATGCCCTCGGTAGCCCAGGTAGCTAAGAAAGTCAAGACAATTCAGATTACCCTAAAAGCAGCCTAGCCCTATTACCGCAAAAGCATTAGACACTTCAGGCTAACCGTCTTAACGATACTATTTGACCTGCCTTCTCCGCATTCTTATTATAAAGAAAGCGGCCAGGGCACTACCAAGCCCAATCCATAAATATCTCATCCAGCTCGGCAATGATGCTCCTGGAGGACCACCAACATAGAATGCGCCAAGTATTGCCCACTCGCTCTCACTAAAGGTACCATCCACTGCCTTAACCCGCCAGTAATAAGGAGTCTCCCTCTCGACTAGCTCGAGTTTCTCCTCCTCATTAAGCATATATTCTGAGTCAGCTAGTTCCCTCTTCTCCAAAACTACAGTGGCAAACTCGCTATCGGCCCCAATCTGGAGGATATAGCCTATGCCACTCGGGTCGCTAACGTCCCTCCAGTCAAAATAAGCCTCGGGGTCGATGGTGGCGGCAACCGTCGGTAGTAATAGTACTGGAGTCAATGGTTTCTCTGACTCCATGTTAAAGACAGAGCTTACACTATTGATACCATCGTTGACGGTTACGGTATGACTCCCCGGGGCACTGGGCGGCACCGTAAAGGATACCGAGAAATACCTATCATCGCTAGCCTCAGTGGTGGCAACGGTAAGGGGTTCAGCGTCATCATAGGTGATGGTAATTGGGGCATTAGCCACAAACCAGATACCACCAACGGTAAGTTCCATACCGACATGACCCGGCGAGCTCTGGCTAGTAGCTGGACTTAAGCTGATGGCAGCCGGGATCGGTAAAACAGTCAATTCAGCCCCGGCTGTATGATCACTTTCGTCGCGGACCCGCACTTCAGCAATGGCACCATCTGTATAGATAGGATAGGGCGGGATAATGAAGTCACCACCTAGACTACCAAGGCGATTAGTATGCAGGGTTACCGGAATCGTGGTCATATTTTTACCATCCAGCGTGACGGTAACATTCTCCCGCTCACCAAACCCGGTACCTCTAACCTCTACCACTTTATCTACATATTGCGAGGTGGGGATTAAGGTTATCTCAGGCTTTATACTAACCTCAGTCTCAGGCCGGTTACCCGACTCATCAATAGCAGTCACCGTATAGCTTCCGTTGGGACACTCCGGGATAACAATAGCGCAGGTAAATTGGCCGTCACCATCAGTCTTGGCATCGCCACTTTCTATGTTAACTTGCTTGCCATCGTATTCAATAGTGATACTCTGATCCGGGCGGAGCCCCTGGCCGCTAATGGTAACCCCAGAACCTACCGCCGCAGTTTCGGGGACTACCTCAATTTCACCCCCATACACCTCGAGGACGGCAAGTGCCAGTATCTGTTTACTGGTGCGATAGGTAACATAAACATAATACTCACCGCCATGCACATCCTCTACATCTGCTCCGTTACCAAGGGCATCAGGAACTAAAAAATAAGTGTCAAATTCACCGGGGAACAAGTCAGTCGCCTCAGTGGTCCTGATATTCCTTTCCAACAGCTCGTAATGGGTAACATCTCCATCAATGGAATTACCTATAACAGCCTCATCGCTAGAGAAGTAAAGATAATAATACGTCCCAGCGTCAAAGCCCTCACCCGTGACAATAATTTTGTCGCCGAGTTTACCCTCGATTGGATCAAGGACAAGCTCATTCTCAACCTTAGCCTGGGCTGGGGTAGCAATGAATACTGTCACCAGTAAGGGAAGCACCGCAATGCCTGATGCCAGCATATAGTTGATTTTACGACGTTTCATCGGTTCCCTTTGGCATTAAGTCTTCTCTCAGAAACCGGGTCTTCAAGATGTTACCGATACTTTATGAAAACCCATATTACCAAGCTTTCTGTGATAATAAACGATAAGCTGACACCCGTCAATACTGAGTCTATCTTACCAAGGCTCAGAAGGCCTTAAAGGAGAGAAAAATCCTAGGACTATCCCAGCGCTTGCCCTTCCTCAAATTGACGCCCCTAGCAAACTCAGCGACTCCAATGATAATACCGTGCCGCCAGTGACGGTAGGCAGTCAAGACAATACGCACAGGCTAAGCTGCTTCCTAAACTGTATTCTGCCCTGCTTTAGAGTAGAGCTCTTCTGCCTTAAAGGAACTCCTTACTAAGGGTGCCGAGACAACCTCGGCAAAGCCGAGGCTCCTACCGATGGCACCGAACTCGGTGAAATCCTCAGGGGAGACATACCGAGATAGGGGATAATGTTGTGGGGAAGGCGGAAGGTACTGACCAAGGGTAAGCAAATCACACTTGGCTTCCCTTAAGTCCTTCATGACACTAACCACTTCCTCCCTCGTCTCCCCAAGCCCAACCATCAGTCCTGACTTAGTTACTATCCCCGAGGCTGACTCCTTCACCAAAGCAAGCAGCCCTATAGAGCGCCAGTAATCCGCCATTGACCTGACCTCAGGATAAAGGCGAGGCACTGTCTCCACATTATGATTTATCACACTAGGAGCAGCAGCTATCACCTTCCCCAACGCCTCACTGGAGCCAAGGAAATCGGGAACCAGCACCTCAACCAGGGTCCCGGGCCGCTTTTCAAGAATCAGATTCACCGCTGCCGCGAAGTGAGCGGCCCCACCATCATCAAGGTCGTCTCTGGTAACCGAGGTTATGACCACGTAGCGCAGACCTAGCTTCTCTACCGCCCCAAGCAGGTGCTTAGGCTCTTCCTTATCCACCGGCAAGGGTCGGCCCTTGTCAACGGCACAAAAGCCACAGTTCCTGGTACAGATATTACCCAGAATTAAAAAGGTGGCTGTCTTCCGCGAGAAGCAATCTCCAATATTGGGACAACGAGCACTCTCACAAATAGTATGCAGCTTCAGACTTTCCAGAAGCCCTTCCATAGCCATCATGGTTTCGGGGCTAACCAACCGCTGCTTAAACCAGGGTGGCAATCTAGCTCTCATCAGTATTTTCCCTCGCCAGAGTAGCAAGATTAGTTTTCATTAGTAAATCATGGCTGATATCATCTGGACTAGGCTTCATCCAAATTGGGAGAAGCTTTATCTCGACTTCGAAAGCCTCTGAAAAATGGGCCAGCACCCTTTTAGTTACCGCCGCCACTGGTATTTCTTGAGCCAGTATCGCTGCCATTGACGTCGCCCCTCTATCAGAAAAGCCACAAGGGTTTATCAATGAGAACGGCTCTAAATCAGTATTCACGTTCAGGGAGAAGCCATGCATAGTTACCCATTTTCTGATTCTAAGCCCGAGGGCAGCAATTTCCTTACCTGCGACCCAAACCCCGCGATGAGAGATATCTCTAGTGGCCTTAATACCAAAGTCGCTAAGGGCTCTTATGATCACCTCTTCAAGATTACGAACGTATTGGCGCAGGTCTCTTTGCCTGTTCCTCAGGTCAATAATAGGGTAGCCTACCAACTGCCCCGGACCGTGATAAGTAACATCTCCTCCCCTGTCCGAGAAGAAAAAGGAGATGCCCCTCCTGTCTAGTTCCTCCCGAGATATCAGGATATTCTCTAAGTTGCCTGATTTGCCGACAGTAATCGTTGGCGGGTGTTCCAGCAGAAGCAGAGCGTCTCCAATGCCGTTGTCCATTCTTTGCTGTAACAGGTCCGTCTGTAACTGATACGCCTCGTTATAACCTACCTGCCCTAACTGATAGACCGAACACAACATCTTACATCATGGGTATTTTATGTAAAGCCCGTACATCACCCACCCCTTTTTCGAGATGGGATATGAACTGCCCTACCCCTAACATCCGCTGCCGCCGCCCAAATTGCCTCTGAGAGAGAAGGATGCGCATGTACCGTAGCCAGAATATCATCAACGGTACCCTCTAGCTTCATAGCTATAACCGCTTCAGCTATGAGACACGTGGCATGAGGCCCAATGATATGAACCCCCAATATCTGTCCATACTTCGTTTCGCTGATTACCTTGACCAGCCCTCTCGTCTCGCCTACAATAGCCGCCATACCGTTAGCCAAAAAGGGAAATTTGCCAATCTCTACCTCGTGTCCCTGAGCAGCGGCCTCCTGCTCCGTGAGGCCGACACTGGCTACCTCAGGCAGAGTAAAAACACACTGCGGTATAACGTTATAATCTACCTTCGAATTTTGCTCCAGAGCATTCTCCGCAGCCACTGTCCCCTCAGCCATAGCCACATAGGCAAACATCATACCGCCGACGATGTCACCGGCCGCATAGATACCCGGGCAGCTGGTTTCCATCTTCTCATTAACCTGGATAGCACCTTTGTTAATTACCACACCACACTCCTCCAGGCCCAAGCCTTCTACATTCGGTCGGTAGCCTACTGCTATCGCCACCGCCTCTGCCTCTATTCTCTGCTCGGCTCCACCTTCGGAAAAGACTACTACTTTACCACCGCCGGCATCCTCAATCCGGCTCACCTGAGCACCACAGCAGACCCGAATCCCGTCTTCCATGAGTGCCCTCTCCAGAATTGAGACTATCTCGTCATCCTGAGTGGGCAAGCAGTGCGGCATCATCTCCACCAGGCTCACCTGCGAACCCAGCTTAGCCCAGACAGTGGCCATCTCAACACCAACAACCCCAGCCCCGATAATCACCAAGCTCTTCGGAAGCTCCTTTAACTCAAGCAAGTCATTAACACTCATTATGTCCGGGCTATCAGCCCCAGGGACAGGCAACACTATTGGTGTAGCCCCAGTAGCCAGTATTATTTTATCCGCAGCGATAAGCTGCTTCTCACCCTGAGCGAAGTCCACTTCCACCTGCCCTGATGAGGTAAGCTTAGCCCACCCTCTAATAACCTCAACCTTGTTGCCAGCCAAAAGCCCTTCAACCCCAGACGTTAAAGCTGATACTACCTTATTTTTAGCGGCCTGCATCTTGGCTAGTTCCAAATTAGCCCCAGATACACTTATACCATACCGCCCGGCAGTCTTTAGTGATCGATAAGTCTCAACACTGTGCAACATGAATTTGGTCGGAATACAGCCACGATTGAGGCAAGTACCACCCAACTTGTCCCACTCTACTAGCGTCACCTTGCCACCAAGCTGCGCCGCCCTTATTGCTGCTATGTAGCCAGCCGGGCCACCGCCAATGATAACTACATCTCCTCTTTCCATACGCCACCTCTTTACTTAATGTTGGCCAAGGGGTCCGGAGTTTCCAGTAGCTTGGCTAAGCTGTTGATGAATGCCGCCTCAGCCGCAGCTTCAACTGGAGGTGCTGCCTTCTTTGTTTGCGACCTATCTTTCGATGCCCTCCTTCACAATCTTGCCCTAAGGACCGCTACCACTAGCTTAGCGATCTCAGTTTGAGTCACCTTAACCTCACTAACAGTCGCTCCCCCAACCACCCCCCTTCTGCAGTACCTCTAACTCCTCCTTGGTGGCCACAATAAGAGCCGCCGTTGAACCGACCGGCGCTTCCTCCCCTGCCCCAACCAAGATATGAAGGAACCCCGAGGCCTCAGCCTCAACATCGTACCTAGTTTTCTCGGTCTCCACCACCAGAACCACGCTGCCCTTCTCAACCCGGTCACCCTCTTTAGCCTTCCACTCAACCAGCATAATCACCTCCGTGCCCGTGCCTAGTTGGGGTACAATTACCTTGGTAGCCACCTATTCACCTCCACAATTACTAAATAAAACAGCAGAGACCTTCTCTACCTAATCCTACAACGGTTACTGAAAATAATATCTGCGATCCTGCCATCCAGTTCACCAATTAAAATCAACCCTAACTACTAACCCATTGCAGTATCTTGCAATGATTTTATGAACCTATAAACTAGACTAGAATATCAATATTTCTTATCTGGCGCGTATCCATTCTAAGGGATTTACCCGCATGACCTCGGCTATTGCCAACACTTCTAGCAACCCCTCACCTCAGTGCTCTAGCGCTGAGGTTCAATTATCACCTTGAGGGAGTCCTTAGCCTCAGCGACCAACTGGAAGCCTAAAGCCGCCTCAGCCAGACTCAGGCGATGGGTTATCATTTGGCACACTGGTAAGCTACCAGCCCGGATTAACTCTAGTGCTGTCTGATAGTCAGCTGGACTCCCAGCATAGGAAGTAGTAAGCGTGATATCATTGCGAAAGAAAAGCTCGTTTATAGAAATCGGGATATTAACCCCAGGGTCCGTCGGAGCAAAGAGAAGCACAGTGCCCCCACGTTCCAATGACCCCAGTGCCTGACCAATGGCCGATTTGGCGCCAGTACACACTATTACCAGGTCAGCCAGACGACCTTGGTTAACCTGGCGCAGGTAGTTGGGTAGGTCTTCATCGGCATGGAGGGTAATCTCAGCCCCAAACCGCTCTGCTGCCTTGAGACGGTAATCAATTATGTCGGTAGCCACTACTTGACTGGCTCCTAGAGCATGCGCTAGCTGGACATGCAAGAGCCCGGTAATACCGCTACCAATAACAAGGACGGTCATTCCCGGTTGCATTCCGGCTATTCTCTGACCCCGCAGAACACAAGCCAGCGGCTCAACAAAGGTCGCCTCTTCATAAGATACGGCATCAGGTAATCGGAATACTCCTCGATCAACATGAATTGCCGACAAACGAAGGTACTCCGCCATGCCACCGGGGTCAAAACTCGTTTGGCGGAGCGTATCACAAACCGTATGATGCCCCCTCAAACAGTAGTAACAGGTATTACACGGAACATGATGGGCAGCGGTTATTCGCTCACCTTCTCGATAGGCCTCCACCCCTTCACCCACAGCTTCAATCTGCCCCCCGATCTCATGCCCCAGCACCAAGGGCGCCCGGTCACGCCGATACCACTCCATAACATCACTGCCGCAGATGCCACAGGCCTCTACCCGCACCAAGAGCTCACCGGCACCTATCCCGGGGACAGGTATCTCCTCTATGCGCACGTCCCGATTGCGATACCACATAGCGACGCGCATGGTCGTCTTACTACAGTGAGTCACAGAGTCTTCGCCTCTTTTTCCGCACTAAATAACTCTTGAGCTTGTTCTGCGGTAGCCCCATCGTGAATAATAGCCCGTATCGCCTTAATCATGGCTACCGGATAGTCATTCTGCCAGATGTTCCGGCCCAGATTTACCCCGATAGCACCCTTCTGCATGCCATCATCGACAAACTGAAACACCTCAAGTTCAGTATCTACCTGAGGGCCACCAGCCATAACTACGGGAACCGGGCAACCGCGAACCACCCTATCAAAGTCGGGACACCAGTATGTTTTCACCACCCGCGCCCCCAACTCAGCGGCGATACGACAAGCCAGGGCCAGGTAGCGCGCGTCTCTCTTCTCAAGCTCTTTACCCACCGCGGTCACCGACATTACCGGTATGCCATACCTTTCACCCTCGCTGACGAGCTTTGACAGGTTAAGTAAAGACTCCTTCTCATAATCGCTACCCACGAAGATAGAAATGCCTATCGCTGAAGCATTGAGGCGGATAACCTCCTCCATAGAGGTAGTAATTCCCTCGTTAGCCAGGTTCTTCCCCACCACGCTGGTTCCCCCAGACACCCTGAGAATAATTGGTTTGGTGTTGCTAGGCTCCACTGACGAGCGTAACACCCCCCTGGTAATGAAAATAGCATCCGCATAGGGTAGCAGCGGTTCAATAGTTTTACGCGGCTCCTCCAATCTTCTGGTAGGACCCTGAAAATACCCATGGTCTACCGGCAAAAAAAGAGCATGTCCGTCTGATTGGATTAATTGCGCCATACGATTAGCCATTCCCCATTCCATATGAGTAGCCTCCCTTTATATTCATAACTTGTCTTCCCTATTTTACTCCGATTTGTCTTCTGGCGACAACGACCCAGAAACTGCATTTTTAGATCAAGGGAAAGACTGCTGGGCGGGAATACCCTCTTTACAAAGAGTTTCATTTGCTTACCCTGGTTAAGACCGAGCGCAGTGCTGGTGCTATAGCTGTGCTCACCTCCCTGGCCCTAATAGGCTTCGCTGCGGTATTCGGTATCATAGCTGTGTGGCGTTTCCGGACCAGCGCTGTTTAAGGCGGCTATAGTAGCAAAAAACATTGTAGGATAAATGATGGTAAATATCCCTTGACAACACGTGGATTATATGGTATACTACGTGTATAGGAGGGATGGAGAGATGGAAAAGTATACGATACAAGATTTTAACAAACAATTCCCCGATGATGATTCTTGTTTGGAGTGGTTGGTAAATCATCTGTATCCCAATGGTATTCGTTGCCCCAAGTGTCAAAAGGTAACAAAGCACTATCGGATAAGGGGGAGAACTGCTTATAGCTGTGATATTTGTGGAACGCATACATACCCTATGGCTAAAACCATTCTCCGCAAGTCTTCTACTCCTCTCCGCTTTTGGTTGTATGCTATTTATCTGATGGCATCTACCCGCTGTGGTATTTCTGCGAAGCAACTGCAAAGGGAATTCGGCGTTACCTACAAAACGGCATGGAGAATGTTTACACAAATTCGTAAATTGCTGAACCAGGATACTGATCCTTTGCATGGGCAAGTTGAAGTTGATGAGACATATATCGGCGGAAGAAGAGAAGGTAAGCGTGGGAGAGGTGCAGAAGGCAAATCCAAGGTGATTGGTGCTGCGCAAAGGAATGGCAAAGTCATTGCCAAAGTAGTCCCCGATGTTAAAAGACACAGTATTGTTCCCTTTATTAACCAAAAGGTTAACCGAAAAGCTATCCTCTATACTGATGAATTTCCATCCTATGACCACATGACTAGGATTGGTTATAAACATCATAGAATTGAACATAGTGCCAGAGTCTATGTTAGGGGACATATTCATACCAATTGTATTGAGGGTTTCTGGTCTTTGATTAAACGTGGTATCTCTGGTGTCTATCATTCTGTCAGCCCTAAGTACCTCCAAACATACCTCGATGAGTATGCCTTCCGTTACAACCACCGAAAAGACAGGATACCTATGTTTTTGACGATTCTTGGTCAGCTTGGAGTTCCTCAGTGAACGGGAACACCTTTGCAAGAGCATCCTCGAAATCCTTCTGTGTAAAAGAGGATTCTAAATTTAGGTCGTTGCTCGCTTCAGGTGGTATCTCTTCTAACCCCAAGCCAATTCTTTCTTCCTTGGGCATTCCTTCTACCATTATGTTTAACCCTCCTATTTAATGAAACCTAATTGTCTTGGTGGTGGTGGCTGGCCGAACTTTCGGGCAATCATCCACAACACGATTAGCAGTCCCTTACGAACTTCAGATGCACGTTGTAGAACAGCATCCTTTGAGAGTGCATCTAGGCATATTCGCTCACTCACTATTATCTGTTTGAGGGGAAGGCTAATACCTTCAAACTCAAGATTCGTTCTGAGTAATTCAAAACGTAAATCCCACAAGAATTCGTTGCGCTCCTTCTCAGAAAGACCGTTCATTCTAGTGGTTGTATCTGAAGTTATGTTTACTGAGGCCTGAATTATCAACTCGTCTTCTCTGCCCACCCTTTGCCCAATAACAAGCTTCCTATGCATTGGGTCTTCTGCTATCCATGCCCAAATCGTTTCTTTGGTAGTCAAGTCAACCAGTGTCCAACCATCGCCCAAGAGCATCTTTTGAACTCGTTCTTTGATGTTTTTTGTTAACTCCTCTGGCATATTCACACCCCCTTCTGGTAACTCAAGTTTCTTGTAGTTGTAAGTGCCACTAAGATAGTTGATCATAGTGAACACCCACCCCCAAGGATTGTCAAGGGGGATTTGACAATGAAGGGCTCAGTAGTATAATCACGTGTGGGGGTGTAGCTTAATTGATAAAGCAGTCGACCGTTAATCGAACACATATGGGTTTAAGTCCCTTCACCCCCACACAACAGGGTATTGACAAAGTGATATAAAAGTAGTAGTCTACTAATGACGGTCGACCAAGGGAACAAGAACCCAAGCAGACAGGCGGAAGGCTTTGACAACTTGAGCTTGAAGCCTGTCTTGCTATTTGGCGCACAGTTACGTGCTTCTAGGGGATAGTTACCTAAATGATTTATAGCTACATGATGGGCATAGCATCGGAATGCATGGTCTCGCTAGGACGTGTCAGCCCATTATCCATAACGCGGTCTTGTAGGGACGATACTATGTGCAGCGGCCAAATTTCTTAAGAACGAAGAACGCTACTCGCCCCTACGAAGCTAGAAGCGAATCCTGGATCTCGTAGGGACGAGGTTAACGATCATCAGAGTCGTGTTTATCTGGAATGGGTTCCGGTGAACTTCATACCAAGTCGAGTTTTAACCTCATTTCCGTTTTTCACGCTTTTTGGGTTATCCTTTACGAGATGCCGGATGATGGCCTATGGCATCATATTTTCAGGTATAAGCCCAAAACGGAGGCCATATTCACCCTCGGAACATTTGAGGACTATGATGTAGCCACCCTCGCTTACCTGGCGCTCATCCTTATCTTTCTGATTCCAGGTCCACTCCTTATCTTCGCCAGGTGCCAACTGGACTACAGCCTGTAGAGTAATAGGTTCAAAGATTATTTCCCCTTCCCGGCTTTGTATCTTCCAGGGAGCTGAATTGTTCAGGATTATTTCTCTTTCACCAGTGTTTTTGAAACTGAACCTGACTATCATCCCTGGCTTATAATGCTGCTCTCCGGTAAAGGTTTGACCTGGTGGCATAAGCGGTGTTATTCCATCAAAAGCCTGAAACTCGATAGTGCTGGGGATTATGTTTATCATGCCTATGCCTTTTGCCTCAGCAAATCCTGGCTCTCCGACTTTTCCTGTCCTAGCAGATAGCTCGTAATCGCTGGGATCTTTAAAGAAGGTCGCCAGACTGCCATCTCCAGCCGTATCTCCCAGGTGTGCAGCATTAATTGTATCTCCCAATTGTACAGTACTGTAGATACGCGCTCCTGATACAGGCTTACCCTCATTATCAGTTATCTTTATGACTACTATCTCGCTGGCTCTAGCTTGATCGGGGTTTTGCATATTCAGGCCACTCGTTACCTGCAGCTCCTCCACCCCAAACTGTGCGCAGACGATATGGAATTCGCCGTCGATCTCCTGAAAGTATATACGAACCCTTTTCCCCTCATGAAAGATTGGCTGGTCTTCGACTAATTGGGTGACATCACCAACCGTGCCGCCCGGTGTGATGATTTGCAGCCTATCTTGAGCAAATGGGGCACCTTTCACATACCTCTCTATCGACAGGTCAGTATAGGTAAGAATGCTAGTCTTATCTTCATTCCATTTGCTTTCAACCCCCCGCACCGTACCCTCGACGATGTAATCAGCAGTATTGATAATGTATTGTCTATCCCGACATTCGGCAATTAGGGCACAAGCACCACCCGTCTGTTTGACCACTACCGGGCCTGAGGATGGTAGTGGCTGGGGCTCGGGCACTGTCGGCGTGCATCCCGCCAGGATTAATAAGAGGCTAAATGATGTGGCGACGAGTGTCCTCCCGAACGTGGCTAGTCTCATAGCTTTGACCTACCTTTCTCACGTTGCCTCTGGTGACTCAGCCGAGGTTTATGAGGAGTTTAACTAGCCGGGTTCAAAACACGGCCTATGAACAGCAGGCTGTCGGTCTCAATATCACGAATCAGGAATATGAAGGGGCGATTGGCCGTAAATTCAATCGGCGTCGTCGGCAGCGCTGTCACCTTCATAATAACTGCGGTAGCCGCGGCTGCTTCCGTACCGGCTTCATCCACCGAAACAAACGCCTTATGAACCACCTGCGAGATAAACAGTTCGCGACCGCCTGTCATCCCGGAAAAGTCTGCGTCTCCGGCAAAAGCCACCGGCATACCCATCGCTATAAGGGTCTCCCTCATCTTGAAGGCTGAATCAAACTCGAATTTGGGTATAGCCAGGGCGACCTGGCTTGGCTCCAGGGCGCCTATGATAGCGCCCACTCGCTCGGCATCCAGCGACTCTTCGAACGCCTCGAAATGGCCCTCCCGCGGCAGCAGGATTACCATCGATAGTTCGCCACCGTCATACAGTAGCTCGACCGCCTGATAGTCATCACCTTCGGCATAGCCGAACGACTCCGTCTGGCTCATCATGGGCGCGGTTACCGCTCCGCCGTCAAGCAGATAGAACTGGCTATCTACGGTTGCCCCTTCACTAAAGGGGTACTGCCAGGCTGCGTTGAAGTAAATGGCATTGGTGAGGACAAGCCTGGTGAGTATATCAATCATGCCCTTTGGTATCAGCTCTTCGATGCGACCCTCCGTCTGGTCACTGGCCCAGTCGTTAATGATGAGGCGGGACTCTTCCGGCGCTCCGGCAAAGTCCAGGGTTCTGAGTCCGGCGCCGTAGTTCTCCGCCAGCACGTCAAGGAAAGTGGGCAGGAAATGATAACCTTTCTGTCCCCAGATAGCATTAACGATATTCAGTCGAAAGCCCTCATCATCCTTCCCCTCGGCGCCCTCACCACGCTTCCCGAGCTCCATATCAAGGCTGTTGAAGGCTGGATGCAGGCGGTTTTGAGGGAGAGTGAAATGGAGGGTATCGGCCATCTGCTGTTCGGTCTCGCCTCGGGCGCCAGCATAGGTCATCACCAACGCCAGCGATATGCTGTAGGGGGAGTAGAAGAGATTGTCATCCTCCCCATTGAGTGCCTGATAGAGCTCGAAGGCGAAGGCGTTATTCCCCTCGACCAGAGGCGTTAGTTCAGTTTCACTTACCTGCGGTGAGGTCACTCGCGGCTTGTCTGATTGTATTACGCCGGCTACAGCCGGACCTCCTTCCGGACTTGCTGTCGGCTGGGAGCAGGCTGTTACCGGAATAAGTAGAATCACCATAGATAGCCAGACCAATACCTTCTTCATTTGAATTACCTCCCATATTCAGATTTGCCGCCCTTTATTATAAATAACGGAAAATCGATTTAAAAGTTAGTAATCTGAGGGACTGACGCATAGTCTACGGGTTAGTCAATCCGCCCTTTGTTTGGTAGACACCTAAAGAAATTTACGATGTAATTCTCCTCATTCTTCTAACGAAGAAAAATGTTCCCAAGCCTAAACCCAATGCTATTGTAATGATAGTCCAAAAGGGTAACCTGGAAGTCTCTACCCGCATTTCAAGTGATCCGTTCTCAGAGAATCTGGCAATTAAAGAGCCATCACTAGCTTCGAAGTAATAGGTATGCTGCCCCAGTCTCAAAGTAGTCGTGTAACTAAAGACAGCACCTTCAGCGTAGCCCCGTTCTCCCCCGCGTGCATATTTCATGTCTTTGGCAAAATCGTCCACATAAACGCGGATATACCAAGGAGGATCTTCATCTGCGTAATTAACTTCAAAGTTAAGATTCTCTTTCAGAAGGCCTGAAGTTGCTGTAACTTTGCCTTTCATAAGCTATGGTGCTGCATTAACTATTCTATCAAAACTACCCAGTAGTCCTCGGGAGAACTAGCTCGCCAGTCCCAGACATAACCTCCCTCGGCGCTTATCGTCCAGGTGCCTGCCTCATCGGTGTAGGAAACGGAGCTTCCTGTGGTAGTACCTGACGACTCCTCTTCAAATGCAACAGCACCAATAGGAACGCCAGGCCTGCACTCAACCTTAGTCACCTTATCAGTTACGTTAGGTGTTATGCGAAGCGTGACGTCAACACTCCAAGGCGCATTGAGCTCCAGATTATCGGGGGCGCACAGCAAATACGCTTCCATCTAGCGAAAGCTCGAATTCTTCACCGCCGGTGTGAGAGGCAATGACCGGGGCCACTAGGTCGTCCGCTCTGCGCGGAGCAACAACTTCGATACCTAGGTTATCCTATGGCACGCTCATCCCTTCGTGTCACCGTTATAGTTACCGTTTGCGTATCTACGTCAGCAAATAAAATGGTGAGGAATAGCCAGGATAAGTCATCTTAACATTGTTAAATTAAGAATTATAATTAAACTCCCACTATAGTGAATACTTATAAGAAAGGAGTGGGAAGAGTGAAAAAGATAATTACCATATGTCTTTAGTTTGAAACAGAAGAGGTCGCTAGAATCTACTCGTAGACCGGAGCCTGGAATTCGAAGAAAGCGATTCTGGATTATTGAATGTAAAGATCATACTAAGTTTCGAAAACAAGGGGGCTGAGCCAATTGAATACTCGCATATAGAAGACATCCCAAAGTCATTTACGGAAAGCGTTGACGACATTCAGTTCTCCGTACCCCCTAGGATAGCTTCGACCAGCCTCAAGATTCTCTCCAGTTCGTGAACAATCTAGCTTTAACTACTTGCTTTGAGATTATGTGGCCTAGCTAGGCACGCTTGGAGCTCGTTCTTAGGGGGTTGACCAGCAGATATTGTGGGAGTGTGGTAGTTACATGGTTGAACCTTTACCTGAGGCTTCCCAGACAAGTTCATAATCCGACATCATATCCAAAAACATTTTTGGATGTCTTTCCTTCAGCTCTATAGCATAATCTAAAAAAGCACGAATCCCATTACCCAAAATCTCTTCCACCTTACTCATCATAATACTATTCTTCCGTGCTTCGTTAACGAACTTCTCACCTGGCTTTGTGCCCCTAAAAACTTTAACATCATGAGTAAAATGTAGAATCTCTATCATACTCTCAAACTCATCTTGAAAATCGTATGTAATTGCCCTTTCCATGATATCATGCCACACGTGTTGAGATTTAACATACTCGTCAACAACGCGCTGCATTGCCTCTAACGATTTATACTTTGTGTTTTCTGCCTCTTTTCTAATTAGATTCAACTCTTCTAGTGTTGAATCCTTAATCTGTCTCATATTTACCGTTGGGTAATCCAATGCACGAAAATTAGATACGTAAAGACTACACAACTCCGCTCTAAATATATAACTCTTAATATACATTAATTGCCGTCGCTTGTCTTGGTTTCTGATATTCTCAAAAACTCTTTGGACTACGAATAAGGCAAGCAACACTTCGAGCGGTATCGCAGCTAAATGAAACATGAATTCATTGTCTGTCACATACCGGAGGTATAGGAATAACCCCGATAGAGCGACCAAGATTATATAAATAAGCCTGAAATTTCTTGGTTTCGCCACTTTGTTCACTACATATTTATTACTAGATTATACTATGTATGCGTTACAGCAAATAAAATCCATATGGATAAGTGTGATATTATACAGTATATTTAGTTCAAAGACAACAGCGAGTCTTAGAAACCGAAGACAGAATACTATTGCTAGCTCAATATGTTAAACTAGCGGTGCCTCATAGAACTTGAGACTGTCTTAAAAGGTAACTACCGTTGTGAACCTTCTTCGATTTGACCATTCACATTGTGATAGACCTGAAGGGCATCATCAAATGACGAGGTCTTGGACAATACGGGTAGGTAAACCCTGCTTCAAGTTGTGGATAGCCATTCCCCTTCGTAGAGCATGAGCTGAGACTTGATACCTTATTCATGGGATAACCTTTGTATCATTGTCTTAATGCCTTTGGTGGTAATCTCAAAATTGAAGTCTTTCACCTTCACACCAGCACACTCACTAACCCTCATACCGCTATACCACAGTAGATTCAGGATTGCTCTATCCCTTTCACAGTGGCAATAAGAAATGATAGTGTCCAGTTGCTCTTTGCTAATAGCTGGTAGTATCTTCCTTTGTCTTCTAGGTGGTGATACCCTATGAATCTGTCCAGAGCATAATGATAGAGGATTATTGTCTTAGGGCTTGTTCCTGCTGACCTTGATGTGATAAACTCATTCAGTAGCTGATTTGTGAACACTTTGTGTGTACAGGCGGGTGTAACTCAGCGGCAGAGTGCTTGCTTCCCAAGCAAGACGTCGAGGGTTCGAATCCCTTCACCCGCTCCATCTATTTCCCATCTTCCGCGGTTAAGCCTAAGTGCAAATACCCCCTTTAGGTTCCACAGGCACTTCGTATTTGCGATGGTGTTGACAGAGTCGCCGGTGAGAGCTATATTCAAACCCGAGTGTAAAATACAGTAGACAGAAGTGAAAGATGAGCAGGGCCTCGACAAAGAGACGCTTATGTATCGGTGTCGCAATCTCTATTGTTACCGCCTTTATACTTTTATGTTCCACAGGCTGTGACAACACACAACATGTTTATGTAAATGGTGCCAAGTGTGTCGGTGCAGATGGTCACCCCATAGAATTAACCAACAACCCAAATGCTCGTAATCCGACTTTTAGACAATTGATAGGCTTTATTATATGTGATGAAACAGACACCTATGAATACTTAGAGGAATCTTATTCCCCAGAGTCTAAAAGGGCCTATACATGTGCGGATTTTGCTGAAGATGTGCACAATAATGCAGAAGCAGCTGGAATCAGAGCTGCTTGGGTTGCTATAGGATTGGAGGGAAAAGACGAGGGACATGTATGTAATGCTTTTGAAACTAGGGACAGAGGGTTGGTTTACATCGATTGTACCGGTGGTGTCAAAGAGGTTGTGGCAGTCACACAACCGGTAACCACAGATACAGAGCCTCAGCTATCTCAAGAAAAGTCGTGGGACACTATTGCCTATATTGAAGTAGGTAAGGAATACGGACGTATAAACATTAACTATGCTGAGTCAACATCGTATGATTATTTTGAAGAGTATATGAAAAGGATTCACGAATTAGAAACCATGTTGGACGAATACAATAGGGAGATTGAGCTGTATAACCAAGAAGTCTCGAGCAATGTATATATAAAAGGCTCTGAGGAGGAAAAGGAGATTAATGCTTGGGCCGATAAACTAAGAGCCGAAGGGCAAGAGTTGACAAAGTTACTTGGAGGGACTTCCCTTTCATATTACGAACTGATAGGTATTGTTGAAGCCATACATATAAACTGGTGAAGTGCCAATCAACACACCTGTGAAGTTGCGCCAATAATCGCGCTCTATCTAGCTTCAGATAAATCGATTCCAAGTACCGCGCAACGGAAAACATCTTTACTGCACTTTGACCCTGGTCCTCTTCTTCCGCGGCGCTTTTTCTGACCTCTCCGTCCTCTCGATTGCCCCGTCGAGGATATCACGCAGCGCCAGCAGTGCTTCCCTCCCACCAGCTAACAGATGCCGTCGGGTAGACGCGGGCAATCCACGAATCCTTGGCGATTTAAAGCGCAGCACCACTTCCTCTCCCGGACGATACTCCATCTCAAAAATACTGTCACTCATTGTCCCCCTCCTCTATTCTTAGAATACTAATTACCTTTTAGCCCCGGTGCCAGCCGGCTGGAATCGAATCTTTAGCTTGTTTGCCTCCAGTTTTGCCTCGCTGACGGCTAAACCAATCAGGGAACGTGGCAGGATAACGTTCCGCCTGAAACCAGCTACCTGGATAGTAAGCTCATCATCATTCTGCATCAGGGATACCTGCTCCCGGCTAGTAAAGGGTAGGGTAAGAGTAAGGATATAGTGCTTATCCTCTTTGTGGATACTCTGCACCTCCCCACGAGAAAAAACTGTAGTCGGGTCTTTTTCCCCATAGAGTGCCTCAGCTACATTTCTCAGCATCGGTATACCCACTATCTCTTGCTCAAAAAGGGGAACATCAAAGACAGGCAAGGGGGCAAAGCTTTCCTCAATTATCTGGTGATACTTCCGCTGGCTAGCCTTCCACGATTTGAAGTAACTATCCTTAACCCGGTCGGGAATAAGACGATTACAGATAATAAGGTCAGTAGCATAGCCATAGAGACTGAAATAGGTGAAACTGCGCTGGGCCTCTTTAATCACCATCTTTTCCGGGTTAACCACCAGGCGCACCGAGGTTATCTCGGCATCAGCCAGCAGACTATGCAGCCTGGTAAGCTTGGCATAGAGGTCTTCAACTGATTTGAAAACCCTAGTGTCGGGCAGGGGCATACTGGTCAGCGTCTTGGCTAAGGGACGCACCCCGGTGATAATCTTCCGCCCGATAGGAAACAGCCTTGTCATCCACCATTTAAGCACCTCGGGAACACCAAGCAAGCGCAACGTCTCTCCCGTGGGGGCACAATCAACAATAATAACTTCATACTCCCCCTTGTCCTGATAATTGAGGATATACAGCAGATTAGCCAGTTCCTCCATTCCGGGAGAGAAGGCAATTTCGTCAGCAATCACGTCGTCTACTCCCCGCCAAGCCAAAAGTGCTGACAAATAGTCGTGAATCTCCCTCCGGTTATCCTCCAGGGTTTTCGCCAGGTCAGTTTCCTGCCCCCAAAGATTGGGCACTATGAGGCGTGGTTCATTAGCCAGCGGAAAATCAAAGGAGTCAGATAGACTGTGAGCCGCATCGGTGCTGAGAACAATAGTCTTGTAGCCCGACTCTGCCGCCTGCAGCGCTGTTGCCGCGGCGACACTGGTCTTGCCTACCCCACCTTTACCGGTATAAAGTATGACCCGCATCAGCATGTCGCCCTATCTTAGCATAATCTTGCCACCCATCACCCAGCACCCCCCAGCGGCACTACCTTTCAAACTTGAGCCGACTCCGCTTGGCAAGTTCGCACCAGAAAGATAGGACTGGTAACACCTTGCAGCACCTTGGCAGCCACGCTACCGTAGGCCCACCGGCTCAGCCCTGACCGGGCATGAGTGGCCATGACAATGAGATTAAATGGATTACTATTGGCGTACTCGGTAATCTCCTCAGCAGGATCGCCCTGGCGCACCTCTGAGCGTACCCTGAGACCAGTTCCTTCAAGCCGCTTCTCTACCCCAGCCAGGTACTGCTCGACTAATATCTTTTGCTTAGCCGCTTCACCACGGGCAAAATCCCGCGGCATGACATGAACAGCGCCGGTTGGAGTTTCAAAGCGCGCGCTGGGTGGATAGTAACCTAACGCCGCTCCCGGTTCACACACCCTAAGCAGTACTACCTCTGCCAGTTCAGCCCCCTGCTGCTTGGCCAAGTTTTCAACATGGGGTAGGACAGCTTCAGCCAGCTCGGAACCATCAAGCGGAACCAGTATCGTTCTTTTCGGCCATTTATCGTAGACAATGCCTTCAGGAATCCCCCCTCTAACCAGCCAGACAGGAACCTTTGAGGCACGCAGAACCTTATTCGCCACACTACCCATGACCCACCGCCTGATTCCAGAGCGACCGTGAGTCGCCATAAGGATAAAATCAATATCCTGCCCCTCAGCATAACGAAGGATTTCCTCAGCCGGATAACCAACAGCAAGTTCACCCCATACCTTTACCACCTTACCACCCGGCCCAACCCCCACCTTCTCCTGCACCGCCTCTGACTTACGCTTTATGAGCTCGGCTTTATGCTTGATATAGGCTTGGTGTAGCGGCATTGTGTCGCCCTCGTCCGGGCTGTGAACATGGAGCAGGATTACATCCAAACCCATCCTCCCGGCTAGCTCCTTAGCATAAGGAAAAACCACCTCAGATAGTTCCGAACCGTCCAATGGAACGAGCATCCTTTGATACATTGTTCATACCTCCCAAAATAACCACGTTTACAATGATAAGCTATCTGCCAGTCCATATCAATATAGCATCATCTCCCTTCCTAATGCCAATCGAGGTATCGCTTGGCATCCTACCCACCTGAAATGCTACAATAGCTGTGTAATTTTTACCACGGTCGTATTTGCGGTTAGTCCTCATGGAGTTTCTTCGATCAGAGATAATTTAGACTACCCCGGTCCAGCTATTGTAGAAAACGCTGGTAAACTGACACCAAAAGTAATATAATTAGGAATAGTTATATATTTCTTACGAAAGGGCTGTCATTATACTCTTTAATATAGAGGATATCAATCGACATGAGTGATTACATCATCACCGTAGAAAACCTGACCAAGAGGTTCGGGGAACTGGTTGCGGTGGACAACATCAGCTTCCAGGTAGCCGCCGGGGAAATCTTCGGTTTTCTGGGACCAAACGGGGCCGGAAAGACGACCACGATTAACGTCCTGTGCACCCTGACCAAACCCTCCTCAGGAAAAGCCATGGTTAGCGGTTTTGACGTCGTGCACCAGCAGGGCCAGGTACGTCAGTCAATCGGACTTGTTTTTCAGGATCCCAGCCTTGATGAGCGACTTAACGGCTTGCAGAACCTCTATTTTCATGCCCTGGTGTATAACGTGCCCGCTTCAGTTCGTCAGCAGCGCATTGAGCAGGTGCTAAAAATGATAGAGCTGTGGGACAAACGTAACAGCGTGGTGCGAACCTACTCTGGAGGTATGAAGCGCCGCCTTGAGCTGGCTCGAGGTCTCCTTCATAACCCCAGGGTGCTCTTTCTCGACGAGCCGACGCTGGGACTTGACCCGCAAACCCGTAACCGCCTGTGGGAGTACATCCTTGAGCTACGCAAGCGGGAAGGCACCACTATCTTCTTAACCACCCACTACATGGACGAAGCTGAGAAGGCCAACCGAATTGCTATCATGGACTATGGGAAAATCGTGGCCTTGGACACCCCGGAGCGACTCAAAGACATTGTCAGTAAGGATATTGTCTCGGTGAAGACTGACGATAACGCTAGAGCCGCTGCAGAAATAAGACAACGCTACCAGATTGAGGCAAGACATGATAATAACGAGCTCGTCTTTGAAGTAGCCAAGGGCGAGGAGTTTCTGCCCGCCTTCATCAGGGAATTTCAGACCAAGATACTCAGTGTCAGCCTGCGCCATCCGAGCCTGGACGATGTCTTTCTCAAGCTTACCGGCCGGGAAATAAGGGAGGAGGGAGCTAGCGACGCACTTAAGGCTATGGTCCGCCAGCACGGCCGCCGTATGCGACACTAGGAGAGAGTGATGAATAATCTGCGCGGCGTCTATACCATCTGGTATCGTGATATGCTTCGATTCTGGAAGGATAGGATACGTCTCATCGGGTCTATCTTTATGCCGCTCCTATTTTTATTTGTTTTTAGCGGCGGCCTTGGTGGTCAGATGGGTATGTTGAGTCCCGGGGTTAATTTCTCACAGTTTCTCTTCCCGGGCATAATTGGCATGACCGTGCTCATGAACTCCTTTATGTCTGGCGTGTCTGTAGTCTGGGACCGGGAGTTTGGCTTCCTAAAGGAAGTCCTGGTGGCACCAATTAATCGCGCTTCGGTAGCCTTTGGGAAAACACTGGGTGCTACCACCATAGCTATAATACAAGGGATGATCATCCTTTTGTTTGCCCCCCTAATTGGGGTCTACCTGTCCCCGGTAACCGTGTTAAAACTACTACCTTTGATGTTTCTGCTGGCTTTTGCCATGGGCTCTTTCGGCATTCTGCTGGCAACACGCATCAGAACTATAGAAGCGTTCCAAGCGATAATGCCCATGCTGACCTTCCCTATGATCTTTCTATCCGGGGTATTCTTTTCCGTAGAAGAAGGCCCTCTCTGGCTGAGTATCCTGTCCAAAATAAACCCAGCCACCTACGGCATTACCACTATCCGCCAGGTAGCACTGGGAGACGTGTCAGAAACCAGCTTTGAACTTACTCTGTTCGGACATTCCTTATCAATCTGGAATAACGTTGGCATACTGGCGGCATTCGGAGCAGTCATGATCCTCATCGCCATGCGGTCTTTCGGCAGTCAAGAATAAACCAGAGCCATAAAAGGGGATCACCTAGCTTAAACTACGGGAAGGCCGGTTAATCCCTAGTTTTACCACTCATCCCCGTCAATCTTCTCGCCACGGTTTGATTTTAACATCTAATCTCTGCTTAAATATAAAAGAATAGAAGGAGGTCATAAATGGAGGGTCTCATTCTAAAAGCCACTACCCGAGACGTATTCGGTAAGAAGACCAGATTTCTGCGCCGCCAGGGCATGACCCCAACTCATCTCTTTGGGCATGACCTTAAATCCCTAGCCCTACAGTGTGCTACCACCGAACTGCAGCATATTTTAGCTCAAGCCGGTACGACCACACTCCTTAACATCAAGATTGATAGCGAAAAGCGCCCCCGCAAAGTACTCATCCGAGAAATTCAAAAAGACGTGTTTGGCAGGCAGCTTCTCCACGTAGATTTCTATCAGGTGAAGCTGACCGAGAAGATAAAGGCCGACGTCCCCCTCGTTTTGACTGGTGAAGCCCCGGCGTTAAAGTTAAAGGGACGCTTTCTGATGCATACCCTAGACAGCTTAAGTGTTGAGTGCCTGCCCGACAAGCTGCCCCACGAAATACGGGTTGACCTGAGCCCCCTTGAGGAGGTGGAGCAGGCAATCCATGTCAAAGACCTTGCCCTAGGTTCGGATATTACGGTGGCCAATGAACCTGACCAGTTAATAGTCAAGGTCAGCGAGAAAGCGGTAGCGGAAATAGAAGAGGAGGTGGTTCCCGTCGAGGAGGAGGCAGCAATGGCAGAAGCCGAAGCTCCCTCAGAAGAGCCGCCGACCGAGTAAATAGTACCTCTATCTGAGCTGTGATGGGGAATCTGCGCTATGATCATTGATTTCCATACCCACGTATTTCCCCCGCAAATAAAAAAGAATCGCCATAAATATATTGAGGCCGACCCCTGCTTTGCCATCCTGTATTCAAAAAAAGACGCCACACTAGCCACGGCCGATGAACTCGTGGCCAGCATGGATAAAGAAGGGGTCGACATCTCGGTCATTACCAATATTGGCTGGACCACTCATGAGCTTTGTGTTGAGACCAACGACTACATCCTGGAATCAATAGCCCGTTACCCGAATCGCCTGATAGGCTTCGGCGCTGTTCAGCCACTCTCATGCCAGGCTGCCATAGCTGAAATCGAACGCTGCGCCAGTGGCGGCATAAAGGGAATCGGCGAACTGCGACCGGATGTGCAATTAATGGATCCAACCGATCACCAGGTGATGCTGCCCTTCATCGAGACCATAAGAAAGCACAACCTGATTCTTCTCGTTCATGCCTCCGAGCCCGTCGGTCATGAGTATCCGGGGAAGGGAGGCGTTACACCACACCTGCTCTACTCCCTGATTACTAACTTCCCTGATGTGACCACAGTCTGCGCCCACTGGGGGGGCGGGCTACCCTTCTACGCCCTAATGCCCGAGGTGAAAAGGGCCCTGAAAAACGTCTATTTCGACACCGCCGCCTCGCCCTTCCTCTACAGCCCTCAAATATATCGTCAGGTTACCCAGCTGGTAGGTAGCGACAAGGTTCTCTTCGGCAGTGACTGGCCGCTACTCCCACCGGGACGATTACTGAAGGAGATTAACTCCCTGGATCTATCTGAAGAAACCAGAGAGTTAATCTTAGCCGGTAATGCCCGAAGGCTACTGGGTATTGAAAGCGAATCAAAAGGGGCTTGAGCTATGGAGCAGATTCGCTCCTTTATCGCTATCGAACTACCCAATGAATTAAAGTTGAAACTCGCCCAGCTTGAGGCGCAACTGAAGGCCGACCAGCAGCCTTGGGTAAAGTGGGTCAGGCCCGAGAGTATTCACCTGACACTCAAGTTCCTGGGTAATATTGCTATCGATACCACCGCCGCCATAACCAGGGCTATAGAGGAGTCGGTGCGCGGGCTAGCGCCCTTCCGTCTGAAGGTTAAAGAGCTGGGAGTTTTTCCCAATTTGAAGCGGGTTCAAGTAGCCTGGGTAGGCATAAGTGGAGAGCTGGATAAGCTCAGCCGGCTACAAAAGCAACTCGAGTCTAACTTAAGCCCGCTGGGCTTCGCTCCTGAGTCGCGATCCTTCACCCCCCACTTGACCCTGGCCCGCCTCAGCAACCGAGCCTCACTGAGCGATCGGCAAAGTTTTGGCAATCTCATTGCCAGCACCAAATTTGAAGACGGTGATATTAAGGTAGACGCCATCAACCTGATGAAAAGCCAGCTGACCAAGGCCGGAGCCATCTACACCCAGATTAGCTCAGTCAGGCTGGAAAGAGAAGAAGGTTAAAATCTTAAGAGCCGGCCTAGACCCCCAAAAGGCTCTTGTCAATGGTCAAACACCTAGTGTATACTATAGAAAATTCAACTTCGGTTGGGAGGTGGACCTAATGGATCAAATTAATTTCCCCAAGTGCTTGAAGTGTAACGCCGGAGAGCTGGTACCCCTATCTGACTTTGGTAGTCAGGGGGCAGCCATTCACTACAAAGCCTGGGTCTGCACCAATCCTGATTGTGGCTTTAACCTGAAAATCAGGAATGGGGATGTCTATATTAACGAACCCATCATGAGCGGTAATCTCCACGGCAGCCGCTCCCATTAACCACTCAAATACCGCTAGTAGGTGGTAGCCATAGTGGTGACTGTGCTTCTTCAACCAGCTAAACTCAAGAGGGCAGCACTCGATTTGTTGTTTCCCAAATGGTGTATCGGCTGCGGTAAGGAGGGTGAATTCATTTGCCGCTCCTGTTATCAGCTGCTGTCGCCGATTACCTTACCACTCTGTCCCAAGTGCGGTAGACCCCAACCCGCGAGCACACTCTGCCCCGGCTGTCTGAGTTGGCAAGCTGCCATAGACGGCATCCGCTCCCCATTCCGCTACGAGGGGATAATCCGCGAGGCCATCCTCCAACTAAAATATAGAAACTTAAGAGCCCTAAGCGAAACGCTGGCTACATTTCTCGGTGACTACCTCACCACCAACCCCATCCCAGGGGAGGTGCTGATGCCGGTACCAATACATCGGAAACGATTAAGGGAGCGCGGCTATAACCAATCTAATCTACTGGCCCAGCAGCTAAGCAAGCTCACCGACCTACCCGTGGTAGATAACTCGCTTACCCGCCAGCGACACGCCCTTCCCCAGACCCAAACCAAAACCGTGGACGAACGAAGAAATAATGTGGCCGGTGCCTTTACCTGCCACGACCAGAGATTGAAGAACCGGCAAGTATTACTCATTGATGATGTCGCCACATCCGGGGCTACCCTTGATGCCTGTGCCGTGGCCCTAAAAGCCGCCGGCGCCATCTCAGTCTGGGGGCTGGCCTTAGCCAGGGAAATTTAAAAGAAGACGCGTGAGGAGCAAAAACAGATGCAATTACAGATAACCGGCAAGAATGTGGAGCTATCACCTGAGGTACGCCACTACATCGAGCGCAAACTAGTTAAACTCAGCCACTACCTGCCTAGCATCGTTGAGGCTAAGGTAGAGGTGTCTCATGAAAAGACCCGGTCTCCCCAGCAGCACTTTGTCGTGCAGGTAACCATAGATAGCATCGGCACTCCACTTCGCAGTGAAGAGAGGGGGGCAGACCTGTTTACCGCTATTGATAAGGTTAGCGCCGTTATGAACCGGCGGATAGAACACTACAAGGGTAAACGATATAACAAGAGAAAGAGTAAAAAGATTAACCCACCCTCCCAAAGTGGACTAACTGAAGAATCGGAACCAGCACCAGCCCTGCCCAAGGTAGTCAAGGTCAAACGGTTCACCCTCAAGCCAATGGCGGTAGATGAAGCTATTGACCAGATGGAGATTCTGGGGCACGATTTTTTCCTTTTCTTTAACGCTGATACTGAGAAACTTAACCTGTTATATCGCCGCCGCGATAGTAACTACGGTCTCATTGAACCCGAGTTAGGCTAAGCATAGTTTATTAAGAAATCAAATGCCCGGAGAGCTAAAATACGCAATCTTTGATACCAAAATGGGCTGGGTAGGGATACTAGGCTCAAGTAAGGGAATCTGGCGAGCTACCCTGCCCCAGCCCTCAACCAAAGACGCCCGCCGCTTACTAGGTAAGCCCACAAACTACGCCGAGCCGTCGCCCCATCTGTTTGCCAGCTTAATAGAGCGTTTCCAAGCCTATTTTAACGGGGGCAAGGTAGACTTCACTGACGAGCTTGACCTCGCTGGCGCCACTCCCTTTCAGTGCCAGGTATGGCAAGCAACCAGGCTTATTCCCTATGGCAATACCACAAGCTATAGCTGGATAGCGAAACAGATTGGGAAACCAGGAGCTAGCCGAGCTGTCGGGCAGGCTCTGGGGAGAAACCCGATGCCGATTATCATCCCGTGTCACCGGGTAGTAAATAATGATGGCAAGCTTGGTGGCTTCAGCGGTGGATTAACAATGAAGAGGTATCTTCTTCATCTGGAGACTCTAGTAAGCAGTAACCATGATAACACCCAGCACCACACCTAAATGCTCCAAGCCCCCCTAATTGCAGCTGCCCATCACCTCACTTGAGCATAAGGTCGATAGGCTATACTGAAGCGCTTCCCTACGGTAGCAGCCATACTTTTGATCTTTAGATTCAGGAAAATATCCTCGTATCTTTTAATCAGCCCCCCCTCAGCAAAGCTGAAGTAACTATTCTCGCCAATGACAAGGTGATCCAAAACCCTGATTTGCAGAATAATCCCCATAAAGACCAGTTCTCTAGTTAGCTCTTTATCAGAGTGGCTGGGAGTGGGGTCACCTGAGGTATGATTATGAGCAAACACGATACCTTGAGCACCGTGCTTGATAGCCCGCTCCGTAATAACCCGGAAATTGATGGCAATGGATTCCGCTTCGCCACTGAACACATCCTCAACACCGACAATCTGGCCACGGCTATCGAGATAGAGCGCCTTGAACACCTCATTCTTGAGATCCCTCATGGAGTAGATAAGATAGTCAAAAATGTCCTGTGGCGAGTTATAAACAAGCTGGCTTGTAATCCCCTCCTTGAGAACTTCTCCAGCCACTTCCCGCACAAACTTGATATGGAGCAGACCATGTGGCGTAACCCCGATCTGACTTAGCTCCCCGTCGCTGGCAGCCACCAGCTCCCTCGGAGTCTTGTATCTCTGCACAACTTCTCCGGCTAGCCTTCGACACTCCACCGGAGTCAGGTCTGGAGATGAAATAAGCAATTCAATAATTCTGCGGTAATTAAGCCCCTCAAGACCTGTTCGGAGAAACCGCCTCTGAAGCGACGTCAAGAACTGATCCTTTCTGGCAAACAAGCCAGAATCCGCATTCGCCAACGCTACACCACCACCTCTATACTAATGGCTACCTATCAAATGGCATAAACGTTACTTGTCAACTGTCACACCTTAGGGATATATTATATCACGTTTGTCAAGCTCATGCAATAGGGGAATTTAAAAGACAAATGTCAATATATGTAGCCAGATACCATCAGTGCCAGCTCTTGAGCCCTAATCAGGCTCGATATGGGACACGCTACCTTTACTCGGTCTCCGCCTGGTCCTGGAAGCCGCTCTGGCTTTCATGGTTAAAAAGTCAAGCTCGTATTCCTCAATTAAGCCCTCGCCGGCGAAGCTGAAGTAGGTGTTATCACCGATGATGATATGGTCCAGCACCTTAATCTGCATAATACTGCCGGCATGAACCAATTCTCTGGTCACCGCTTTATCATTCTGACTCGGTGCCGGGTTACCGGAGGGGTGGTTATGGACAAAAATCAGGGAAACCGCGTTGTGGCGCAGGGCACCCTCGATAACCTCACGAGGGTGAACCACACTGATATTTACCGTCCCTTCAAACAGGTCAGCAATATCAATAATCTGGTTCTGACTGTTGAGATAGATGACCCTAAAGGTCTCCTTCTTGAGGTCTCTCATGGAATGGTAGAGAAAATCAAAAATCTCCTGCGAGGAGGTGTATACCGGCTTATCAACAATCCTTTCCCTGAGGAACTTTCGGGCTACTTCCTGCATTAGCTTAATGCCAAAGGCGTTATGGGGACCGATACCGTCTATCTCCTGCAGGTCCTCAAGTGAGGCCTCTAGAACACCCCGCAGAGTTTTGAATCTCCTGATGGCCTCTTTGGCCGGTTGCTTACAGTCCCGGCGCGGCGTTCCCAGACTCAGGAGCAATTCAACAACCTCGTAGTCATGGAAGCCAGCCAGCCCCCCTTTAAGAAAGCGTTCCCGCAATCTCTTTCTATGACCCTGCAAATTGCCCTTTGAAGTCATTCCTCACCCCGATAGATGATCAAAAATTGAGTCACGGCTCTACCATCAGACCTTCCTCGCCAACCAACCCGGCGATTCTCTCATGAAGCTGCGCATCGTAGCTAACAGTCAGGTTAGTCAGCTTAAGATGGGTAACCTTTGACTCATTGATCACCCTAAGGCTAACCTCGTCCCCCCCCGGGAACTCATTTAAGATATCAACCAGCTTCCTGAGCAGGGTGACATCACTATCCTTATCCTGACTCTGAGTAAGGCTTATCATCAGTCTGCGGCTTATTACCGGAGCCGCCGGCTCCTCGGCTACCACATTCACCGCCAGGGCTGTTTGGGGTTCAGAGGGAACCAATTCCCCAACCGGAGCCACTTCTGGCTGATAGTCACGAACCGAGTCACAGTTCAGTTGCACCTGATCATTACTCAGCCACACCTTGCCTTCAACTAATAGTATATTACCTTCCTGCCACAGGTCTTTAGCCTCAGCATAGACTTTGGGCCAGACCATGACCTCAATCCTACCATCGAGGTCTTCTAGAACAGCCCTAGCAAAGGGTCGCCCATCTCTGGTAAACAGGTAGCGAACCGAAGCCACAATTCCGGCCACGGCGACAGCCTGTCCTGCCAACTCAGCATCAATCTGACCGCACAATGTTATATCAAGATTGAGCGCGCTCCCCCTATTAGCCATGGAACTGAAAGGGTGCTCGGAGAGGTAGACCCCCAAGAGCTCCTTCTCCCAAGCTAACTTCTCCCGAACCGGGATGTCGGAGGAATCGAGGTCAAGGCCAGGCACAGGCACCGGCACCTCCTTACCCCACAGGTCAAACATGGTAGCCTGCCCTGTCTCTCTGAGACGCTGTTCCCGCTGAGCCAAAGACAAGATACTACCTATGCTCCCCAGTAAACTACCTCGGCTACCCAAGCAGTCCAGAGCCCCAGCCTTAATTAAGCTTTCCAGGGTTCGCCGATTCACTCCAACTAGGTCAGCACGATGGCACAAATCCTCAATCGACTTATACTCACCCCCCTGGTCACGCTCAGCGATAATAGGCTTAACCGCACTAAGCCCAACGTTCTTGATAGCTGTTAGCCCGAAACGGATGGCAGGTGCGTAGTTACCATCCATTTCTATAGCAAAGCTTGCCCGACTGCGATTTATATCGGGCGGTAAGATAGCTATACCCAAGCGGCGACACTCACTAACTGCGCTGGCCACCTTATCCGACTGGCCGGCATT
Source organism: Dehalococcoidales bacterium (assembly GCA_034414575.1). Taxonomy (GTDB): domain Bacteria; phylum Chloroflexota; class Dehalococcoidia; order Dehalococcoidales; family UBA5760; genus UBA5760. The sequence goes on along the minus strand of DAOULZ010000012.1, from coordinate 9,345 downwards.
AGTGACCAGAAAAGCAGTCATATATTCTGCCGGGTAGTTTGCCTTGAGATAGGCAGTCTGATAGGCAATCAGGGCATAACTTACACTGTGGGCCTTATTAAAGGCGTAACCAGCAAAGGGCTCAATAAGGTTAAAGACCTCTTCGGCAACCTCAGCAGGAAATCCATTTTTCTCAGCGCGACTGATGAAGCTACGCCTTTCCTTTTTCATAACCTGGGGAATCTTTTTACCCATTGCCTTACGGAAGATATCAGCCTCCCCCAGACTATAACCAGCGAAGGCCTGTACGATAAATAACACCTGATCCTGGTAGACAATCACCCCATAGGTCTCTTCCAGGATGCTGGTTAGCTCCGGGTGGGGATAACGGATGGGCTCAATACCGCGCTTAGCTTTGATGAAGGTCGGAATGTGCTCCATCGGTCCCGGGCGATACAGAGCCACCATAGCTGCAATATCGCTAAAATTGGTGGGTTTAAGCTCCTTGATGTAACGGCGCATGCCCGCCCCCTCTAACTGAAACACACCCGCCGTCTCCCCTGAAGCAAGCAGGGCAAAGGTTTTGACGTCATCCATAGGGAGACTAGCCAGGTCAACCTCGACACCACGCTGATGAGAGATAATCTCCCTCGCCTTACCCAGAATAGTGAGATTAGCTAAACCCAAGAAATCCATTTTGAGCAGCCCAATGCGAGCAATGTCGCCCATGCTAAACTGGGTCATAACCGCTTCCTGAGCATTACCCTTGCTTACCCTCTGCAAGGGAACATATTTGGTAAGCGGCTCTTTAGAGATAACCACACCGGCAGCGTGGGTGCTGGCATGGCGGGCGATTCCCTCTACTTTTCGAGCCGAATCAACCAGATTACGAATTATATTATCCTCCCGGTAGATACTCCCGAGTTCGCCATTCTCCTCAAGGGCCCGAGCTAAGGTCATGCCCGGAGCAAAGGGGACCAGCCTAGCGACGCGGTCAACCTCGCTGTAAGACATACCTAAAGCCCGCCCCACATCCCTAAGGGCGGCCCTAGCCCCCAAGGTGCCGAAGGTGATAATCTGAGCCACGTGGTCCTGCCCATATTTCTGCGACACATAGTTAATCACCTCGTCACGACGCTCGTCCTCAAAATCCAGGTCAATATCGGGCATCTCCTTACGCTCCATATTAAGAAAGCGCTCAAAGACCAGTTTGTGCTCGATGGGGTCAATCCCGGTGATACCCAGACAATAAAGAACAATGCTAGCGGCGGCACTACCTCTAACCCCAAACAAAATATTGTGCTTCCTGGTGAATGAGATGATATCCCAGACAACCAGAAAGTAGTTGGCAAACTTGGTTTTCCTTATTACCTCTAATTCATAGTCAAGGCGCTCCTTTATCTCCGCAGTCAGCTGCAGATAGCGCTGGGGTAAGCCCTGATAACAGAGGTCAGCCAAGAACTGGTCGGCGGTTTTACCTGGAGGCAGGTCAATCTCGGGGAGATACAGCCGCTCAAAATCAAGTTCCAGATGGCACATAGCGGCAATACGCTCGGTATTTTCCAGCGCCTCGGGTATATCACGGTAAAGCTCGGCCATCTCCTCCGGGCTCCTGAGATAGAAGAAGTCCCCGGGCATCCTAAATCTCTTCTCGTCATGGATAGAGGTGTTACGCCCGATACACAGCAGAAGGTCGTGGGCCTCAGCATCCTCACGCTTAAGATAGTGGACGTCGCTGGTTGCCACCAGGGGGATATCCAGTTCACGGCTCATATTAATTAAAACCTGATTTATCTGCTCCAGCTCGGCAATGGGGTGTCTCTGTATCTCCAGATAAAAATCACCCAATACCTGCCTATACCACAAGGCAGTCTCCTTCGCCGTATCGAGACGCCCCTCCAGAATCAGACGAGGCACCTCACCACCAATGCAGGCGGAGAGGCCGATGAGACCCTGACTGAATTCGGTAAGAAGCTCCTTATCTATCCGCGGCCGGTAGTAGAAGCCCTCAAGGTTGGCTTTGGTGATCAACTGAATCAGATTCTGATAGCCTGTCTGATCCTTAGCCAGTAGAATCAGGTGATAATTATCTTTATCCCCGGCGCCACGGTCGAAGCGGCTACCGGGGGTAAGATAGACCTCACAGCCAATGATGGGCTTTATCCCTGCCTCTCTAGCAGCAACGTAAAATTCAATGGCACCGTAAAGAGCCCCGTGGTCAGTTATCGCCAGACTGTCCATACCCAGTTCCTTAGCTCGCTTAACCAGCTGGGAAATACGACACATGCCGTCAAGTAAGCTGTATTCGGTATGAACGTGGAGGTGAGTGAACATGCCGCCTCCTGATGCCGGAAATTCGCCAATATTATAGCACAGGATAGCACCCGGTTTGTTGCCAAACTATCCTTCTTTATGAGATAACAGTGGTAAAATCCCTAGTAATATTAAGCGAAAACGATTATGAAAAAACCGGCTCTTATCGCTAAATGGCTGTTTATATTAACCTTACCTGCCCTGCTCATAACGGCTACCATTCGTCTTGAGTTTAGCAGTCTCTGGCTATACACTAATGGTTTTGAAAAATATGACGTCAGCCAAGTCACCGGCCTAGATGAAACCGAGCTGGAAAAAGCGGCCAGGGGAATAGTCAACTACTACTTTAACTCCGATGAAGAGTATATCAGCCTGAAGGTGCTAAAGGATGGCGAGCCCTTTGAGCTCTTTAACCAGAGAGAGGTGGCCCACATGAAAGACGTTAAGGCGCTGCTCCAGCTAAACTCACGCCTCTTAATGGGAACGGCAATTTATATCGGGATTTACGCCGGAATCTGCCTCTTCTGGCGAAAGCGAAAATACTGGCGGAATCTCGCCCGGGGAACGCTTATCGGCAGCAGTATTACCCTGGGCATGATAGTGGCGCTCGGAATAGGGGCCGTGGCCGGAGACTTTAACCAGCTATTCCTCCAGTTCCACTTCCTGGCTTTCACCAATGACCTCTGGATGCTTGACCCGACCACAGACTATCTGATAATGCTCTTCCCCGAGGGCTTCTGGTTTGATGCCGCCCTGCTCTTTGGTCAGATAACCACCGGGGTGGCCGGAACCCTGCTGGGTATGTCTCTGGTATATCTACGGAGAACAGGAAGAGCCAAGCCTCTAAAAGACCCACAAAAATAAGCAACGGCTAGGCGACAGCATGAGCCGGTACTTCATAACCATCACGCTGCGGGGCACCGCTTAGTAGCGGCTTTAGCTGGGCAACTATCTTCTGATGCTCCGGGTGCTGGGGCCAGGCATTAGCTTGGGCTTCCGTCTCCCAGATATTGAGCACCATAAACTCACCAGTCGCCTTGGTCATGAGATAGACACCCTTAAATCCCGGCTGGCATGACACCAAAGGCAGAGCCTGCTCCCGAAAGATGCGGGCTATTTCCCCGATACTCTGAGGCTGCGTCTGATAACGCGAGGCAAGACAGAACATGCTACACCTCCCTTAATAATAGTCTCAGTTAACAATTGGCTAAAGGCCGTAGAGCACCCCGGCACTTAATTTAACTTAGAAGTTACTGTCCCCCTACCCAATCTGTATAATCTCCCCACCGCCTCATTCTTCTCCCTGATACCCAGCTTGGTCTTACTGATAGCTCTTTTCAAGAGTTCAATAGACGTATCATAGGTCTCCCTATCCACCGGATAGGGAATGCCGTCCTTACCCCCGTGGGCAAAGCTGTAGCAGGCCGGGTCACGATAGCTGGGAGCCACCCCGTGAACCAGCTCCGAGATAAGGCTAAGGGCACGGATGGTCTTGGGGCCAACCCCCCTTAACCCCAACAGTTCCTCGAAACCCCGCGGCTGTCGCTCATAAGTGCTAAGCAGAATCTTACTCAGGCTGTCCGGATGAAGGTCACGAACCGTTAGCTGGTGACGCGGGGGCAGGTCAAGCACCTTTACTCTCCTGAGGTCGGCCAAGACGTTCTCAGGCTTCTCGTTGGTAACTATCTCAGAAACGGTGGTTCGAGCCAGAGCCGACTCTGAAGCCACTAAATTTAACGCCTCTCCCCTGGCTTCAGAGAGGATGGCGGAGTGAGGTTCACTGACAAAATCAGCCACCTTCTCCCCCAACCAGTGATAGCGGCGGGCGTAGCGAGTGGTTTCGTTCATCCCCTGCTGGACGACTGCCCATGAGCCACGAGTGGTAAACAAAAAGGTATGGTGATAAAGCTGGTAGCCATCTTGAACGGCCGAACTATCTACCTTGGCTGACATGCGGCTGGCATAGACCAGCGGGGTAGGGTTTAGAGAAATCAGATTTCCCCAGCCTTCTATTTCAGCCGGCGTCTTACGTGACGTCTTACCTTTACCCCCGGCCACAAATAAGCCAAGTTCTCTTTCCAGACCTCTGACACCTTCCTTAAGCGCCCCGCACAGCGTGGTGGTCACGCCACTTGAGTGCCAGTCATAACCAAGAATGCACCCGAAAGCCTGAAACCAGTAGGGGTCAGAAAGGCGCCGCAGCATCTCCTCGGCACCGAAGTCAGTCACGATAGCAATCACTATCTCCCGGGCCAGCTTAACCATACGGTCAAAGAGCCAGCGTGGCGCCCTACCATAATGTAGCGGCAGATTGGCAACACCGGTTCTGGTGGGATTAATAGCGGCTGACATACCCACCTCAGTCAGAGACTACAGCTGTCACAGCTAGCGGCACTGCAACTGGCACAGGAGCTACCCCCCACCGGAGTGGTCAGGCCGCTATTATCCTTAGAAAAGGAGGCGAAGGAGGAGAGTACCCGCCCCGCCTCATGCTGACAGCGAGGGCAGGGAGCCTCCTTGTCAGACTGGCTTATGGGACGTATTAGCTCAAACTTACAGCCACATTTGGAACAGAGGTACTCATATATCGGCATGTTTTACTCTCCTGTTACTAGTCTAATTGTTTTCTCTCGCCAGGTCAACATTCTGATGTCTTCAGTACTTCCCTTGACTCATAAAAGCGGGAAGAGTTACCATAGAATAACGAAACGGAATTGAAGGGGAGATGAGCATCATGATAATAGATGTTACTGACCAGACCTTTGAAAGCGAGGTCATAAAATCCAGCTTGCCGGTACTGTTAGACCTGTGGGCGCCGTGGTGTGGTCCCTGCCATATGGTTGCCCCCGTCATCGAGAGCCTGGCGGGCAATTATAATGGCAAGGTCAAGTTCTGCCGTCTAAACGTTGATGAGAATCAACAAACCGCCGCCAAGTACAGGATTATGTCAATACCAACCCTGATGTTCTTTAAGAACGGTGAGGTAGCCGATACTGTCATTGGTGCCGTCCCCGAGCGAACACTTCAGCCCAAGATTGACGCCCTTTTATAATCCTAGATAAAGGGTAAATCTACTCTTCTTCAATGAGTCGTCTAACCCACAGCCGCGGAGAAGTAGAGATGACCTGTCTCACGGCCTCTATCTTATGCCTGATACCCATAGCTATCTTCTCATCATCGAGAAGCTGCTTCAGCTTGGCCGGGTCAAAGGTGAAGTACCTGCTCCCACAGTCCCGCTGGCTCAAGCAGCGTCCTAATCTCGTCCTCTTCAAAGCCTGTCTTCTCTAACAGCTTGTAGGTAATGGCATACTCTTTGCCAAAGACCCGATTTAACCCCTCAGCCTGGCAGAAGTCGATAATTACCTGCCTCACCTCTTCGAGTCGCGACTCAAGGTCCTTTATCTGATCTCGAAGCGCAACGTATTCCTCAACAGCCTCACTGGCAACCAGTCCCGGCAGGATACCCTGACGAGCCAGCTCCGGTTTCACTGCCTGATACTTCTGGCGGTAATAGGGACAGTGTTCCGGAAAATCACAAGGACAATACTGATTCTCAACCGCCGGAAACTCCCCCCGGGCAATATCCTCAGCCACCGCCAGAACAGTCTGTCTGGCAGCCGCTAGTTGCCGTTCTCCCCTCGGAGCACAGCTACATGGGGTATTCGACCTCAGGTGGTACAAGGTGAGCTTCTCAACCGGAAGCTGCCAGAGCTCCTGAACCGCCAACTGATATAGCGTCAACTGAAGATTTCTCTCCAGGTCCTCCTGGGTGAAGAGCTCCTGATTAGTCTTGTAGTCAACAATTGATAGCCCACCGCTCTCCAGCTTATCCACCCGGTCAATATAGCCCCGCAACTTCACCCCCGCGACGTCAATATAAAACATCCGCTCCACCGCGAGCGGCATCCTGAAGTCGACATGGTGAACCTGCCAGAACTTGGTCAGTATCTCCCGTCCGTAAGCCCGGTACCTTGCCTCCTCTTCCACTGACTCGTACCCCTCTGAAAGCCAATTAGCTTCATAAAAGTCGAGTAGCCCGTCCAGTGACGGCGGCGGTGGCACCCTAACCTTAAAGAAGTACTCCGCACAGAGGTGTAGAGTTGAGCCGAAGCTAAAATACCACTTGTCCTTCGGCTTCAGGCCATCAATATACTGGAGCTTGTAGCATAAGGGGCAAGCCTGATACAGGGAAATCTGGGTGTAGCTCAACGGTTTCACTGCTTTATCTCCTGCCATATTTTACAGCGACTAACGCCACTATTTCCAGACCGCGGTAACCTTAAAACCGATAAACGATACCGCCCTGCCAGTAAGTTTGCTAAGCTACGACCAAATCAGTTAACATTAATGTTACTACCACTGTAGATTAGAATCATGGAAAATATATCAGTTTTAGCCGCCTTTATCGCCGGGCTCTTATCCTTCTTGTCCCCCTGTGTCCTACCTATGGTACCGGTATACCTAGCCAGCTTGGCTGGCCCGGAAATCCTCGAAGCCAAGACTGATAAAAGAACCGCCCACATATTCCTCCACTCCCTTGCCTTCGTGGTTGGCTTTACCGTGGTCTTTATTATCCTGGGCACTGGAGTTGGCTTGGCCGGGCTTGCCATCAGCGCCCACCTAACCACGATTCAGAGGGTGGCTGGCATCGTAATCATAGTCTTCGGCGCCCTGCTGCTGGCAGCTCAAAAGGTGCCCCGGCTAAACTTCCAGAAACGCCTCACTCCGGCCCAAAGCAGCACCACCGGCTACCTCCGCTCCTTTTTGACCGGCGCCATATTTGCCCTCGCCTGGACACCCTGTGTCGGTTACGCCCTAGGGGGCATCCTGATGCTGGCCATGGTTTCGGAAACTGCCTGGCGCGGCGCCTCCCTGCTGGCTATCTACTCTCTGGGGCTGGGAATTCCATTTCTCATAATCGGGGCCGCCTTCGACGCGGTGGCACCACTCTTAAAGCGCATCAACCGCTACTCCATGGTAATCTACATTATCAGCGGCGCTTTTCTCATCGGGCTGGGCATAGCCATCGTCATGGGCAGACTGACTTTGCTTGCCGCCTAGTTTAGTGTTAAAATTATCTTCAGAGATGAAACGTGGCTAAAATATTGAGAAAGGCTTTAGTAATAACCCTGACCGCCCTTGCCCTGGGGCTACTGATAACCAGCTGCTCTAGCAGTTCACCAACAACAGCCATAATCGGTGAGCCGGTGCCAGATTTTACCCTCACCGACCTTAATGGTAACTCCGTTTCACTGACTGATTTCGCAGGCAAGCCAATGCTAATTAATTTCTGGAATACCGGCTGTCCTCCCTGCCGCAACGAGATGCCCTACCTGCAGGAAGTATACGACGAAAACAAGGGTACAACAGAGCTCGCGTTGCTGACCATCAACATCGGTCAGAGTGCGGACACAGTAAATGACTTCTTAGAGGACAACCACCTCTCCCTCCCCGTGCTGCTCGATGCTGATGCTGCTGTCGCCCAGAGATATGGTATGCCCGGCATCCCGACCACCTTCTTCATTGACCAAGATGGCATACTTCAAGTCAAGGTCATTGGCGCTTTCCCGACCAAGGCAGCTATTTATAGCCGACTGAATGAGATAGTGCCCTAAAAAAGAGGTTTTAGATGGACGATATTCTGGGTGAAGCCCAGGGAATAATCCAGTGTAAGGAGTGCCCGTGGTATAAATCGTGCATTCTGCCGATGAGGTTCACGGCTGAGGACATCCGCCGCCAGCTCCAGCAATCAACTCCAGGAGCGGATATTTCCCAAGCCAGCGATCTCAACCTGCAAAACCTGCTCTCCAGCATGGCCACCGCCGCCCAGAACTCGCTCTTAGAGGGTTGCCCTATCTTCATTGACCGCCTGCGCTCCAACCCCAAGCTCGCCCAGCGCATCAAGGAGATGATGCAGAACTGGGGTAAAGAGGAAGAAGGGGAAGGGGAAAAGCCAGACTAGAGACAGCTAACCTAATTATTGGCGACGTATACTCAAACGCTACTTAAGCAGCTCCTTCAGATTTTCCCAATTCCACCTATATAAGTGCCCTGCATTAGGAACAGGTTCATAATCGCCATCCTTGTATCCTATTATCTGCACAATCTTAACTTTTTCTTCACGGGCTATACCCACTTCTTTTAGTACCCCTGGTGCCTTATGGGTAGATTTCCCCACCATCACTAAGACGATATCGGAGAGCTTGATCGCGCGCCTAGCCCTTTGCAGCCAATCACTCTGAGGTGCAGATTCTTTTAAAGACTGGTCGATTACTTCGAAAGGTGAGTCTTCCAGACGTGATTGACCAATTATGAAATCTTTTAGCACCTTATCATTGTCAAAATCATAACTTACGAACACTTTTTTCTTTACCACGTCATCCTCCTTTATATTGAATGGATACAATTATTACGGCGACAACCTCAGCTACGTAAAACCAACAAATAGTTCTGGAACACATTGTGTTCCTCCAAGAGTCTTTAGCTCTTTCGCACAAACTAGTATCCATTGAGAAGGCCGGTATTCCTGATTCAGTTGAGCCAAGCCGTACCCTATCATACAAACTTCTAAATAGCCTTTCCTGTCTCAGATAGTAAGCATCGAGGCCCCAAAAGACAACCGGTGGGACTAACGCGATAAAACCAAACCATGAGTTTTGACTATTAGCAGCTACAGCAAGGAGGGCAACGACTAGCGTTAAAGACCATCCTTTCAACAAAAAGGACAATTGCGTCATCCTACTGATAGTCCCTTGAATCATTTTTAAATGCTCTACCGTCTCGCTGATGTCCCTACTCATTAGCACACTCTCACATACGTCATTTTATATAGGGGCTTGATTTTATTCCCATCTGAAGGGTTTGTCAATACCACTTATAGCAAAACTAAACATCATTCCCAACTAGGTAAGTAGTGGCACCCTTCCTTGCTAACCAAGCTAAACAGGAGTAAAATATATCTATAGTAAAGCAGTGAGGACGAGGGAGGCGAGGCTAAGATGGAAACCGGAACCTGGAAGGTAAAGACCGGGCTGGCCCAGATGTTAAAGGGCG
>DAOULZ010000011.1:0-96401 GCA_034414575.1 Dehalococcoidales bacterium | reverse complement strand
TGACTTCGTTATCATCGATTTTGAGGGCGAGCCAGCCCGGCATCTGGGCGAGCGCAGAATCAAACGCTCGCCCCTCAGGGACGTCGCCGGCATGATACGTTCGTTTCATTATGTCGCCTACGCCGCCCTGCGCGGCTGGGGGTCAACCGTACTTCGCACCGAGGACCTGCCGGTCCTGGAGGATTGGGCGCGAGCCTGGTACCTTTGGGTCTCGGCAATATTCTTGAAGTCATATCTAGAGTTAATGGCAGATACCCCCATCTTACCACACACGCCGGAGGAAATAAGGATTATTCTGGATGCCTACCTTCTTGATAAGGCTATCTATGAAGTAAACTACGAGTTAAACAACCGGCCAGACTGGGTAGCGTTACCCCTTCAGGGTATATTGCAGGTGCTGGAGGCAAATGAGGAACCGGCCACGCCGGAAGCAAAGAAGAAGGTTGAGGAATGAGCCATACCTCCGGCAGCCGCCTTCTCCACCAGTTGGCTTGTCTCTACGGTGTTCAGACGGCCTACTACGATGTGAATCAACAGCGTAAGCCGGCATCTGTGGATTCCTTAGCCGCGATACTCCGCTCACTTGGTGCCCCGGTAGCCGGTCTTCAGGATGTATCTTCGGCGTGGCGACAGCGGCGCCAGGCACTATGGCAGCGGTTACTGGAACCCGTGGTTGCCGCCTGGGATGGTAATCCGCCCTTAATACAACTCCGACTTCCGGCAGACCTCGACGAAACGCCCTTGAATTGTCACCTTAAGCTGGAGACCGGAGAGGAGAAGACTTGGCAAAGCGTGGGGACTGAGCTACCTTTAGTTGAGTGCGTGGAGATAGAGGGAAGCCACTATCTGGTTAAGCAGTTACCGCTGCCGACCGGGTTACCCTTGGGATATCATCAGCTCACTTTATCGCTGGGGAAGAAGCGCACCCAGACCCTTATTATTTCGGCACCGGTCAAGGCCTATCTCCCCACCGATAAGGATAGCGACCGGATGTGGGGGGTTTTTCTCCCTCTTTATACCCTGCATACGGATAACAGTTGGGGCGGGGGTAACTTCTCAGACCTGGAAACCCTGGCCGGGTGGATCGCGGGCGTGGGGGGTGAGGTGGTAGCTACTTTACCCCTCCTGGCTACCTTCCTGGACGAGACCTTCGAGCCAAGCCCCTACCTCCCTACCAGCCGCCAGTTGTGGAATGAGTTTTACCTGGACATAGACAAGATACCTGAGCTTAAAAAATGTGCCTCGGCACAGGCCATCCTTGAGTCTCCCTCTTTTAAGAAGGAAATTAAGGTTCTGCGTAACTTACCGCTGGTGGACTACCGCCGCCAGATGGCACTAAAACGGCGCGTGCTAGAGAAACTCTGCCGCTGCCTCTTTTCCAGGCCGTCACCTCGTCTTGATGAACTTGAGCACTTCGCCAGCATGAATCCTGTGACCGAGGACTACGCCCGGTTTCGAGCCGCCGCTGAGAAGCAAGGTGCCCCGTGGCAATCTTGGCCGTCGCCGCTGCGCGACGCTCTCATAGCGGATACCGATTATAGTGAAGAAAGCCGGCGTTACCATCTCTACGTGCAGTGGCTGGCCCACCAGCAGATAGAAGACATCTCAAGAAGGATTAGAGATAAGGGGCTTAAGCTCTATCTCGATCTGCCGTTGGGTGCCCACCCCAATGGTTACGATGTGTGGCGGGAACGCGAAGCTTTCACTCTGGGCACCTCGGCCGGGGCACCGCCGGACGTCGTTTTTACCCGAGGCCAGAACTGGGGATTTCCGCCATTACATCCAGAAAGAATCCGAGAGCAGGGTTACCGCTATTTAGTTACCTGCCTGCACCATCACCTGAAGTATGCCGGCATTCTGCGTATTGATCACGTGATGGTCCTGCAACGGCTTTTCTTTATTCCCAACGGCATGGAAGCTAGAGATGGAGTCTATGTGCGCTACCGGGCTGAGGAGCTCTACTCAATACTGGCGCTTGAGTCGCACCGCCATAAGGCGGTTATCGTCGGGGAAGACCTGGGCACAGTGCCATCGTATGTGAGACCAGCCATGAAGAAGTACGGGCTGCACCGTACGTACGTAGTACAGTATGAGCTTGCCTCCGACCAGAGGAGACTCTCGCCGATTCCTTCTGGGGCGGTAGCCAGTCTTAACACTCATGATATGCCTCCCTTTACCGCCTTCTGGCAGGGTCGGGACATCGAGGAGCGGCGGCGGCTCGGTCTCCTGGACAGCCTAGGTGCCAGAGCAGAGAGGGATAAATTCCAGAGTATAAAAGAGGCTCTGGTTACCTTTTTACGTAAGCAGGGCTGGCTCCGCGAACCGGAGGATGATACCTTCACCGTCCTTACAGCATGCCTATCATTCCTGGCTGCCAGCCGGGCTCAGATGGTCCTGGTCAATCTGGAAGACCTCTGGCTCGAAACACAGCCACAGAATGTGCCGACCACCAAGGATGAGTACCCGAACTGGCGGCGTAAAGCACGTTACTCCTTTGAGCGGCTTTGCCAGCTGCCTCAGGTAGTTGATACACTGCTTACGGTGAATGAACTCCGTAAGCGGGGGAAGTATGGGTGATGGTAAAGAAGAAGCACCCTGAATCAGACCGGAGGCCTGAGTTAAAGGTCGGAAGTCCAACGAAGTCACTGGAAACGACCCCACTCACGGAAGATGACCTCTACCTCTTTAACGAGGGCACCGACTATCGTATATACGAAAAACTGGGGGCTCACCCTTTAACAGTTAACGGCCAGCCGGGAACCTATTTCGCCGTGTGGGCCCCAGATGCCAAACAAGTGTCAGTTATTGGCGACTTCAACGGCTGGGATAGGGTCGCTAATCTGCTACAACCCCGGGGGCAGTCAGGAATCTGGGAGGGTTTTATTCCCGGGGTGGGCAAGGGCACCTTGTATAAATACCACAATATATCCCGGCACCGGGGTTTAAAGAAGGAGAAGGCTGACCCTCTGGCTATCTATAATGAAATATCACCCAAAACGGCATCCATCGTTTGGGATCTTGAATACAGTTGGGAAGACCAGGAGTGGCTGGCAAAGCGTGGGAATCACAATGCCCTCGATAAACCGATGTCCATCTACGAGGTACATCTGGGTTCGTGGCAAAGAGTGCCCAAGGAAGGGCACCGCTCACTTACCTACCGCGAACTGGCACTGCAACTTACTGACTATGTCCTGCAGATGGGTTTCACCCATGTCGAGTTTCTCCCGGTTATGGAGCATCCCTTCTTCGGCTCCTGGGGCTATCAAACCACCGGTTACTTCGCCCCCACGAGCCGTTACGGCACCCCCCAGGATTTTATGTACCTGATTGACTGCTTACACCAGCACGGTATCGGTGTCATTCTCGACTGGGTGCCCTCACACTTTCCCAGCGACGACCACGGCCTAGGGCTCTTCGACGGCACTCATCTCTACGAACACGCCGACCCCAGGAAGGGGTTTCACCCCGACTGGAAAAGCTACATCTTTAATTACGGGAGGGCTGAAGTACAGAGCTTCCTGATCAGCAGCGCCCTCTTCTGGCTGGAGAAGTACCACGTCGATGGTCTGCGTGTTGATGCCGTCGCCTCCATGCTCTACCTGGATTATTCACGCAAAGACGGGGAATGGATTCCCAATAAGTATGGTGGTCGGGAGAATCTGGAGGCCATCGCTTTTTTGCGCCGGCTTAATGAGGCGATCTATAAGAGCTATCCTGACGTGCAGACCATCGCCGAGGAGTCTACCGCCTGGCCCATGGTGTCACGGCCGACATATCTGGGGGGCCTGGGCTTCGGCCTGAAGTGGGACATGGGCTGGATGCATGATACTTTGCAGTACATGTCCCGTGACCCAATCTACCGGAAATACCATCATAACGGTCTCACTTTCCGCATGCTCTATGCCTTCCACGAGAACTTCGTTCTGCCCCTGTCCCATGATGAGGTGGTGCACGGTAAGGGCTCGCTTATCGGTAAGATGCCCGGTGACGACTGGCAGAAATTCGCTAACCTGAGGCTGCTTCTGGGGTATATGTATGCCCAGCCCGGAAAGAAGCTGCTCTTCATGGGGGCCGAGCTGGGTCAGTGGCGGGAGTGGGATCACGACGGAAGCCCGGACTGGCACTTCCTTGAATACCAGCGGCACGCCGAGGTTCAGAAATGGGTAAAAGCTCTGAACCAGCTTTACCGCACCGAGCCAGCACTCTACGAACTTGACTGCGACCCGACCGGCTTTGAGTGGATTGACGCCAGCGACGCCCTGCAGAGCGTTATCACTTTTATGCGTCGGGGCAAATCGACTGATGACATTTTACTCGTTATCTGTAATTTCACCCCCTCCACCCATTTCACATACCGGGTGGGCGTCCCGCGCGGTGGTGTCTGGAAAGAGTTACTGAATAGCGACGCTGCCGAATACGGGGGTAGCGGTCAGGATAACCCGAGGAGCCTAAGAGCCGGTAAGATACCGGCCCATGGCCACCCCTACTCCCTGGAAATCAGACTGCCCCCCCTGGCGGTGGTATACTTCAGGAGCCGGAGGCGGGAAAAGTGAACACAGAAGGCGGCTTGGGGGCAACATATCTCGGCGGTAACCGCTGCCATTTTCTGGTGTGGGCTCCTATAGTGCCGAAGATAGGCGTGCACATCGTCTCGCCCGAAGAGCAGATGTTTCCTTTGGCCAGGGACGCTCAGGGCTACCATCAGGCAGTTGTTGAGGGGGTAGCGCCGGGTTACCGCTATTTTTACCGTCTGGACTCGGAGAGAGAACGCCCCGACCCGGCATCACGGTTTCAACCCCAGGGCGTTCAAGGGCCCTCGGAGGTAGTGGCCTCATACTTCCCGTGGGGTGACCAAGAGTGGTCTGGACTGCCCCTAGAGGAATATATCATCTACGAGTTACATATCGGTACCTTTACCAAAGAAGGTACTTTTGAGGCCATTATTCCCCAGCTTGATGAACTAAAGATGCTGGGTATTACCGCCGTGGAGCTGATGCCGGTCGTCCAGTTTCCGGGAGACCGCAACTGGGGATACGATGGCGTCTACCCGTTCGCGGCGCAGGATTCCTACGGTGGGCCACAGGGACTCAGGCGCCTAGTTAACACCTGCCACCAACGAGGGCTAGCGGTAATTTTGGACGTGGTGTATAACCACCTCGGTCCGGAGGGAAATTACCTCGCCGACTTCGGCCCCTATTTCACCGAGCGCTACCAGACCCCTTGGGGAGCCGCCCTCAACCTTGACGGTGCTCACAGCGACGAGGTGCGCCGCTTTTTTATTGAAGACGCTATCTACTGGCTCACCGAGTTTCATATTGATGCCCTGCGGCTTGATGCGCTTCACTCGATACTGGATATTTCATCCTACCCCTTCATAGAGGAGCTGGCGGTAAGATTTCACGAGCAGGCTGACAAGCTGAAACGCCGTGGTTATCTCATCGGCGAGAGTGCCGCCAACGACGCCCGTCTTATCACAGCACCGGAGCAGGGAGGCTACGGTCTGGATGCCCAGTGGAACGACGACTTTCACCACGCTCTGCATGTGCTACTGACCGGCGAGCAAAACGGCTACTATCAGGACTTCGGCGGGCTTGAGCGACTAGTCAAGGCGTTTCAGGAAGGTTTTGTCTATTCCGGTCAATATTCACAATATCGCCAGCGGCGGCATGGAGTCACCTCCAGGAATATCCCTGCTCATCGCTTCGTGGTCTTTACCCAGAACCACGACCAGGTAGGCAACCGGATGAAGAGTGAGCGCTTGAGTCAGCTCGTCCCCTTTGAGGGACTGAAACTGGCGGCTGGCATCACCCTGCTCTCGCCCTTCATTCCGCTGCTATTTATGGGGGAGGAATACGGAGAAACCGCTCCGTTTGCCTACTTTGTTAGTCACTCAGAGCCGGCTCTTATTGAGTCCGTGCGCCGGGGGCGGCGTGAGGAGTTTACCTCGTTCGAGTGGCATGGTGAAATGCCCGACCCCCAGGACGAAGCCACCTTCCTGAGCGCCAAGCTTGACCACAGGCTGCGTGGGGAAGGGTGGCACCGTGCCCTCTTAGAGTTCTACCAGGAGCTGATTCGGCTTCGTAAGGAGACCCCGGCCCTGGCTCGCCTGAGTAAGGATGCAATGATGGTAAGTGGACTTAAGGATAGGCTCCTCCTGATTCATCGCTTTAGTGAAGGTAACGAAGTAGTCTTGGTCTTTAACTTCAGTCAGAACCAAAGCTCGGTTACCATACCGATACCAGCAGGGCGCTGGCATAAAAAACTGGACTCGGCGGAGGAGCGCTGGTGGGGAGAGGGAAGCATAATGCCGGAACAACTGGACACAAAGGGGGAGGTTACAATTACTCTGAAACACTGGACGTTTGTTCTTTTTTCGAAGGAGACTTAGATGGAACGCTACATCTGCATCCACGGCCACTTCTACCAGCCACCGCGAGAGAACGCCTGGCTTGAGTCGGTTGAAATGCAGGACTCTGCCTATCCCTATCATGACTGGAACGAAAGGGTTACCGCAGAGTGTTACGCACCGAACACCGCTTCACGTATTCTGGATAGCGAGGGTTACATCACCCAGATAGTGAATAACTATGCCAAAATCAGCTTTGATTTTGGGCCGACCCTGCTCTCCTGGATGGAGGTAAACGTCCCCGATGCCTATCAGGCTGTTCTGGCTGCCGACCGGGAGAGCCAGTCGGCTTTTTCGGGACACGGCTCAGCTATAGCTCAGGCCTATAACCATATGATTATGCCCCTGGCTAACCGGCGGGACAAGTGCACTCAGGTGCTCTGGGGAATACGCGACTTCGAACATCGTTTCCAGCGGAAACCGGAGGGGATGTGGCTTCCGGAAACGGCTGTGGACCTTGAGACGCTGGAGATTCTGGCGGAGATGGAGATTCGATTTACCATCCTGGCGCCACATCAAGCCAAGCGAGTGCGTCAGATTGGCAGTGATACCTGGCAGGATGTGGGTAATGCTACCATAGACCCTACCATGGCTTATGAGATTAAGCTGCCCTCGGGTCGTAAGTTAAACCTCTTTTTTTATAACGGGCCCATTTCGCGTCAGGTCGCCTTTGAAGACCTGCTGACTAGCGGCGATAATTTTGCGCACCGCCTCGCTGACGCCTTCTCAAAAGAACCTACTTGGCCTCAGATTGTCCACGTGGCCACTGACGGGGAGACATATGGCCATCATCACCGCTTCGGGGACATGGCGCTGGCATACGCTCTCCACCACATTGAGACTGACGGCCTGGCACAAATCACCAACTACGGTGAATACCTGGAGGAACACCCGCCCACTCACGAGGTTGAGATTAACGAGCATACCTCTTGGAGCTGTCCGCATGGGATTGAACGGTGGCGAAGCGACTGCGGCTGCAATGCCGGGAGAAATCCAAAGTGGAATCAGGCCTGGCGGGCGCCGCTGCGCGAGGCATTCGACTGGTTGCGTGATACTCTGGTCCCTCAGTATGGGGCTAGAGCCCGGGAATTTTTGAAAGACCCATGGGCGGCTCGTGATGATTACATTGAAGTAATTCTTAACCGTTCGCCCGAGAATGTCCAGGATTTTTTGAAACGACACGGTAGCCGTGAGTTAGGTGAAGCAGAGAAGATAACCGTGCTCAAGCTCTTAGAACTCGAGCGCCATGCCCTGCTCATGTATACCAGTTGCGGCTGGTTCTTTGACGAACTGTCCGGTATTGAAACCGTCCAGGTTATCCAGTATGCCGGGCGGGCGGTGCAGTTGGCACAGGAGCTATTCGGTGACGATATCGAGCACAATTTTCTGGAACGCCTTGGAATGGCTAAGAGCAACATCTCGAAACACGGTGATGGCCATCTTATCTACGATAGCTTCGTAAAACCGGCGATGGTGGATCTGACCAAGGTCGCGGCTCACTTTGCCGTTAGTTCCTTATTTGAAGAATACGGTGAGCAGGCTGAGATTTATTGCTACCACATTGATCTTGAAGACTACCAGGCCTTTGTCGCCGGCAAGCCGAAGTTGGCGTTGGGACGAACCAAGGTTACCTCCGCTATAACCAGAGAATCAGAGGTCTTGAGTTTTGGTGTTCTGCATTTCGGGGACCACAATGTGAACGCTGGGGTTCGTGCCTATCAGAGTCAGGAGGTCTATCAGATGATGCTCCAAGAGCTCAGCCAGACCTTCTCTAGAGCGGACTTTCCCGAGGTTATCCGACTCTTGGATAAGCACTTCGGCACCTCCACCTACTCAATTAAGAACCTTTTCCGCGACGAGCAACGAAAGGTCCTGGACAACATCCTCCAGTCAGCCCTAGTCGAAATCGAAGCTGCTTATTATCAGGTGTATGAGCACCATTATCCACCGATGCGCTTCCTATCTGAGTTGGGTACCCCAATTCCCAAGAGCTTTCACTCGGCGGCTGAGTTTATACTGAACAGCGAACTACGTAAGGTAGTTAGTGGTGATACCCTAGACCTGGAGCGCCTGAGGAGCCTACTGGATGAGACACAGACCTGGCAGGTAGAGCTTGATACCGAGGGGCTGAGCTATCTTCTGCAGCAGACCCTGGAGAGAATGATGGCTAGGTTAGTCACCAATCCTGAGGACACTGACTTCCTCAAGCAGGTGCTCGCCGCCGCCGAAATGCTACCCGCGTTACCGTTCCCGGTTGATCTATGGCGGGTGCAGAATCTCTACCATGAAATACTCAAGGCTAGCTACCCTGAATTCCAGAAACGGGCACAGCAAGGAGACGGGAGCGCTAGAGAATGGCTCGGACTGTTCGTATCTCTGGGGCAACAACTCTCCATAAGGGTTGGTTAAATGTTCGACCGGCGAATACCCGTGGCTACTTACAGAGTTCAGCTCAACCGGCAGCTTCGTTTTGAGGACGCGCGTAAGCTGGTGCCTTATCTCTGCCGACTCGGGATATCCGACCTTTATGCCTCTCCGATTCTCAAAGCACGCCGGGGCAGTACGCACGGTTACGATGTGGTTGACCCGTCCCGTCTCAATCCAGAGCTCGGTAGCGAGGCGGATTTCGATGCCTTAGTCCGAGAACTTAAAGAGCACGGGATGGGGCTAATTCTTGACATTGTACCCAATCACATGGCGGCCGGCCCGGAGAATCCCTGGTGGCTGGACCTTCTGGAAAATGGCCTGTGCTCACCTTACGCCACCTTTTTTGACATCGACTGGGCCGCTGCGGGAAACAAGGTTATCCTGCCGATTCTGGGGAGCCCCTACCGGCAGGCACTGGAAAATCAGCAGTTTACTCTGATACCGGATAACGCCGGGCTCTCCGTCCAGTATCGAGACTATAAGTTACCGCTGGATGTCAGGTCATATCACCTGGTTCTCTCCCATCGTATTGACATTCTGGAAGGGGCATTTGGCTTGAGCCATCCCGACCTTGAGCTGGTATTACGGCTGATAGATACCCTGGAGCATTTGCCTTCTTGCACCAACCTGACTCCATCACAGGCCGGTAAGTACTATCACGAGCGGCAAGCGGCTAAGGAAGCATTCCAGCTTATTCTTGATGGGTCATCCGAAGTAAAGACCTGGCTGCTGGGCAATATCGCCCTCTTTAATGGCTGCCAGGAGAGGCCGGAGAGCTTCGAGCTAATGCACAACCTGCTGGAGCAGCAGGCTTATCGGCTTAGCTTCTGGCAGACGGCAAGGAAACACCTCAATTACCGACGCTTCTTTGACATCAGCGACCTAGTTGGTCTCCGGGTCGAGGCAGCCGATGTGTTTGAGGCTAGCCACGCCCTTATCTTGAGGCTGGTTCGAGAGGGCAAAGCCACCGGCTTACGCATTGACCACATCGACGGCCTCAGTGACCCGATGCAATACCTTTCCCGTCTGCAGCAGCATATCGCCCCTGAGGTGGGGAAGGTGAGCGGACTCCGCCGCTTTTACATCGTTGTCGAGAAGATCCTGGCTTGTGACGAAGCCATACCCACGGACTGGCCTGCCTCAGGTACTACCGGCTACGATTTTACCAACACTCTAAATGCCCTATTTGTGGATAGCAAAGGTGCGGATGCTCTGGACGGGATTTACTGCCGCTTTACCGGTTCACAAGCAGCCTTTGGTGACATCGTCTATGAGAAAAAGAAGCAGGTCATCGCGGAGCTATTCCCCAGTGAGATGCGCACGTTGGGGCAGTATCTGGCTGACCTGAGCCGTCAGGAAGTGGGCACGCTCAAGCTCTCCGCCGGGGAACTGGCGGAGGCTCTTAGTGAGGTTACGGCCTGTCTCTCCGTTTACCGCACCTATACCCGGACCCAGGAGGTACCTCCCCGTGATCGTCTCTACCTGAAACGTGCCGTAGATGAAGCCAAACGGAGGCATCCGAACATAGATACCACTGCCTTCAACTTCCCACAGCGTATACTCTCCCTGGACTTTCCAAGTCACATTACTGACGAGCAGAAGGATTCGTGGCTTCATCTCGTTTTACGCTGGCAACAACTGACCGGGGCTATCATGGCTAAGGGGTTTGAGGATACCGCCCTGTATGGCTACAGCCGTCTGCTCTCTCTAAACGAAGTGGGTGGAGACCCCGGCGCCGGTGGCTTGTCAGTCGACGACTTTCATCGTCTAAACCTGGCGCGACTCAGGCACTGGCCCCACACCATGAATGCCACCTCGACCCACGATACAAAGCGGAGCCAGGATGTCAGGGCCAGAATCAATGTGCTCTCCGAGATTCCCGAGGAGTGGGAGACACACCTCACTCAGTGGCGTCACTGGAACGAGTCTAAAAAAACCAGGGTGAACGGAATTCAGGTTCCCGAACCGGATATCGAGATGTTTATCTACCAGACAGTGGTTGGTGCCTGGCCCCTTTACGAGGAGGAGGTGCCTGAATTTAAGGAACGATTAAGAGCCTATCTGGTTAAGGCGGTGCGTGAGGCTAAGGTTTACACTAACTGGCTGTCACCCAATCTGGACTACGAGTCAGGCCTGGTTATGTTCCTGGAAGCCATTCTAGAAAGCCCCCAGCGAAATAGGTTTCTCAAAGACCTGTTACCCTTTGTGCAGAAGATAGCCTATTACGGAATGCTTAACTCTTTAGCTCAGGTACTGCTCAAGACCACCTGTCCCGGAGTGCCCGATTTCTATCAGGGCATGGAATTATGGGACTTTAGCCTAGTAGACCCGGATAACCGGCGACCGGTAGATTTCAGGAAGAGGGTGAAGCTTCTAGACGAGCTCATACGCGAGGAGACGGGTGGTTCAGCGGCTCTAATGCGGGAGCTACAGGATAACTGGCGGGATGGCCGAGTCAAGCTGTATATGACCTATAAGATATTGAGTTTCCGGCGGGATAATCCGACTTTATTTAAGGATGGCAATTATTTACCCCTTCAGATAAAGGGACAAACGGGGGAGCACGTCTGCCCTTTTGCCAGGCGACTTAAGAAAAGCTGGGCCCTGGTGTTAGCTCCCAGGTTTTTTGCTAAGCTGGGCAGTGCACATTCCTTCCCCCTGGATTCACGTGTCTGGGGTGGTGACCGGCTGCTCTTGCCTGAGGAGACCCCGGATAGCTGGCGCAACGTTTTTACCGGTGAGAGCCTGAAGGTATCTACCGCCGAGAAAAGAGGACTACCTCTTTCCGATATGCTGAGCATCTTTCCCATGGCTTTACTGGTAAGCAACTGAGCCGAAACCCGGCGTCATAGTCCTTTTAGCAGGTCGGATTGCGTGCTAAACACTTTTCAGAGCTTGGGTAGCCGGCTGACACATCCGCTCAGCGTACTCCTTGAGCATCCGTCGGGCGCAAAAGGTGGGCACGATAGAACGGATCGCCTCCTTGACCATTCGCACCCAGCCGTGAGGGACGCCGTTTCGGTCTCGGGTATAGTAGAGGGGTATGATCTCCTCTTCCAGCAGGCGATAGAGCGACTCGGCATCCGCCTGGTCTTCCTCCTCCGGGTTGGATGTAGTAACATCGGCACCAATCACCCACCCGTTAGCACCGTTGTATCCTTCTTGCCACCACCCATCGCGAACGCTTAAATGAAGGCCGCCGCTTAGCGAGGCCTTCATACCGCTGGTGCCACAGGCCTCCCGGGAGCGACGCGGGATATTCAGCCACACGTCTGACCCATGTACCAGATAGCGGGCCAGGTGCATATTATGGTTCTCAATAAAAGCGATGCGCCCCTGAAACTGACGCTCTAGAGCCAAGTGGTAGACCTGGCTAATAAGCTGTTTCGACGGCAGGTCAGCCGGATGGGACTTTCCGGCAAATATGAACTGAACCGGGCGCCACTCATCAGCGACAATTCGCCTGAGCCGATCCACGTCTCGGAAGATTAGCCCCGGCCGCTTGTACTCCGTGAAACGACGGGCAAAGACGATGGTCAGCACTTCGGGATCAAGCAAGGTGCCCATAGCCGGTAGCTCTGCCGGCACCGTACTGTCATCGAGCCATCTCTTACGCGCCCGGTGTCGTATGGTACTTATAAGCTTTTGCTTGAGCAGTTGGTGGACTGCCCATAGTTCCCCGTCGGGAATATCGAGCAGACGTGACCACAGTTCGTGATCGTCGTGCCGGTCTATCCAGTCACTGCCCAGGTACTTTTCCAGGAGACCATACAGCTCCGGGGCAATCCAGCCCGGAACATGTATCCCGTTGGTGATGTGTGACACCGGTACCTGATCTTCGGCCACATCAGGCCAGAGCCCGTGCCACATTCTCCGGGTGACCTTCTCGTGAAGCTGGCTTACCGCACAGCGGAGACTGGCTACTCTCATACCGAGCGCGGTCATGTTAAAAGTTTGAGTATCGGAGCTGGTCTGCTGCCCGAGCTGAAAAAATACCTCCCGACTGATGCCAAGAGATTCATAATAGTCCTTGAGATATTTATCCACCAGCTGAGTCGGGAAGATATCGTGACCGGCCTGCACCGGGGTGTGCGTGGTGAAAACAGTCGCTTGCTGCACCCGGCTCAGGGCCTCCCCGAAGCTTACCCCACCCGCCACCTCCTCTCGGATTCGCTCCAGCGTCATGAAGGCGGTGTGGCCTTCGTTAGCGTGCCAGACCACTGGATTAATATTAAGCCTTCTCAGAACGCGCACCCCGCCAATACCCAGGACGATTTCCTGCTGCAAGCGCTGCTCACGGTCAGCGACATAGAGCCGGGCTGATAACTGACGGTACGCCGCCGGATTCTTCTCAAGATTGGTATCCAGCAGATAGATGTTGGTGCGTCCCGCGCGAACCAGCCATACCCCGATGGCTAAATTAGTATCGCCGAGTTGAACGCTGGCTACCGCTGCCTGGCCCTCTGTGGAAAGTACGCGGCTTATTGGCGCTCTGTCGAAGTCAAGCTGTTCGTAGACCTCCTGCTGACAACTGTCCTGGCTGGCACAGAGATGCTGGTGAAAATACCCCTGGGGATACATGAAACCCACGGCGACCAGAGGTAGGCCCAAGTCGCTTGCTTCCTTACAGATATCGCCCGCCAGGACACCTAAGCCACCGGCATAAATGGGAAGGGAGTTATGTATGGCGTATTCCATGGAGAAATAGGCGACCGGGCTGTGAGCCAAATCAGGATATTTTACCGTAAACCACTTATCAGAAGTTGTCATTTCACTATCGAAGGCGAACATTACCGAGTCATACAAAGCGAGAAAAGTCGGGTCAGTGGCGGCTGATTGCAACGTATCGCTGCTGGCTCGGTGTAACTCCCTGACCGGGTTATGGCCGCTTAGTTTCCATAGCTGGTAATCCAGAGTACGGAACAGGCTGCGTGCTTGAGGGTGCCAGCTCCACCACAGATTGCTGGCAAGTTCACCAAGCCTGCCTATGCGTGGCGGTAAGCTAGGATTGGTCATGCAGGTATTCTCCTTATCGGCTCTCTCGTTAGGATTATACGCTATACCGGCACAGTGTAGCTAGCGTAGATAAGTATTGGTGAGGAAGACAAAGAGTCTTCCTTGCTTAGAGAGCCTACTATGATGAGTAGGCCCCCTCCCAGAGCCCTTGGAAAAAGTGACGGGCATTGGTGCCGAGCACTCTGGTGTCGTAGCCGCCTTCCTGAACGACCAGGGTCGGCAGACGGAGTGAGCCAATCATCTCCGCCATAGTATGGAAGTCCTGGCTCTCTAGGCTCCAGGTACCTGTCGGGTCTTCTTTAGCCGTATCCAGGCCAAGGGCAATAATGAGAAAGCCGGGCTGAAATCTGGCTACCCGCTTAAGCGCCCGGGCCAGCATCCTGAGATAACGTTCGTTGCTGATATGCTCGGGTAGAGGAATATTGACGTTGTAACCCTTGCCGGCGCCACTACCTTTCTCGTCCTCAAAGCCGCTGAAGTAGGGGTAGGCAAAGTTAGGGTGGCCGTGAATCGAGATGGTCAGCACATCAGCGCGGTCATAGAATATGTTCTGCTGTCCGTTGCCGTGGTGGTAGTCGATATCCAGCATGGCGACCTTATCGTGGGCACTCAAATACTCGCCAGCCACAGCGGCTGAGTTAAAGTAACAGAAGCCGCCGAAGGCGCGCCTTTCGGCATGGTGTCCTGGTGGTCTGACCAGGGCATAGGCCAAGCGGTACCCCTCCAGAAGCTCTTTGGCGGCGGTCAGGGCACAGTCCACCGCCCTCTTAGCTGCCAGATAGGCATTCCGGTTTATCGGGGTGAAGGTGTCGATGCAGTAATACCCTGCCCGAACGGAGAGCTCCTTGGGGGGGCGGGCAGCATTGCGAATGGGAAAGACATAGGGATAGATGGACTTGTCCGGGTCGAGGTTAGTGCAGACCCTCTTAAAGTAATCAACGAACTGGCTAGAATGGACGGCCTTGATGCGCTTTTCGGCAAAGTGCCGTGGGCTGACCCTGTGAAACAGGTTAGTAGTCTCAAGCTCCTCCAGAATCGAGTCTATCCTTACCGGGGATTCGACATAGCCGCGCTCCTCGACGTGATGAATGCCGTGCCGGTCATTGATAACCAGCCTGATGCGCCGGTCAAGCGGGATAGAAACCTTGACCGGTATCGGTGGTCTCTTACCGATATACCTTGGCTTTCTGAGCTTTACCGGGTCGTCCCGAAACGATTCGACTACCATCTCAACGTAGTCCGGAGGGCAGACGCCCTTATACTTGCGCTCTAGAATCGCCCGGACAATGGCCCATGCCTCATCCCGCCCTAAAGGTCTCTCCTGCCCCAAGTCGTCATAGACGAGGTAGGGGGGGTTATCGCCCCCGGGCTCTAGCGGCGTTTCGTAGGCGGTGTTGGTGATGGGTCGGGCACCGTATCTTTCGTAGAAGCGCAATCGGGCGGCGTTTTGCTTTCTGATTTCCGGGTTGCGCGACAGCTTGGAGTCATCCGGCAGGCATTCGCAGAAAAGCCCGATCGTTTTCAAGAAAAGAGCCTCCTCCCTGACCCTCTCGTAGAGGGCGCTGCCGATTCCCCTGCCGGTCTCTCGCTTGGCAGCCGAGATAAAATCAAGATAGCCGAAATTGAGGATTGGCTCGTGAAAGAGAAGGGCGAATCCTCTGATCCCCTTTGAGTCCTCAGCCACAAAGAGGATGGCACGGAAGCGATACTTCAAGGGGTTCCGTAATTGCTTGGGTAGTTTGGCAATGTCCCTCCGGGACAAATCTGGGAACTGGGTACGCAGGATTTCCTGAACCTGACTAATTGCTTCCCTGTTCAGGGGGGTCACATCATCATAGACTCTGCGAATTCGAAACATACTTTCACCTCGCCACTATTTCGGTGCTTTTCTATATGCATGAGTCTATCATTCAGACGGCACCTCGAGGCGTTACCTTAATCGCTTCTGGAGGATGAACTTATCATCGCCGGGTGCATAGAAGTCGGGGATGCGGCCGACTATCTTACACTTCTGGTTAAGGTAGAAACGTCTTGTTTTCTCATATCCTAGATTAGATGATGTCTCAATTATGATGAGTCTTCCCCTAGCCCTCTTAATCTCATCTTCAACAAATGCCATTAGGGCTCGACCGATGCCTTGACCCTGCTCTTTAGCAGAGACTGCTATCCAGTATATGTCCCAAGTGCCTTCGGTCAGGGGAGCCGGGCCGTAGCAGACGTAGCCAGTTAACCGCGAGTCTGCTTCCGCCACCTGGATGTAATACCCTGACCCCGATGGGTTATCCAGGTAGCTGTCAATAACCTCCTCCGCCACCGTCACTTCAGACGGCTCAAACTCCGGCAGTGCCCGAAGCAGCCTTATTACCTCCAGCTTATCATTCTGAGTCATAGGTCGTATCCTGACGGTCACGGCTAGTTATCCCCCAGGGCAAGCTCAGTAATCCTCTCGATAAACCTAGCGTAGCTCATCCCGGCGGCTTCAACCTGGAGCACCGCCCCAGAACCGGGTGAAATATCGGGGTTTGGATTTACCTCGATAACATTAAGCTTTCCCGCTTTATCTAATCGCATGTCCACCCTGGCGTAGCCCCGGGAGCCAAGCAGCCGAAGAACCCCAAGCACCGTTTCGACGGCCTCCCGCTGGGTAGTGAGCGGGAGGCGGGCGGGACAGGTAGTCTGCGTTCCCTGAAAGTATGGACTCTCCGGCTCCCATTTAGCGGCGAAGGTGAGAATTCGGGGCATGCCCGGAGGTAGTGAGTAGACGATTTCTGATACCGGGAGTACGGTGCCTTTGCCGTTCCCGAGAACGGTAACGTTGAGTTCCCGACCATCAATAAACTCCTCGACCAGTGCTTCCCCACCGTAAAGCTGACACACTCTGGTGGTTTGTCTTTCCAGTGCGGCAAAGTTATTCACCACGCTGTCTTGAGACAGGCCGTGGCTCGCATCCTCGTTCCGCGGTTTTACGATGCAGGGATAGCGGAGATTAAACCGGGAGAGTGTCTCTGGGGTGAGCAGTTGAAAATCGGGGGTCGGAATTCCCGATGCTCTAATAACCTGCTTGCTCTCTACCTTATCCAGTGCCAGTTTTAGGGCACTCGCCGGACAGCCGGTGTAAGGCACGCCAAACTTGCCTAGAATCTCCGGCACCAGAGCCTCAGTCTCCGGTTGGCCACAGAATCCCTCGAAGAGATTGAAGACCAGGTCTACTTCTAGAGACCCGAGCTTCTCTTTAGCTTCCTCGATGGGTAACGCCAGAGAGACCTTAAGGACGTCATAGCCAAGTTCAAGCAGGGCCCGGTAGACCGCCCCTACCGAATCCAGAACGCCTAGAGCGGCCTTCTCTTCCCCGATGGTGTCGTAGCGCGAGGGGTAAGGCTCGTTATAGACAATGGCAATGCGTCCCTTTAATATCATAACCCCTCACCGAGCCAGTACGCATTGCGGATATCTCTTTACCGCCGCCCTGAGTATACTATTGATAAGCTCCTCGTAGCGCCAGCCCAGCTTGAGCGCCATGATAACTAGGTCACTGTGGGTGCCCAGTCCGGCGAGCGGGTTTACCTCTAGGAAATAGGCTGGCCCATCCGGGCTAACCCTGAAGTCCAACCGGGCAAAGTCCCGGCACCCCAGCGCCGTAAAGGCTTTAAGGCTGGCAGCTACTATCTCTGCTGAGACCTTCTCTTCAAGCTGAGCCGGATACTCGTAGTCGACCAGATTCAGGTAGTCACGCTTTACATCGAGTGTGTAGAGGAAGTAATCTATCCGGTTCCTGGGTAGTACCCTCATTATGCCCAGCACGGTGGGTGGCGTATTACCGATTATACCTACGGTGACCTCGTCGCCGGGAATGAACTCCTCGACCATCACCGGTTGCTGATAGCTGGTAAGGAGCTGACTTATCACCCGGGTGGCTTCCTCTTGGCTGCCCACCAGTGAGCTAGCCCGAATGCCCTTGCTTGAGCCTTCGTAAGCCGGCTTGATAATCACTGGGTAGGACATCCCGTTCCAGGATGTCTCGTGGATTTGCTCTAGGTTATTGATAACACGCCAGGCCGGAGTAGGGATACCCGCGTCCTTGACCAACTGCTTGGTCAGGGGCTTATCCAGGCAGATTGACAGGCACTGCGGGCCGGAGCCGGAGTAGGGTATATCCAGCATCTCCAGCACGGAGGGCACCTGGGCCTCGCGACTCATATAGTTACCCCGCCCCTCAGCGATGTTAAAGACCAGGTCAACCCTTTCCCGCAGGATGTTAACCAGAAACTCTGCTCCCCCACCCAGCCTGACCACCGAATGCCCGGCCGACTCAAGCGCTGTAGCAATAAGCTCGACTGTTTCGCTGGAGTCGTACTCTTCCAGGGCATCCTCAGGGCTGTTTATTTCCGGACTAATCGCCTCTTTAAGGTCATAGGTTAGACCGATGTGCATCGCTTACTCCTTATATTAGACTCCTGTTTCTACCAGTAACCCGGCGTCGGAATTATCCAGGTTCCTCAGTGGTTCCGGTATCGGCTCTAGGTCTGCCGACACCTTCGGATTCCGACAGCGAAAGAGTCGGCCCTCGTAGTTCCGGAGCATAAGTTCTCCCCTCTTCTTGGCGACAACGTAGTCCGGTTGCAGGGACACCTTACCGCCCCCTTGAGGCAGGTCAACAACGAAGGTGGGCACCGCCAGCCCCGAGGTGTGTCCGCGCATCCCCTCGATGATGTTGAGCCCAACCTCCACCGTAGTACGCAGGTGCTCGGTGCCCTGTACCTCATCACACTGGAACAGGTAGTAGGGGCGCACCTTAATCCTGAGCAGCCCATGGCACAACCTCATCTGCTCGGTAACGCTGTCGTTCACCCCACGCAGGAGCACCGACTGGTTGTTAACCGGAACCCCGCTGCGGAGCAAACGGTCGCAGGCGGCGGCGGTTTCCGGGGTAATCTCGTGGTGGTGGTTAAAGTGCGTGTTAAGCCATATCGGGCTGTATCGCGACAGCATGCGGCACAGTTCGTGGTCAATACGCTGTGGCAATACCACCGGAAACCTGGTACCGATACGGATGATTTCAACATGCTTTATAGCCCTAATTCGGGAGATGACCCCCTCCAGCCGGGGCGTAGAGAGCGTCAGCGGGTCGCCGCCGGAGATGATGACATCCCTGATGGCTTTGTGCTGCCGAATATAATCAAGCATGGCTCTAATCTCGGCTGGAGTCCGCACCCAACCGCCACTTTGCCATTCCCGCTTGCGAGTGCAGTGACGACAGAACATGGGGCAGATATCGGTAAGTACCATTAAGACCCGGTCAGGATAGCGGTGAACCAGTCCGGGAACGACCGTGTCTCCCTTTTCATCGAGGGGGTCTTCCCGGCCCATCATACCCATCGTTATCTCCAGGATGGAGGGAATCGCCTGTTT
Source organism: Dehalococcoidales bacterium (assembly GCA_034414575.1). Taxonomy (GTDB): domain Bacteria; phylum Chloroflexota; class Dehalococcoidia; order Dehalococcoidales; family UBA5760; genus UBA5760. The sequence goes on along the minus strand of DAOULZ010000011.1, from coordinate 77,143 downwards.
TCTAATCGGGTCGTCGGGGTCGTTCAGGTCTATCAGCGAAAGGTAATAGGGAGTAATGGAAAGGGGATACTTCACGGTTACCAGCTTGAGCTGCGCCCGCTCTTCGCTTGATAGCGGGATAAAGTTTGCCAGTTCATCAATCGTGGTGATGCGGTTACGAAAATGCCACCTCCAATCGTTCCAGGCGTTATCCGGTACGTGACCGAAAAGCCTATATCGTTTGGCGGCGCTTCTACCCGGGGGTTCTTCGTCAAAACTACTGAAGGTGTCAGTTTTGCCAGGAGGTTCCTCTTCGGCGACACCCTCGCCGTGTGTTTCACTGGCTGTTTTTGCTTGACTACCATATGCTGACCGGCTTTTTGTGGCCCTCGGTGATGTGTTCACTTTATTTTCGTTTCTCCTTTTCTCTCTGTGTTGTCACGATGGATTACGCCTGATCCCGGTAACCCTCCGGCTCCCAAGCTATTTACAGCCTGCCTTTCCTGACGTTGACCTCCGGTCAGCAAAGTAGATTTTACCCTCGGCGTCAATATGCCCCTCGAAGACCAGTATCTCCGGGTGGAGCTCCAGGTCCGAATTAGTACGAATAGCCAGGCTATCCTTTTTCGCTAGATCCGGATTGAAGATGCGAATTCGTCTTACTGGCTGTTCACGGAAGAGGCCATCTATTTCAAAACACCTGAGCTTTTCGATGTATTCTCGCTGAAGCATAAACTGTCGCCTCAGATAATTCTGCACCGACTCAGATAGTCTCTTGGCTTCACTCTTTTTCCTTAAGCACAGGTTTATCACATGTTCCTCCCTCTATGATTCAGTTGCTGCTGATATGTGAAACCTCTGTCATCGTTTAGTTTACCTTCAGTGTGGCCCGGGCCTATCAGTCACTGCCGGAGCCGGCTGGCCTGCTTAAGCTACGATCTTACTCTCCAGCCAGGCGATCCTGTCAGTCAGCCTCTTCGCTGCCTGAAACCGGTTATGGCTACTTTGTATATCCCTGGCGAGCTTTTCATCACCAATTACGTCTCTGATCCAATTAACAAAGTCACTGCCGGTCTCGGTCGAATGGTAGCGAAAGGTCTCTTCACTCATACTGTGGAGGAACGTCACTAATTCCCTCAGGTTTTTGATTACCTTCCCGTCGCAGCACCAAAAGCGCTTATCCTCAGGGACATTACCCAGCATTTTCTCCGCTAACGAACTCGTCACTCTAATCATTTCATCACCTCTTCCATTTTGAGAGCTGTATAATCCAGGCCTTACTGCCCAGGCTACCTTCCCTCCATCACGTTTGCCTACCAATTAGAACCATTTGCCGAGGCTTGATTTTTTAATAAGTTTCTGGTATCATATTACAACAAATATGTTACTAGAAATATATGTCTAGAAAATTATTATAAATAAATTTCAGAGTTTGTCAAGTGGTTTTTGGAAAATGTTTCGCCGGAGGATCAAAATGAGTGAGTGGACGTTCATTACGAACCATGGACTGGTCTTAGCAACTATTGCTAAACACCCGAACCTTACCGCCAGGGAAATTGGAGACAATATTGGGGTAACCGAGAGGACGGCCCATCGTATAATAATAGACCTCGAGGAAGCGGGGTATATATCAAAAACTAAAATCGGCCGGCAGAATAAGTATAAAATCCACCCCGGCATGCCGCTCAAGGACGAAATAAGCGACGCCGAAGTAGGTGAGCTGCTGGTGATGCTAGGCTGGAAGCGCAGAAAAAGACACCTAAAACCGAGAAGCAGTAGTGTGATTTAACCTGCTCCAGGGTTACGTTGGCTCTTTCCCCTCCTCCTTTGAACATCCCGCGTATGGGCCGCTACTATATTACGGGCCGAGAGAGCTTATGCCCACGCTAATGGCCACGGCAGCAAAGATTGCCCCGACGACAGCTAGTATGATAATGAGCAGGAACTGTCGGGAACCAAGTACTTCCTTCACCAGTTTCGGCACGAGGTCAAACTTTGCGGCTGCTTCTTCAGCCTTCTCGGCAGCTTCAGCCGCTAACTCTTCAGATGCCTTTACGGCACTCTCGGCTGCTTTAGCTGCTTTAGCGGCTGCTTCCTCAGCCCTCAGGCCGGTTTTCTGAGCTGCGGTGGCTTCCTCTCGAACTGCTCTAACACCGGCTTCAGCAGCCTCCGATGCCTTTGTTGCTGCCAGTGCCGCTTTGGTTGCTTCATCGGCCCTTCTGGTGGCTTCACCAACGGCAATTACGCCTGCTTCGCTAGCCTGTCTGGCGGCACTCTCTGCCTTACCTATCAGTTGCTCGATACCCCTAACCGCAGCGCCAACGGCATCGTCCCCGGCGATATCTGCCTGCTCGGCTGCTCCAATAGTCTTGTCAGCTACCTCAAATCCAGCTTCAGCGGCCGCTTTGGCATCTCTACCCGCCTCATCAACTCGCTCAGCGAGCGGCCCTGATACCTTTTCGGCAGCGGCGATAGCGATGTCCCCGGCTGTGTCAGCAAGCTCAGCTTCCCTGGTAGTTTTCTCCGCGGCCCTGAAGGCGGATGCCGCTGCTCTTTTGGCTTTTCTACCAGCCTCGTCAGCCCGTCGAGCGGTTTCCGGGGTAAGGTTAAGTGCGACCTCTTCGGTAGCATCCTTGGCGGCTTTAGTGCTCTCCTCAGCCATCTTAATGGCAGCATTAGCAGCTTCGATAGCTGCTTCAACCGCTGCTTTTGCCGACAAAGCTGCCTCCTCAGCTCTCCTAGCGGCCTCTTCAGCAAGTTTAGTTGCCGCCAGTGCCGATTCTCTAGCTGCTAGGTCTGCATCCTCCGCCTTTTTGGTAGCCTCTTCGGCAGCATACTTCGCGGCACTAGCTGTTTCCTCAGCTTTCAAGGCAGCCTCTTCAGCCCGTTGGGCGGCTCCTTCAGCGGCTTCACTAGCACCTTCAGCAGCCTGTTGTGCTGCTAAGCTAGCTTCTTCGGCTCTTCTGGCAGATTCTTGTGCCTCTCTGGTTGCCGCCGCGGCAGCCTGGCTAGCTGCCTCCGATGCCTTGGTGGCTGCTTCAGCAGCTATGATTGCCTCGTCAGCTCTGCCACTAGCTTTAGCAGCGGCTTCTTCGGCTCTTCTGGCCGCCTCCTCTAAAGCTCGGGTGGCTGCCTCAGCTGCCTCATCGGCTCTAGTGGCGGCTTCTTCAGCCCTTCTGGCTGCCTCAGCGGCTGCCTCTTCAGCCTGCTTTACGGCTGCTTTGGCTGCCGCTACGGCCGCTTTGCTTGCCTCATCGGCTCTAGTGGCAGCCTCCTCCGCCGCACGCCTGAATGCCTCAGCCGCTTCTCTAGTGCCCTTGTCTGCCTCATCGGCTTTCCTAGCAGCTTCCTCGGCTGCTTCCCTGGCTGCCCGCGCTGTCTCCTCAGCTCTGGCAGCTGCTTCGCTGGCGGCTTTGGTAGCATCTGCTGCCGCCTTCTCTCCAGCTAAGCGCGCCTCTTCAGCCCGTTTGGCAGCTTCATCAGACGCCTTGGTGGCAGCGCCAGCGGCCCCTTTGGCTGCCTTAGCTGCTTCCTCAGCCCTTCTAGCTGCCTCAGCGGCGGCTCTGATGTTGGCGTCCATCTCATCGAGGATGTCTGGAAGGGGTTTGGCATGTATTCTATCAACATATCCTGGCCCCTTTTCACCGGGCGTTTCGCCTGTGTTCTTAGCCACTTCAGCCCTCCTTACAAGAGATAGTAGAGGAAGTAGAGAGAGTATCAAATAGAAAAGTTGCAGCCTTTGTAACTTGCGAATGCTTCAATAGGCACACCCTCCTTTGCACCCATTTACTAGAAGGGTCGGCTGAGCTATTGATTACTACAAGCTCCGACTTGGAGGAGTTGATTTTAATAGACAATTTGCAGATTGTCAATAGTCTGGTTTACGTTTTTTGTGTCCGTGGTATAAGAAAACGAGCTGACCGCTCACTCTATGGGGATTATTTCGCCACACTTGGGACATTTCACGGTTTTTCTATAGTAAGCTTGAAATTCGGCTACAGAAGAACCCTCACGGAATACGGAATATCGAACACCTATGTTTTTCTTCGCCTCTTCCTGAGCCCTAATTTTTGCTTCTTCAAATGTCCCTGAGAACCCTAGTCTCCTTTTCTGCGCTTTCGGCCTATTCCTTGTTTCAATAATTTCGTAGGGTGTTGATTTAGTCATGTTTTACCTCCTTTCAATGAGAACCTCCTTCACCGAGAACCTTTGTGACTTGTTTACCGTTTTTGTCTGTCCAGGTGGCATGAAGTACATATTGATTGATTAATTGGTAAACTTCCTCGCTGGAAGTACCAGTGTAATCGTATTCCCAATTAACCACGAAGGTTTCACATTCACCTGCTTCCAGGGTGACGGGCTTTTGCTTTTGGCTCGGCTCCACTTCCATCGTCTGTAAGACCTGATTGGTCGATGATGGTTCAACGAATACCCTTACATCCTTAGCTGTCCCACTCCCCTGGTTACAGATAGTGGTTTCACAACTTAACTCGTAATGCGTGGGGATCTCACCGGCACCACTGCCGCTACCACCGCAGCCATGCATGGTAGCAACCAGATTTACGCCAGACGCCCCACTATTACATCCTACGACACTCAATACCAGTACGGATATCAGTAATAGTGCCAACCCTAATCGAAGTTTCATCTCAATATCGACTCCTTTCTTTTAAGCGTTTGACCTAAGATTGCCTGTTTCAAATATCGAGGGCAGGTCATTCTTTGCTCGACTAGCCTTGCAATCTAGACACAAATTAGCCTGCGGGATTACCTCTAGTCGTGCCGTGAAACATATATACATTTTCGATACCGTATTTCCAGAACAAAAAGAATCTACAGTTTACTTTGACCATTTGTTCCTAAAAGCATCAATCTCTTTTACAAAGGCTTCAGAGCTATGTATGTTAGCGTTTCTGATCACCAAGGCCAGCTCTAGAGCCAGATCCTTCACCTCTTCGGCTATCTCTCTTGCCTTCTTGGTTGCTTCCCTGGCAGCTTCATTGGCTGCGCTCTTTGCATCCTCGGCTGCCTCGCTAGCTTTTTTCGCTGCTTCCCCCAAGGCTTCACGAGCCTGTCTGGTAGCCTCCTCCGCTGCTTTCTCCGCAGCACCTTGCGCCTCCTTCGAAGCCGCAGTGGCGGCAGCAGCAGCCCCTTTCGCGACCTTGGCTGCCTCCTCTGCCCTTCTGGCCGCCTCAGCTGCGGCTCGAATATTAGCATCCATCTCATCCAGAATATCCGGAAGGGGTTTCATGTGTATTCTGTCGTTCTTTTTAGCCTCAGCCGCACCAGGTTCACTGACTCTATCTTTATCCATTTCACTACCTTTCTAAACGCGGCAAATTACTTGTTGTTGAAGAAATCGTAGCGTATCTATCATATTCATGAATCATAGGTCGAGATCTCGTTCGATGATTTCATACAATGTTGGTTCCGTAAATACTATCCGTCCATCGCTGTCTCACCACACATATCTTCCACATCCATGACTAGTTTCAGAAGGGGACATGGGAAGCGGGACAATAGTCTCCATCCAATTTACTTTGCTTCTTTCTTCTTGGTTGTTATTGTGACCTTCTTCGGTTTAATCTCTGGGGTTTTGGGAATAATAATCTCTAGCACTCCCTCCGCATAACTAGCCTCGATCTTTTTCGCATCCACGTTGGAGGGAAGAGATATCAAACGGGAGAAGCTACCATACGAACGCTCACAGCAATGATAGTCTTCTTCCTTGACCTCAGTCTCAGACTTTCTCTCCCCCTTGATAGTCAGTGTATCACCTACAACTGAGACGCTTATATCCTCTTGTTTCATACCAGGGAGGTCAGCCTTCACCACAAACCTGTCCTCCTTCTCAAACACCTCTATAGCCGGCAGCCAGCCTGGTTCAATTGTAGGGATACGCCTCCACATCATGGGCCAGAACGGCCGGCCGAAGATGTCGTCAAAGCGCCGTTCCATCTCTTGTAAGTCCTGGAATGGTCTCCAGGGAACCAAGCTTCTATCTCTTCTCCGTCTCTCCATTGCCATTGTAAATACCTCCTGTGTAAACTATCTCAACCTAAGGTCCCGCTTCCCGGTCCTTATGGTTACTTACCATCTCTCTTACCTGCGTCGGTAAACTCTTCGGGTAGCGGCTACACTTATTGCAACTGCAACTCCCGCTATAATGACGTATATTGCCCACTGCGGAAGAAATCTGACATAGAAGGAACGTGGCGTTGACCAGGCACTTTCGTTTGAGGCGCCGTCAACCGCCTTAACCCGCCAGTAATACGGGGCATCGCTATCGGTTGAGCTGAGTCCTTCTTCGCGGGCAAGCCTGTATGGAGACTGGGTTAGCCCTGGTTTTTCCAGCAGCAAAGTATTGAAACTGTCATCGATAGCTATCTGCAGTGTATAGGTGATACCACTGGGATCGTTTACTACTCCCCAGCTAAACGACGGTCGTGAATTCTGTCTGACACCGCTTTCCGGCAACAGGAGTGTCGGTGTCGAAGGAGCGTCTGATTCCATGGTAAAGGTAGCTTCAATAGTGTTAATCACGCCACTTACGGTGATCGTGTGATGACCGTGGATGCTCTGGGGAGCACTAAAAGATATAGAAAAGGCTCCGTTAGCATCGGCGGTAGTAGTGGCAACGACTGAGCCATCGTACCTAACAGTTACGGCACCAGTAAAACCGGTCCCAGTTACCGTGATGGCGGTGCCGACATGACCGGTTACCGGTGTAACCTCGATGCTGGTAGTAACGGTAAAAACGGCACCGGCAGTAGTTACGCCGTCGCTGGCAACGACGTTATATTTACCGCTATTGGTCTGTGGAACCACAAATTCAGTCACGAAACTCCCTTCGGCATCAGTGGCGCTGGTCCTAACGTGGTCATCATCAAATTCGATGGTCACGATCCTGCCGCTACCGAATCCGGTACCTTCTATCGTGACCTCGGCATTGATTGGTCCGCCGGTCGGACTGAGACTGATCGCCGACAAAGTAGTGAAGTTAACCTTAGCAACCTCAGCATCATCATCCGCCCTTATTTCGTGAGTACCATCGGTGCTGGGGGGAACGGTAAAGTCGACTTCAAAGCAGCCCTTACTGTCTGAGCGAATGGTTGCTGGTATACTGTCGACCTCCTCATCGTCAAAGGTTAGTATTATCAGCCGGTTAGCGCGAAACCCATTCCCGATAATACTAACCGTATCCCCAACATTGGCCGAGCCCGGGTCAAGAGTAATGCTGGCACGAATGGTAAATTCAGCGGTGGCGGTGTATTTGCCATCACCAGCCACTATTTCTACCGTGCCATTAACGCAGGTGGGTACCTGGAATGAAGCGGTGAAGCTTCCATCCTCATCGGTGTCGACCGAGGCAGGACTGGTATCAACTTCGTCACCGTCAAAGGTAATGGTTATTGGCCGCTCATCCCTGAACCCTGTTCCCGTAACGGTCAGCTTAGTATCGACCGACCTGGACTTAGGGGAAATGGTAACCGACTGCTTAACAGATACGCTGATCGATAGCCGATTAGTACCGTCATCAGCGGTAATCTCGTGACTGCCGTAACTACTCTCCGGTATGCTGAACTTTACGCTAAAGCTACCCTTAGAATTGGTAGACGTGGTCACGGCGGTTCGATTATCAAACCTGATGGTAACACTACGGCTGGCTCTAAAGCCGGTGCCATTAATCGTAACCTGTTCGCCTACAACGACCGAAGTTTTACTGAGATCGAGCTGTGGTGTTACCGTGAAAGTATCGCTGGCAGATTCGGAAGAAGTGGCTACTCTAACGGTATATGAGCCGGCTGGTACTTCCGGAACGGTAATAGAGCGAGATATACTGCCATCGCTGGCAACCGTAGCGCTCGTCCTCGATTCATGGGAAGTATTATAGGCGAAATAGATTGTGTAGGAGGCAGAGGCTGTAAAACGGCTCCGCTGACATGTGTTGTTGTCCCTGTTTTGCCCTGGTCCGGCGATAAGGTTACCGAAGCGGCAAAAACTGGCTTGGCGGTCATGAAGATAAAAGCAAGTGAGAGCGAAGTTAGTAATAGCGCCGTAGAAATAAATTTTCTTTTATTCATTGTCATCCTCCTCTAGTTATTTTGTTATTAAGTCATCTTTATGTTTATTTTCGAGTTTATGCTGTAATCCTTGATTCGATGTATAGTATTTTTAAATGGCAGTGGCGAGGAGCCTTCTAGACAAGAAATCATTTAGTTTATCGAAAGCCAGAGAGCGGCACTATTAATACAGGTATGGGAGAATGACGTAGTACTCTCTGTGCGACACTACCAAAGATCCAGCGATGGACCGCTGACCTTCCATGTGTGCTCATGACGATGAGATCTATTTTATTTTCCTTGGCATAGTTCAGTATCGCACTATCTGCCGCACCACCAACCACTAGTTCAATCTTAACCCTCAGACCAGCCCTGGTTAGCTCCTTCGCAATGCTGAGGAGGTAGTCTTTCGCCTCAGCCTCGTTCCTCTCCTCGGCAGTTCGATACTCTTCAACGTTTACATAATCGACCAGATGAGCTACTAATAGCGGCTCAACTACTCTGAGCAGCGTCATCAAGCAGTCTTTCTTGCCTGATATTACTGCCTTAGCATCTTCAAGTGCCCATTCGGCTAATTGTGAACCATCCAATGGTACCAGTATTTTCTTGTAAGTCTTAGCCATTTTTACATTTCTCTTTTCTGACTGAAGCCCTTTATGTCGGTTTTCTTGTCTGGGAGGCTGGGAAAGCAGGGATCCTATGCCCGATAGTTAGCTTACCTTCTTTTTAGCTTTAACCTCGATTTTCTTTGTTTTAGCCTTACTCTGGTCAGGTCTTTTCATGTTATTTCTTGTTTCACTTCCTGTCGCAAACTACTGTTATGGGGCTTGATTTTTCGTTAAATGTCTGGTATCATATAACAACATAACTATTACTAGAAATACATTTCTAGAATATTATTATAACTAAATTCCGCAATTTGTCAAGTGGTTTTTAGGGCTTTTTATAACTATTTTTTGAAGGAGGTTAGCATGAGTGAGTGGGCTTTCATTACGAATCATGGACTGGTTTTAGCGACTATTGCTAAACACACGAATCTTACCGCCCGGGAGATTGGGGACACTATTGGGGTAACAGAGAGGACGGCCCACCGCATAATTATGGACCTTGAGGAAGCGGGGTATATATCAAAAACGAAAGTCGGTCGGCAGAATAAGTATAAGATTCACCCCGATATGCCCCTTAAGGACGAAATAAGTGATGCTGAAGTAGGCGAGCTGCTAGTGATGCTGGGTTGGAAGCGTAGAAAGCAACAGCCAAAAACTGAAAAGCCGTAGCGCCGTTAGCTATCATAGCTATTTCGACGAGGCAGAGAGGGCCGTAATTTAAACCTGAGGTCTGGTCTTCGTGAAGTTGCTCCAGATTTTTAAGCCTAAACCCACTATCTCCGAGCCGGAGTTAACCTCCGGCCTGCGCTGGTTAACCCTTGAGGGGACTGCGTCCCTGGGTTTTAACAGTATTACCACCAGCGGCTTCCTAGCAGCCTATGCCCTAGCGCTGGGCGCCGATAGTCTGCACATCGGTGTTCTGGCAGCGCTCCCATTTCTGATGCAAATCCTGCAGCTACCCGCTATCTCCCTAGTGGAAAAATTCCGGCAGCGTAAGGCGATGGCGGTAATTAGCTGGTTTATCGCCCAGTCGTTCTGGGTACCAATCGCCCTCATCCCGACATTTATGGCCATTCCTGGAGCGAGAGCGATATCACTGCTGCTGGCACTGATGGCCATCCGCGGCCTTTTTCACGCCTCTACCAACGCTGCCTGGAATGGCTGGATTCGCGACCTGGTCCCACAGGCAATACTGGGCAGGTTTTTTTCAAGACGACTGGCCTTTGCCACGGCTACCGGTGTCGCCTTCAGCCTATCAGCCGCCCTGTTTGTGGATTACTGGCTTAATCATGCCGCCGCAGGAAGTGCTATCTTCGGCTATACCTACGTGCTTCTCTTCGGCGCTTTGAGCCTCGGGCTTTTAAGTCCCATCTTCATGTCGCGTATGCCCGAGCCGTTAATGCAGCCGGTAACCGGATCTCAACCTTCCCTCTGGCAGAAAGTTACGGCACCCCTTAAAGACGTAAACTTCAGGCAGCTGATACAGTTTCTGTTCTCTTGGAACTTTGCCCTGAATCTGGCGGTGCCATTCTTTGCTGTCTACATGCTCCAGCGGCTTGGGCTATCCCTAACCTGGGTCATCGTCCTCAGCATCATCGGGCAAGCCTTCAACATACTGTTTCTGCGGGTGTGGGGCAATTTTGTCGACCGTTTTGGCAATAAGGTAGTCCTCTCCATATGCGCCTCGCTCTATCTGCTCGTCATTATGGGCTGGATATTTACCACCATGCCGGAAAGATACTTCCTTACCATGCCCCTATTATTTATATTGCATATATTCGCCGGTATTGCCAACGCCGGGGTAACCCTCACCATCGGCACTATCGGTTTGAAGATGGCCCCTAAAGGAGAGGCAACCTCTTATCTAGCAACTTCATCCCTAGCCACCAACCTGGGAGCTGGTTTGGGGCCTTTGGTAGGGGGCTTACTAGCCACCTTCTTCAGCACGCGTCAATTTGACCTGACCCTCACTTGGCTTGCTCCGTCCGGTTCTACTCAGCTGCCAGTCGTCAGTATGATTGGTTTTGATTTTTTGTTTGGCATTGCCTTTGTTATCGGGCTTATTACCCTGACAATGCTGGCGAGACTGCGTGAGGAAGGCGAAGTAAGTCGCGAAGTAATGCTAGAATCACTAATGTTTCCGACGCGGGAGCTCTCTCGACCTATGAGCTCAGTACCGGCTTTTAACCTGGCTGCCAATTTCCCCTTCGGCAATTTAAGGAAAGTGCCAGTAGGACTGGATGCTGCCCTGGGTGTTACCGCCTACCAGATTGCGGAGATTGGCCGGGTGGCTACCATGGCCGCCATGCGTGGTCGTCGGGTAACTAAGAGAATCGCCAAGTCCTTGGAGAATGGTCTGAACGGTATATGGAAGGGTAAGGAAGCAGAGGTAAGGGTGCACGGAGCAGAAATTTCACGGCAGATGGCGCGCGGTGCTGTCCATGTTGCCGATGATAAACCCGTAGATGTTGGGCAGGTGGCCTCTGCCGTGGTGACAGGTGTGGTGCAAGCCTCCACCCGGGCGGGGGCGGACCCGTATGATGCCATACTGGGGGCAAGCCAGGGTATCATTCAGGGGACTGCCGAGGCGCATGGCGACCTGGCGGCCGCCACCGCCAAGACAATAGAGACGGCTAAAGAAATAGCCGAACAGACCGGGGTATCGGAGGAATCAGCAGCGGCTGAAGCGGCTGAGGGTATCTTAAAGGCGGCGGAGGCAATTAGTTCGGAGGCAGTTGCCACAGTAAAGGAGGCTATACCATCCTTAGAGTTAGAGAGGTGAGATAACGTTGGGTAGGGCTGGAGGATTGTTCTTCTCCTAGTTTTAAACTATTAAGGGGGAAAGGAGTTAGCGATGAAGGTTCTTATGGTAATTGACGGTTCACCATATTCTCAGATGGCTATAAGTATGCTTAAGGCACTCAAATTGCCTCGCGGGACTCAGGCTACGGTTATGACGGTCGTGCCTGACCACAGCTTCCTGGGTGGGTTGAGTCTTGACCTGTTTAGAGGTAAGGCTTCAGCAAGGAGCGCTAGGCAGGAAAGACAGCGAGAACAGGCTGCCAATTTGGTGGAAATGGCAATTCAGGAACTTGGTACCACCAGGCTGAGACTGGAAAGCCTGGTGCGTTGGGGGAATCCGGCTGAATCAATTCTGAGGGCGGCTAAAGAAAACGATGCTTCCCTCATCTTGATGGGGGCCAAGGGGCTGACCGACTCTCCGCAGTTCTTTCTCGGCGGTGTCGCCCAGAAGGTTATGAGACATACCGATGCCAGTGTTCTACTGGTTAAGAAGGAGACTTCTTCCGTCAGCCGTGTCCTGCTTGCTACCGACGGCTCCAGCTATTCAGAGATAGCAACCCAGTTTTTGCTGAGTCTTCCCCTACCGCGCAGTCAGGTTATCCTGATGACGGCGGTTCAATCGCATATTGAAGCGGTGATCAGAACGCCGACGCTTGACCTTAAAGCTAATCAAGAGCTGGTTGCCCAACTTCAGGCAGCCGAAGAAGAAGAGGCTCGAAAAATATTGACCGAAAGCGAACGGCAGTTTTCCAGGGTACGGTACAAAACGTTATCTTTAGTCATGCGGGGAGGAGCCGCCGAGTCTGTCCTGGCGGTTGCTAAAGAATACCAACCTGACCTGATTACGCTCGGAGCCAGGGGACTAACCGGCATCGAGTCATTCCTGTTAGGGAATGTGGCGGAGACAGTGGCCAGGCATGCCGAGTACTCGGTGCTGATTTGCCGGGCCCCGATCGTAGCGTAGGCTATTCAATCATGGCTGGCTTCTCTGAATTTACGCCAGAGTAGTAAACTATTCAGACGCTTGTAATATTGTACGTTCTACCCCCTAACAAATCATCTTTAAGTGTGATATGATATCAAGAACTGCTGCAATGCTGGGATAAGCTGTTTCTTCCCAAACAGGAGTTCGGGAACTGTCCCGAAAGGCCCACCATCGTGTACAATACGGGGGACTGTAGTTACCCTCTCAGATAAGTAAATCTATCGCTTATCTTATAATGATTTCTTTATCTTATCCAAGTCATCTAAAACCTTTTGATACTTTTCTTCCAGGTCCTGTAGATAATCCGGGCGACGCCGACGTCTAGTGACCATAATCACAGCTATGGCTGCGCCCACACTACCAAGAACAATGCCAACAATCACTGGGGTCCCCAGGCCACTGCTGGCTGGTGGGTTACTCGCTGCATTTGTAGCCGATGCATTAGGTGCATTCCCGATTACAATAAACTGACCTTTATGTCCCTCAATCGATACCTCATATGCACCTGGAATTGTCCTGGTTACGTTAAATACAACTCTGCGAGAAGACCCTGAAGATAAGCTTATTAACTGGCTATCCTCTAGGTTCCCATCTATATTAAGAACCACCTGATAATTTTCCCCGGCACCTCCACTATTAGCCACATTTACGGAGATACTTACCACCTGGTCGGGCAGAACTTGGGAGGGTTCTATGTCAATGTTAGATGTCACAAACTCAGCCACTTCAGCTTCAGCTACCATTCCTGACGCGTCAACCACATTGATATAGCCCTGTTTTATTTTAATGTCCGAGCCCCCGGCACCAGTAACAGAAAGCCTGACCGTATATTTTCCAGTATTATCATATTCATGGGTAGGGTTCTGTTCACTACTACTGGTACCATCACCAAAGTCCCAACGCCAGTCAGTAATGTCACCTATAGACTTATCGACAAAGTAGACATTTAACAAATCTTGCCCGGTTCTTGGCTGAGCAGAGAAATCAGCTACCGGAGGTTCAACACCGGCTAACCAATCGAAAACGTTCCGAATAAGTATGTTGTTATCAGGATTGTGGTACCGGTTCCGTCGAAAAGAGTTCTCGTCAGATACAACTACAACTCGAGCGCCTGCATGCCACGCGGCAACTAACGTATCCCCATCCCCATTCCTTATTAAAGACAATGCTGGAGAATCTACTATATCAAATTTGACGCCCTCTGACTCATGGTTATATTGTGACACCCCATTGGTGACAGTATGGCTGGAGATGTCTGTATAGACGCCCTTTCCTTCCAGTCTAGTTGATTGCTGGATACTATAAGGACTGAGGAGAGTATTAACCGCTACTCTGCCACTTTCGTCCAGTTCATCCGACATAAGTAATAAGCTGTGTCCAGTGGCGATAAAACTCTGAATAATGTTTATCTCCGAAGTAGATAGCGCATTGTCTGGCTCCACTATTACCAGAATATGATTGCCACTTAAATCCGCTTCTGTAATATCACCGTCGCTATCCTCAGTGAATTGGAAGCCTCGTGAAGTGAGGTCGGTAATCATGTTACTGTACCCAGAAATATCGGACGCATCCATTTGATGTCCGGTATCAAACAAAACACCAACGGCGGCTGATGCTGGTTGCGCCATGAATACTACCGTGTTCAGCGTCAGGACGACTGCCAAAACCAGCATCGTTGCAATGAACTCCCGTATTCTAAACATAGCTATAGCTTGTCCCGTCTGTTACACCGGTTATAACATTAATACTGTATAAAGTCTTTGCTAACGAGCCGAACTATCCTAAATCTCACCTGTACCAAAACCGCCGGTATACACTGCTGCCGCAGAGCTCGATTAAGCATATTACTAGCCGCCGACAGTAATCAAAAGCAAAGACGGCTACCCTCAATAGCATCGCACGAATTGTCCCGTGTGAGAAGGTATCTTATTCTAGAACACAGTTCCAGTGATGGTCAGTCATCCCTGCAGCCTGCAAACCAATATTTTCAAATATTTAGTAGCTACGCCCAATCAGCAAGCAGGTGCTTAGCTATCGATTGGTAGCAATCCCACAACTCTTCAGTAGGAGGAATCAGATAAGCTACTGATATTATCCAACAGCTGGGACTATTATAAGCACTGACTGTAAAATCATATGCATTCGCCCTCATTAATGTATTCTTTAGTGGTATATCATCATTAAGACGCTGGATAATACCCAAACTTGAGTCTTCACCCCGCCATATCAAATCGACGAGCCTGCCGAGACCAAACAAAGTCTTTTGAAAGTGTGCTTGAATTAGAACTTTGTGTTCACTTTGGCCCAGCCTTGGGTCTGGGACTCCAAAGTCAATCCAATTAGTTCCATTGACGTCAATACGTATGTTGACCCAACGTATGGGACCTTCAGCTATGTCAATGATTCCAAGCGAGTGAATACCAAAACCACATTTTATATTTTCCTCAGGGCGTCCATTTTCAGCCAGTTTAGCATCCACTCCTATGCTTTTTAGAGTGGCGCATACCTTATCTCTTGTCTTTTCTCGAAATGTATCCTTTGCTTTATCAAAGAAACCCATATGTTTATCCCGTCATTTTGGGAGTTTAAGTTTAATCATGTTTGATAACTAGGTCAATACCCTAAATGCAAAGGGTACACCTAACAGAATACATTTACTAAAGGCTATGGTCAAACCCCTCACCCACGATTACTGTAAAAACTTTTGGTAATCCCTATTGACCTATCTTGCTGGGCACGACCCGTAACCTTCTTAAGCAGACTACCACAGTTATAATGCGGTAGAAGGGTGGGTTTCCTACATAGAAGAGCTGTTGGATCAGGTGTAGTGCCCAATCAGGGTGTACGTCGTTATAGGAAACGGCACTTTTTAAACCTGCCGATGACAGAGGCCTTGGGCAATTCTATTATAGATGCTGATTTATTCCCCTACGTCAATCCAGATGTGTAGCTGCCGATAAACCTCACTCTGGTCAGCCCGGTAGAGCAAGAACTCCACCTTCTGGTCATCACCCGCTATACTAGGAGTGAAATTAACCACCCCCTCCCACTGACCCTCGTGTTCCAGGGTTATAGGTTCCATCTCACCATCTCCGGTGCCGTTTATTGCTACCGCCAAACTGTAGGTCACCGGCTGGTACTCACGATTGACAATGCCCACCGTCACCCTGCTCTCCTCTCCCATCACCAACTCCCGGGGATAGCCTTCAGCCTTGCCCCCTGGTCCCACCACGTAAAACTCGGTAAACCTATCCCCCATCTTAGGGTTAGCCATAAGATAGCCCAGAATGCCCACCGCACCGACTATGGCCACTATAATAAAGACCAAGAAAGGTCTTCCTCTTTGAAGAGTGAAACCGAAACTGAGAGAGACGGTAGGTCTATCCTCCGCCGATAATCTTCTCTGCCGTTGCCAAGCAACCAGTGAGGTGACCCAAATGAAAACTATAATAGAAATAAGAATAGGATATAACTTAATGCCCCAAATAGTGTAGTTAAGTATGAGTAAGTCAAATGCCACCACCGCCACCGAGATCCCAAAGCTTAAGGCCACTCTTTCAACGCTATCCACGCTATCTCTCTTGGGAAAGAGCGCCGCCATCAATGTATAGCCGGGAAAGAACATTACAAAAGGCAACCCCAGGATTATTCGCGGAAGATCATGGGGCACGAAGGTTATGATAACAATGAGCGTAGCTGCTAGGACATTTACAATTACAAGTCTCTTTTGAAGCGTTATCCTCATAGCAGGGCCATCTCCTTATCAGTTTTGGTTCGTTTCTTCTGGGCTGGCATACTCTGCCAAGCCGATGAGGCCGGCGATGACACCGACCTTAAATCCCCTACACTCAGAACGTAGTTAGCATCTTCTCCATCGGCTATTGAGTTTATCAAGATCTCTGTACTGGGATACACTTTGATTTTCCTTGTCGAAGGGGAATACCAATAGAACTTATAGCCCAAATCCGAAAGTACCGAAACCAGGTCCACGGCGCTGTCCCCTACCTCCTCCATCGACTTGGGACCGATTCGTTAAAGTAATTTGCGCAATAACCTCAGCAACATATTCTATCTCGCTTCACCTACTAGAATTAAGCACCCGGTCTAAAGTTAGAACATCCCCGATATCCTGATATGCCTACTGGCACTATTATACCACTAATATTGACTTTTGTCACTATATTGGTTTATAATCTTAAATGCTGGGTAAGGTGAAGCCTCATTCAACACAGCTTTTGCCTGATGAGGGAACCAGCTCAAGAAGAGATAAGGATGCCGTACCCGAAAAGTTGACAGGGCACAATTGACACTACGAGCCTTTCGCTCAGGAGTATACCAGCGATAGCGATTAGAAAATGCAAGATAACATTGTAAGCCCTTCTGCCAAAGCAGACTCCTGTCCCCGGATCGTTCCTATGCTTATTCTAGGTGCCGGTCTTGTCTTCCTCGCCTTCGACGTTTTTGTTAGCGGGGGCCGGCCGACACCCAAAAGTATCGCCCTGATTGCGGGCAGTGCTGCCTATTTGCTGCTGCGTAAGCGTATCTCACCCAACCCGAACGCCGTGCTTACCGCCAAACCACTATCGAGTATCCCCAAGCCCACCGTGGCTTTAAACGTGCTTTTCTTCTCACTATTCTCCTATATCCTGTTCACCGCCGTTAACGCGGATGCCTATACTATCCCGGTAAGCTATTTTTACTGCGCTACTGCCATGTGTCTCATCCTGGTAATAGAGATATTCCTGATGCCAGAGGGAAGGGGCCAGTATCCCTACCTTACCTTAGCCAAGATAATAATCACCTCTTTACTTTTGATAGCGATTCCACACTATTTCTTCCCCAATATCGGACAGGACTTTTTTGAACATTCACGCTTGGTGAGCGATATGCTAGCTGAATCCCACATCCCCTCAACCAGCTATGATTACTATCGAGATTTCCTGGCCATGCACTTTGTCGTGGCCGCCGTGAAATCAACAACCAACCTCAATATCAATACCTCAATGATGCTGATAGGGGTATATCAAGTCACAAGCCTGTTAAGCCTATTCTGCATCGGAAGGATTGTCCTGGGTGGTAATAAAGTAGCCTTACTCGGAGCCTTGTTTGCCGGGTTCAGTGCTCCCTTCCTTTTCTGGGGGTATTACATCATACCCATGACGCTTGGTATCGGTCTCCTCCTCGTTCTACTCCTCGTGCTAATAAAATCGCGCACCTCCAGTGCCAACATCACCTTCGTACTGCTGTGGCTATGTTTGTCACTGCTCATGGTGTATACGCATACTATCTCCGCCACTATATTCCTAGTCGTAATTTTGTCAATCTACTTTGTAAACCAATTCCTCTCCCGGTCTAAAAGAAGTCTAACAGGCAATATATCATTCTCGACCCCCCTTTGGTTCATCTTCATTCTACTGGGCTATTGGGTATACATATCGCGGTACTGGTTTTCGGAATTGGGGAAAATAATTGCCAACGCTTTTAATATTCCCGCCTTTGAAATCACGGCGCTGTCAAGCGATGTTACCTCGGTTTTGCTTGAAAACGTAGGCTTTACCTGTCTCTTAAGCCTATCGGTTCTGGCCGCTTTATATTTCTGGGAACACCGGAAGAACTACCGATATGCTCTCTCACTAGTCGGTGCTTTTATTGGATTGAATCTAGTTTTGTTTGCCAGCGGTCTATTGGGTAACCCTGATATCCTACTCCCTGGCAGATGGTCAGCATCCATTTATGTAATCATGGCCATTTCGGCTGCCCAGGGAATCTTTCTGATCCATAGTGTTGCTAAGGGCAAACCGGCACAGCTATTCGGCGTCACCGTAATCGCTCTGGTTCTTGCCTTCACTATGATATCTACCTCCCTAACTGGGCATAGCAACCCCATCATTAACAAAGAGGCATCATATAGAGGTTACTGGTTCGAATCTGAGATTGCGGCCGCAGGTAGAATTACTGAATTCTACGATGGAGAAATAGTCTCTGACTCATCCTACGGTAGCTATATTGAGCTGGCCCTTAATAGGAATGCCGAAGATATATATCCATTTATCGATGCCGGACTAGAGGTCGAAAACGCCCTCGTCATAAGAGAGAATATTCTCAATTATCCATTCAGGGTTCAATCCCCCAAAGGGAAAATGGGGTATTCAACCTATGGCACTAAGCTCGACGAAATCCAAAAGTATAAGATAAGGAGCTTAGAAGAAGAAACAGGGTATAACAAGATATATAGTAACGGCGAAGTAACTACTTACCTTCCTCAGGTAATGAATAGCGGTGAATAGGTTTCATCTAACGAAAGACATTTCTACAGTATTCTTTTCCAACATCCTCATTGCTGCTTTAGGCATACCCACCTCCATTATCGTCGCCAGAGCGCTGGGGCCGCATGATAAAGGTGTATATGCCCTGGTGCTGCTAGTGCCCGGCTTATTATTTCAATTGGGAAACCTGGGACTTGCTGGGGCCAATACCTACTTTATTGGGGGCAAGAGGTTTAGTCTTACCGATATCGCCTCTAACTCGCTCGCATTTGGATTTACCGCCGGGGCTTCTCTCGCCATCCTATTTTTGCTCGCCTATAAGTCTTTCCTTGCCCCGGTTTTTCAAGATGTGGATCCTTCATTGATTCACCTGGTTCTTCTGGCCATACCCTTTTCTATCACCCCCGTCTACTTCCGACATATCCTGCTGGTGAAATTTAAAGTAAAGCAATTTAATTTCCTTAACATCCTCCAACCCGCGCTGCTGCTGGGCGGTTCGGCACTGGTCCTACTTATCCTGAACAAAGGACTATCCTCGCTTATTCTAGTCTCTATCTTCATCTCGATAGCCATGTTTGCTTCTTCCTTCTGCTTAGTAAATAGGCTGACCGAGGTCAGGTTTCGCTTGAAAAGAGGCCTACTAAAAGAGTCGCTACATTATGGGATTAAAATACACATGGCTAATATTTTTACCTTCCTACACTACCGGTCAGATATGTTCTTAGTAAACTATTTCATGGGCGCCACCCAGGTCGGATTCTACTCCATCGCCGTAGGAATAGCCGAAATGGTCTGGATGCTTTCGGGGCCGGTAAAAACAATCCTATTCCCTGCAGTCGCCTCTTCTGATCCAGATGAATCTAGGGAAATGACGGGAACACTGCTCAGGCATACCTTGCTGGTCACTCTCTTAGCCTGTCTCGGATTAGCGGTTATTGGCAGGTGGGCAATTGGAATTTTATACGGCCCGGCTTTCCTCCCCAGCTTCACGCCACTACTGATTCTTCTGCCCGGCGTTATCGCAGTTAGTCTCACCTCAGTTAGCGCAGCCTACCTAGCCGGTATCGGTAAGCCCGCATTTGCTATGTATGCCTCACTGGCATCCCTGGGGGTAAACATCGGGCTGAATCTGATATTGATTCCCAAATGGGGAACCGCCGGAGCAGCGCTAGCTACCACCATATCATACTCATTGAGCTTTTTCATCGTGTTTTTCTTTTTCTCGAGGTTATCAGGACTCAAGCCAAAAGACGTCCTGTTAGTCAAGCCTGAAGACATAAGGTTTTACCCAAGGACGGCTAGAAATCTGTGGGGTTCATTTCAAGCTAAGTTTAGCAAGCTATAGCAGTTAGATTCCGTGTCCTTGGGCAAGGATCACAGTGTACAAGCCTGATTTAGTCCTTCTAAAAACTGGCTCAACAAGCTGGAAATACAGTCGGTAATTGTTACGAATCCGATATCTTATTGGTTCGAAATAGGTGGTATAAACCCTCAGGATTTTGAAATGCTCGGCGAGGAGACTCTTTAGTTCGTCAATTGCTAGCCAGTTCTCGATTGGTTGATTACCCCTTCTACCCAATGCTCTGGCAACTCTCTTATTTGGAGTAGTCAGTATCAGGTAGCCACCCTCAGCTAAGGACCGATATATTAATTCTAGGTAGCTACCCTGTTCCTCCTTACTAAGATGCTCTATTACTTCGGACGAAACGATTAGATCATAGCAAGCCTCTTCTATGGAGATGTCAAAAAAGTGGGCACAGACAAAATTAATGTGTGGATACCTCTTTTGAGCTATGGCGATAGCTTCGGTGGAAAAATCTATTGCGGTTACTTCACCATACTCTGCCAAGCGAACCGCTAGGTCGCCTTTACCACACCCAAGATCTAAAATCCTGGCTCTCTCTCTGAGTCTTACTTTTGGGGGAATGGCCGCAACTACCGTATTATGACGACAGCGGGCCTCTATCTCTAGCCCCTTACTTAACTCTTCTCTCCAGAATGCGTTGTAAAATTCCTTGGCAAGCCTATTTGTATTGGCCACAATCAATCCCCCTCCTAAGCTCCTGGTAAAGTCTCCCCACCCTCTCCATCTCCCTCTGATAAACTGCCTTTTCTTCGACTGATCTTCTGTTAATTTTCCCAGCCTTCTTCCTTAGACTTTCGCTTTTCAAAAGGTGGATCGTCCTTTCCGCCAGCAGCCGAGGATTTTTCACCGGAACTACGAAACCATTCACACCATCTCTTATCCATTTTCCTGCATCACCGGCATCGGTGGTAACAACGGCAAGTCCACAAGCCATGGCTTCTATCAAACCGACCGAGGCACCATCGGAGAGAGACGTAGAAACATAAATATCCGCCGATGCCAGATATTTAGGGAGTTTGGCATGAGGTACCCGCCCGACAAAGCTTACCTTCTCCCATATGCCAAGCGATTCTGCCAGATCCTCAAGGTATTTTCGCTGCGACCCATCCCCGGCGATTACAAACCTTGTGTCAGGAACCTGGGATAAAACCGAGGGGATAGCCCTGATAAGCGTTTCCACGTTATATACCGGCTCGAAATTCCGCATGCTGAACACAGTTAGTGAGCCGGTTAGCCCCAACTTCACGATAAGCTCTTCATCCCTTTGTTGGGGATGGAATTTTTGTGCATCCACACCCAAAGGAGCTGCCTTCACCTTCTCAGGCTCTATACCCAGTTCCATCAGTTTTTGTCTCGGCTTCTCACCAAAGCAAAGGATTAAATCGGCTTTTATCAGGGCCTTTCTCATCAAACCAGCTCGTTTTTCTCCATACTTCTCCAGGTCAATTAAGATATCGCTTCCCCAGATTGTTATTACGAAGGGATAGAATCCCAGCCGTGACGCATAACATCCGTAAAATGTGAGATAGTGCGCCTCCAGTATATCCGGACCAATCTTCTGAATCAGCCTCTTCATCCGGTTCACGAGGAGCCTCTGACGGAGCCGGTTGAGAACCCAGCCGATGCCCCTGATTTTATACAGAAAACAGGTGGGGATATCATAGAAGGCTGAAATTGGAGTCTCATGAACATAAGCGCCCCGAACTTCAGCGGGCTGCGGAGTGATGACATGAACTTCGTGCCCCTGCTCTATGAAGTAATTCATCCATCTCCGTAGATGGACAGATTGCGGATTGCCCACATAACATATCTTCATCATCTTAGGTCGCTCTATATTTTCCGGCGACTATCAAAATATCAGCCGCCCAGTTCCCGAATGCCCGAAAGTTGGGGCACACCAAGTCAACGCTTAACTTCTTTAGCCCCCCTTTGTTTGTCCATTTGCTCAACTATTATGTCGTGTAACGTATCTGCCCTTTTCTCCCAGGTGTTATCCTTCTTTAGCCCGTGCAGTTCTCGGCTCAGTCTCATTCTTTCCTCAGGGTTCTTTAACAGGTATTCCAGCTTCTTATAGAAATCCCGGGCAGAATAATCAACCCACAAGAACCCCCTGCCGTCACTGACAAGTTTCAGCCCCTCGCATTTGGTAGCGATAAAGGGGATCTCCGAGCCGAGATATTCAAAGAACTTTGTTGACCTAGTGTTGTAAAAGTAGGGTATGTCGGGATTAAAGGGGTAGGCAAATACATCCACCTGTGAAAAATGAGAAATCAGCTTTGTTCTGGGGATAGTCTGGTGGATGATAAAATCTGATTCCATAATCTTTTTCGTCGTCTCTTCATCCAATAAGGCTATCTTCCCAAAGAGGAGCAACTTGATGTACGGATACTTTTCGTGAAGCATAATGGCCGCATCAACCAGCGGCCCGACTCCATAATCCGGCTTGATCGCGCCAGCATAGCCAATATTGAACCTATCCTCATGGGTTTTATAGCTCAGGTTAGCAAATTCCTCCTCCTCAAATCCTCCGGGAAGCACCGCGGCCTCATATTCGGGATACTTACTACCTACCACCACCAGAATATCAGATGTCTTGACCAGTTCCTTCTCCAATTTCTCCAGAGGCAGGATTTCAACTTCGCTTTTTCCTAATATCTTTTTCTGCTCCACCCAGTCGTGAGAGTACATCAGAAGCTTTACCCCGATCTTCCTGGCAAATCTTAACACTGAGATATTAAAGGTATCATTATAAATGACATTTGGGTATGAAAAATAAACGAAATCTGGACGCCGCAAAAGTATCATCAAACACGATATGAGGGGAATAGTAAAATGATAGAAAGTATCAATACACCAATTGATTCTGGAATAGCCCTCTGAATATCGCTGCTTATACTGGTAGGGGATATAGATCAACTTGATATCCCTTCTCTGCTTCAGGTATTTCAGGATGTAGTGAATACGTATCCAGGTTCCGCTAACCCTATCGCTGAGCCTATCAACGACCTTCCCCTCGACTAGAGCAAAAATCTTAACCTTCTTCACTAACTTCACCCGGGAAATCATCGGCTTAATTTTGGTGCCATTCCCCTACCTGCTTTTTCTCCCTTTATTCAACCAGATTTCCTTCCTTCTCTAGCCTCATTCCATACCTGACAGTTTGCAGATATATATTGTTCAGACTGACCTTTAATAGACTGAACGAGGCTAACAAGATGCTCATAGGGAGTCATCGGCGACTCAGTCCACCACAAAGGGTGCACTAGTATATGCAGATTCTTCCTCTCCGCGAATGCCTCAGATTCCAGGGGGTTACCCCTAACCCAGTTGCCTCGCGAATCAGAGAAATACTCGAACCTCTCCAGGAACACCCTTTCATAAGTATTGGGCCATCTCTCTAACTCCACGCCCCCCAGCTCCAGATCCCCCGGTCTGTGGAAGCTAACGGACTCAACCGGCTGCCCAAAGAATCCCTCTAACAGGGCGCACTCCCTTGAAATGTAATCGCTAAGATTATTGGTGCCGATATCTGGATAAAGGGCACAATCGAAGTGAAGTCCAAAGTGATGTCCGTCTGCCAATATCCGCCTCGTTTTTTCCGAACCATCACCGCTAAAGAGATTATATAAAGGGCAGCGAACCATGAAGAAATAGGTAGCCTGAATTCCGAGCTCTTTTTCAAGCGAAGACATTCTCTGAGCCGCCCCCAAATCCGAATCAATGTCGTGTCTCATAACCACCAGGGGTTCATCTACCTGCCCGATGACTTTCTTAGCCTCATGGAAAGAGGAAAAGTGATACCCTTCACATAGCCGGCGCACAAATTCCTCATAATAGCCAAGAGTGAAAAGGTCCCTTCCGTTTTCTGTCATTCAGTTTCCTCCTCACTAAAGAGTAAACAAATTAGAGGTTATCGACTTGATGGCATCTGCTATTCCTGCTACCTGCTCCTGACTCATTTCTGGATATATAGGTAGGGAGAGAACCTGTTCCTGAGCCCGTTCGCTCTCCGGCAAGTCCCCTGGTTGGTAGCTCAAGAATTTATAGACTTTTTGTAGATGAAGAGAGCGCGGATAGTAAATGGCGCTGGCAATACCCTCAGCACCAAGATGTTCTCGGAGCTTATCCCGTTCTCCCCGAGAACTCATGATGCGGATAGTGTAGTAATTGAAGATGTGGTAACTGTAAGGTGCCACATAGGGTGGTTCAACACCGTTTACCCCCCCGAGAAGCTGTGAATAAAGCTCCGCCTTTCGTCGCCGCTCGGAGTTCCATCGCTCAAGATATCTTAGCTTGACCCTGAGGATAGCCGCCTGAAGAGAATCAAGACGGCTGTTAAATCCGGGGGTGAGGTGATGATATTTTTCCCGGCTGCCATGATTTCGAAGTATCGCTACCTTTTCCGCAATTTCCGGGCTACTGGTGACTACCATCCCCCCATCCCCATAAGCCCCGAGCACCTTGCTGGGGAAAAAGCTGAGACAGCCAGCCTCCCCTAAAGAACCGATCTTCTTTCCTTTATACCCCGCTCCCAAAGCTTGCGCACAGTCTTCAATGACCTTTAGTCCATGCTCTTTAGCCAGCGCCAGAATCGATGACATTTCTGCCGGCTGACCATAGAGATGAACCGGAAGGATGGCCTTTGTCCTTCCAGTCATCCCAGACCTAACCTTTATTGGATCGAGATTATATGTTCTGGGGTCTATGTCAACGAATACCGGGACAGCACCACACTTAGCTATGGCCTCAGCAGTAGCGATGAAGGTAAAGGGGGTAGTGACAACCTCGTCACCAGGCTTGATACCGCAGGCAAGGAGCGCTAACTGCAGGGCATCAGTACCCGAGGCAACCCCGACGGCGTACTTCGTGTCGCAGTAAGCAGCTATCTCCGATTCAAGAGTCTTAACCTCGGGACCGAGGATAAATTCTCCCCGCTGCAGCACCCGGCGGATAGCAGCGTCAACTTCTTCTTTTATTGACCTGTATTGAGCCTTGAGGTCAACCAAGACAGTCCTCATCACTCTCATCTCCTGTCGTGCTTCCCCGGCTTCCCTTCAGAAGCTCTGCTTAGTATTGGGGACTATTTAGACTACGATGGCATCCCAAAACCTGATCATCTTCTTTCCATCCTCAATATCCAGTTCACCGATCGGCTCACCCAGCCCCAGCTTCATCAGCAGTAGCGGAATATTAAAGCCAGCCCCGGCTGCTAGTGGCATCCCCCCGGAGGCAAACCTCGGGTTTACCTCCAGGTATACCAACTCCTCACCATCTTTTATTACCTGCACGTTGGACGGACCAACCAGTCCCAGGGCCTCTACTATTCTCCTGGTCTCTCCAGCTATCGTTGGATTTACTTCTACCTGAGCCACTACCGCCAGACCACCCCTCACTTTTACTCGCCGCAAAGGTACTAGACCAACCACCCTGCCGTTATAATCTGAGATAACATTAACTGTGTACTCGGTTCCGCTGATATATTCCTGGACAATCGGGTTGGGGGTTCTACCGATGTAAAAACCTAGCTCCTCGCCAGTTTCCACCCTGCGGGCGTATGCCGATCCTGACCCAAAGCGCGACTTAACGAACAGAGGGAATTCATTATCAGGGATATTGTTCAACTCATAGATCTTAGGATGCCTCACCCCGAGCCTACGAATGAATTCCGCTATTTGCAGCTTGTCATCGCATATCTTAATCTTCTCCAGCGGAGATATGACGGTTCTTACTCCCCAATCGCTAAATAACTTCTGGTTAGAGCTGAAAAAGGGTAGCTCAACCGAATGGGTGGGGATTATCATATCAACACCGCAAGCCTTGCAGACAGTCAAAACAAAATCCTTAAAGGCTGGCGCTGAAACTGGGGGTGCTATTTCGTACCTGTCAGCGAGGTACAAGCCAGCGGCGTTGCTGTCGGAATCAATAGCGACAATCCCCACGTCATAATCATTCTGGGCTCGCAGACCCTGGATAACATTTACGCCGTTAGTAGAACCTGCCGCCGATACTAGAACCGTTACTTCTTTCACCGATTCACACCCCGAAAGGTTGCTTCATCTTTTGGTCTATTAAGCTGAGCAGTTTACGCCAATCCTTATCCCAACCTGTAAAGGTTAAAGCCCGATCATCAATAAAAATGTCACCCCTGGGCTTACCCAGTACTAAATGGTGGTACTTAACCCCAAACCTGCTGAGTTGCCCCAAGGTAAGTTCTAAATCATGGTCTCCTCTAGCGCTGTAGATTATGATCACATGACCCATCTCATACAGCCGATTAACTGCCTCTACCGCCTCTGGAAGCGGGACTGCCCTGGCCTTCTCTTTTATTGGTTTCTCTTCAAGAATCGTCCCGTCCAAATCGATAACAATCTTAAGAAAATCCCTTGCCTTCACAGAACCCCAATCTCAAATTCCTTCTTTTTCTCCATTGCCTTCTGAATTGCCTCCAGAATTCGCACCACTTCTAAACCCTGCTTGCCATCAGACAACGGCTGGCATCTGCGCTCAAGGCAGTGGATGAAATGCTGGCACTCTAGGTGTAGCGGCTCGGTAAGGTCTATTTGAGGGAGTGTTACTTCTCCCGACCTGAAAGTCAAGGCTCCTGCTGGAGAAGCAGCTTTACGATTGGCCACGACATACTTATCATGTATTCTTAATTTAGTGCTTACCTCCATATCATCAAAGATGGCCATCTTCTTGCTGCCAACTACGGTGAGCTGCCGTATTTTGTGCGGATCAAGCCAACTGGCATGAACGTGAGCTAATACGGTTCCAAATCTCAGGGCGATAAAGACTACATCCACTAAACCATCCTGGACATAAGAAGAACCCTGAGCTGAAATAACGCTTGGAACCTGATCGAGCAGATAAATAAACAATGCAATATCGTGAGGCAACAGCCGCCATAAGGCACTTTCGTCCCGTCGTATCTGGCCCAGATTGACCCTGGTGGAATAGAGGTAGTAGATTTCACCCAGCTCACCGGACTTAATATACTGTTTCAGTAATTGAACCGCCGGGTGATAAACAAGCAGGTGCCCAACCATTAGGAACCTTCCCCGTCCCGTAGCCAGCTCGGTCAACTCTTGGGCATCCTTACTGCTCTCGGCAAGCGGCTTTTCCACGAAGACATCTTTACCAGCCAGCAGTGCTTCTTTGGCCATAGAGTAGTGGCACGCCGCTGGAGTCGCGATTACAATCCCCCGTACATCTTCATCAGCCAGCACCTCATGATAATCGGGGCTGCTATTTACCCCAGGGTATTGAGAGATAAGCGACTCCAAGACTCCGGCATCCGCATCGCAGATAGTACAGAGGGCACCGAGGGTGGCAAAATTACGCACCAAGTTTTTCCCCCAGTAGCCACCGCCGATAACAGCAATATTCTTAGTCATATCTCCTCGGCTATTTCCTTTACTCCTGTAATTTGGTTACCCCTGAGATAAACAGGCGATCGGTAGCATACCGGAAGCTAAACATTACCGAGCACCTCGTTGTTAGCCCCGACCACGATAAAACCACGGTACGAATATATTCTTAACCCCGTGGCCACCCGGGGAACTCTGATTTCCCTGCCCAGGGCTAGATATACTGACAACAAGGGAAGATTTAAGCCGGCAGCAGTGGCCAGGTAGAGAGTAGCTGGTAACCTCGGATTCACTTCGATTATTTTGGGAGCTTGGTTCCCATCCAGCTTAAAATCTATGTTCACCGCGTAACTTAGCTTCAGTGTCTCAGCCACATATTTGGCAATGGCAAATAGCCTGTCATCCTCAACCAATTCCCCTCTGCTCACGCCGCTTAGCTCAACCTCACCATTATCCCGGACGATACCGGCGATTACCCGGTGTGTTCCAGGGTTCAAAAGCAGGTCAACTCCATACTCCTTCCCGGGCAGGTATTCCGTAAGCACCAGGCTATCTATCTTTCTATCCCGGAGGGTCTCCTTCAAAATGTTCTGGTTAGTAAATACCGAATTGGGCTTGGTGTTTCTGTACAGCTCAAACAGATTTAGATCACCACCGATCACCCTGAGACCAATACTACCGTGACTGACAAAGGGTTTTATGACCACCCTCTTCTGCGGGAAGCCGAGCTCTTTCATTTTAGTCTCCAGGTCGTCCCAATCAGCTGGTATCCTGAAGCTGGGGATAAAATCCTCGCTGGCAAAGGTGGCATACAGCTTTGAACGGTCATTGGCGATTGTTATTGCCTCATGGTCAGAAATGCAGATTCTACAGCCTTCCTGTAGAAATAGGCCCTTGTTTTTAGAAATAGGCCCGAGTTCAAAGGTCGCCAGGGGTAGCATGACATCAATACCCTCCTTGGCCACAATCCTGAGCATCTTATCAATATAGTGCTCGCTTTCCCCCGGCGGAACCTGATAAAACCTATCCACCAGATACCTTGCCGCCACCTCCCCCCTCATATCAGTGCCCACGATGCGGAGGTTGTTATCCTCTCCTAGGCTATTGATTATGGAGCGCCCCCCCGGGCACCCCACCGCGGTTAATAAGAGATTTATCTTTTCACTCATTTTCTTTGAGCGCATCCTGCTAGAGATGATGACAGGCATTTTTCAATGGTTTCAGTTGTAGCCGCCATCATAATATTGACCCCCGAGGCGGTATCCCTCTGGGAGACTACCTGAAAACCGTTTCGAGAATGAAATCTTATCCCCCTAACATTGTCTTCGTAAATCCTCAAGGTTACGGTTTCGATATCCCTCTGATAGCACTTTGCGTTTAACCCCGATAACATGTACTTTCCGATTCTGTGACCGGTATACTTCTCATCTACCATATATTTATGGATGTGAACACTATCGGCTGTTTTTTGAGATGCGATTATATAGCCAACGACTTCGTCATCAACAAAGGCGACCTGGCTAAAGAACCACTTCTCCGGCAGATCCACTAGAAAATGCGGTTGTTCCCAATATTGAAGTGGATGCTGTTTCACAATCCTGACTAAATCATCAATATTCGCGGTTGCTACCTGCTTGGTTAGGGTCTGTATCGAAAGATTACTAAGCATTTATGCCGCCTCTCATCTTATAATCCAAGCTAACTCACTCTATTTACCGCCTGATAAGCTCTCTATAGGCTCCGACGACCTTTCCCACATTGTGTTTCCAAAGATACTCTTCCACCACCATTTTTTTACCCTGCCGCCCCATGCTCTCCCTCAAGCTGTAATTCTCTAGGACAGCGACTATTCTCTGGGCCAACTCCTCTGTATTGTCCGGGTCGACCAAGAAACCATTTTCACCATCGACAATAAAGTCCCCATCTCCTTCCCCACGAGTACCTATTACCGGTCTACCCTGGGATAGAGCCTCGAGATACACTATGCCAAAGCTCTCCAGCACACTCACTAATACGAAAACATGGCAGATATTGAGGAACATCTGTATTTCACTGCTAGCGACAAAGCTCCTGGTCATTCTTACATGATCCTCTAACCCTAATTCCTGTATCAGCCGCTCTAACTCCGGCAGATACGACCCCTGTCCCACCAAGATAAAGATAGCCTCTGGGACTCTCTTAATAACGGCGGGCAGAGCCCTGATAATATGCTGCTGCCCCTTTCTTTTTAGCAGTGATGAAATACTGAGGATTACCTTCTTGCCATCTATATTCAGGTCTGACTTAAACCTGTCCAGCTTAGCTGGCGACGGCAGCTTTTGAATGTTGATTCCGTTGTGGATTACCTCCAATTTCCTAGGGTTAACATGCCACCTCGTGATACACTGCCTTTCTGCGGCAGTGCTCACCGGAAGAATCCTGTTGGCACTCTTGAGTACGAGGAATACGTAAATTCGCTGTAGCCAGGTTGTCCCCAAACCATAGCCTAATTCCTTGCTGTAATATATGTCATAACCATGAACGGTGATGAGGAGGGGTCGCCTTAAAATCTTGGCTGTTATCGCCCCGGCAAAGCCGGCGTGGTCAGCAAACTGGGCATGGATAACATCGAATTTTTCTCCTTTGTTCAACTGAACCGCTTTCCTAGCTGCCTTCACCGCAAAAGCAAGGGGGAAAAGCCGGGCCGGTTTGAAGCTGAGATTTATCACCCGGTGAACGCACACCCCCTCAAAGATTCCCTCTCTCGGGCTGACGTCATCACCTGGAATCTCAGGAGCAATTACATGAACCTTCAACCCCTGTTTTACCATCTCCTTCGCCTGTTCGTGGATAAATATATCGCGAAGCGGCTTGGACTGAGATGGATATCCGGAAGCAATCATACAAACGTTCATGGCTTTAGCCTATGAATAAGCTCCTCATATTTCCTTAAATTTTCGACCCCGTGCTTTATTCGCACCGTGGCTAGGGCATTTCGGGCTAGCCTTTCGGCTAACCGAGGGTTTTCTAATAGCTGTTGCATCCTCGAGCTTAACGATTCGGGGGTTGGCTCACAGAGCAACGCGTTATACCCATGTCTCAAGATTTCTGAGGTTGAGCCGACGTTGGTGGCAATGATCGGCTTGCCCGCACCCATATATTCCAGCAGGGTCCAGCTATAGTTATCACTGACCTGGCCAGAGATGACACAATCGGCCAGCGACAGGTATCTAAAAACGTCTTCATGACTAACGTTTCCGGCAAAAATGACTTTACCCTCAAGGTGGTTATCGACGCAGAAATTCTCCATATCCTTCCTGAGGATACCGTCCCCGACCAGAATCAGCTTGGCCTTTCTGATTCTCTCGGTTAGCATGCTAAGTGCCTTCAGTGATCTCAAGGTGCCTTTTCCCAGAACTATCCTCCCCACATGCACGAAGACCCTGTCCTGCCGACTTACCCCGGCGATCCTAAACCCGGGACTATTTGCTATCTCCCCGACCCTTTCTATATCTATCCAGAACGGAACGACTTCAACCTTATCTTCTCCAATTCCGCTTTCAACGGCTAATTTCTTCATATAATCGTATTTGACCACGAATTTTGTTACCTTTCTGAGAACGAGCCATCTAACTAGTTTCCACCTGGCATAATTTGCCAGCCCAGAGCAGCGCCAGCACTTGCTAAAGGAAGCGACGCAAGGCAAGATGCGATGATCCAGCCGCCGGCCGGGGCAGTTGAGTTCTAAGAAGTGGAGGGAGAATAGTAACGTTCTCCTCTGAAAGAGAAAGGCGAAAACATCGCTGGCTGAGTGGATGTCAAAGATATCTATTTTACCTTCCCTTTCAATCTCCCTAATCTTTCTTCTCACCTTAAGTACCCACCACGGAAACCTCTGGTAACAGATATGATGAACCCTAACCCCCTTATGAAGGCTATTTGTCACCTCGGTAACACCTGTTTTATATAAATGGGGTGGTCTAACAACGATGACATCTACACTATGGCCCCTCTGGGCGAGGTGATTAACCAGCGAAAGATTATGTGTTTCCGCTCCTCCCCCTTCTGGTGGTGGAAAGACATAGGTTATATGGCAAATTCTCATTCAGTACCTTCCCGCCTAACAAAGCCCAAGAGGGCAGCTATCCTCCGAAGGGATTGCCTCTGCACCTTGATAAGCCTACTGCCTAATGTCCGTGTGCCAGCTGCCACAGCACTTCTGGCAAAGCAACCTGCGTCTTGATTCTGTTAAGTCTGCCTGAAACCTTTGCCCTAAAGGCAAAGTCCTGCCCATCGGTTAACCTCAATATATCCCTGATACCCCTGAGTCTAAGATACCCGAACAATAATTTGTCTCGAAAATTGTTTATGCGGTAAGCACGGCCAAAGTCCTGCCCGTACTCCGTCAGTATTCCCTTGGTTTCTAGCCAGAGCTTGTCTATATTGGCTGAGCTCTTGGCCTGCTCATAGATGCGGAAACCAGTCATTATGCGGTCTACTTTTACGAAGTTGTATTTCCTCCCCAATCGCAGCCAGAATTCATAATCCATTGAGAAATGGAGCTTTTTATCAAGCGCATTTTCCAGAGCTACCTTTTTCCGGAAGAACACGGCTGGTTGAATAATAAAGCAGCTACGGAGAAGCCGATTATAGTCCCAATCGGGGACTCTGACTACCTTTAGAATGGAGCCACTCCGGTCAATGAAGACACCGTCACCATATATCACGTCAGCGTGCTTAAACTCTCGGAAGCGCTCTACTACGTATGAAATCATCTTGGTATCAAAACACACGTCGTCAGAATTAAGCCAATACACAATTTCCCCTTTGGCCATCTTAAATCCCTTATTTATGGCATCAGACTGCCCTTCATCAGCTTCAGAGACCCACCTTAAACCATATTTATTCTCATATTTCTTTAGAATCTTAACGGTGCTATCAGTCGAGCCACCATCCAAAACTAGGTGCTCAATGTGAGGATAGTCCTGTTTCATAACGCTACGCAGGGTGTCCTCTATAAACTCCCCCTGGTTGTAAGATGGTGTCACCACTGAGACCAGAGGTCTGCTATTTCTTTTGCTCTTTACCATTCTCTACCCCTTCCTGGCTAAATTTTTAGTCCTTTAGATATTCTCCAGTTCGGCATAGTGTTCCTCTGCCCAGTGGTAAACCTCCGCCAACCCCTCCTCGAGACTCACCCTGGGTTCCCAATTTAGCACTTCTCTCACCAAAGTCAGGTCGGCATTCCGGCCACGTACCCCCTGCGGCTTGCTCAAATCGTACTTGGGAGTAATATCCTTGCCTGAAATCCCGATGATTATCTCTGCCAACCCATCAACCGAGATTAGCCTGTCGGAGCCAATGTTCACGGGCTCAGCATATTCGCTCTCCATCAGCTTCAAAATGCCATTAAGACAATCGTCTATATAGAGAAACGACCTCGTTGCCTTGCCGTCTCCCCACAACTCAAACGGCGGCTTGGGGTGCCTGATGGCCTTTAATATCAGGTGGCAAGGGGCTTTACCCTTCTTCTTATCAAAGGCGGTGTAGCCGGCACCATAGACATTGTGGAACCTAGCTATCCTGATGTTCATCTGGTAATCCCGCTGGTAGGTCTCGCATACCTTCTCGGTGAAAAGTTTCTCCCATCCGTAGAATTGGTCAGGGTCGGCGGGGTAGGCATGGTCCTCTCTCAACGGGACGACACGAGTCTCCTCCTGCCGGTATTCCGGATAGATGCAAGCCGAAGAACTGTAGAAATAGTTGGCCACTTGTTGCCTGTTCGCCGCCTCTAGCATATTGAGATTAATCAGCGCGCTGTCCCTCATGATGTCAGCGCCAACCGCAGTGATGTAGCCTATCCCTCCCATGTTGGCCGCCAGCTGGAAGACGCAATCTTTGCCCCTTGCCATTTCCAGACAAGTGGGGAATTCCCTCAGGTCTATGGCGTGGAACTCCACCTGGTTCACTATGTCCTCGATGTTCTTCTTCGACCCACTGGACAGGTTGTCGGCTATCGTCACCTCGGCCCCCCTCTTTGCCAGCTCCCTCGCCAAGTGCGAACCTATCATCCCAGCACCACCGCAAACCAGTACCTTCTTCTCACCCCAATTAATTGTCATGGCTTCAATACCTCCTTACACCAGAATTGAAAGATAAATAATAGCCAAACGATGGACCAGTTAATGCCTCTCTTCTCCTGGAGAAAACCCTGCCACAAGGAGTCAACTACCTGAGGTTGAAGGATGCCGAGCCGGCCCACGTTCTCTGCGGACAGAACCTCGGCAACCAAAGGCCTCAAGTCCCCCTTAAGCCAGGGACGAAAGGGAAACCCAAATCCCATTTTCTTTCTGTCAATAACTTCCTGGGGCAGTAGGTCGCTAACCGCCTTAAGCAACAACTTCTTTGGCTGTCCGTTACCCTCTCTGAGATCAGAGGGCAATCGGGAAACGAACTCCACCAGAATATGGTCCAGGTAAGGGACTCTTACCTCTAGGGAATGAGCCATACTCATGACATCGGTATCACGCAGTAGCTGGTTGCTTAGATAAATCATCAGTTCCAGGAAGGATATTCTGTCCACCGTGTTAATACCGCTACACCTGCTGCCTACCCCTCTGACATATTCCAATCCCAGGGAGAGGTCTGGCTGGTACCAGAGATCGGGATGAATCAGGGAAGACAAGTTACCATTAGCAAAGTAAGAGTTCCACACGAAGTAGATGTCTTCTATGGTGAGGGTAGTGGGCATCAGATTGGCCAGCTTCTGAGTACGGCCCCCAGGTATGCCCTTGATGAGATATCTACCGAGTAATCTCCTTATACCGACCGGGATATATCCTAGCGGAGCCAACCGCCGGTGAATTCTGGGGATTCCCCGAAAGCTCGGGTAACCACAGAAGAGCTCGTCACCCCCATTCCCGGAGAGGGCCACCGTAAGCCCGGCTTCTTTAGCAGCTTTAGAGACAAAGTAGGTATTAATCCCATCTACGGTCGGCTGATCTATAGCCTGGATTATGGCCGGCAGCTGGTTTTTAAGATCACCACAGGTAACCTTGTAGTCAGTATGGTCGGTGGCGAACCTTTCTGCCACCAGCCCAGCGAAGTAGGACTCATTGTAGGCTACCTCGGGGAAGCTAACATTGAAGGTCTTCAGCGGTCTGCTAACCAACCCGCTCAGCATAGCGGCTATAACCGAGGAGTCAACCCCGCCGCTCAGAAAGGCACCTAATGGGGCATCACTTACGGCGTGAGAACTCATGACTTGCTCCAGCAGCCGCCTGAGTTCAGCAGCAGCCTCGTTTTCCCCAATCTCCTCTTTCGGTTGGAAGGAGAGCTCCCAGTAACTTCGGGTATGCAACCGACCATCCTTCACCTCCAGACAGTGCCCCGGGGGCAGGGCATTTACCCCCTTTAAGATAGTGAGTGGCGGCGGCACCGAGCCCAGGGAGAAAAAGGCCGCTATCGCCTGATTATTCAATTCTCTAGGGATAAGCCCGCTAGAAAGGAGAGCTTTAATCTCTGAGGCAAAGATGAGCCTGCTTCCGTCATAAGTATAGTATAGAGGTTTGATCCCTATTCTATCCCTCGCTAGCAGCAGGCTCTTACGCCTTTCATCCCAGATAGCGAAAGCAAACATTCCTCGAAGATAGCCAAGACAACCCTTACCGTACTCCTCATAAAGGTGGATGATAGCCTCAGTATCGGTTAAGGAACTGAAGCGATGTCCTTTGCGGATTAGCCTTTCTCGAAGCTCAGCCAGGTTATAAATCTCACCGTTATAAGTGATGCAAACCGTGCCGTCTTCGTTGGTCATCGGCTGGTTGCCGGCCGAGCTAAGGTCGATAACCGCCAACCGGGCATTGCCCAATCCCACCCCCTGAGAATACCAGGTACCAGCTTTATCCGGCCCGCGGTGCCCCATAGCCTTAACCATAGCCCCCAGACTCTGGGGCGAAACATCATGCCCCCTGTGCCCTATGCCACATATACCACACATTCTTGCTACCTAACCTTATCTTGGCATTCCTTAGCCCCTATCTCGACAAGCGCTGGTAGATACTTTCCAGCTTCCCCACAATCACGTCCCACCTAAATTCTTCTGCCACCAATCTTCTTGCCTTACCCCCCAACCTCCTCCTTAACCTTCCATCACTCAGAACCTTAAGGAGGGCTTCCCGCAACTGATCTTCATCGCACTCTGCTACGAAGCCAGCTTTAGCAACAACGTCCGCGAT
Organism: Dehalococcoidales bacterium; assembly: GCA_034414575.1. GTDB lineage: Bacteria > Chloroflexota > Dehalococcoidia > Dehalococcoidales > UBA5760 > UBA5760. Next base: position 41,491 of record DAOULZ010000011.1, on the reverse strand, counting down.
ACCGCAGCGGTCAGTCACGATTACGGGCAGGCTACAGGCGAGCGCTTCAAGTACCGTGTTGGGAAACGTTTCATAGAATGAGGGCAGTACATATACCTCGGCATCAACATAGGCTTCCAGTTTATCTCTCCCGTAAAGCGCTCCGATGAGAAGAACCTTCTCCTTGAGCTTCAATTCTTCCAGAAGCCCCTTCAGTGTTGGCAGGTATCCATTATCGGGACCGATAATCACAAGCTTAACATCGTAAAAATCCCCAAGAAGCTTGGCAAAGGCCCGCACCAGAGGGCCGAGCCCCTTGATTTTGTGTAGCCTACCCACGTACAGGATTATCTTCTGGCCGTTATTGAGGTTATGTTTCCTCCTAAATTCCCCCCTCCGGGGTAAATCCTCAAATTCAGAGGGGTCAATCCCGTTAGGCACAATCTCAATTTTAGCCCCGCTTACCCCCCGGCTCTGGAATTGTTCGGCTTCCATCTGGTTCAGCGCGATTATTTTCGAGGCATCCCTCAGCAAGCTATGGCCCCAAATTCTGTCATAGATCTTCTTCAGTCCCTGCTTTTCAATTATTACTGGAAGCGAGCCTCGCGGCTGCAATACATAGGGGATGCCGTACCTTCGGCTAAAGTGGCGAGTCAACAAGGCCTGAGCGGAGATGTACTCGTGGATATGAACGACGTCGAAATTCTTGATTTCTCTTTTTAGACCCGTGAGCATTGCTGGCGCCAGAGGCAGGTTCTGGTAAGCGAGTCTATTGCTTACGTTCCTGAAATGATATACTTCGATACCGTCCATATAGGTCGGGTTCTCAGCACACCTAAGGCGAGAACGAGCGTCACATACGTCCGTGGTGTAGACCGCTACTTTATGCCCCCTTCTTACCAGCTCCTTTGAAATTCCATAAGCAGCCCTAAGAGGTCCGCCATACGCCCATGCCGGGGGGAAAGAAGATATTACCTGAAGAATCTTCAATCTACACACTCTCCCCTTGGTACTGCCTTTGGATTAGATGCCTCTATCTAAATACCTCACCGACGCCGTTACGAAGGTAAGTGTATCCATAAGCGAGAATCCGCGCCCCAACGAACACCGGGAAAAGGGACCAGGATAGGTCTTTATCCCTGACCAGCCCGTGTGCCATCGCTTTCGCACCCAATATGACCTGCTGGTAAATCACATCCCCCAACGAGAGATCCATTAGTTGAAATCCGGTGGTGGCAAATGTCCTCGCCCCCACAAACTGCTTTCGTATAAACTGCCGCATTGAGTCCATAGTATTGTGGTAGATGGGGTCTTTGCTGTAGACTACCTGATACCCCCGCCTCTTCAACTTCTTTGCCCAGTCGTAATCCTCCCCCCAGTGGATAGCGGTATTAACCCCACCGATTTCTTCAAGACACTCTCGCCTGAAAAGAGCATTGCCACCGCCAAACAGACCCCGATGCCTCTTAATCTGGTCCTCCATAGCGAGTTTCCAGAGGTTAAAGTATAATCTGGTACTCAAGGGAGCCCCGGGTGGGGGTACATTAAGAGGCCAGACCGTACTCACCCGGTTACTGTAGTTGAAGTATTTAACGGCGCTAGCCAGCCAGTTTGGGTGTGGGAAGACGATATCATCGTCCATCAGGGCGACAATATCACCGCTACTCTTCTCGATAGAAACCTGACGCACCTCTCCCAGGAGACCCCCACAGGAATGGACATGGTCGGTAAACTCTCTGGCTACCTGCGGCGAACTATCAGCGGAACCGTTGTCAACGACCACGATTTCAATACGCGGATACGCCTGAAGCATTATGCTCTCCAGGCAGTCCTTAAGCTTTTTAGCGTTATTCTTAGTCGGAATACAGAAGGAAACCTTGGGCGGGTTATCCAGGTTTATGAGGTTACCTCCAAAAGTGTCCTCTGGCGGATCGACAACAATATAATCCTGGTCGCTAGTTTCGTTCTTCACCATGGCTTACCCGTATCTAGAATCTTGCCCTCCCCTCAATCCTATCCCGCTTTTCCGTAACCCAGTGATAGGTTCTCTCTATTCCCTCACTTATCTTGACCTTTGGTTCATAACCCAAGACTCTTCTTGCCTTCCCGATAGAGGCCCGACGACGAGTAATCCGATCCCACTCCCTCCTCGAGACAAACTCTACCCCGCTCTGGTTGCCGGTGACTCCGTTTATCATCGTGGCTATATCAATAACCTTGGTTTCCTTTTCCGAAGCCAGATTAAAGGCGTCACCGACAGCCTCAGGAACTATGCCGAGCAATAATGTGCCGTCAACTATATCCTCCACGAAGGTAAAGTCTCGAGTCTCATCACCGGAACCGGTTATGCAGAGTGCTTTCTCATGCAACGCCCACCAGATAAAGTTGGGGATGACGTTCCGGTAGGTGCCGGGGATTTCTCCCGGCCCGTAGACATTGAAATATCGGGCTATAGCTATGGGGAGGCCATAATAGTTATAGAAGAAGTTGCAGTAGAGTTCTCCCAGGAGCTTTGTTATCTGATAAGGAGTATCAAGGTGTATAGAAACGAAGTCCTCTTTAAGGGGCAGCGGCGCCTGGCTACCATAAACCGAGCAACCGGAGGAAGCAAAGACGAACCTTTTTACCTTGGTGAGGTGGGAGTACTGCAGCACCTTGAGCGTGCCCAGTCCATTCACCATCATATCCGTGTCTGGATTATCAACCGAATTCTGATTGGCGAAGTGGGCAGCCAGGTGGAAAACGAAATCAAGATTTTGAGAGAAAGCTCTTTTCAAAACCTCATCGTCCAGGACACTCCCCTGGATAAAGACCACGCTAGGTGCCTCAGGTACATTCCACCTTTCAGCAGCCGACAGGTCGTCGAGGACGATGATCTTAGCTGCCTGCGCCTCAACGAGAGCCTGGGTGAGGTTACTGCCAATGCACCCCGCTCCGCCAGTGATCAGGATATTCTTGCCTTTATACCCGTTTCGATACTTGTTCATTCTGCTTCTTCCTGACAGCCTCCTCTAGAATTTTCTCAAACTGATCTGTAATGTTATCCCAGCTATATCGGGCAACGAATGCTCTCGCTTTTCTGCCCGTCTCCTTTAACCTTCCCTTATCAATGAGCTCCATGGCCTTGGTAATCACTCCCTCCGGGTCATCCACATAGACCACGCCGTTATTTTTGCCGAATTCCTGCGCCACGCCGGGAAGCCTGGTAGAAATCACCGGTTTCTCCATAGCCATATATTCATACATCTTTATGGGCACATTAGATCTCATAACATCATTGGTATGGGAAGGAAGCAAACAGACGTCGGCTGAGGCTATAAACTCGGGCATTCTGGGGTAGGGCTGCCGGCCGGTTAGTATCACCCGGTCGTACACGCCAAGTTCAGTCACCATCATTTGCAGGTTGCTAAAGGCATCACCGTCACCGACGATAAGGAGCTTAATATGCCCATTCTCCATCCTAGATAGCTCGGTAGCCACCTCTTTCAACCCGGAGAAGTGGTACAGCCAGCCCATAAAGAGAAGCACCGTATCCTCCCGCCCGATTCCATATTCTTCCCTCACCTGACCGCCATCCATCCCCGGGTTATACTGCTCAGGGTCGATACCGGCTTTAAGTACCAGGGTTCGCTCCGGCCGTGCTCCCATCCGCACAGCGTATTCTCTAAGTCCCTCATTAATGGCGACCACCAGGTCGGCATTCTTAATGTTTTTGCCCTCGATTACCTTACCTATGGGCTGCAGAAACCGGAAGGGCACCAAACCGTACTCAACGTCTATGATGTAGTAGACAGTAGGGATGTTCTCCTTCCTGGCTGCCTGGTAAGACAGGTAAGTGGAGAGGATATCATTACTGATAATCACGTCGGGCTTAAATTCTCGTATCTGCCGCCGTATTTCCCGCCGATATGTAACCAGCATGGAGATGTAATCGAGCACCGGTATCTTAAGTATGCCGGGGCGGATTACGGTGACGAGGGCATCTTTGAGAATTCTGGATATATGGAAAACCTGCCTTGACGAAAACAGTTCCTTCTTGCCCTCCGTCCGCCACAGGATTTCATAGTCGATCACCCTGACCTTATGCCCCCTCAGTACCAGTCTCTCAGCGAGGTGGGTATGCTGAATCGGGTTTCGCCTGATCCAGTCTGTGTCCTGCACGATCAGCATTTTCATCCTGTAACCCTTATAAACACTTCATTTATAATTTCCCTCCGACAGCTCTTGTGAGACTTCTCCTAGAAGTGCTGCCGAGGTTCTTTTAAAACGCCTCCCCTAAGACTGCTGCCGAAGTTCTCTTAAAATACTTCCTCCAGAGTTTTCCCCGATATCCCTCCAGGGCCTCATCTAAATGCTCCTTGGTAACCCCCAACTCTTCCAGACTGGTAAGCAGCCTGGGGCCGTGTATCCACTGGGACTGGTGGTCGGCCGAGACCCTTTTCAGGGCTTCGTCTCTGGTAATCTGGCCCTCGCGAATCATCTTGCTGTACATTTCATCGTGCTCGGTAAAGCCCACTAACCGGTAGTAAAGGTAGTTAATCAACGGATAGGCACTATCATCAATACGCCAGGTGGTAGTGTGGTCGGCTGCCCCCCACCAGCCCAACCGGTTACATACCGTGGCTAGAATCTCACTCTCGTTCCAGTAGATATAGTCCCAGAAGCCAACGAGTTTCACCCCTTTCGGTCTAAGCTGCGACTCGTAGAAGTAAACCAGCGTCCCGGTAATATACTCCTTAAGAATGGGCAGCTTAAAGCTGGAGGTGTTTTTCAGATATTCGAGCAGGAATAAGAGCAGCAACCTGCCCCTATCGGGCAGCCTGTATACGCCGTGCTCATCAGGGAAAACCCCCAGGAATCCTGTCTTCCAATGCTCCTGTTCAATGGTGCAGTTCCCAATCACGTTCCCCCCCATGATAAGCGGGATGTTGTTCTGTTTGGCGTATCTGGCCATACGGAGGTTCATCGTTTTGTCGCCGCTGTTTAACACCGGGACAATGGTATGGATCGAAGGCTTCCTGAGCCACCCCCGAAACTTTATCTCAGTATTACGCCGCGCCGTCTCAATCTGCTTTTCATCCCGCAGGAAAACATGCTTCACGTTTAAGGCTTCCGTTATTCTTTTAATGTTTCGGTAGCCCTCCGGCAAAATGAAACCGCTATCAACCGTCAGGGCCAGCGTCCTCATCTCATATTTCTTAACCATTTGATGGAGAACAAAGGCACTGTCCCGCCCGCCGCTTATGGGGGCGAGGCAATCATATTGTTCCCCTTTGTTTCTGTACTGAGCCAGTACCTTTTCCAGCTCCCCCTCCCCCAGGACCTCTATCGGCTGGTAGTTATGGCAATAGTTACAAACTCCCCCGGCATCGAACTCTATGCCCGGGAATGTCTCCGGCAATATGCACCTAGTACACCTACGCATCGCTTCCACCCTATTCTGGTTAATGTCTTCGCAGCCCAGTAACTCTTCAACTAAAGCCATAGACCCTCCTCATCCATTCAATTGTTCTTGGTATCCCGGCTTCCAGAGGAGTCTTAGGCTCATGCCCCAAGTCCTGCCTCGCCTTGGAGAAGTCCATGTGCTTGACTCTGGTGGTGAATGGCTCCGCCTCTTTATAGGTGACCCCGGAGTCATCCTTAGACAGGTGCTCCAGAATGAGGTCAGAGACGTACTTTATCTCATGCTCCCACTCCTCCTTGCCACCTACGTTGTAGACCTCTCCGGCCTTGAAATTCTCGATGATATTGGCAAAGGTGCGGCAGGTATCTTCGACATAATCAAAAATACGCCTGTGCCCGAGATAAACCGTATAGGGCTCGTCCTTTAGCGCCTTATAGATAAAGTTCGGTACCACGCCACGATAGGGGCTATAGTGCTCATGAGGACCATAGGCATTAACCGGCCTCACCCTCACCGTCTCGGTACCAAACATGGCTGCCGAGTTCAGCACCGCAAGCTCACCCACCCACTTGGTCATGGCATAATCGTTCATCTGCTTTATCGGCACCCTATCCATGACGTCCTCACTCATAATCCCATCATAGTCGCCATAGACCTCGGCACTGGAAAAGAAGACCATCCGGAAGCCCTCCTTCTCCTGAAGCCGCAGCATATTCTTGGTGCCCACCACGTTGGTCAGCCACAGGTTTTCATAATAGTCTTCGCCATTCCAGCGCCCGTATTCCGCCGCCAGGTGGTAGACATAGTCAAAGCCGTGTTCTTGAAATATTCTCTCAAGCTGACGGTATTGGGAGACGTCACCACGGATGTAATTCGGTCCCTCTGACTGCCCTAGGTCACAGACCCAGACCTCGTGACCGCGACTTTCCAGTTCGGGGACGAGGTTGGAGCCGATAAAGCCCGTCCCCCCAGTTACCAGTACCTTCATATCCGCCTCCGTTTGCTCACTGAATTGCCTCCTCCAGTACGCGGACAATTCTCTTCCCCGCCTCGCCATCACCGAAAGGATTCTGCCAACCGTTCCTGCGGCTGAGCATCACCCCGGAGCACTCAAGTATCCGCTCCGGTAAAACGCCAGCCAGAATGTTGGCGCCCACCTCAAGCGTTTCCGGCCGCTCGGTGTTATCCCTCAGGGTGACACAGGGTACACTGAGGATACAGGCCTCCTCCTGAACACCACCGGAGTCGGTCAGTACCAGCCTGGCACCGCTCTCAAGTCGTAAGAAGTCAAGGAAATCCACCGGCTCAGTGAGCCTGACCTCTTTGGGCTGGAGACCGAAGCGGCCCATCATATTTATGGAACGGGGGTGGGCAGGATAGACCATCAGCACCCCAAATTCGCGGGCTACCTCATCAAGACCCTCCAATATAGAGGCGAAGCGGGCACGGTTATCGACATTCTCCGGTCGGTGAAGTGTGACTAGAAAATACTCTCCTGGCTCGAGGACACGAGCAGTACCGATAGCGTTAGCCCTCCTTTTGGCAATTTCTAGGTTTTCATAGACGGCATCCACGATAGTGTTACCCGTGACCGATATCCTGCCTTCTGGAATACCTTCACCAATCAAAATCCCCCTCGACTTCTCGGTAGGGGCAAAGAGGAAGTCAGAGATATGGTCAGCCAGAACACGGTTTATTTCCTCGGGCATATTTCTGTCATAGCTTCTCAACCCGGCCTCGACATGCCCCACTCTCATTTGGAGCTTGGTGGCGGCCAGGGCAGCGGCCAAAACCGAATTAGTATCACCTTCAACCAGCACAATATCAGGACATTCCTGCTCCAAGACCTTCTCCACACCAATAAGTATTCCCGCCGTTTGCTCGGCATGTGAACCTGAGCCAACTTCCAGGTTGTACTTTGCCTCCGGGAGCCCTAACTGATCGAAGAACAGCCTGTCCAAATTATAGGCATAATGCTGACCGGTATGGAGGATGAAATACTCCTTCTTTTGGCTCTTCAGCTCCCTGATGACCGGAGCCATTTTAATTATTTCGGGCCGAGTTCCCAGAATTACGGCTACTTTCAGCTTGAGACTCCTTTTCAATTCGTCGGCACCTGAAAATCACGGTGCCACCTTCGGTGTAAGGTTGCCCCGGATCTAGGCACTGCATATAGGCGTGCGCTCTAGTCTTTTATCTCAACCATTACTTACTCCGGCTGAGTTAGGTAAAAGCCGGCCAGCACGCAGTCTGATTACAGAAAGGGCTACCCCCACGCCATGGACAACCGGATTTAGGCTGTGGCTTTGGGAATGATAGATGCAAGATATCGGTACTTCGTCAATAACCAACCCTTTGCGCCTTGCCTTTATTATCAATTCAACACTGAAAGCAAACCCCGGCTCGGTAATATCGAGTGACCTCAGCGCCTTTTTGCTGTAGGCCCGATAGCAACTCTGAGAATCCGACACACTTACCTTGGAGGCGAAGTTTAGTAAAGTTGAGATGACAGTGATACCAAACCTTCTGTAGCGAGGAATCTGACACCCCGTATCGAGAAATCTCGAGCCGATTACCAGGTCAGCTTGTCCCTGAAGAATTGGGGCGATAACGATTGGAATTTCTTCCGCATTGTGTTGCCCATCGCCGTCTATGGTAACTAGGACATCGGCATCCCTCTCTCTGGCCTGCTGAAAACATAGCTTGGTTGCCCCGCCAGCACCTCTGTTATTCTCGCTCCTGATCACAGTGGCCCCAGCACTCCTGGCTACTTGAGCAGTATTATCACTAGAGCCGTCATCGACGACAACGACCTCATCGACATGATTTGAGGTCCGGCAAACAATATCACCAATGATTTCCGCCTCATTGTAGGCCGGGATACCAGCTATGACCTTCACCTTACGCCTCCCGAGGGGCCTGAGAGCACGATAGTGTTATCTCTCACCACCTCAGTCTATTTCTGTGCCCCATAATGCTTCTTTAAGACGCGCCGCCTACCTACTACCCGATTTAGCACCCTGGCCTTCCGGCTACCCCTCTTTCTCCTCAATCCCTGCCTTTTTGAGCAGTTTTGACAGCTCTCGGTGAGCCAAGCGAGAGGGCTTATAGTCTCTTGTCTCCCATCGCTGAATCGTTGACAGGCTAACCCCTATCTCCCGTGCCAAATCCTCTTGCGACCAGCCTCTCTTCTCACGCAGCGCCCTAATCTTTTCCTTTAATCCTGCCATTTTGCCTCGAAGACTGCCTCAAATGCCGTGCCGTTATCCACGGCATCTGAAGCGATTATACACTAGAATTGGACTTTTGTCAATATAAAAGCCATATATATTGACATCTGTCTTATTTTGGTTTATAATCTCAGGTGCAGCCTAAAACTAAACTTCACTTGATGTAACTTATGCCCTATCCTGAGAGAAAGGTAGATTAGTTCGAGGGAATTTAGCGCGGAGAAAACTAAAGCGCATTTACAAAGCTGGAAATGAAAGGGCAGATGAAACGGTCAGTTGTCACCGGTGGTGCTGGATTTATCGGTTCCCATCTTGCTCAAGAGCTGGTAAGGCGAGGTTACCATGTCATCATTCTTGATGACCTCTCCACCGGTAAGATAAAAAACCTAAAGCCGTTACTTGATAAGCCTAAGGTAGAGTTCATTCAGGGCAGCATTACCGACCTTCCTCTGCTACATAAGTTATTTCGGGACGCCGACTACATATTCCACCAAGCGGCCCTCTCCAGCATTCCCCGGAGTGTAAAGAACCCGGCCGCTTCCCACGAAGTAAACATCACGGGAACCCTAAACGTGCTCCTAGCGGCAAGGGATAACAACATCAAAAAGGTTATCTACGCCTCATCTTCGTCCGTTTACCGTGACTCACCAGTTCTGCCCCGAAAGGAGGATATGCCCTTAGGACCCAGGTCTCCTTATGCCATAACCAAGGTCGCCGGAGAGCACTATTGCCGGGTGTTTCAGGAGATATACGGCCTGCCCACGGCACGCCTGAGATATTTCAATGTCTACGGTCCGAGGCAGGACCCCAACTCTGATTACGCCGCCGTCATACCCAGGTTTATCAAGAGACTCTTGGAAGGGAATCCCCCCATTATCTTCGGCGATGGTCATCAAACCAGGGACTTTACCTTTATCGCCGATGCCATAGCCGCCAACATCCTGGCTTGCGAGAGCAATGCTACCGGGGCTTTTAATGTTGGAGCCAGCGTGAGTATCACCATAAGCGAGCTAGCCAACCTTACCATTAAACTTATGGGCAGCACGGTAGACCCGATTTACCAAGCGCCGCGGCCAGGTGATACCAGACGCAGCTTGGCAGATATCTCCAAGGCTAGGGCATTTAGATATAAACCTAGGTACAGCTTGGAAGAAGGACTAGTACAAACCATAGACTGGTTTTCTAATGAACAATAAGATGAGACGCAATGAATCCATTATTGGCGTCGTCGGTCTTGGCTATGTCGGTTTGCCTCTAGCCAGGGCCTTCGCCAAAAGCCTTGAAGTCATCGGTTTTGACACCGACAGCGCCAAGATAAAAAAACTGAGCCTAGATAATAATAGTCAGGATTTGCATTTCACCGATAATCCTCAGGAGATGGGTAAAGCCGATTTTATTATCATCTGTGTTCCCACCCCGGTGACAAGGTCTAAAGAGCCTGACCTCTCTTATGTTACAAGCGCTGCCAGAACCGTAGGCCAGACTATGAAGAAAGGAAGTTTAGTCGTTTTAGAGTCTACAGTCTATCCCGGTGTCACCGAGGAAATAGTGAAGCCTATTCTGGAGCAGGAATCGGGACTCAAGTGCGGCCAAGATTTTAAGCTCGCCTACTCCCCGGAGAGAGAAGACCCTGGAGACAACCGTCACGCCTTAGATAAGATTACTAAGGTAATTAGCGGGATGGACCGGGAGACTACCAAACTTGCTGCCGAGCTTTACCGGAAAGTAAGCGCGCAGATTTTTGTGGCCAAGGATATAAAGACGGCTGAAGCAGCTAAGGTCGTTGAGAATGTACAACGCGACCTAAATATAGCCCTCACCAACGAGCTAGCACTAGTATTTGCGGAGATGGGTCTTAGTATCAAGGATGTCCTCGATACCGCAGCCACTAAATGGAACTTTCACCGCTACTCGCCAGGGCTGGTCGGGGGGCATTGTATTCCTGTCGATCCTTATTACCTAGTTTACAAGGCCAAAGAGCTTGGTTACCATCCTCAAGTTATCCTGGCCGGCAGAGCCATCAATGACCACATGCCCAAGCACGTCGCTGAGATGACCATAAAAGCCCTCAACGAAGCGGGGAAGGTCATTAAAGGCTCGCGGGTGCTGATTATGGGGCTTACCTATAAGAAAGATGTTGCCGACACTCGGGAATGCCCGATCAAGGGGGTAGTAAGGCAGCTTAGGGAATACGGGGTAGCAATAGCGGGCTTTGATCCTTTATTAAGCGGAGCCGGCTTTCAAAATGAGTTCGGCATAAGACTGCTGAGGGATCTGACTGAGATAAAACAATTCCAGGCCGACGGTGTCATTGTTAGTGTGGCTCATTCCTTCTTCCTCGGTCTCACCCTGAATGACCTCAAGGGAATGCAGAATTCTAACCCAGTCCTAATAGATGTCCGGGGCATCTTTGATGCTGCTGAAGCCGGAAAAGCGGGGTTTTATTACCGGACACTGTGAGAGTAAAGCACAAACGGGCATATTTAGTAGAGTCAATAAGAAGCCTGGAGTCGGTAGTTTACAGGATTTTATATCCCTAGTATCTGGCGCTTCTTGGCCGCGAATTCCTCTTCAGTGATGACACCCTTGTTCCTGAGCAAGGCGAGCTGTTCCAGCTCTTCAATATACGATATTGTACTCAGCTGGGGCTTGAGGGCGGCAACTTTCTTCGAAGCAGCTATCTTCGTTTCTATGGCCACTTTGATCCTATCAAACTCTGGCTGACGGGCACCCCTAAACATCACCGTATTTTCACTTCGAGTCGGATCAATCCCATTGGTCTCATCCTTACCGAAAAGGGAAAAATGGATATAGCCGCTACCCAGCGTAGTAGCCTTTTTCATCCGCACCGATGAGATTTGGGAAAACAATATGTCTCTTTCACCTTTAAACCCCTGATTGAGAAAGGTCTTCTCCTCCCTCCGCTGTAAGCGGACCCTGTCTTCCAAGAGTAACAGGTTAGCATTGATACCTTCGGCCCGCATCGAGATGGGGCCTATGAATTGTCCCTTGCCCCGTACCAGTCGCTGCCCCTGTTCAATCGAGGCGGCAAACTCATCAAGATACCTCTGGTTTTCTCCCGGAGTAAGATTCATCTTCTTTCCCTAGTCTGTTTATTCTCACCGAGATGAAATCTGTATTCGTCGGTTACCCCATAATTATTATACCAGATACCGGCTTGATAACGACAGGATAACCAATTGGCCACTCGGACTGGATGACTACCACAAAAAACCTGCTTCCTACTTTTGGGTATTGGCGAACCATTAAACCAGAATAGCGGCCTAAAAGATGGGACGGGGGGATGCGAAAAAGGGACTCAAGCCTTTTAAATCAGTTTGGGGGGTCGAAAGGAGTCCAGCGGTATGAAGCTAACGGAAGGTAAACTGAACTAGAGTGTCATAACCCAAAGCTAGGCTTGCTTAATAACCCGATGGCTGAGCCTAGCGGAAGGAATGGGCATGGCGCCAGTGGCTGCATTTGGTCCGATTCCACAGGTAAGCATACCGCTCCCTATCAGACATGGTAAGCCACCTTATTCGGAACCAGACCTTCCTCATGTAATTAACCATCGCCGCACTCATAGTAATACCGCCTCTCTTGGAGGCTATGCCAAGGTAGCAACACTAGCCTTTTCTCCCCTGGTGATGTTATGAATGCCACCTGTCTATATATTGGCACATTATATGTCGTTTGTCAATAACCTGTTAGCACTAGGGCTTTCTTCGGGGGATCTTTTCCTTTTTTCAGAGGGAACTAACCCTAGACTGACATCACGGAGAGACTAGGGGACTTATTGGTAGAATGCTTAAAGAAGGGTGGGGACTAACTTTCTAGTAAGCGGTAACTCTGAGGAGGCAGGCCTCATCCCCGGGGCGGTTTTTGGCCTGAGATAACAAGTCCCCAAAAATTCTCTTCGATATTCCAATTCCGGAGTTTTGTTCTGCTGAGCATGACCTCTATCTCGCTAGCGGTGTAAGCAGCCTCGATTGCCGATAGGCAGGTGGGACGCATCTCCTCCGGCTGAGTCTTAGCCCAGAGAAACTGCTTGACCCGTGGTTTCATGTCACGCCTTAGGTCAACAATACAGTACCGGCCACTTGGCTTTAAAACCCGGTTGATTTCATTAAGGATCGGTTCTGGATGTGCCCATTCGTGTAGAGAGCAGTTAGAAAAGACAGCGTCGAAATGCTCATCTTCGAACGGCATCTGGCTGGCATCTGCCTTGACATACTCAACCCTGTCTGATAATCCGTACTGGTTAGCGTGCTCTCTGGCAGTAGCGATCATATTATCGTCAATATCCAAGCACTTGAGGGTAGTGCCCTCGGTGCTCTTAAGCCACTCCAAGCTGAGGTATCCCGGCCCGGAACCAACCTCAAGAACCAAGCCAGAGGCAATCCCGGCTCTTATAATTGGCTCGAGATACTGGGGTCTGAGCCAGCCGTCATCCAACATGCCGTATGTCATATCATCATAGATCCGGGCAAAAAACCTTTCCCTCTCTTTCAGGTCTGTCTGAGGAATTCTTGATTCTGTCATTTCAACTACACCCCCTAGAACTCAGGGCTTCTATAACCTTACTCCTGATTAACTTCTCTGGCTAAATAGGCCTTGCTGCCCTCTAAGGAGAGCAATTCTTCGGGAGAGCTCTCAAAGATAGCCCGGCCATCTTCTATCGCATATCCTCGGTCGACGATATTGATGACCTGCTCAAGTTTCTGGTCAATCAAAAGAATGGTAACCCCTCGGTCCCTTAGCTCAGCGATTGCCCTGACTACCTTTTTTACTAACTGAGGAGCCAGCCCCAACGTCGGGCAGTCCAGCAAGAGTAACCTCGGATGAGACATAAGGGCCCGGCCAATGGCCAGCATTTGCTGTTCCCCCCCAGATAGAGTCCCCGCATATTGCTTCCTCCGCTCCTTAAGCACCGGGAAGAGCTGATACACAGTCTGGATATCCTGGTCGATGTCGTCTCGCCCCTCTTTCCCGTGCCGGTGATAAGCCCCCAAGATGAGGTTGTCAATGACACTCATCGCCGGAAAGAGCAACTTCATTTCATCTACATAGGATATTCCCAGCGGCACTATCTTCTCCGGAGGCAACCTATGGATTGGGGATTCACCGAAAAGCACCTCACCGCTAACTACAGAGAGCAGACCAGAAATTACTTTCAGTATTGCCGTCTTTCCGGAGCCATGGTGTCCAATGAGAACTACAATTTCCCCCTGCCTGACATGAAGAGACACTCCACGCAAGGCCGGCACCGACCCATAATTAGCATAGACGCCATTCAGCTTTAGTATTGCGTGATTACCGGTAGTCACGGAATTAGCTCCCCTCGCTTTCCAACTGCTCACCGCCCAGGTAAGCGTCTATCACCCGCTTATTCTTCTGTATCTCAGCCGGGGTACCCTCGGCAATCTTCTCCCCGTGATCTAGAACAATTACCTGACTAGCAATCCCCATTAATATATCGGTTAGATGCTCCACAATCAAGATAGTTATCCCTTGACTCTGAAGCTGGCGAATCAACTGATTCAGCTTATCCACTTCATCCGATAACAAACCGCTGTAAGGCTCGTCTAGAAGCAGTAGCTCAGAACCGGTAGCCAAAGCCCGAGCCAGACCGACAAGCTTCTGCTGACCCCAGGAGAGACTGCCAGGACGGCTAAAGGCTCTCTCCGATAAGCCCACCAGGGATAATTGTTTCATGGCTGCCTCAAAAATACTCCGCTCATCAACTCTAGCCCGGGCCAACCTCAATCCAGAACTCATGAAGTCAGTCTTAGATTGCAGGTGACACCCAACCATAACATTCTCGATGATAGACATATTCAGGAAGAGCTGTATATCCTGAAACAGCTGGCTCACGCCGAGTGAGGCGATTTGGTGTGGGGCCATACCGTTTATCTTTTGCTGTTTGAACCGGAGCTCCCCTTCGGCGAGGGGCAGAAGCCCGCTGATAAGCTTAAGCAGAGTAGATTTCCCGGCTCCATTGGGGCCAATCATGACCAGAATACTCCCCTTAGAAACCGAAAAGCTCACCTTTTTAAGGACGGTAAGAACGCCAAAAGTCATTGACACATTACTTACCTCAAGTAGATGCGTATCTGCGATACCCCTCTCCCCTTTCTTGTCAGGTCTTAGAGCCGTCTTTATGCCAGCCAGGCTTGCTTTCATCTAACTACTGTCTCCCTTTTGGGCTTTGCCCTGCGAATCAGTGAAATCAAACCCTGAGGCAGAAAGAGCAGGGCTACCACAAGAATAATACCATAGGCTATAAGCTCATAGGAACCACTAAGGCCACCAACTAAAGCCGGGATGGCTTCCCGTAACAGCTGACGTAAACCCACAATGAGCCCAGCTCCCAGGAAGGCCCCCCAAGGACTCGACCGGCCACCAATAATGGCCATTAAGGCTACCATGGCCGAAAGCTGGACTGTAAAGGTACCGGGCTCTATGATGCGGGTATAATGGGCATATACGCTGCCCGCCAGGCTGGCATAGACAGCACTTAGGACAAAAACCCATACCTTGTACTTGGTTATATCTACCCCCAAAACCTGGGCGGCATCTTCACTACCGCCGGCATGAGTATTTAGGGCCCTTAGGGCCCTCCCAGGCCGGGAATCGGCCAAGTTCAGTGAAAAGACAAGGAGCAGCATGGCGATTATCCATACCAGGTAGTAATTGAAGAACAGATTTTGAGAGGTAAATGGGCCCAGTGACAGCGGCGGGATGTTCATCATACCCATGGCACCACCGGTCAAATCTATCAGGCTACTAACCAGGTGATAGAATACCAGGTTCAGGGCCAGGGTTACCCCAGCCAGAATAAGCCCGTGTAACTTGAACATAAATCGGCCAATAAAGCCCGCGATACCACCAGTGATAACCGCGGCTAGAAAGAGGGCCGGCCAGGGTGCAAAGTTATACTGGGTAGTAAGGATACCGGAAACATAGGCGCCACAGCCAAAAAAGGCAGCGTGCCCTAGAGATATCTGCCCTGCCAGACCCATCAACATAATGAGCCCCATGGTTATCATAGAATAAAGCCCGATGTCTACCATAACTGTAATGGGGTAAGGACTGGCACCCAAGGGTATGGTCAGCAATATAATGGCAAATAAGGCGATCACCAGATTCTGCGGCTTTGCTGCCACCTTTTTAGATACTTCTCCAATGACTCTGGGTTGAGTTAACATCCTTATCCTTGTCCTGCAGTAACCAATAATCCACGACGCCGAGCCAGGAAGATTACCACTAGAATTATCGGGGCAATAGCATTATGGTAGCCGCCCGGTATTACTCCGGCTGTTATTGCCTCAATCATCCCAAAAATAAAACCGCCCAGTATAACCCCTTCAGCTCTAGTTATCCCCCCTACAAAGGCCGCTAGGAGTCCCTTGGCAGCTAATGGTAAGCCCATACTATAGGAAGTCATCGTTAACGGAGTTATCAGGGCACCAACCACCGCGCCCAGACCAGATGCCAGAATGAAAGAGAATAGGGCCATTCTTTCTATGCTTATCCCCATCAGCTTTGCCCCTAGGGGTTCATTGGCACAGGCGCGCAGGGCCTTGCCCTGGATAGTGCGCCCAAAATAGAAGAACAGGCCAATCACCATGACCAGGGTCACCCCGATAACCCAAGGGGTCTGGCCGAAGATAGTCGCTCCCCCCAGCTGAATACTTGGGGTATTCAGAAAAGCCGGCAGGCTCCTGAATTCCCACCCCCAGACATGTAGAGCCACTCCCTCAATAATAAAGGCAAAACCGAGGCTAAGAAAGACCTTGGTCGCACCTGAGGATTTTCGCGCCGGGTAGATAATGAACCGGTAGAACCCGGCCCCGACTGACGCTGTAATCACCACCGCCAGTAGTACGCTGAAAAAGAGCGGTATGCCCGTGGTGTAGAAGCTAACCGTGAGCATCCCACCGAGCATCACAAACTCACCCTGAGCCAGGTTAAGCACCCGGGTGACACTGTAGACCACGAAAAAACCCAAGCCCAAGGCGGTATAGATGCTACCCAGATTCAAGCCGCTAAAGAAGATCTGCAGAGCAGTCGAAAAGTCCAAGCTGCCTCCGCCTAGCCATCAGTAAGCATCGCCCGCTAGGGCAGGGGAATCATCTCACCGTCTCTGAAGGTAACCAGCTCTATCCTCCATTCTGTCTGACCGAAATGGTCTTCGGGGGACATGGTATAAATACCAGTGTACAGCTGGAGGCTGTCGCCTTGCTCAAAGGCATCTCTGATCTGGCTTCTGGCTTCTTCTAAACCGAGCCGTCCAGCATTTGCTCTCTTAAGGCCGTCCTCAATAAACAGGACGAACTGCCCACCCAAAAGGCCCCACATGGATGCCGAGTGGCCGTATCTAGCCTCAAACGCTTCCCCAAAATCTTTGTACTTCGCCTTATCAGGGTCGGTGTCATCCAGATACTTCCATATGTCAAACTTCGAGGTGCTCGCCACAAAAGACGGCTCCATCTCAAAGTACTGTCCAAATTCAGCCACCAGGTTGGGAGCCACGTTAGGTGGCGTACCAATAATCGGCAGGCTAATACCCATCTCCCGGGCCTGCTTGACAGCCAGCGTTGCCACTGGAGTGCCACCCCACAGGAAGATAGCCTCAGCCCCAGAATTCTTTATGTTAGTTAGCTGGGGAGTCAGGTCGGTGGCAGTGGGGTCAAAATACTGTTCCGCAACGATAGTCAGATTATAGTCCGGGCTCATCTGGGGCAGAAACAACTTACCCCCCTCACCATAAGAGGAATTCTCGATCAGCGTGGCACAGCGGGAAATGCCCAGCCCCTGTAAATACTCGAAATTGAGGGTAACGTAAGATGCCTCCGTTCCGGTGGGTCGGAAAACCCAGGCACCGAGTTGGTCATCGTACATTGTCGTTCCGCTGAGTATCAGCGTCGGCACCTTATTCTCATTAGCTATCGGCACCAGACTCATGGAGGTACCAGTAGCGGTGGCGGAAGTCAGAATGTGGACTCCGTCCACATCTATCATCTTCTTAGCCGCCAGGGTTGCTTCAGTAGCCTGACTCTTATCATCGTAAATCACCAGCTCAAGAGGAACTCCGTTTATACCGCCACCTTCATTTAGCTTATCGACCATTAGCTGTATGCCCTCCAGAGATTGAAGCCCCAGCCCGGCATACTGGCCCGTCTGTGAGGCAACGATGCCTAATCTATAAGACGATACCGGCTCAGTCTTCTTGCAGGACACCAGCCCGCCAATGATTAAAACCGCTGATATGATAACAATAATTACTTTCTTGATCATTTAATATGCCCTCCTTTCTATACAAGACTACTCATTAAAAGTGTCCTTACGGCATTATCTTGAACACCGTGGTATATGCTGATAAATCGCTATTTACGAAATAACAATCTATCTTAGTCTACTGCCCACCAACTAAACTTAATAACCCCCAGCCCATCATGGTGTGTTACCAGAGGGTAGGTGGGAGTAATAAAGCAGCTTTCGCAGTGGAACCTTGACAAAGTTAATTCCCTAAGCTCCTCGGCTTCAGTCAGCGCATCAGCATGATTTATAGCTACATTTAACTTCCTGCCGTCACTTCTCTCACTTACTATTTCAAACAATTTTTTCAGCCCTTGCTCTCGAGTTTTGCACCTAACTAGAGGCGTCATCTCTCCTTTAGTGGATGCGTCTACCTCAAGCAACGCTGTGTTGGTAACTTTGGAACCTGCCCAAGGAAGAGCCTTATGTATTCTACCCCCCTTAGCCAGAAGAGAGAGGTCATCAATCAAAGAAATCATGTTAACTCTATTTACTAGATTGCTAGTCATTTCAGAGACCTCGGGTAGACTCCTACCAGCAGCGGCGGCTCTAGCGGCTTCTATAGCAATGAGCATCTGGGCCCCGCAAACGGTGAGGGTATCTATGACAACAATAGCAGTTTGAGGTAGCTCATCTTTAACCCCCTCTTTCGCCTGCATTGCCGTATTAAACATCATACTAAACTTTGAGCTGTAGCATATGTATAGAATAGACTCTGCCCTTTGGCTTAAATCTCTGTATGCTTGCATGAAATAACCTATTGAGGCAGATGAAGAGGTAGGCATATCGCCTGCCTCCTTCCACTTCGGTATTTGCTGGTAATACCACTGAAGCTCTATCTCAGTTTCGGGGTACGGTTTCCCATCTATAACTATAGTTATCGGTACTAGTTTAATATCGTAAGCATCAGCCAATTCCTTGGTCATCTGCGAGACGGTATCAGTCATGATAGCAACTGTATTCAATATGACCTCCACCGGCACTGGCAGCGTTGCCACCCGGTTGCCCTAGCGACTATACCCGACGCGTCGCTGGTCTGGTTCGCCGTGCCTCCCCCAGTACATTAGCCACAAACTCCAGAGGCACCCTGCTTCTCTTCGCCATCCTCATCAGGGCCTCCTGAAGAAGGCTGTTCAGATGCCAAGCATCCTTACATTTGGCAAGCAGGGTAGCGAGGGCACTCTGCAGTTCGGTAATGGAGGCTTCCTCCTCATGCAGTTCAAGGCACTGTTCACAATCAGCGGCAGCCTCAATAAGGTCACGCAGGCTATCCTGAAGTAGCTCACCCTGCCGGGCAAGAAATCTTTTGGCACACTCAAGCTGCTCTCGGTTAACCTTTAGACTATAAACAATCGGATCGTCCACTTGCCCATCCTTTGAAAGGGTCTACAAAAAATACAACAAGATATACTATACTAGGTAGACACCCCCCTGTCAACAGGCTCAATCGGTCAATATTGCCTACTCTGGCACCTCAATGATAGCTAAAAGCAAAGTGTTGACCCGATAGGTATACTTCGGGTATTATCTACAGTATACATACCGAAAAGGAGAGCCAGCCGATGAAAAAAGTGGCCGTCATGACTGATACTGTAAGTTATATGCCAGAACAGGTCGCTAAGGAAAACGATATCACCATCATACCAACCTATGTTATTGTAGATGGTAAATCGCATCGTGAGAATGAGATGGACCTTGCCTGGTTTTATGAGCAACTGCCTAAATGGAAGGAGGCAGACAGACTTCCGACGACTTCGTCCCCGTCTATAGATGACTTTCTGGGAGCTTACCGCAAACTGAGCCAGCAGACTGATGGCATTGTATACATTGCCTACAGCGCCAAGCTTGGCATGGCCGTAAGCGCTGCCTCACAAGCCAAGGCGCTGGTCCAAGACGAGCTGCCCCAAACCGCCATAGAAGTGGTTGATTCTCAGAGTGCCTGTGGCGCCCAGATGCTGGTCACTTTGGAGACTGCCAGGGCTGCCGCCGCCGGCAAGAGTTTTCCCGAGGTAGTTGAGGTTGCCCGTAACATGACGAAAAAGGTTAATTTCATTACCCTTGTGGACGACCTTTACTATCTGGCCAAGGGAGGCCGGATACATCGGGCTCGCCCCTGGGCAGCTTCCAAAATAACGAACTCGGTACTTTTGCATATGGACGCGGGGACTGACGGAGTAATGTCGCCTCTAGCCAGGTGCCGGACCAAAGGCGAGTTATTAAAGACCCTGTTTGATGAGGTGAAACAGCGAAGCGGTGGCCGGAAACTGCACGTGTCGATAGATCACGCTGATGCGCTGGCGGAAGCCGAGGAACTGAAAGAAAAGGTCTTGGCCAATTTCCAGTGTCAAGAAGTCTTTATCACTGATATAGGACCACTGGTAACGACTCACGTTGGTTTGGGAACCCGCGATTTTTGCTGGTGGGCTGAGGAGTGACTAACTCTTTATAGCCAGCGTCATAGATAGATGGTTGGTGTATAATTTGGGGTATTAAGCAATACCAACATTACTGCAAAGACCATTTCTGCTTTCCAAGCAGCTTGAGTATCTTCAGGACTGAAATTATATAAAAGGAGGTTTAATATGAAAAGGGTTGCCATTAGTTGTGATGGCGGAACCGTATTACCCAAAACAGCAGAGAAATACGGTTTTACCGTAATTCCCTGTCCAATTATTATGGATGGCAAGCAGTACCTAGAGCCAGAGGTAAACATGGATGAGCTCTACACCGCACTAGATAACAGGGAGAACCTACCCGCGACCTCAATAGCTAATCCAGAGGAGTTTGCCAAAATCATGAAGGAGTTAAAATAGGGTGCCGAGGAAAATGCAGAGACTGAGATTCTACAGGAGAGGGATAAGAAAATAGTAATCGCGATTGTCGTAGCGGCCATACTGGGCTCCCTAGCTGCCCTTACCTACCTCGTTCCCTATAAGAGAACCCACAAGCGACGGGCCGAAATCAAAGAAATCCTAGCCGACCTGAAATCACTAGAGTCGCACCCGAATTACCGTGAGGCGACCAAAATGAATATCGAGTTCTTCAGGGCAATTCGGTCTCCCTTCGGTTATTTGTGGTGGTTAATCTTCAGGGCACCAAAACTCAGGAGAAACCGGACCAAGATCGTTGAGATCATAGACCTACCCTTTCCCAAATGGCAAAAGATGGTTCTGGAAACGCTCTCCTGGTTTGAGGTATGGATGCGAGTTCTAGTTCCCATCAGGGAACAGATTATCCGGGAATTAGAGAGACTGAAGAAAGTTAAGAAAGAGCCTATCATAGTCGCCAGTATCGGCTGTGGGGGTATGGAACTAGAAAGGCAGATTATCTATAAACTTATCAGAAAGCGCTTCGACTTTCCGCTAATCTTTATCGGCGTTGATTACTCCCCGGCCAGTCTTGAGGTTACCACCTCGAAGTTCAGTAATCTCACCGCTAGGGGGCTGGTCCAGATAAAAGCCGCTTCTCACTTGGGAAATGATGACCTGAACCAGCTTAAGGCCGAGGCGGCTTTTCAGAAATTACTGTTGGTGTTTTTGAAAGCCGATGCTTTCGACCTAAAAGAGCTTGCCGAAGGCTCCTTTGACCTTGTTTATCACACTCGACTGCGGCATCACTTGACGCTTGAAGAAGGCAGACAGCTAGACAAACTCGCTATCCATCTGGCACCAAAAGTGGTGGAGTTGGATGATTTATTTAGCTTACCCACGGTTATTATGACCAGCCTTTTCGTGTGGCGTTTTCCGGCAGTAATGAACGGAGCGGTCTTCAGTTTTCTCAAGGACTTTTCCAAAGGGGAATTATTAGCCAAGAAAGAGAGGGGCTGGAAGGTGGATTTCTCCAGAAAACCATTTTCCTGCTATCTGAAAATCTATGATAAGGCAAGCCCAGCACCAGCCGAAATGACCATAGAGGGAACGTGATATAATACTTTGAACGGTCTTGGGGGGGGGATTAAGTGTCGAGGAAGCTAACGGTTATTCCAGAGCATCGTCACCTATCATCAGAAATTATACCTGCTATTTGATATGCTCGGTGTCTGCCGACTCCCCTGGATTGAACTGGGGTTAAATGAGCTCCACTACGAAAAGTTCTATAATTATGTCACGGGTAGGGAGTTAACTCTCGAGCAACTCCTAGAGCTTTCCAACGACATCTATGACCTAACCCGTCTTATGAATACCCGACTGGGCATCAGCCGTAAGGATGATAGCCTTCCCTACAAGGTTTGGGCAAATCCCCCACTCACCGGCCCCAATGCAGGTAAGGTAATCGATAGGAGTGATTTTCAAAGGCTCCTTTCCCTGTACTACCAAAAACGGGGGTGGGATGAGGGCGGTATCCCGCCAGGCAGCGTGGCCGAGCCTGAGAGCTTGTCCGTCAGCAGTAGCCAGGACGGGAAGAGCTAGACCCCCACAGATTCACTACCCAGTAGCATATCACAGCCTCAAGCCCGCATAAAAGATAACTTCTGAAGACTCACTCTACCACAGGCGCAGAACGAAGAGGATAATATCGACAAAACGACGGCAGGAGGCTAGAACGCTCGAATTCAAAACAGAGACACCGTAGGAGAGCAGGGAGACCCCGCTCTTTGATCTTTAGGGTGGTCTCCCCAGTGCGCAGGGGTAATACTCTTCTGTGGCTGAAAGAAGATGAGTTATGCCGTCAAGATGAGTGAAGCAATGGACGGGGTTGAGGCTTAGGCCTTACTAGCCGAGCAATTCTTTATTAAAGCCAGAAAGATACACAGGTTGAGATGATTAGGCAAAAATACCTACCCAACAGAGAAATTGTATGCATCAACGCACACCCAAAATAGGCACCGAGGCGGATGGCAGTGGATTCATTACGTTATTAAATGGAAGTAGAGAAGGAGGTAGTAGCAAGAGTGGAGGCGAACTAGGTAGCGCTGGAGAAAGGGGGAGAGAACAATGAAGACGAGGAGAACGGAACAAGCAATAACCAGAAAGGAGGGGAAGACAATGAAGATAAAAGTAAAGAAGCAATTAGAGGAGGTCCTAAAAGGTGTAACTACTGGAGAGGAAAGAGCATTAAGGATAGGGGCGACGGTTAAAATTAACAGATGCCCTCACCTACCCGAGGTGGTAGGTGAGCAGGCGGAGATAGTCGATATGCAGATTCAGGAGTTCGACGAATACGCCACCTATCCGGTGTGGGTGAAGATGATAACTGGTGAGCGCAAAGGCAAGATTTACGGCTTCCACTATGATGAGATAGAAGTACCACCAGAAACTGGTGGGGAGGGAACGGATAAGATAAAGGCAGTGGAACAACTAGAAGAAATGTTAAAGACTATGAGATTAGGTGGGACTGTTAAGATCAAGAAATGCGATTCATTACCCGAAGTGGTGGGCGTGGAAGCAGAGATAGTCGATATGCAGATTCAGGAGTTCGATAGACATGCCACCTATCCTCTGTGGGTAAAGATAACATCTGGTGAGCGTAAAGGCAAGGTCTACGGCTTCCACTATGACGAGGTAGAAGTGTTGCCTAGAGTTCAAGCCGTGAAGATACCAAAGAGCAATTTAGCGGAACAGTTAGAAGAGATCCTAAAGGGTATTAATACTCTTGATGAGCTGAGCGAGATAGAAAAGGCTATTAATGAGGTGAAGGGGAAGGTGATCGCGGAGCCAGCTCCAGGCTTTTGGGAGGGTAAGACACCTTGCTGGGAGACGTTACGTTGCCCTGAAGCGATAAGAAACGAGTGTCCCGCGTTTAAACATCAGGATCTGCCCTGCTGGCAGATTGAGGGTACCTACACCAAGCTTCATGAAGGTGGGCAAAAAGGCGATAACACTGATATCTGCCGGGTATGCCGAGTTTATATGAGGTGGGGTAACAACGAACCAATAGAAATAAAGCTTAGCGGTAAGGGATTCAACCATCCCCTGAGAGTAGAAGAGAAGATAACCTGAAAAGCAAGGCAGAAAGGTTAGGCAACCGTGGGTTACGCCGGGATGTGTAAAGATATCTATTCGAGGGTATATAAAGCCAGCGGCTATATATACCCTCTCTGTGTGTCAAGGCACAATGCAAAACTGCAGCCTGCCCAAGCCAGCCAGTAAATATTATTACATATTCCTCACCACCCTATCAGGAGGTATAAGATGGCGGCAACTGAGCATGAAAGGTACCAGGAGTCAGCAGGGATGAGAGATGCTGGGAGCATCTTCAAAGAAATTCAAGAGGTGATTGATAAGGCTAGGGGACAAGCTGGCGCTCTTATTCCAGTGCTGTATCGAGCACAAAGTATATTTGGCTATCTCCCAATACCGGTAATAAAGACCATATCCAGAGATTTAAGAGTCCCTATTAGTGAGGTATATGGAATTATCAGTTTCTATCACTTCTTTTCTTTAGTGCCCAAGGGTAAGCATATTATCCAAGTATGCATGGGTACCAGCTGCTACGTTAAGGGAGGACAGAGGATTCTGGATGCGCTGAAGAAAGAGGAGGGGCTAGAGCCCGAGGGAATTACTCCTGATGGTAGATTTTCTCTGGAAACTGTCCGCTGCCTAGGCTGCTGTGGTCTATCCCCAGTGATAGCAATTGGTAAAGACGTGCATAGAAAGGTCAAACCCAGCCAGCTAAATGATGTCCTGAATTCTTATCACTAGGAAGGAGTAGAAGACGATGCGAATCTCCTCTGTAGAAGATCTGAAAGGGTTAAAAGTGACTATAGAACCGCGCTTTGCTGTGCGTGAAGATAAAGACTTCACCAAGATCAAAACTGTACCTGAAATCAACATCCGAGTTTGCCGAGGGAGCGGCTGCGCGGCATCTGGGTCAGGGCAGCTAACCAAGGCCTTCGAACAGGCTATTGAGGGAAATGGACTGGAGAAAAGGGTCAAGATCGTATTAACAGGGTGTCATGGTCTCTGCGAGATGGGACCTATAGTTATAATCAACCCCGGAGATATCCTCTATACCATGGTCAAAGAGGAGGATGTAGAGGAGATTATACAGAAGCACCTAGTAAAAGGCGAAATAGTGGAAAGGCTTGTTTACCATGATTCGGTAACCGGAAAACCAATCCCAACATATGGTGAGATCAGTTTCTATTTGGAACAGGAGAGGAGGGTACTCCGTAATAATGGCTTCATCGATCCCTGGAATATTGATGAATACATTGCCCGAGATGGTTATCAAGCCCTGGCCAAGGTCTTGCATGAGATGAAGCCTGAGGAAGTCATTGACGAGATTAAGAAGGCGGGGCTACGAGGGCGGGGAGGGGCCGGGTTCCCTACCGCGGTAAAGTGGGGGTTTGTGCGTAGCGCACAAACCGATGAAAAATATGTAGTTTGCAATGGTGACGAAGGCGACCCCGGTGCCTATATGAACCGCTCTATTCTTGAAGGTAATCCCCACTCTGTAATCGAAGGGATGGCCATCGGCGCCTATGCTATAGGTAATGTTCGTCAAGGTTATGCCTATGTTAGAGCCGAATATCCTCTGGCCATTGAGACTCTAAGTCATGCCATTGCTCGAGCTCATGAATATGGTCTTCTAGGCAAGAATATACTAGGCACAAACTTCGAGTTCTCCATTGATATATTCCCCGGTGCCGGCGCCTTCGTCTGCGGAGAAGAAACTGCTCTCTTGCGCTCCATTGAGGGGAAGAGGGGGAATCCTAGGCAGAGACCCCCCTTCCCGGCAAATGTCGGCGGAGGGCTCTTTGGCAAGCCCACTGCCATCAACAACGTAGAAACGTGGTCAGATGTCTCTCAAATTATTTTGAGGGGAGCTGACTGGTTTGCTAACGTTGGCACTGAAAAAAGTAAGGGGACAAAAACCTTCAGCCTAGTAGGTAAGGTGAATAATACCGGGCTAGTTGAGATCCCCCTGGGAACGCCGGTGGGGAAGATCGTATTCGATATCGGCGGAGGGATACCCAACGGAAAGAAATTTAAAGCAGTCCAGATAGGGGGACCATCCGGTGGTGTTATCCCTATAGGGCATCTCAATACTCCCGTCGATTATGAAGCTGTTACTGCTCTAGGGGCAATTATGGGCTCCGGCGGGCTCGTTGTCATGGATGAGGATAGCTGTATGGTTGATGTAGCCAAGTTTTTCCTCCAATTCACCAGGGACGAGTCCTGTGGTAAATGCACCCCCTGCCGGGCCGGGATTCCCGAGATGCTGCAGATTCTAAGCAAGATCAGCCGGGGTGAAGCGGAAATGGAAGACTTGGATACGCTGGAAGAACTGGCTGAGATGGTCGCCTCCACTTCTCTCTGTGGCCTAGGACAAACAAGTCCCAACCCAGTCTTAACCACGTTACGACACTTCCGCGAGGAGTATGAGGCTCACATCATAGACAAAAAATGCCCGGCTAGTGTTTGCCAGGACCTGTTTAGGGCTCCCTGTCAGCATACCTGCCCTGTAGAACTGGATATCCCCGGTTATGTCAGTCTGATTAAAGATGGTAAGTTTGCTGAGGCTTACTGTTTAATTAAACAACGTAATCCCCTACCGGCTATATGCGGTCGGGTATGTAACCACCCCTGCGAATTCAAGTGCAATCGAGCCCAGATTGATGAGCCAATAGCCATCAGGAATTTGAGGAGATTCGCTGCTGATTACGCCTTTAATTCAGGGATTAGATACACTCCCAAGATAAAGAACAGGAGAGAGGAAAAGGTAGCCATCATCGGGGCTGGCCCCGCCGGACTGTCAGCCGCCTGGGACCTGGCCTTAGAGGGATACCAAGTTACTATATTTGAGGCGCTCCCGGTAGCTGGAGGCATGCTAGCGGTGGCCATCCCTGAGTATCGCCTACCTAAAGATATCCTGAACAAGGAAATCCAAGAGGTTGAGGATCTTGGGGTAGAGATAAAGCTAAATACATATATTGGTGATGTTGAGTCACTAATGAAGGATGGCTATAAAGCAGTGTTCATTGCCACCGGTGCCCACAAGGGGACAAAGGCAAGCATTCCCGGCGAGGACCTTGGCGGAGTCTATGACGCTATCGAATTTCTAAGAGAGGTCAATTTGGGTGGGGAAGTAGAGGTTGGCAGGAAGGTGGCCATTATTGGTGGTGGCAATTCGGCGATTGACTCCGCCAGGGTGGCTCTGAGAAAGGGCGCCGAGGAAGTGAGTATCTTCTATAGACGTGAGAAGAAGGATATGCCCGCTATAGCCGAAGAGATCGAGGCTGCTGAGGAAGAGGGGATCCATTTTTACTATCTAACAGCACCCACTAAAATTGTGGGCAAGGGCAATAGGGTCACCGGGCTTGAGTGCATCCGCATGGAGCTGGGGGAATTTGACCGAAGTGGCAGAAAAAGTCCCTCTCCTATTAAGGGCTCTGAATATGTGGTAAATACTGATATGGTTATTGAAGCCATAGGTCAAAGACCTGACGCCTCTTTTATCAAAGACGGTGAAATTCAAATAGGAAGAGGCGGCACAGTAGTAGCAGACCAGCGTACCTTAGCTACTGGGAGAAAGGGAGTCTTTGCTGGCGGAGATGCCGTAACTGGCCCGAGGACAGTAGTTGAAGCCATCGCCGCCGGGCAGAGGGCAGCATCGTCTATAAGAAGATATCTTCAAGGGAGGGAACTTTCACCCCGGGTAGAACGCAATGGCTACGAGCCAATTACCTATTCTTCTGAGCCAACTAGTGAAGAAGAAACAAAGGAGAAGGCCAGGATTAAGGCCCCTGAGATCACCATGAGCGAAAGGAAAACCTCATTTAGGGAGGTTACCCTACCCTATAGCCCGAATGAGGCCATGGAAGAGGCATCAAGATGCCTTAGGTGTGACCTTGAGGTTGGAGGATAAATGATGAATGAAATAACTCTAACAATCAATGGTAGGCAGGTAAAAGGAAAAGAAGGAGACACTGTTCTTGAGGTGTGTAAGGCTAATGATATTGATGTACCTACTCTTTGCCACCTTGACGGTCTAACCGATGTAGGTGCCTGCCGAATGTGTGCGGTGGAGATTGAAAGGGAGAGAAGGCCAGTTCCTGCCTGCTGTTATCCTATCAAGGACGGCCTAGTAGTGAAAACCGACACCGAAAAGCTGGAGAAATACCGTCGCCAGTTGCTGGAACTAATCTTCACCGAGCATAATCATTTCTGCATGTTCTGCGAGCAAAGTGGGGATTGTGAACTACAGAAGCTGGCTTATCAATATCAGATGGACAACGTGCGCTACCCATATACCTTCCCGTCACTACTAGTGGACTCAATAAGTGATTATCTAGTAGTTGACCACAACCGTTGTATTCTCTGTGGTCGATGCATCCGGGCCTGTGCCGAAATAGAAGCAAGTCACACCCTCAGTTTCAGCCAGCGAGGCTGGAAGACACTGGTGGCTGCCGATTTTGGGCAACCAGTGGGCGAATCATCCTGTACCCGCTGTGGTGCCTGTGTTCAGGCATGTCCTACCGGCGCCATTTTCAGCAAACTCAGCCTGTATAAGGGCCAAACAGACCAGTGTCAGCAGATAAAGACTATCTGTCCTCGCTGCGGAGTGGGCTGCGAGCTGAATGTACTGGTGAAGGACAATAACTTGGTTAGGATTGAATCTCCCAACTTAACGGAGCTGAGAGGCGCGTTGTGCCAAAAGGGACGCTTCGAATTGCTCCAGCCCACTCCACCCAGGATCGTCTCACCTCTGATGCGAGATCGCGAGGGTGAATTGAAAGAATGTAGTCTTGATGAAGCGGTAGAGGCTATTATTCATGCCCTAGCTGAGGCGAATGGGCAATTTGCTGGCATGATATCAACCCGGCTTCCCAATGAGACACTTTCCCAATTCCGCACCTTTGTCTGTGAAGCAGCTGGCAGTAGTTCAATCGACACTACCGACGGAAAGCTTTTTCGAAAAATAAGCGAGGGTATCAGGCAGTATCAGTGTAACGGAAGAGGACTAGATATCGAGTGTCATATAGATGAGATAACAGCGGCCGACTGCATCATGGTAATCGGGGCGGATCCTCAGGGAACCAACCCCATTATCAGCACCCAGATACGCCGAGCAGTAAGCCAGCGGCAGGCAAAGCTAATAGTTATCAACTCGTCCCGGGATGTTCTTCCTCTTTGGACTGACCTTTGGCTTAAACCGAGAGCCGGAACCGAGGGGACTCTCCTCAAAGGGCTAGCGAAGGCGGCTATTTTTGAAGGGCTAACTGCGTCAGAGTCAGCAGACGCTGAGCTTACCGAGACTAAAATGGAAGAAGTATTTGCGGAAACTGGCGTAGAAAGGGAAACATTGAAATCAGCGGCTGAGGTATACGGCAGAGCTGAACACGGCGTTATTATCTATGGAGAAGAGTTACTCCGTGATAATGATGCCAGTGTGGTAGCCACCATTCTCAAGCTAGCCGATATGACGGGAAATAAGAGTGGTGACAAACTCAGGGTGATCTCACTTAAACCTGATGTTAATAGCCGCGGCGCCTGGGAAATGGGACTGGCTAAAGGTATGGATAGTCATAAGCCAAAGGTACTCTATCTCCTTTTAGCCGATGAGCCCGAGAGCGAAGAACTACTACGTCAGCTTAGGGGAGTGAACTTCCTAGTGCTACAGACAAGTTACTATTCACCAGTTGTGTATATGGCTGATATTGTCCTGCCCTCATCGATATGGGCAGAAAGGCAGGGTACGTGTGTCGCCATGGACGGAAGTGTTCAAGAAATAAAAAGAGTACTAAATACTAAAGAAGGTTTCTTGCTGGACGACGAAATCTTGGCAAGAATATCTAGCAAACTGGGGCACCAGTTATCCTAAGTTAGGAGGTCACAGTGGCAAAGGTAAAGGTCATTTCGGCGTGGTTAGATGCTTGCTCAGGGTGTCACATGTCTTTTCTTGACCTGGACGAGGCAATCATTGATTTAGCCGACAAATTAGAGTTCCTGGCTACCCCCATAACTGATATCAAGGAATTCTCACCGGCTGATGTAGGCATTATCGAAGGTGCAGTGAGTAATGAGCACGATGAGGAAGTAGCCAAAAAAATACGCGCCAACTGCAAGATATTAATGGTCTGGGGTGATTGTGCTGTCTTCGGGGGCATCGTCAGCATGCGCAACCTGTTTAGCACTGAGGAGGTTCTGGATAGATATTATCATACTGAGGGCAGTATCTGTGACAAGATTCCCAGTTCAGAAGACATACCGCCACTTATCAATGTCAAGCCAATAAACCAGGTAGTGAAGGTTGACTGTTATGTCCCTGGCTGCCCGCCCAGCCCTAAGGCAATCCAATATGCTCTCACTGAACTACTGGAGGGCAGGATACCAATACTACCCAGTGAGATAATGAGGTTTGACTAAGGTTTTGGCTAGAGGGGGATAATATAATGACGAGAAAGATTGTTATTGAGCCGGTAACTCGGCTAGAGGGGCACGGTAAGGTAACCATTCTCCTTAACGATAAGGGTAACGTCGACAGGGCCAGATTCCATGTTACTCAAGTCAGGGGGTTTGAGAAGTTTTGCGAAGGACGGCTGTTCTGGGAGATGCCAGTGATAACCCCACGAATTTGTGGCATCTGTCCTGTAAGTCACCACCTAGCTTCAGCTAAAGCTGGAGATGCCATTCTGGGGGTGAAGCTGACGCCTACAGCCGAGAAGCTACGACGACTAATTCATATGGCGCAGATTGTTCAGTCACACGCCCTTCATTTCTTCCATCTGGCCAGTCCTGACCTGCTTTTTGGCATGGATGCTGACCCAGCCAAGCGTAACATCATCGGGATTATCGCTGAAATGCCGGAGATAGCCAAAAAGGGAGTAAAGCTCCGTGCCTTTGGTCAGAAAATAATTGAAATGATGGGAGACAAGAGGGTGCATCCCAATGCTGCTATCCCCGGCGGGATGAATCGAGCCCTTCATCCGGATAGACGTGACGAAATTTTGAGTCAGGTGGATGAGGTTATCACCGACTGCCAGTTTGCCGTTGACCTGTTTAAGGACTACTGTGCCCAAAATACCGGGGTGGTTAACCACTTTGCTGATTTTACCAGTGCCTACCTCGGACTCGTAGATAATAATGGCAACGTAGAGTACTATGACGGGAAGCTCAGATTGAAAGACGGTAAAGGCATTACCCTGGAAGCTGATGTCGCCCCTGAAGATTACCTTTCCCTTATTGAGGAAAAGGTTGAGGATTGGTCGTATCTCAAGTTCCCTTACTACAAGAAATTCGGCTACCCTGGTGGCATGTACCGTGTCGGACCTCTGGGGCGTCTAAATGTTGCTGATGGATGCACCACTCCTCTAGCCAATAAGGAGTTCTCTAACTTCAAGAGACTGGGAGGAAATGGTGTAGTACAGGGGTCATTATACTACCACTACGCTCGACTCATTGAAATGCTCAACTGCGCTGAAGAGATAAAGTCGCTGTTAGCAGATAAACTTATCTGCTCCGAAGACGTGTGGGTAAATTCCAGACGTATAA
The DNA here is from genome assembly GCA_034414575.1 of Dehalococcoidales bacterium. GTDB lineage: Bacteria > Chloroflexota > Dehalococcoidia > Dehalococcoidales > UBA5760 > UBA5760. The sequence continues at coordinate 10,121 of DAOULZ010000011.1, read as the reverse complement.
ACGAGGTGGGTATAGGAGTGATTGAAGCCCCCAGGGGGACACTCTTCCACCACTATTGGGTAGATAGGAGCGGCAAGATACGCAAGGTTAACCTGATTGTAGCTACGGGCAACAATAATCTAGCCATGAATCGTGCTGTATATGAGATAGCCGGGGAGTTTATCAAGGAGGGCAAGGTAACCGAGGGGATACTTAACCGCATCGAGGTCGCTATCCGCTGCTACGACCCCTGTCTTTCCTGTTCGTCACATGCACTGGGTCATATGCCATTGGAAGTCACTATTCAGGAAGCGGATGGAAAAACTCGTCAGATACTGAGGAATTAACGCGACTACTGTGGAGTTAACATGAAAACCCTGATCTTAGGTATTGGTAATTTGATTCTGGGAGATGATGGTGTTGGAGTGCGCGTTGCCCAGGAATTGGCAAAGAAGGTTAGCGACGAAGATACCAGAGTCATAGATATCGGTGTGGACGGCTTAAACCTGTTAGAGCTTATGATGGGCTACGATAGGCTGATTGTAATCGATGCCATTATGACCGATGAACATGAGATAGGGACAGTACACCGGCTTAAGCCAGAGCAAGTCTGTGTCGCCTCGGGTTTATCAATTTCACCACACCACTTTAACCTGCCAACCACGATTGAAATAGGAAAAAGGCTCTTTCCGAATGAGATGCCTAAAGAGGTGATACTTTATACCGTCGGTACTCAAGAAATGGCAAAAGTTACTGAAGAGATGACGGACAAGGTTAAGGAAGCTATTCCCAAGGTTGTCAGTTCTGTCCTAGAGGAAATAAATTCAGCACCGGTAAAGTAAGAACCCCAACTCTTTCCGGAAATCTCAATGGAACACTAGCGCAGATAGTAACACCAAGGCCCAGACCACAACCGGTTCCAGAAGTTGCTGGTAATGCCGCCATTACCAATGCCTGTCCGTTAGCACAGAGCAGGTACAAGGTTCAGATAGCGAAGACCTTGGTGAAAAGAACAATATTAGCTTGCAAGTCCTGAGCTATTCCGGCTGGAACAGTAGCCTTACAAACTTGCTAGGCGTTAGGAGACTGGGACCTCCTGACTTTTATTATCTCAGCTAAGATGCTAACCGCAATCTCTCCCGGACTTTGGGCATTTATTTCCAGACCAATGGGGGCGTGAACTTTATCCAACTGTTCCTTCGGTATTCCTTTAGACAACAAGTGGGAGAATATGGTCTTGTTTTTAGTCCGGCTGCCTAGCATACCGATATATCTAGCCTGCGTTCTCAGCGCCTGTTCTAATACTAGCTCATCATACTTATGTTCCCGGGTGATGATTACTACGTAACTCGATCTGTCTATCTTCAGCTTGGAGAAGGCTTTATTGAAATCTTCAGCTAGAATTAGTTCTGCTTCAGGGAACCTCTGTGGATTGGCAAACTCAGCCCGGTCGTCAATTACCACTATTCTGAAGTCTGCTAGCCTGCCAATTTTAGCTACCGGCAATGACATGTGGCCACCACCAAAAATGTATAAGGTTGGCAGTGACAGAATTGGTTCAATAAAGACTTCCATATCGCCGCCACAAACCATTCCCAATTCCTCTCCTTCTTTGCCGGCTAGACTAATATGGAACCGCTGTGGCTTGCCTTTTCTTATTACCTCCTTTGCTTGGTTACATACCTGAGCCTCCAAACCACCACCACCGATTGAGCCAACTATCCTTCCATCAGGCCTGACTAGCATCTTGGCTCCTTCTTCTCTGGGTGTTGAACCAGTAGTTGAGACTATAGTAACCAGGGCTGCTTCTTCTCCCTCGGCTCTAATTCTGATTATCTCCTGGTAGATATCTGTCATCCCACCTCCCTTGAGATAACCTCCGCTACCGGCTCCGGTAACCGAGCTTGCCCCAATATGACATGTCTAATCCCAGGGTGTTTTATTGCCAAAATCCTGCTGGCTAAATTCCTTCCTTTTAGTAGGCCTTCGTCCAGATCAACCTTATTGATGAAGGGAATAATTCTGGCTTGGTTCGGGCTTCCCCTAATTATACCTTGGTGATGGGTTACTAGAATAGCGATGGACTCTGCTGAAATAATTTCACCCAATGGCAGCCCCAGCAATCTGGAAACAATTTCAGGTCTGAAGACATTTTCCTCGCTCAGGCAACAGCCTACAGCGTCAATGCCAACTACCGGTATCACTAGGGAGGTGTTTTCCGGGATTACTGGTTCGGTAGAGTTTGGTGCTTTTAACGACCGGTGAGCTGCCCCATCCGCTTCTACTATAACATGAGACACCTGATTCAGTTCAGCTAATTTAACCACCAACCCCGGGCTAGTCCCTTTTAACTTCCCAGAAGCTAATCTTTCACTAGCTAAAGTAATATGCCTAAACTTAGCCACATTCTGGAGAAGTAATTTTGTCAACTCTGCCTCATCTCTTTCCACGAGGAGTAGCGGGGATTCGGAGGGTAACGGCTCGAATATCTTGGTGGTGGTAGTGGTAATGACACAATTACCATTATCACTCGAAGCTAACTCCCGAGCTAAGGCAAACATGAGGGTTGTTTTACCCCCACCCCCAACCAGACTGATTACTTCGCCAGGCCCTATATTTAAAGCTTCCCTAAGTGTCATGATCAAGTATTAAACCAGATTAGTATCGCCTCTAAAACTCCCCCGGCTATGGCTCTTATCCTAGCCCTGATGCTGTAACAGGTTTCCTCATCTCCCAGCGGGTCTATTTCACCAAGCTTGGTTCCTTTTCCTATTTGTATCCCGCTCCTGAGCAAGGCTCTGACCACACCGTCAATCGGCGCTTCAATCGCTTGTCCCCCCACTGATCCTACCACTTCACCGGCAACGACTGGGGCTCCTATTTCTCTACTGGCTAGGAATAACCCGCTTTCAGGTGCGTGTAACACCCTTTCCAAAGTCAGGCCACCGATGGCAATGGGAATCCCGGTATCTCTTTCAGCCTCCCCGTCAGGGATCACCTTACCCAAGCATTCACTGTTGTTGGTCTCCACCGCTAGGTGAACGTCTTTGCCTGCTTGGAAGCCAGGACCTAGCCCAATTACTAGGGGAGCATCAGTGAGTCTTGTCCCCAAGTTTCTTTTGGCCATTATGGCATCAACCAATACGTCGGGGTGGAGGGTATCTTTAATCTTTACCTCCGGGTCGACTATAATCGGTAGCTTGTTCTTTTCCCAAGCCCTAGGTACCTCATCAACAGATTTGACCAATTCGGCCATTACCCCTTCAACCTCCTTTTCGCCATCATACACTGCTTCAGAAAAGGCGGCTCCCCGACTAACTGCCTGGGGATATGGCATCTCGGTTAGACAAACCTTAAAATGGGCACGAAACAACCGATGAGCTACCCCACTGGCTACCTCTCCTCCCCCCTTGATTAAAACTACCAGCTTGGTTAATTTCATACTCACCTTCCCTTGACCATGTTCAGTAGCTTTACCCCCTCTACCTGGCGGAAAATAGCGGCCTCACTGATAGATCGAATTACCTTCTCTGGTTCAATCACCCTTGTCCCACTGATAACATCAATGCCCCAGTCAAATAAGAGCGGGGATAAAGGGCTGGTAGGCCCCACCATAACAATGAAGCTACCTTGGCTCAATTGCAGCAACTTTTCTATGGTGTGATTTATGAAAGAAGTTCCGGTAATGGCAACAACATCGGCTTGAGGGAGGATATTCTCTGCTGCCCCGGCGGGTAAATCGCCAGCTTGTGGTCTTTGTTCTAGCACCCACAGTTCTCTGGCTACCTCCCTTAACTTTGAAATCCAGGGGAAATGACCCACTACAGCGATATTCCTGCCCCTTCCTCTTTCTGCCAAGATATCAAGGGCATTTGCGGCGACACATCTACTTTCGTCAATCTCAATTAGCGAGTTTATAGTTGCCATTCCGATGGATGCCTCGAGAAGATTGTCTGATCTAGCATATTCGGCTAGCGCTAATGCTGACCTACCCCTCAGCTTTCCAGCTCCCCTCACTACTCCGTGGTGCGGGTGTTCTTCCCGAAAGGTGGACGCCAGCCCGCAGTTCTTGCTTACCACTGCTGTCCAGAAGGCACAAGCGTGCACTTCACGAACCAGGCTATCCTCCCTAAGGCTGGAGATTAAATCATCAAGAATTCCCATGCGACTCTCCTAGTGCCCAAAGTGGCAGAAATGATTTAAGCCTAGTATCATAGCTGGTCCAGATATGGTGATACCATAAAAGATAACCGGTTTAGCCGTTTTAAGCTGGTCGATGGTCTCATTCACTACTGTCGTCCCGGTTACGAGGGCGATATCACACCAATCAAGATGTTCCTCTGTTTTCTCTGGCCCATGAATCGTTATCCCAAACTTTTCATTGCCAATGTTATCCTTATCCAAATCGGTTACCCTTATCTCAAACTGCTTGGATAATGCCTCGACCATCCTGGGTTGGAGGCCAACAATGGCTATGCGGGGATGACCATAATTTCTATCTATGTACCTTACCAGCTCATAACTACATTGCTTGGGCTCCTCATTCTTGCAGTGGACCGTCTTGGTCGCTAGCCCCAGATATTTCATTACCGCATTAAGGCTGGAGATGAAGATGGCTCTCTGGAAATTGTTTACTAAATCCATAGCTACAATATCAGATAGTCGGCCTCTATAGTTACCATACATGTCGGTGAATGCTTGCCCCTGACAATCTTTGAATGTGGCCTGCATCAGGCGCTCGCGGCCAATTATCAATGGGTAATCTCTCTCTTCTGGGTTTCCGATAGCCTCTTCAGGAGAAAGTGGGGCGGCTTGAATTAGTATCTCCTCTGACTCAAAGTCATTCTGTTTTATGATTTTGATAAATTCCTTTTTGAGGATATCATATATCTTTGTTTTCATAAATCCTTATCCTTCTTAGCTTTAGTATCAGGTAGATTTCCTTACCCACGGTTAAATCCATATCTTCAAATATATGATGGGGCACCTCAGCTGTTAGGTCATTCTCTCCTGCCCTGACCTTTAGTCTAACCGCCTCACTGGTGGAATTGATGGTAGTGATAACCCCCTTAAATCGGTTTACCCCTGGCCCAGGTGGCTTGGTGTCAGAAATATAGATGTCTCTGGGGAACAAGGCAATCCTTTTAACTGAATTCCCATCGTGGGGAACAATTATTGGCAGCCCTCCACAACCAACCTCTATAATTCCCTTCCCCAGGCTGTGGCAATAGGAACAATCCAGGATATTCGGTGCTCCAACAAAGTCGGAGACCCTCTCATTTTTGGGGTAGAAAAATACCTCTTCGGGATTACCTACCTGTTCTATACAACCATTCTCGATTATCGCTATTCTATCAGCCATTTCCTCAGCTTCGGTCAGGTCATGGGTTACGTACATAGTAGTAACCCCAAGCTTGAACTGAAGCTGTCTTAGCTCAGCTCTCAAATATTTGGAAGTTTGCACATCTAGGCTGCTTAATGGTTCATCCAGCAGCAGAACCTTGGGTAATATGGCAATGGCCCTAGCTAAAGCCACCCGCTGTTTTTCGCCGCCACTCAGGTGTTTAGGATAACAAGACGAAAGGTGGGTTATCTTCATCAGGTGAAGTAGTTCATCTACCCTGCCTACCACCTGCTCTTTAGGTTGTTTTGAGGCTCTTAGTCCGTAGGCTACATTGGATGCAACGTTAAGATGAGGAAACAGATTTAAATCCTGAGACAAATAACCTATACCCCTTTTGTTAGCCGGAACTTTGTCTATAGGCAAATCATCAAAGAGTACCGAGCCGCTGTAATCAGTAAAGCCAGCGATGACATTAAGCAGCGTGGTTTTCCCGGCACCATTCGGCCCTAACAGAACCAGTAGTTCTTTATCAAACAGCTCCAAGTTTACGTTCTGGCAGATGTAGTTGCTTATATTCCTAAGCTTGATGGATGGCATATTACCTCCACTGCTTGGTTAATCTTGTTTCCAGATGGGCAAAGAATTTCTCAAAAGAGAAACACATTGCAGCTAATACTATCAAACAGACGATAATGATGTCCATGCGGATCAGGCTTTCGGCTTTCATAAGCAGAGCACCAATTCCAGTGGGGATGGCCACCATCTCGGCAGCTATTATGACCCGCCATGCCATTCCAGCTTCTAACCGCAGCCCGGTGAAAATGTTAGGTAGGGCCAGTGGCATAACCACTGTGGTTAGAATCCTTATGTCTGAAGCCCCCAGCACTCTAGCCGCTTGGATATAACCCTTGTCTACGTTCTTAATACCGGTGACGGTATTATACAGGACAGGGAAGAAACTACAGATAAATATTATGGTGATGGGCAGGGCCTCGCTGACTCCAAGCCACAGCATCAAGAGTGGCAGCCAGCCGAGAGCCGGGATAGGATAAATCAGGCTGATTATGGGGTTCAGTGCCTTATTGGCAATATCCCACCATCCCATTATCATTCCCATAATTATGCCGGCGACAGAGCCGGTACAGAAGCCGATAAGGATCCGGGTTAAGCTGCTCAGGAAGTTCTCCCCCAGTACCCCGTTGGCTACCAAGTGGTAGAATTCCACTACCACCGCGGAAAAAGGCGGCAAGAGGAACTGGCCCGGGGTTAGGTTAAGTCGGGCGACTATTTCCCACACCGCTAGGAATATGACTATGGGCAGTATTCCCCACCCCGGCTTAATACGGCAAAGCCTGTTCATTGGATAAACCTTAGATCCAGGATTTCGGCGGCATCAAAGCTATCTTTTATATAGCCCAGCCTGGCTAGATAATCTATTGTGTCCTGAACTACTTCGGGGTCAATGTCAGTGGTATAGTCCAGCCGGCCCATTGACCGCAGCAGTACTTGGGGGGTGATTTCTAGATTGGCGTTAACCTCCGCTGCCTCAGCTGGGAAAATATTACCTCCAGCGGCCCGTAGCTGCTTAGCCACAACCTCTGCCGCTTCGTCAGGATTCTGGTTAGCCCAATCTGTTGCCCTTTGCGACACCTTAACCAGTTTCCCCACCACCTCAGGATGGTTACTGATTAGCCCTTCCTTAACCACCAGAACACTGCCTTGCATCTCAGGCCAGATATCCTGACTCATCAGCAGCATCTCAAAGCCAAGCTCTTCAGCCATAGTCGCCCACTGTTCGGGGAGAAAGGCAGCATCCAACTGTCCCAACTTGATAGCCAGTACCAGTTTTTGGGGGTTCATGCGCTGAATGTTATTTAATATCTTGCCTTCATCAAGGTGATATTTATCTACTGTCTTATGAAGGAGCACATCAACAGCACCTCCCTCTCTAACACAGCCAAGGCGAATACCAGGCTTTTCTAAATCCTTGACGGTTTTTATCTTACCTGGATTAACCACTAGGCCGTAACCGTACTTATGCGTTCCAGCCACTATTTTGATGGGCACACCGGCGTTGGCATAGACATTTACCGCCGGCACCAGACACAGATAGGCAACCTGAATATCATCGCGGGCTAAAGCTGCGGCTAAAGCCATCCCGGTGGCATAACTCTCATATGAAGACAAATTAAGCCCCTCATCCTCAAACCACCCCTTGTCCTGACTAATATAGGCACAGGCGGCATGGTCCATAAATTCAACCGCCATCCCGATAGGCGCCGCCTCCTTTTCAGCACACCCGCCAACAGGCATTAAAACCAGTAATACTGCCAAGATTAGAACGAATAGCTTCTTGTTCGTTTGTCCCCCTTCCATTTAGCTATCCCCACCCGTTAGTCGTTTTCATATTACACTGAGAGGTAAAAATCAGTCTGTTCTCTATCAAGTCCGGCGAGGGCTATATTGCGTAAGATATAGCGCTTCTGAAAAAAATATTTATACTACCTGCTTCAAAAATCCCTCAAACTTAGCACGTAACTTCCGGTACTGGTCGATAGCTTTTCGCCCCTCTTCTGTTAACTTCGCATATCCTCCTCCAGCACCGCCTTTAGTTTTCTCAACCAGAGGGTGTGGGGCTAGGCGATTCGACGCTTCTATCCAAAGCCAGGCATTGCGGTAACCTAACTTCATCGACCGAGCCGCTGCTGCAATTGAACCAAGCTTGTCAATACGCTCCAGTAGGATTGCTCTCCCTCCACCCAGATATAACTCGCCGTCCTTCTCCACCCATATTCTGCCTCTTACCACATAGCCTGGCCCTGGGTGACGAGAAAAACGGGAAGGCTTCCTACCTCTGAACTTCAGTATCTTCTTTTCGGTCATTTAGTAACTGTCCGCGCTTGATGGTTAGTGCTATATTACAATCGATATAACACTCCTGTCAAGTAGGAAATCCAAGTTAGCCAAGGTAGGATTGATAATCACCCACGGTATCAATATCGATGATTATGCCTTCAGAATTGACGGCTACCTCAAGGATATCACCGGGATAATCGTTAACTATTTGTCTTCCGCCGATATCACCCATTAATGCTAGCAGTTTTTCTTTATATTTGATGTCAAAAATAATGGGATGTCCTCTCCTCCCTTGATAAGTTGGGATGGCAATGCCTTTGTCACGGTCACAGAATTCCTTAGTCAATCTATTAATCGTTCGGCTATCTATAAATGGCTGGTCACTAAAGGCAAGCATAACTGCTTGGGCTCTGCGATCAACCTGGTTTAGTCCAGCTATTATGGACGTGCTCATCCCCTGCTTATAATCTGGATTTACCACCAGCTTGACTGATCTAGCACCTATAGCTCGCATCACTTCTTCGGCCCTATACCCCACCACCACAATAACCTCATCTACCGCTGACCGTAACAGATTATCAATAGCTTGTCCCACAATAGTACTTTGGCCAAAAGGCATCAGTTGCTTTAGCTTACCCATGCGCTTCGATTCGCCGGCAGCCAGGAGTATTGCCGATATCATTACAGGCCTATTTTGCCTCATTCCTTAAAACCTCAAGAATCCTGCTCGATCAACTCACCTGGGCACCACTTCATCCGAGGTTTAATGAAAGACCCCGTCAGATGTTAAGCCAGTAATTAAGCTTTTCTGCCTACAACTACCATTATCGTGTGGCTGGTAGAAGATATAACCGGTTAGACTACACCCGGGAAATGCTATCAGGTTAGCCTGGTTAACCGCCACCTTCCTAACAGCGCCCAGAATGGCCTATCTCCATGCTTAGCATCACAGGTAAGTCGCTAAACATGAACTGCTGAACTTGCTAACTTCTGGCTTCTAACCTTTATTATTTCCCACCATGCCTCGGAGAGCCTATTGCTATTATCCAAAAACATATCTTCATGATGAGGTTGGGGTATTAATAAAAAGGCTACATGGAATGTACAGTAGGAAAAGACTTAACGGGCAGTAGCGCTTTATTTCTGCTGCTGTTTTTTTGCCATTATTACAACAATATGGTGGGCCAACGTGTACAATAGACAGAACTTTTACCCTAACGTTTAGTTTAGCAGGCTGAACCTAATAGTTCAAATACCTCAATATTTACTCAATAATCACAACCTGTTGGGCTGTCGCCTGCATAGGCCAAGACTCCATGACAGGCCCAGAAAGCCATATCTTTACCCACTGCTTGGTTTCCAACGCCGCAAAGGTTGCATTACGGAGGTTATCACCGTCCTTCTGGAGAATCAACGTTTCGTCTTTTATGGTGACAGTGTATTTGGTAACAATCTTATTAGCATGTGACTCTACAAAAATCTGGCCAGATATTTCCCTTTCCTTGATGGGGTGAATTTCAGTAATAAAGCCGATGAAGTCTGCTTCTGTTTCTATTGATTTAGTAGCTGAAGCACAATCTAGGGATACCACTATCAATCCGATGAGTAGACCCAACAATCCGAATATTCTGATGTACGTCATCATAATTCACATTAGTTCATTAATAGGCTGAGGGACTACATATTCGATGATAGTAAAGCTTGGAATCAACTTAAAATCTTGGTGAACCATGCCAATGCCAGCCGAGATGGCGTCGCTTGGAGATCTGAAATATACCTCCTCACCTTTCACTAAGATTTGTCCGGAGTTTGGTTTGAGAAGCCCATAAAGTACATTCATTAGAGTGGTTTTGCCAGAGCCATTCTCACCCAGAAGGGTATGCACCTCACCTGCATATAAGTCAAAATTGATGTGGTCATTGGCAAGAACGCCAGGAAAGCT
>DAOULZ010000010.1:0-18598 GCA_034414575.1 Dehalococcoidales bacterium | reverse complement strand
GGGCGACTACCCACCCCCCTTCTAAACCAGACAGAATCCCGGCTTCATCACGTTTAAGCCAATGCCAGACCACTCATCGCAATGATGTTAATAACTATACCAAAGACTATTAAAGACTTCGGCATATTTAGAAGCCGTTAACCAGTAGCTATCGTCTCCTTTACCAGGCTATTCAAACTCGCTCTTGCCCAGAGAGACGAAGATGATAGCCAATAGCCCAAGAATCGGCATGAGGAAAAGGGATAAAATAGAGCCCGCCAGCGATAGCCCCCAGCGCCTCCGCTTTATAGCGCTGATGCCACCGCATAAGGCGATTATGCCAAAAACAAGGACTACGATGCCAGCAATCAGGAAAAAGGTGGTCGTGATACCCATTACTTCACCCATCATTCCGGGAATATCGGCTGCGCCGGGGCCCCACCACCCGCTACTCCATCCCTCCACCCATTGACTCCAGTCGACGCCACCTAGCGCACCTGTAATACCTGATAAAAGAAATAAGAAAACTCCTCCCGCAATACCCATAGCCCCGGTAATGATAGTCATAATGCCCGCCGTCGTTGGCTTCCACGTCCGTTCCATGAGAGCTACCTCCTTCTCCAGATAGTCTGGCGCTACTTTACACCATTTTTAGACCACGTGCAATAGGTTTTTTACCCCAAATTGCACTCAAGCCGCTATTTACTCTCAGCCGTGCCTCTGGCAAGTGATGTGAACTCCTGGTCTGCCAGGGCAACAAAGATAATTGCCAGTGTTCCCAAAACCGGCATACAGGGAATGGCAAAGATGGCACCGGTAATCGCTAGCCACCAGACTCTCCTTCTTAAGGCAAAGATACCACCGACTACAGCTACAATCCCGAGAATAATCGTGGGAACACCAAACGGCTCAAACCCCAACAGGCCTCCCGACTCGCTGACAAAATCGCCCATAAGGCTAACGATAGCACCGCCACCGATACCTATCATCCCCGCAATTATACTCATGACACCCGCCGCCATTGATTTCCAAATCTTCAGCATTAGATCTACCCTCCAGTATGATCGGTTTAATCTTCAAGGTGTCCCATTTTATCCTCAAACCGATAACTTTGCAACCCGTCCCTATTAATAAAAAGGTTGTCTTCACCATCTCATTCCCGTAAAATACTCACCGATGATACGGACATGCCAGCCCAGTGATACCCAGAGAATATATTTTATCATCAATGAGGCCGCTAAAGCCTACCAGGGGGTCATCCCAGCCGACTGCTACCACCAGCCCTACATGCCCCGGGATGAGCTTGAGCGAGAGATAGCCGAGATGACCTTCTTCGGCTGGGAGGAAAAGGGAGAACTGGTCGGGGTAATGGGGTTTCAGCCGATAAAGGATGTCACCCTTATCCGCCACGCCTATGTTCTACCCCGGTGGCAGAGGCAGGGCATCGCCAGCCACCTGATAGATAACATGAAAAGGCTAACCAAAACCTCCCGCCTCCTGGTGGGGACCTGGGCGGATGCCTACTGGGCAATCGCCCTCTATGAGAAGCACTGCTTCAGGCTCATGCCTGATAAGGACGAGCTCTTAAAGACCTACTGGAAAATCCCCCAGCGCCAGATTGAGACCTCGGTGGTCTTGGGGATGGAGATGGGGTAAAAAGCTACATTCCTTTGAAAGAAAAAGACAACTGCTTCCCAAATAGATGCTCTTCAAGAAGGATAGACCTTTCACGAAAGAACTGCGATTGCGACCTTTTGTCGTCATCATAAAATTCTTGAATCGTCAGCTTCTTCGAAGGGTAGAAGCAAACGTCACACCTGCGAAAATGAGCCTGGTTTTTCAGAATATCCTTAAGAAACGGGAGAACTACCCTAGCAACTTCATTCTTGCCTTCATTGTATTTTGTTGGAAAATCTAAGCAATGAGAGGCAGAACCTATCAATACGTCCGCCAGCTGGACGAAATGTGAGTCATCTTTATATTTAGGCTCAGTATTATGGTCTGACTCGACAAAAATGATTTGGTCTGATTTAAAAAATATGCGGTCACCAGAAACTTTGTAGACAAGGTGCCAAGGGAAAAATCTATGTGCTTCAAGTCGCCCCTGCTTATCGTGAAATATACTTGAGACTACCACCTCTTGGTAATTTTCTTGAGGCCAATATGTATTTACTGCACCAAGAAAAGTCATCCTAAAGAAGCGGTTGTATATATTGCCATATTTACCTTTAGAGGTATCACCATTCCCAAACAGCTCATATAATAGATTATCCATCTTTATACCAAGAATCCTAAAATATAAACGCTTACCAGTGTCGTTTATGATTTCCTGAAGCCACAACTTTGCCAATCTAGTAATTCGGGAATTTCGACTCCCCTTGCGTAATTTACTAAATTTAAGTTCGCCGAAATATCTTATGTCCTTATTTTCTCTATGTCTATTAAGTGTATCCAGTACACCTGATTTTTCATGAGCTGGGATTAGTAATAATGCGATATAAGTCCAATTTTCTCTGTTCGGATGCGTTTTCATGTCGATTATTCTCTCGTCGCAATATACCGACAGGGAAACTTCTTTTAGTGGAACATCAACGCCAAATAAGTCCTTCATAGTCAGTTAAGTTCCAAACGCCTCCCCCCACACCCCGTCCTTATAAACCTCCACCAGCCTCACCGGCAGGAGCCTATTAGTTAAATCATCGCTGCTTCTGGTATACACCTTGATGTAGTTACCGGTGAGCCCCGACCAGACGCCGTTAGAGCGCTGCTCGAATAGCACCGGCATTGTTCTACCCAGAAAGCGCTGGTAAAACCTGAGTGAGCTTTCACTAGCCAGCTTGAGCATCCGCTGGCTGCGCTCCTTTTTGACCCTGTCGCTTATCTGATCGGGCAGCCGAGCCGCCAGGGTCTCACCACGACGCGAGTAGGAAAAAACATGGATGCGGGCAAACTCCATACGGCGGCAGAAGCCAAGGCTCTCCTCAAACTCCGCCTCAGTTTCACCGGGGAAACCAACCATCACATCGGTGGTAATGGCTACCTCGGGAACCGACGCCCGAATTAAGGCGACAACCTCTTCATAACGAGCGGTGGTGTAGCCGCGCCTCATCCGCCGCAGCACTTCATCACTACCGCTCTGGAGGCACAGGTGAAGGTGAGGGCAGAGCCGCCCGTCGGCGAAGAGACTGAGAAGCTCCAAGGAAACCTCCTGAGGCTGAAGGGAGGACAGCCTCAACCTCTCTAACCCGGTTTCTGCCAGTATGCGCCCCAGCAAGCCCCCCAAGCCAACCCCGCTGTCACTATAAGAGCCAATCTTGACCCCGGTTAATACTACTTCTCGATAGCCCTGAGCAATGCGTTCCCTGATCTCACCAACAACCTCGTGAGCCGCCAGGCTCCTCTCCCGGCTTCGCACCAGCGGGACAACACAGTAGGCACAGGAGCTGTGGCAACCGTCCTGAACCTTAACCAAAGTGCGGGTACGGAAATTTTCATACCGGCTGGGTACCCTCTCCTGCCCAACAAGCGGCCCGGCTGACAAAACAGCTTCTCCCAATAGCTGGGGCAAGCGTGATTTGTCACTGTTACCCAGCACCAGGTTAACCCCGTCAATCCGTTTAAGCTCCCCAGGGGCGCGCTCCGCATAGCAGCCAGTAGCCACCACCAGTGCCTCAGGATTCCAGCGATGGGCTAACCTTAGTAGATGACGGGACTTGCGATCGGCAATATGGGTAACCGTGCAGGTATTGAGTATATAGATATCAGCCTCATTGGGTGAGCCTACCAGCTCATAGCCTACCCCAATAAACTTCCGGGACAAAAGCTCCGTCTCCGCCTGATTTAGCTTACAACCCAGACTGTCCAGGGCAACCTTCACCATCCAAAAACACTCTCCTCAAATATGCCACCGCTGCCATCACTATCCAGCCACAGGCTGATTATAGCGTTCGTAATCTTGAGGGTCAAACCCTAATCACGAACATATTATGTTGAAGTCTGCTCAGGGGATTAAGTATAATAATTTAACCGCGTCCTGTCCAACTCCTTTGGCTTTGGTAGTCACAACTAAGTCTTAGTCTTTAGCTGGTACCCGGAGGAAATTTGAATCACAGCCGCTGGAATGTACTGCCCCCAGCCCCCGCTGAATATCTAAGGGGAATCTCTGGCCTTCCTCCCCTGATCGCTCAGCTCCTCTTTAACCGCGGCCTCGCCGAACCAGACCAAGTAGAATCATTCATTACCGCCGACAAGCGCCTGTCTTACGACCCCCTGCTGCTTACCGGCATGACCCAGGCAGTCTCCAGAGTCTACCGCGCCCTGCTCTCCGGCGAAAACATTGCCATCTACGGCGACTTCGATACCGACGGTATCACCGCCACCGCCCTTCTAGTCAAGGGGCTATCCGGTCTGGGAGCCAGTGTCACTCCATACATACCACACCGCGTTAATGAAGGCCACGGCCTCAGGATCGGTGCCCTGGAGAGGCTCCGACAACAGGGCGTGAGCCTAGTTATCACCGTTGACTGCGGCATCACCGGGGTAGCTGAGGTCAAGAAGGCACGAAAGTTGGGGCTTGACATCGTTATTACTGACCACCACACCCCCCTAGACGAAGTTCCCCAGGCTGCCGCCGTAGTTGACCCCAAACTCCCCAACTCGAAATATCCCTTCACCGAGCTGGCCGGCGTCGGTGTCGCCTTTAAGTTCCTTGAGGCTCTACTTCAGAGCCTCGGTAAAGAGGAAATCCTCGCCAAGCTAATAGACCTGGTTTCTCTCGGCACCGTGGCCGATATGATGCCGCTGGTAAGCGAAAACCGATACCTGGTGAAACAGGGGCTCCGGCTACTTAACACCAGCCCCCGCCTGGGCATCAGGGAGATGGTAACCCAGGCCGGCTTACCTATGGGCAGCCTGGATACGGAGAGTATCTCTTGGGTGATTGCCCCACGCCTAAACACCACCGGACGCCTTGAGCATGCCCTGCCCAGCTACCAACTACTGATGACAGACTCGGTCGATGAGGCGCGCAAGCTGAGCCAGTGGCTCGAGCAGAAGAATGCCGAACGGCAGCGCCTGACCACCAAGGTCGTTAGTAGCGCCCGGGAAAGCATACTGGCTGAGGGGATAGCCCCAATTCTGGTCGCCGCTGATGAAGACTATCCGGCCGGGATTGTGGGATTGGTGGCCGGCCGGCTCAGCGGCGAGTTCTACCGCCCGACCGTAGTCGTCAAAATCGGGAAGCAGCAGAGCAACGGCAGCTGCCGTAGCATCCCGGAGTTTAACATTGTCCAGGCTCTAAACCAGTGTCGCCACCTGTTTACCAACTTCGGCGGTCACCCTCAGGCAGCCGGCTTCACCCTGCCCACCAAGAATCTACCCCACCTCAAGGCAGCGCTCCTCGAGCTGGCAACCGCTGAGCTGGCCGGGGTCGACCTCCGCCCCCACCTGGATATTGATGCCGAAATCAAGCTAACCGACCTCGGCGGGAATACCTTCCCCACCCTGCAAAAGCTGGCTCCCTTCGGCCAGGGCAACCCCAACCCCACCTTTCTCAGCCGAGAGGTAGAGGTCATCGACTGCCGGACAATAGGTTCTAACGGGGAGCACCTCAAGCTCAAGCTACTCCAGGACGGCTTTCTCTGGGACGGGATTGCCTTCCAGGCGGGAGACTACCGGAGGGAGATAGCCCCGCTAATGGACATCGTTTATTACCTGGAGCTGGACCAGTGGCGCGGTGAGCAGAGGCTCCGCCTCAATCTGCTGGACTTTGCGCCTGCTAAGTCAAAGAAACAATAGGCTTTGTCCTGAGACCTATTAAAGGAATAATGCAATATAAACGTACACGACCATCTTGTACATTATGGTAGAATTATATATAACGAGCTATTACTACTAATATTGGGAGGTTACCATGTTTGAGACTGTGCCGGACCACCATAGTGATACGTATTACTTAAGGACTGGCCCATGGGGTGTAGCTATCACTTTTTCATTAGCATCACCAAAAGAGGGCATTGATGACAAAGATGTCTGTGTAATTCGAATTAGCCATGAAACAGCCAAAGCACTGTCAATGATGCTCCGCAAGCAACTGAAACAATATGAAAAAGACTCGAGGACATTAATAACTATACCGGAACCAGTAATGAAGAATCTCGGTTTAGAGCCGTATGAATGGTAGACATTTATTGTGAAGACTACGACTTTACGTTCTGAGTTTGTCACAATCGGGGCTACATATGATAGCTGAAGGAAAACTAGACAAGCTTCTACAAAGAATTAGTGGCACTACTTCGGCTACTCCAAAAGTAAGCGTTTACGTTGAAGGGGTAAAGGCCAAGTTGAAACAAGCCAAGTTCAGTATGGAGAGAATTAGATACTTGGAGGGCATCGCAGAAGACGATATTAGTCTGGAAAGCACAACCGGCCCAAGTATGCCACGTACACTGACAATTGATGAAAAGGTCCAGTTCTATTGCGAGTCACTTTGGGTCTCTCTAAGAGCTGCATTGGACATATTGGCTCAGTTAATCAATCAACTCCGTAGATTAAATATACAGGAAAAAGACGTTGATATTAAAGGCGTAGGCAAACGTTTGGCAGGAAACTACAGAAATACTCTACTCGAGAAGGCTGTGACCAACTGTCTAAAGTCGCGTGCCTTTAATAAGCTTGAAAGGTATAGGCATTGCTCCACACACCGCAGACAGGTTTATATCAGAACAGAGAAGTTAAAGGCATCAATAAGCGGTACACCAGGCTACTATTCCGATAGTATATTGCCTACGGAGATTGTTACGGTTAAAAGACATATATGTAGTAACCCCGGAGATATTAAGCCGAAAGTCAACCTAAATAAGTCCGTTGGTGACTTCTGTGAAGAAATTTTAAACAAAATTGATGATAATATAGGCGTTATAGCCCATCGTCTTTGAATTATCTGGTTGTCTCCTCACACAATTTAATATTCATTATTGTAATATTCCAAATACTATCCGCATAAAAATCACGAATATGTTTCAGGGGAAAGAAACAATGGGGGGAGAGTGCAAACATATTTACAGTCTCGTCGCTAGCTAGGTTTAAACTCCCGCTTTGTGATTGATATAAATATGATAGCCAGTGCTCCCACAGGCACAACGGGTGCAGCACAAATTGCTCCGGCGAGCGCTAACCCCCACATTCTTCCCCTAAGTGCATATATACCCCCAATTAAGGCAACTACGCCAAGAGCAATAATCCCACCAACAACTACTGCAGGAGGTCCTGCCGGCTCTGGAATTAATGACCAAGGTCCGCCGGTGGCGATAATTACCCCAGCAACAAGGAAGATTCCGCCAATTATGGTTAGAATACCTCCTGCTTTTTTCATCCTTTTTCTCATCCTTTTCTCCTCTTTGGTTTCGGTTGGTTCATTTAACATCCCCGCATATAATCAAAAAGGGCATCAGCTACCGCAATCTAATTTAGCGGTTCAATGCCCTCTCTTCTGCCACATCACCACTACTTCATATATGATATTCTATTGCAGAGCCTTACCTTACACCTGGTAATATTGATTGTCAATACCCCCAAATACGAAGGGTTTGCTTTAAGAATGGTTAATACAGGGGATTAGCAATCCGCTGTGCCTGCCTGTAGTGCTAAGCAGATCCAACTGGTGCCGGGGGTGGGACTCGAACCCACAAGGATTGCTCCGGCGGATTTTAAGTCCGCTGCGTCTGCCGATTCCGCCACCCCGGCGTTGTCAGCGTTATTGTAGTCGCTGGCATTGGCAACGTCAAGGTTGCTGGCCTCCTACTTATCCACGGAACATTGTTAAAAAGAGTAACTCATAGTACAATATTATGTGCGATGCTTTTAGATGACAGAGTGAGTTCCGAGCAATAAAGGCCAGGTATGAACCAGCTCGCTAGCGTAGACGCAGCGGTAGGCGGCCAAAGGCTGCTTGTCTAGCGCGAAAGGGGGAAACGAAAAGTGGTTAAGGTCATTGTTGAGAGGCGTTTACGCCCAGGCAAAGAGCAAGACTTTGTGACATTGTCAGTGGAACTCTGGGTTAAGGCTATGCGTATGCGAGGTTATATCACAGGCGAGACACTAAGGTCAGTTGATGAACCTGAGGTATGGCTTGCCATTAGCTCATGGTCGGACCTCAGTATGTGGAAAAACTGGAAAGACAATTGGGAGCGGCAGGAGATTCTGAAAGAGATAGAACCTATGTTGCGGGCACCCGCGAGAGAGTGTGTCTTTCAACAAGCTTTCAAAGAGTAATAGTGTCACAAGCCAGAAGGTGTAAATCTCCGGTGGAAACGGGGCATAATAAGCCCGCTACGTCTGCCAGTTCCGCCACTCCGGCGAAAGACTTGGAGGCGACGACCGGATTCGAACCGGTGAATAGCGGTTTTGCAGACCGCCGCCTTATCCACTTGGCTACGTCGCCCTAACCATAGCTCTAAAAGCGGGTAATTTCACCAGAAACCTGGCGCTTGCTTCTCAAGCCTTATTATTCTATGTCAAAACCCCTAATGATGCAAGCGGTGACTGGTATCTTGGCAGCATTAGGTGTATACTTCTGTGATAAGATAATACTGACTACAACCAAAACGGGGGTTCGAAATGGCTGAAAAGTCCAGAGAGAAAAGCCGGAAACATGTCATGAAAATGGTGAAGGAGCACGATGTAAAATTCATCAGGCTGTGGTTCACCGATATCCTGGGTATGTTAAAGAGCTTTGCCATCACCGTTGAGGAGCTCGAAGGCGCCCTGGAGGATGGCATGGGCTTTGACGGGTCTTCAATTGAGGGGTTTGCCCGCATCGATGAGAGCGATATGCTGGCCCTCCCCGACCCAGATACCTTCCAGCTAATCCCCTGGCGGCCACGCAAGCACCGCGCCGTAGCCCGGATGTTCTGTGATGTTTTGAAACCCGGGGGCGAACCCTTCGAGGGCGACCCAAGATATGTCCTAAAGAGAAACCTGAAGAGAGCTGCCGATATGGGCTATACCTTCCACGTGGGGCCGGAGCTGGAATACTTCTACTTTAAGGACTCGCTAGGAACTGAGTTCCTGGATGCCGGCGGCTACTTCGACATGACCACTCAGGATGCCGCTACCGACCTGAGGCGGGAAACGGTGCTCACCCTTGAGGAGATGGGCATCGGCGTGGAGTATTCCCACCATGAGGTCGCCCCCAGCCAGCACGAGATAGACATGCGCTACACTGATGCCCTGACCATGGCCGATAACGTGATGACCTACCGCCTAGTGGTAAAGCAAGTAGCCCTGAGTCATGGGGTATACGCCACCTTCATGCCCAAGCCGGTCTTCGGGATTAACGGCAGCGGGATGCACGTCCACCAGTCGCTATTCAAAGGGGAAAAGAATGCCTTCTTCGACCCCAAGGACAGCTATCACCTCTCTCAAGCAGCCAAGTGCTATATCGCTGGCCTGCTGAGGTATGCACCGGAGATTACCTCGGTCACTAACCAGTGGGTCAATTCCTATAAGCGGTTGGTGCCAGGCTATGAAGCGCCGGTATACCTCTCCTGGGCACGGCGCAACCGCTCTGACCTCATTCGAGTCCCCGAATACAAACCGGGGAGAGAAAATGCCACCCGGGTCGAGTTCCGCTCCCCCGACCCGTCCTGTAACCCGTACCTTGCCTTCAGCGTGATGCTGGCTGCCGGGCTGGAGGGAATTGAAAAGGGCTGCGAAGCTCCCGAGCCGATAGAGGAAAACGTATATGAAATGAGTGAGGAGGAGCGAGAGAGACGCGGCATAGAGACTCTACCCGCCAACCTCCTGGAAGCCATAAAGCTAACGGAGCAGAGTGAAGTAGTACGTAAAGCACTCGGCGAACACTTATTTGATGCCTTCATCAAGAACCGGAAGATCGAGTGGAACCAGTACCGCACCCAGGTAACCGAGTACGAGATTAAAAGATACTTGCCGATATTGTGAGCCAAACCTAGCTAGAGAATAGGTCGTCCCTGGCTCGATATACCTAAGAGAGTTGTCTGCAAGAGCCATAAGGATATGGGGAAATAAAGGCAGTTCTACACTGAGAAGATAGGCACACTGGCCATTTGTCTTAACAGCCAGTATTCCAGGCTGTCAGCCAAGGCCATCCAGCTAGCCTCAATGATATTGGTGGAGCTACCTACAGTACGCCACTGGCGAATTCCGTCGCTAGACTCGATAAGGACTCTGACCTGAGACTCGGTGCCAACACTCTCCTCAAGGATTCGAACCTTATAGTCAACCAGTCTAACTCTAGCTACGCTAGGATAGAAACGAAGCAGGGCCTTACGCAAGGCGTGATCCAAGGCATTTACCGGGCCATTACCTTCAGCAGCAGTATGCATTATTTCCTTGCCCACCCTTACCTTTACCACTGCCTCAGACAGCATTTCCTCAAGCTCTTCTCTGGTTGGTGGCCGCCTTCTTTTCTCCACCACCACCATAAAATCAACCAGCTCAAAGGGTGACTTGTAATCTGGTTTCGCCCGACGCACTAGTAATTCAAAAGAGGCCTCAGCATTCTCATACTGAAAGCCTCGGCTCTCCAGCCACTTAATCTGGCTAAGCAGCTTTTTTAGCTCCTCACCCTCGGGGGGTAGGTCCAGGGCCATCTCCTTCGCCTTATAGATAATGCTGCCTTTGCCAGAGAGCTCAGAGACGACTACCCGGGGCCGGTTACCCACTCGTCTCGGGTCGACATGCTGGTAGCTCTCCGACCACTTCGAAAGGGCCGAAACGTGAAACCCACCCTTATGGCTAAAGGCACTGGAACCAGCGTAAGGCTGAGAAGTGTCGGGAGCAAGGTTAGCCACCTCACTCACATAGTGAGCTACCTCAGTCAGTCTGGCTAATTCATCATCGGTGACACAGTCAATCCCCATCTTGAGTTTCAGATTGGGAATAATAGAACAGAGGTTGGCATTGCCACAGCGCTCGCCATAGCCGTTAATCGTCCCCTGAACATGACCTACTCCAACGCTTACCGCTGCCAGGGTATTAGCTACTGCCAATTCACCATCATTATGAGTATGAATACCTAGCGGCAGCTTAGTTCCGGCTTTAATCGCCGCTATGGCGGCTACTATCTCAGCCGGCAGCGAGCCACCGTTGGTGTCACACAACACAAGACAGCTGGCTCCAGCCTCGGCAGCCACCTCCAGACAACGCAGTGAATAATCAGGGTTAGCCTTAAAACCGTCAAAAAAGTGCTCGGCATCGAAGAAAACACTAAGTCCCTTTGCCTTAAGATAACTTATCGAATCGCTAATCATGTTGAGGTTCTCTTCAAGTGAGGTCTCCAAGACCCTGGTAACCTGCGATTCCGAACTCTTACCCACAATAGTGACTGTCTTTACCCCGGCACTGGTGAGAGCCTTAAGATTAGCATCAGCTTCCGCCTTAGTCTTCGGCTGCCTAGTGCTACCGAAAGCAACTAGCCGCGATTTACGGAGAGCCAACTCTCCAGCCCGCTCAAAAAACTCTACATCTTTGAGATTGGAGCTGGGCCATCCCCCCTCGATGAAATGGACGCCCAGTTCATCAAGCTTGCGGGCGATATTCAGCTTGTCAACTACCGAGAAGGAGATACCCTCCTTCTGCGCCCCATCCCGAAGGGTCGTATCATAAAGCTGAACCGATGTCAATTTCTAGCCACCTACCTTCTCAGCGATTAAATCACCTATCTCTCTGGTGCCAACCTTTGTCTTACCCTCAGCCATTATATCATAGGTACGGTAACCCTCATTCAGCACCTCGCCAACGGCATCCTCAACTGCCTGTGCCTCATTCAATAGACCAAAGGAGTAGCGTAGCATCATGGCGGCACTGAGGATGGTAGCTATCGGGTTAGCCATATTAAGCCCGGCGCGACGAGGAGCGCTACCGTGGGCCGGCTCATAGAGGCCAAAGATCCTAGTCCCTTCCCGCGGTACCCCAGCCAAGCTGGCTGAGGAGAGCATTCCCAAGGAACCCGCCAGCATCGATGCCTCATCGGTGAGAATATCACCGAACATATTTGACGTAACCAAAACATCAAAATAGGTCGGGTTCTGGATCAGCCGCATGGCACAGGCATCGACGAACATATGCTCCAGCTCAACATCAGGATATTCTGCGGCCACCTCCATCGCCACTTCACGCCACAATCGGGAGGATTCCAGCACGTTAGCCTTATCCACCGAAACCAGTTTCTGGCGTCGTCCCCTAGCCAGCTCAAAGCCCACCCGAATGATACGCTCAATCTCCTGCTCGGAATAGGTCATAGTATTAACCGCCCGGCGTCCTCGGGAGGTCTGCCAGCGCCTTCTAGGCCGACCAAAATAGATGCCCCCGGTAAGCTCCCGAACAAATATGAAATCCAACCCCCCCAGGATCTCTGGCTTCAAATTAGCGGCATCGACCAAGGCCGGGAAAACCCTAACCGGGCGCAGGTTGGCATAAAGCTTAAGTGCCTTTCTTATACCTAATATGCCATCCTCAGGGCGAACCCTGGCTTGAGGATCACTATCCCACCTAGGGTCACCCACCGCCCCCAGCAACACCGCATCACTGCTCTGGCACAACTTTATAGTATCATCGGGAAGAGCCGTACCAGTCTTATCGATAGCTACCCCACCTAACAGACCAAACTGCAAACTGAAATCGTGGTTAAACCGACCACCTACGGCCAGCAAGACCTTAACCGCTTCGGCAGTAACTTCGGGGCCAACGCCATCACCGGGCAGAACCGCTAGCTTAAATTTCACATTAAACCCTCCTGCTCTCCAGTCTCTTTTTGGTATAGTTAATGAGCCCACCGGCTGAAATAAGCTCCGCCATAAAGGGTGGATAGGGATGGGCGGTAAACACTAGACCGCGGGTCAGGTTTCTTATCTCACCGCTAGCCAGGTCAACCTGCAGAATGTCACCCGACTCCGTCTTAACCACCGCCTCCGCACACTCAAGAAGCGGCAGGCCAATGTTTATGGCATTACGGAAAAAGATACGGGCAAAGGTCTTGGCAATGACACAGGAGACACCCGCCGCCTTAATCGCCAGCGGAGCGTGCTCCCGAGACGAGCCGCAGCCGAAGTTAGTGGTCGCCATTATGATGTCTCCCCACTTAACCCGGCTAATGAAGTCTTTATCCATGTCCTCCATGCAGTGCCGAGCCAGCTCCTCCACCTGGGACATATTGAGATAACGAGCCGGAATAATGGCATCGGTATCCACATCAGCGCCATATTTATGAACCTTGCCTTTTAGCATTAAGATAACACCTCCTAGATTTCCACCAGCATCCTCTCAAAACCCTTCACCCTCAGCTTCTTACCCTTGCCTCTGTTTAATTATACCAAGTATAGACACCGCTAGCTCCATCATTAATTACTCTGATACACCGCTTCAAGCTCATACCAGAGTAATGAGCCTTTCCGTAAAACGTGAATAGTAGAGAAACTATTCTCCCTCATAAATGAGTCTAAATCATGTGCCGTAGTTATACCATAACTCTTCATGCCACACCTATTTGTCAGTGACCTGCCAAATCTAGCTACGCCCTCCCGATAAATAAGGTCATAATAGACGAAATAACCCTTAGGTCCTAAGACCCGCCTTATCTCACCCAGGGCATCCAGCCAGTTAGCGATGTGATGCATGACCCCGAACGACAAGACAACACCAAAGAGTTTATCCTGAAAGGGTAGATTCGTTGAATCGGCCGTCAAAAAATGAATATCTGTGATATCACCGATACTTTCTTGCGCCCGCTGGATCTGGTCAGGGTCTACATCCACGCCGGTAACATTTAAGAGATACTTCTCAGCGATATGTTTAGATACGGCACCACTGCCGCAGCCCACCTCCAGGAAACTCTGCTTACCTTTCATATCTACAAAAGCTAATAATCTTTCCGCACGGCTAATAACTCGCTGGGCATGATGCGGCCGGTTCATAAACCATCTTTCAATTCTGGTGGTCTTCATTATTCCAAGTCACCCGCTTTAAACTCCAACAGCTAAACCCCCAATATCAAAACTTGAGAGGACAAGGCTGCCCATTGTTGAGTCATTAGCCCAGGATCTCCTCCGGGCTGGCAATTTTACCCAGCACCGCACTAGCCGCCGCCACCGCCGGGTTGGCCAGATAAACCTCCGACTCAGGGCTGCCCATTCTACCCACGAAATTACGGTTAGTGGTGGAGACGCAACGTTCACCAGCCGCCAGTACCCCCATATGCCCACCGAGACAGGGGCCACAGGTAGGAGCGCTAACTGCCGCCCCCGCCTTAATGAATACTTCTATCAGCCCCCGGGTGAGGGCATCAAGGTATACCTCCTGCGAGCCGGGAATAATAATACAGCGTACCCTCGGATGGATTCTCCTCCCCTTTAATAGCTGGGCCGCAAATTGTAAGTCCTCAATGCGACCATTGGTGCAGCTGCCAATCACCACCTGGTCAATCTCAATATCCCCTACCTGGCTAATTGGCTTGGCGTTAGCCGGCGAGTGAGGTAGCGCCACTTGGGGCTCAATCTCAGAGACATCGTAGTCAATGACCTGGGCATAACCCGCATCGCCATCTGGCTCATAGACCCTATAAGGACGCTTGGCTCTGGACTTTATGTAAAGCTGAGTCTTGTTATCCACCCTAAAGAGACCAGCTTTAGCTCCAGCCTCGACAGCCATATTAGCCATGGTAAACCGCCCATCTATGGATAGCGAATCTATGGTCTCACCAGTAAACTCCATCGCTGAATAAAAAGCACCATCAACGCCGATGTCACCAATGGTATACAGGATCAGGTCCTTGCCCATTACCCAATCG
The DNA here is from genome assembly GCA_034414575.1 of Dehalococcoidales bacterium. Lineage (GTDB taxonomy): Bacteria > Chloroflexota > Dehalococcoidia > Dehalococcoidales > UBA5760 > UBA5760. The sequence continues at coordinate 3,795 of DAOULZ010000010.1, read as the reverse complement.
CCTAGCTTACCGTAATACACCAGTTTAATCGTCGGCGGCACCTTCATCCAGATGTCTCCGGTAGCCATAGCGGCGGCGACATCGGTTGAGCCCACACCAGTAGCAAAAGCACCCAGGGCACCATAGGTACAGGTGTGAGAATCAGCCCCAACGGCGACGTCACCAGGCAACACCAGACCCTGCTCCGGCAAAAGCACGTGCTCTATACCCACTTGACCAACTTCAAAGTAGGTTATCCCCTGCTCACGGGCAAAAGCACGCATTAGTTTTACCTGCTCAGCAGAAGCGATATCCTTATTGGGTGTAAAATGGTCGGGCACCATTACTACCTTCTTAGAGTCAAAAACCCGGTCCAAACCTATCCTCCGAAACTCCCGAATAGCAATGGGAGCGGTAACATCATTGGCTAAAATCAGGTCAACCCGGACATTGATGAATTCACCCGGGCTTACTGCCTCCCTATCAGTATGAGCCGCCAGTATTCTCTCAGCTAGAGTCAAAAAAGCCTCCTTTCTCTCAGAACATTGAGATATAAGGTGTCCTTGAGCTACTGAATATGCCGGGGGAGGAATAACACAAGCAAGGTAATGCCCGTAGCAACGCCAGCGATTAGAAATAAACCGGCGCCGGCTGCCAAACCGATAGCCGCTACCGCCCAGATAGTAGCTGCGGTAGTCAGCCCGCTAACAATATCACCACCACCCCGATGGATGATTGCTCCAGCGCCAATAAATCCAATGCCAGCTACCACTCCTGCCGCCACCCGGGCGGCATCTGCGGTAGGACCAAAGCCAAAAAGAGAGGCGATGGTAAATAGAGCCGCCCCACCGGCAATAAGGATATGAGTCCTGAGACCCGCTGGTTTTTTTGACCTTTCGCGCTCATAACCGATAGCCCCCCCCAACCCCACCGCTACCAGGAGACGGATAACCATCTCAAGCTCAATTGACATCTCAGCCTGCCTTTTTAGCCGCCAGCAACCGGTTAAGGGCATTCATATAGGCTTTGGCACTGGCAACAATAACGTCGGTATCAGCACCCCGCCCGGTGTAGGTTACCCCCTCACTCTCTATCCGAATGAGGACTTCACCGATGGCATCAATACCCTCGGTTACCGACTTAACGGCGAACTCGGTAAGCACATTGGGTACACCCACGATGCGATTAATCGCCTTATAAACCGCATCCACCGGGCCGGTCCCCAGAGAAGCATCGGCTAGAACCCGTCCCTCAGGGCCAATAAGCCTAACCGAGGCCGTAGGAATACCCCGATCACCACAGGATACCTGGACACAGTCGAGGTGATAGACCTCTGACACGGTGCGTAGCTCCTGAGCAATCAGGGATTCGATATCCCGATCGGTAACCTCTTTCTTTTTATCGGCCAGCCCCTTAAAAGCGGTAAAGACACGGCTGAAGTCCTCCTCAGACAGACTATAGCCCAACTCCGCCAGCCGCTCCTGAAAGGCATGCCGACCGCTAAGCTTACCCAGCACCAGGCTCGAGGCAGGGATACCCACCGTCTTAGGGTCTATTATTTCATAGGTTATAGGCATCTTGATGACACCATCCTGGTGAATACCCGATTCGTGACTGAAGGCATTAGCGCCCACAATCGCCTTATTGGGCTGAACTGGGAAACCAGTGAGCTCACTAACCAGCCGACTCGCCCGGTAGATCTGCTTGGTATTGATACCAGTAGTCACCTTGAACAGATCCTGGCGAGTTTTAACCGTCATCACCACTTCCTCAAGTGAAGCGTTACCTGCCCTCTCACCAATGCCATTAATGGTACACTCCACCTGCCTTGCCCCTCGCTTAACTGCTTCCAGACTATTGGCTGTTGCCAGCCCCAGATCATCGTGGCAGTGAACACTTACTATCGCCCGACCAATGTTAGGCACACCACGGAAAATCCCCTCAATAAGATTACCAAACTCGCCGGGTATGGCATAGCCAACCGTATCGGGAATATTTATCGTCGTTGCCCCAGCCCTAATTACCGCTTCCAAGATCTGGTGTATATATTCCGGTTCGGTCCGGCTGGCATCCATCGGGGAGAACTCCACATCCTCAGTGTACTTTTTGGCTCTAGCCACCATATCCCGCGCCATCTGTAACACCTGCTCCCGGCTCTTCCTAAGCTGATGTATCAAATGAATATCGGAGGCTGAAAGGAAAACATGGATACGGGGACGCTTAGCTCCCTTCACCGCCTCCCAAGCACTATCAATGTCATCAGGATAAGCCCGCGCTAAAGCACACACCACCGACGCTGTGACTTCCTGGGCAACCAGCCTCACAGATTCAAAGTCGCCCGGGGAGCTGATGGGAAAACCCGCCTCAATAATATCCACCCCCAGCCGCTCCAACTGCTTGGCTATCTCCAGCTTTTCGCTGATATTAAGCGCCCCGCCAGCCGCCTGTTCCCCATCACGCAGGGTGGTATCAAAGATAATTAGTCTATCCATAGCTACACCACTTAATCTTGCCTAATCTATTCTACACAGAACACCTGTGCCGCCACAACAAGCCTAATCTATAACGATGAAAAGTAGCTAATTCCTCTCCACAGCTACTTCTTCTTAAGCCAGGGCATCATAGCACGGAGTTCTCCACCCACCTTTTCAATCAGGTGCTCCTCATCCATCCGTTTCAGGGCATTATAGACCGGGCGCTTAGCCTGGTTCTCCAGAATCCACTCCCGGGCGAAGGTACCATCCTGAATCTCAGCCAGAATATCTTCCATTTCTTCCCTGACCATGTCGTTAATAATCCGGGGGCCCCGGGTATAGTCACCGTACTCCGCGGTATCGCTGACTGAATAGCGCATGTAACCTAAGCCACCCTGATACATCAAGTCAACGATCAGTTTGAGCTCGTGGAAGCACTCAAAGTAGGCTATCTCCGGCTGGTAGCCCGCCTCAACTAGGGTCTCAAACCCGGCCTTAACCAAGGCGGAAACCCCACCGCAAAGTACCGTCTGCTCACCGAAGAGGTCGGTCTCCGTTTCCTCGGCAAAGGTGGTTTCAATGATGCCGGCCCGGGAGCAACCGATACCCTTGGCATAAGCCAAGGCAACATCCTCAGCGTTACCCGAAGCGTCCTGGTAGATGGCTGCGATAGCCGGAACCCCCTTGCCCTCGACAAACATCTCCCTGAGCCGATGCCCTGGGGCTTTCGGTGCCACCATGGTCACATTAACCTCTGCCGGGGGCACAATCTGCCCGTAATGGATGTTAAAGCCGTGAGCAAACATCAGAGTATTGCCGGGAGCCAGCTCGCTCTCAATCGATTGATAGACGACGGGCTGGAGATTATCCGGGGCCAGCATCACAATAATATCGGACTGCCTTGCCATTTCCTCAGCGCTTGTTACCCTGAAACCAGCATCCTGGGCCGCCTTCCAGCCCGGGGTGCCCTTGGCTTCAGCCACTACCACCTGACAGCCACTATCCCTCAAGTTCTGAGCATGGGCATGTCCCTGACTGCCAAAACCAATGATGCCAATCACCTTTCCCTTAAGTAACCCCAGATCACAATCATTGTCATAATATACCTTAGCCATAACCAATTACCTCCTATAATTACCAAGATTTAGCCGCTTACGCCCAACTATCCTAGATTATATCACCACTATCCTCTACTTTAACCACAAAATCAATCAGGAAAGGCCCGTCTTCCTCCAACGCCCGCTCTATCGCCGGCACTACCCCCTCGCGCTTCGTTACCCTCAGCCCAGCTATCCCATACGCACCGGCTACCTTCACAAAGTCAGGCCCACTTAGTGGCGTC
>DAOULZ010000009.1:0-3078 GCA_034414575.1 Dehalococcoidales bacterium | reverse complement strand
GTGTGGTAATTGGCGCGATACTAATTGGCGTGGTTAATAATGCGATGAGTGTCATGCAAATGGGGCATGCTGGCCAGTTTATTGTCAAAGGGGCAATAATTCTGGCGGCGGTGATGATTGACATTTTACGTCGGCGTGGCCGCTAGGAGTAGCATTATTGCTGGTAGAGTTTAGCTATGGCTGAAATAGCAGAACAAAAAGGGAAAGCTAGCTTCCGAGATATTGCCCGACGTGTCGTAAGGCATGAAGACGCTACCCTTGCCTTCGTTTTAGTGGGCATCATACTGGGCATAGGGGCAGCCACCGGCTGGAGATCAACCGCGATACGTAATATCAAGCAAGTGATAGTAGCCACCTCGGCCACCGGGGTATCAGCCATCGGTCAGGCGTTTGTTATCCTAACCGCGGGCATTGACCTGTCGGTTGCCGGCGTGGCGTTCGGCACCTCAGCTTTAGGTGGTTCATTGATGACCGACATGCTAGTGCGAAATATTATCGGTCATCAGGTTCCTATTTGGCAGGGAATACCGGCTATGCTGGCTATGGGGGCTGGCTTTGGGGCGATCAGTGGTCTCGTGGTATCGCGTGTTGGTGTGCCACCACTGATAGCCACCTTGGGTATATGGCAGATTGCCCATGGAACAGGATTCCAACTAACCAGAGGTTTTACCATTACCAGAATGCTGGAATCTCTCAGGTCTATTGGACAGGGGTATGCTTTTGGTTTTCCAGTGCCGGGCATCATTTTTATCGTCATCGCTGTGATTGCCTATTTCGTTTGGAACCATACTACCTATGGCAAGTCGGTCTTTGCCGTAGGCAGCAATCCGGCAGCGGCCTACCTTAGCGGTGTAAAGGTTAAGAATATACTGCTTTCGGTATATATTATCTCGGCAATATTATTTGCAGTGGCGGGTTTGATATTTACGACACGTGTTATGTCGGTTTCGTATCAAAGTTTTTCCGGTATGGAGCTTCAAAGCATTGCGGCGGCGGTGGTTGGTGGCATGAGCCTATTTGGGGGCAAGGGAAGCATAATTGGTGTCGTAATCGGAGCCTTTATAATTGGTGTCGTTACTAATGGCATGAATATACTAGGCGCTGATCCTTTCCTGGAAGGCACGGTGTTGGGAGTGCTGGTACTAGTTGCTGTGGGTATTGACTTCTGGCGTAGGAAGTGAGGCTAAAACCGATTTTCAAGGTTACCATAGTTTTCTTAATAATAAATTAACATTGTTATGTTAGCCTTTTTCTAAAAGGGGTAATTTAGTTTCGGCAGTTCTTGAAGATAAAGTGTAAATGTGATGCTTATGGAGTAGCCTCTTGTTAATCCTGGAAGCTATGTCAGGAAGAGGAGGAGAAAGCCTATGGAGCAGAGCAGTCAGGTTGATGAGCATTGCTGGGTTTGATTGTATGAGAACCTAAAGGAGGGAGAATAAGGAATGAAGAAATTCGTGGTATCACTAATAGCGGTAGCCGTGGTAGTGGTTTTGATTCTGGCAGGATGTGCTGGCCCGGCAGCGCCGACAACGCCGACAACGCCGACAACGCCGACAACGCCGACAGGGCCGGCGGTGTACGCCAGGGATGTACCCGAGCTAGCCGACATGATAGCCAGAGGTCAGGTTAACGGGGACCTCCTGTACAATCCTTTTAAGGACCTGTTAATCAAGCCTGATGGCTCATCCTACAAGATAGCCTATACTGGCGCTACGTGTCAGGTCGAGCCGATTGCCCAGGCGGTATACATGATAGAAGACTGGTTCCCCAGGCAGGGCATGGATCACGAAGACTACACTATCTTTTGCGCCCGCTTTGATCTGGACGCGCAGATAGGCTGGTATGAGGACATGATGGCCACCTTCAAGCCGGACTTCATCATTAGCCACAATGTTAGTGCCGAGCTGATGATTCCGGTGTGCGATAAGGTCGTCAACGAGGGAGGCATTCCGGTCTTTACCTTTGACTGTGGCATAGATAGCGATGCTGTTACCTCATTCATCGCTCACAAGTTCGAAGGCCCGGGTGGTACCGATATCCTCGCCGAGTGGCTGTTAGATGACCTTGAGAGCAGGGGATATGGTCCCGATAATCCGGTGGTCGTTGGTGAATTGTGGGGTATGCGCGACATGAAGACCGCTCAGCTACGCAGTGAAGGGTTCCACAAGGTGATCGATCGGGAACCCTGGATTACCGTGATACAATCCGCGGACACTAACTGGGCCGAGGAGCAAACGGCGACCATCACCGCCGACCTGGTGACTGCCAACCCTGAAATCAGGGCCCTCTTCCATCATGGTTGCGGTGGCGCCGGTATGGTCCCTGGGCTTGAGTCAATAGGTTTGCTCCTGCCACTGGATGACCCGGACCATATCATAATCGCTTCTAACGATGCCGAGATCGCAATGTGGGACAACATTGCGGCGGGTAGAGCTGATACCTGCTCAACTCACGGCGGCGTTGAGCCGACTGATATCGCCCTACAGGTGGCCTACACCAGTGTCGTCCTAGGGCAGCCGGTCGAGAAGTTCTACCAGTGCCCCTTCATTATGGTTGATGCTTCCAATATTGAAACCGTTCAGATTGGTGGGGTGCCGCCTTATCCTGGCTTGCCAAGAGACAGGTGGGATACCTGGATACCAGCTGATCCCCTAGAAGATTACGGATTCCCACAGCCGACGGTAGAACTGAGACAGATATATCAGGGCTACTAATACACTTGGGGCTCAGGGGTGGTGATTTAGAAAGACTACTGCTGATGTAGTCGGAGGAAAGGGCTACTGGGAGCTGGCTTAGTCTTAATGGCTGAGCTCTCAGTAGCCCTAGTGTATTGAAAGGCTGTTAATTTAAAAGAGATGCGGACAAATTCATTTCCCGGCTGCTTATCGAGCGGCTGTATTTTTCTCACCTTGAGTTGAGTTCATAGTTCTTATGAGACTGCTTAATCAAAGTGGGGCACCCGAGCTAAGCCATAGTTAGACGGGAGCACGCCGGTGGGGCAAATCGAGTAGCACTCTCCGCACTGGCGACACTCCTCAAGGCTTGTCTCGGGGAAGAACATCACCTCTCGTTCTGTAC
>DAOULZ010000008.1:0-14443 GCA_034414575.1 Dehalococcoidales bacterium | reverse complement strand
TGGTGAAATAGCCAGCATCGTCAATGACGTAGACGATGTTCTCACTCTCCACGCAGAAGTCCTGGATATCTACCTTGGGAGCCTGCGTTTGGTTCCAGCACTGGCCACAGTCGCGGCTGTAGAACATATAATCGCCGGGATTTGTATTAACATCTACGATACCCAGGTAGATAGTGCCGCTGGGCGCCACCGGGTCTTGGTCACAGCAGTCCTCAACAGCATCACAGGGCAGCCTCAGAGGCAGTGCGTCGGTGCCGTAACCGCCTTCGTCTGCCCAGTTGCCGTGGAAAATCCTCTCCCAGGTGTCGCCGTCGTCATAGCTGCGCCAGACACCCTCGCATTCACAGTATCCGTAAACGTCTTCTCCCCCAAGCCCTAAGCAAGGGTAGCAACCTGATTGTTCACACTCCTCGTTGATGGTGGAGAGGTAGATAGTGCTGCAGTCAGGGCAAACCGCAACGTCGGAAAGCCAGTCAATATCGGTGTCAATCAGACTGAGCTGATTGAAGGAAACGGCATCGTCCCGGCTCACTGAGAAGGCGGACTCATCCAGCGGAGTCCCTGTTGTTGTGTTATAAATGGGAATATCACCGCTCACCGGGCTATTGCTACCGCCGTTATAGGTATTATCCCACCAGCTGAAGCAATAGTCGTCCATCTCACCGCTGGTGGCGGCGTACTCCTTGGCCCCGTCCGGGGTGTACATCACCAGGGCCCTATAGGGGCCGGAGGGGTTCTTGCAGGCGTCGTCCCACTGCGGGCAGCAGAAGTCGAGCTCCTCGGTGTGCCAGACGTTGACACCCGCGCAGCAGCTAGCCTCAATGTAATTACCAGGAGCAGGAGTAGCATCATTATCGAACCCGAGGTACTCGCCGATCATGAGCTTGCCGGTATCGGCATCGCCGTGGACGTCAATTGAAGCCAGCAGCGGATCGCCGGGCGGGCCGCAGACCGGGCTTAAGGCGTTATTGTCAGCGCGGAAGACATAGCCACCATATATTTTACTTCCGTCGGGGTCGAGGACGGCGTTGACATAGAAGAAGACTGCCCGGGCGCCGGGGTCGCTCCCGTCGTAATCCGCGGGCAGCGCCAGACCAGCACACCTCTGGTAGGATATCGCACCAAGTTGTTCCAGGGTTTCACCGTCGGCCTTGATCTCGGTGGCGTTGGGGAAACCAGCCTCACTGGCCCAGGCACCATTGGTCTCCCAGATGCCTGACTGGAGGTAGTAAACTGGATCGGTGGCATCCGCATCAATACCGATGAGGACAATAGTGTCGTCAATATCAAAGTTGGGCGAGAAGGCAATGGCAATTATGTTATCGAGGTCATTGCCTACACCGAAATCCCAGCCCGGGTAGTCAGTGGTGTCGGTGGTGTCTTGCCAGGAGGCGCTGAGCCAAGTGCCCGCCTTGAGGCGAAAGAGCGCCGCGTCAGTGCCAGTCCCGCCTTCAGTGCCGGCGATGGCGATGTTGTGGATGCCGTCCACCTCAGGTGACACTGCCAGGTCGAAGAACCAACCTAGGGTGACACCACTGTCGTTTATGTCGCCGGTGTAGCTGAAGTTGGTGCCGCCGTCCTCGGAGGCAACCACCCATATCACATCCGGAACGGGGCCGGTGTCTACACCAGCTACGGCCAGCCAGTCCTCGTTATCTGGGGCGACCGCTACCGCAAGCAGGTAATCGAAGCCACCGGTTGGCAGGTTAGCAGCTCCGGTCACGTTGGCCGTAATGTCGGTCCAGGTGACACCGCCGTCAGTTGACTTAACCAGGGCGAAGTCAAGGGTATCACCCACGCCGTTACAGCTCTGATCCACCTCGAGAACGGCATAGATGGTGTCGCCCTCGTCACCACCGATATCGTAGTCAAAGATATTGGAGGCGGGGACGATGACCATATCCTCCCAGCTGGGGGTGTTAACGATGCTCCACTCAGTCTCGTCGGCGGCTGCCGGGGCAGCAAAAAGGGTACCAATCAGCCCGAAGACGAGCCCTGCTGATAGACCTATCCCCAGTATTTTAGAAATCTTGTTTTTCATCGATTAATTCTCCTTAAGAAACATAAACAGGTACAAGCAGGATAACCTCCTGCCGCACGTAAATGTACTCTTTTGTCTATTGATTATACTTCCTTTTCCCTTTCGGGCTCTGGCAATCGCACCACCTCCCTTCGGTTATGTTTACGATTCAACTTATTATACCACCTGTGTCAAGCTTAGAGTAGGTATGCTCCTGAATGATACATACGCCTCTTAAAAACCCATGCGCTAGCCCCTAGGACTCACCAAGTGCGAAACGGGGCTTGTCGGCATAGACCCTAACCCGTCTTTGGGAGAGAGCCTGCCGAGCGCCTGCACGATGTCGTGATTGCAATTGCCCTTTCCATTTGACATAATCTCACCTCCACGCCTCTATTATGGCGCGTGGGCTGCGGGTTCGTACGCTGGGGACAGGGGGGGTGGGGGGCAGTGTGACTTGTTAAGGACAAGTTAGGGCCGTATATCGATCTCAATACTATCCTGGTCTTCAGGCATGAGACTAAAGGTTTAAGAACGTGTGTAGCAAATCGTATAACGAGGTATGGTATGTTCAATTTGAGAGCTATGGCTGAAAACAATGTATTTACAGTTCATTACAATTATTGTGAGCTCTACGAAGAATAGTTTAATATTAAGTAAGGAGAGATTGATATGGAAGAATACGACGTACTAGTAGTTGGAGGTGGGGTAGCTGGCTCGATAGCCGCAAAGTATGCTGCGCAACACGGTCTAAAGACATTGCTGATTGAGAAGGCCAAGACGCCGAGAAACAAGCCCTGCTCCGGGATACAATTCTCCTATTTTGAGAAACTTATCGGAGAGAAGATACCTCGAGAGGCACTGTGTCAGAATGATCTCTACAAGGTAGAGATGGTGACACCGGCTGGTAAAGTTACAAGAGGCAAGATGCGCATGCTCAACTTCTGGAGGTCAACCTTCGATAGCTGGCTTAACTCGCTTGCCGTTAATGCCGGAGCGGAATTCCGTGATGAAGTGCTGTTTACAGGAATTAAGGAAGATGCAAAAGTCATAACGGCCAGGTGTGCCACTCGAAACACTAGGTTTGAAGTAAAGACACACTATCTTATTACTGCGGATGGGTTACTTTCAGGGATCAGAAAGAAATTGCGGCCGGAAGATTTCTACAAAAAGGCTACTGGTGGGGCGATCAACTTCTACTTTAGAGGTGAGACAACCTTGGATCCAAACACGCTTTACATGTATTACCAGCGGGAGTTCTCAAACCTCATGTTTGCTTGGGCTTATCTAAAGGACGATCAGTGGGTAATCGGTTCTGGTGCGGACCCCGAGCCTCTGGAGTACGCTAAACGATTCTTCAACTATATTAGGGAGAGATTCTCGCTACGTGGAAAAGTGGTGAGGAGAGAGGGTTTCGCCTCGCCACTCAAGAGTGGGGTTTTCCCCGGAGCAGGAAATATCCTGATAACCGGTGACGCCGCTGGCCTAGTTGATTTGTACCGTGGCGTAGGTATGGATAATGCAGCGATAAGTGGGCGCTTAGCCGTGAAAGCCATCCTGAAATCTGAAACAACTGGCCGTCCACCATGCGAAACTTATAGCCGTCTGCTCAAAGGCATGATCCACAAAATCGATAGGAATGAGACCCGGCAGCAAGCCATATTCGCCACCAACGAGTCGCTAGAAAAGAGCCTGTCTCCCGCTAGGCAACTTCGCAATGGAATCCTTATGATTACGGCTATGCAACTGAATCGAATCCTCCCCCCAGAAAGAACAATCACACTGCCATTGTAATACAGGTATTCTACAGGTGTGACAATAGGCTATAACGATTGTTCAGCACACCGAGAACAAAGCCTAAGTTCATGTGCCTAGCCTTCTGCTTTCTTAGTAGCGGTGGTTGGATTCGAAGGAAACGAACGTCTGAATATTGATAAGGCATCAACTGGTGACTATAATGTAGATTGGTAACACATTAATATAGAGAATGTGAAGATAACCCAAATATGCTTTGAGGGAGGTGTACTATGAAGGTTTTGATAGTCTATGACTCCCAGTTTGGAAACACGGAAAAGGTGGCCAAAGCCATTGCAGCTGTCCTTGGTACAAAAGATGATGTCAAATTAGCAAAGGTTGATATGGTGAAACCCGAGGATATGCAAGGCCTCGACATATTAATTGTAGGCAGCCCAATTCATGCTTGGGGCCCTACTAAAGCCATGAAGTCATTTATGAGAAGTCTGAAACCCGAAATCTTGTCTGGCGTACGGGCCACGGCTTTTGATACTGGATACCCGTCTCGCATGGCTGGCTCCGCTGCCACAAAAATTGAGAAAGCATTAGGTAAGGCGGGATGCTCTATAGTTGCTCCTGCTATAAAATTCGCAGTAACCGGTAACAAAGGGCCTCTTGCTGACGGCGAACTTGACAAAGCAACGGATTGGGCGAAAAAGATCAAGTAGATGGCTGGAACAAAGCCAGCAAAAACGAGACTCTTATATTAGATAGTCGTAACGATGTAGAAGAGGCACAGCTTTAGTGGCTGTGCCTCTTGTTCTTCATTGGTAGCGGGGGTTGGATTTGAAAGGAAACGTATGTCGGCCATTGTCTCGGTATAGACACCCACCTAATTGATGCCTATAATGAAATCATGAGAGTCCACTTCAAGCCGACAACTAAGATAGGTAGATGTTCAGCTTGGTTAATCGTGGCGTTCGCTATCTTTTTCGGTTCATTGCAGGCCCTTATTGCCTCCGGGCAGCGTGGAGGCGATACATTCTTCAGTAACCTAGTGCTAGCCATACCTGGGCTACTGGCAGCGACTTCTGGAATAGCTGCCTTCGTCACTGGCCTTATCAGCATCACAAAGAGAAAAGAGCGTGCCGTCGCTGTCTACTTAGCTGTCGCCATTGGCTTTGTTGTGCTAACATTTGTGATTGGTGAGATAGCGTTTCCCCATTAGCAAACAAAAAGGCCACCGCCTTAATAGCCTGGCCTTTTACTCTTTTGGTAGCGGGGGTTGGATTCGAACCAACGACCTTCGGGTTATGAGCCCGACGAGCTACCACTGCTCCACCCCGCGCGGTGTTTTTAAGTATAACCTCTAGTTGACGGGGTGTCAACCGCAGATTTAGCCGGCAGACTATTGTACTTCCTTGCCCAGGTTAGCTAGAAAATCAGCGTTGGATCTTGTTTTGCTTAGGCGGTCGAGAACTCGCTGGGTGGTTTCTGTAAAGTTAACCGAGTCAGAGGCAACCATAGACACCATTCGCCTCAGTAGCCAAATCTGCTTTAGATCCTTTTCGTCCAGAAGTAGTTCTTCCCGCCGGGTACTACTCCGCTGGATATCTATGGCCGGGAAGGTGCGGCGTTCGGCTAAGCGGCGGTCGAGGTGGAGTTCCATATTACCCGTTCCCTTGAATTCCTCGTAGATGAGCTCGTCCATGCGGCTGCCAGTGTCGATGAGACAGGTGGCGATGATGGTCAGACTGCCACCCTCAGCTGTATTGCGGGCAGCTCCAAAGAAGCGTTTGGCTGGGTGCAGGGCAGCCGGGTCAATACCGCCAGACAGGGTTCGCCCGCTGGGAGGCATAGCCAGATTGTATGAGCGGGTGAGCCGGGTAATGCCGTCAAGGAGAATGACGATATCCCGGCCACTTTCCACCAACCTTTTGGCTCTCTCCAAGGCCAACTCAGCAACGCGGGTCTGATTCTCTACTGCCTCGTCAAAGGTGGCGCCGATCACCTCACCTTTTACCGATCGCTTCATGTCAGTAACCTCCTCCGGTCTTTCCCCAATCAGGCAGACCATAATGTGGAGGTCGTTATAGTTGGTGGTGGCAGCGTTGGCGATAGATTTGAGCAGCATTGTTTTGCCGGCTTTGGGTGGTGAGACAATTAAACCTCGCTGCCCGCGCCCTATGGGGGTAATAAGGTTTAGAAGCCGGGTGGATAGCTCTCCGGGTGTAGTCTCGAGGTTAATTAACTTGTCAGGAAAGGTGGGAGTGAGCGAGTTAAAATAGGGTCGTTGCTTGGCTAGCTCGGGGTTTATATCATTTATAGCTTCCACCCGTAGTAGGCTGCGATATTTCTCGCCGCTCTTGGGCGGTCTTACCTGACCGGTAACCATGTCGCCGGTACGCAGGCTAAAGCGGCGTATCTGGGACTGAGAAAGGTAGATATCGTCTGAGCTGGGAAGCAGGGTGCTTTGTCGCAGGAATCCGTAGCCGTCATTCATGATCTCCAGGATACCACCGCAGAATGAGTTGCCCTGCTGTTCAGCATGCGCCTGCAAGAGGCGCATGATAATGTCCTGCTTCTTGAGACCTGTTGGGCTGGAGATACCCATCTCCTTAGCCAACTCCACTAGCTCATCTTTGCTTTTATTTTCCAATTCAGTAATGTCCATGTGTAACCTTCCTGTGGTTCTTATTTGTGTTTCTCTCTCTGAATCTCCCCTGGGGGATGGTTCGTTTCGAGCATGGGTTAGTATTCTAGTTACTTATTTAAGCGGAGAGGGGTAGCGAGGGCTGGGCCCCTTCCCGTAGCGTTTCCTTAGATATACCAATAAAGTCACGGAAAAGAGGATGAGGGCGATTAGGCCGCGAGTTAAACTCCGGGTGGAACTGGCAGCTCAGCATCCATGGATGGTTAGCCAGTTCGCAGATTTCCACCAGCTTACCGTCAGGTGACAAACCACTAAAAACCATGCCAGCCTCCTGGAGGAGGGTACGGAACTCGTTATTGAATTCGTAGCGGTGTCTGTGCCGTTCGTAGACCAAGCTATCTCCATATGCTTTAGCGCTGTGACTGCCAGGTACCAACTGGCAGGGGTAGTCTCCCAGGCGCATGGTGGCCCCCTTACTTTTTACTTTTTTCTGTTCGGGGAGGAGGTCAATGACTGGGTAGGGAGTAGTAGCCTGGAATTCGGTGGAGTTAGGCTCGGTCGACTTCAGAACGTGGCGGGCAAACTCGATTACCATGACCTGCATCCCGAGGCATAGGCCGAGGTAGGGGATTTCATTAATCCGGGCATAGCTGGCTGCCTTCACCATCCCATCAATGCCCCTGACACCAAAACCGCCCGGAATAATAAGACCCTGAGCTGTCCCCAGTAGGGCTTCACCCCCCTCTTTTTCTAGATCTTCGGAGTGAACCCAGAGCAGGTTAAGGCATCTGTCATGACCGAGGGCAGCATGGCATAAAGCCTCCCGAACCGAGAAGTAGGCATCCTGCAGCTCCACGTATTTGCCGACCAGGGCAATATTGACTGGCTCGAGGGGCTCCTTAATCCGCCGGGCCAGTTCTCGCCACTGACCCAGGTCGGTATCTTGGGCTTTAAGACCAAGCTTATCCACGACTAATTGTCCTAATCCTTCTTCTTCAAGAACCACCGGCACTTCGTAGATGGTGTCTACGGTGGGTAGGGGAATGACAGCCTGCTTGGTTACATCGCAGAAGAGGGATATTTTATCTCTTATGGCTTCAGATATAGGGTAGTCGCTGCGGCAGACGATGATATCAGGCTGAATACCAATGCGCCTCAGCTCGTTGACACTGTGCTGGGTAGGCTTGGTCTTTAGTTCTTGGGTTGAGGTGAGGTAGGGGAGAAAGGTAACGTGGATATAGAGTACGTTATCTCGCCCGACGTCGTTTCTCATCTGCCTGATGGCCTCGAGAAAGGGTTGTCCTTCAATATCGCCTACGGTACCCCCGACCTCAATGATGACTACCTCAGCCTGGGATTTTTCGGCCAACTTCTCGAATCTCTCCTTAATCTCAGTGGTAACATGAGGAACCACCTGGATAGTACCTCCTAGGAAATCCCCTCGCCTTTCTTTGTCAATAACTGAGCGGTAGATTTGACCCGAGGTGACATTAGATTCTGCGCTGAGATTAATGTCAATGAAGCGCTCATAGTTGCCTAAGTCAAGGTCAGTCTCGGCACCATCTTGAGTAACAAACACTTCGCCGTGTTGATAGGGTGACATTGTCCCCGGGTCGACATTGAGATAGGGGTCCAGCTTCTGTACTGACACGCTAATCTGGCGGCTCTTTAGAATGGTGCCGATGGAAGCGACCGTGATCCCCTTGCCGACCGAACTAACAACACCACCGGTAACAAAAATATACTTTGACATACGGGAGAACCAAACTATAAAAAACCAAGAAGGTCGAAAATCTTAGGGGACTAGTCAGTACTCAGCCAGATAACCACCGATAAATTCAAAGAAGCCTAGTAAAAAGATCCTTCTGTCTAACTATAATCAGGAAATTGGCAATTGTCAAGTCTGTTTCTTATCGCTTGGGCTAGGTCTCTTCTTGAGCATTGTCTTTAGTCTTTTTAGTCTTCGATTGTTCCTTAGCTTCGGCTGGTTTGCCGAAGTCGCGCCACCAGGTTTTGAGACGGGCGATAATCTTCTTTTCGTATCCCTGGTCGCTTGGGGTGTAGTAGCGTTTACCCTGAAGGGCATCGGGCAGGTTCCGTTGCTTAACAAAGTGCCCCGGGTAGTCATGAGCATATTTATACCCCTCGCCATAGCCCATCCCTTTCATTAGGGGTGTGACCGGGTTTCTCAGGTGCAGGGGCACTGATTCGGTGGTGCTCTGTTTGATTTCCTCCTGAACCTTGGAGTAGGCCTGATACAGGGAGTTGCTCTTGGGGGCGGTGGTTAGGTAGACGGTGGCTTGAGCTAGCGCCAGGTTTCCCTCGGGCATACCGATGAAGTGGACAGCCTGCTGTGCCGCCATGGCGATTACCAGCGCCATGGGGTCAGCCATGCCGATATCTTCCGAAGCAAAGCGAACCAGTCGGCGGGCAATATAGAGGGGGTCTTCGCCCGCTTCCAGCATTCGTGCCAGCCAGTATAGAGAGGCGTCAGGGTCTGAGCCGCGCATCGACTTGTGGAGAGCCGATATGGTGTCGTAGTGTAGGTCGCCAGCCTTATCGTAGCGCAGTGCCCGGTGCTGGACGGCATCTTCAATGGTAGCCAGTGAAATATAACGCTTACCGTCATCATCGGGTGGGGTGGCCAAGGTGGCCATTTCCAGAGCATTCAGGGCAACCCTGGCATCATTATTGGACATGGTGATAAGGTGCTTTAGGGCGTCCTCCTCCAGTTCTACCTTGAAAGCGCCCAGACCGCGTATCATGTCCCTCAGGGCTCTAGTAATAATGAGTTGAATTTCATCATCGGTAAGGGGGTTGAGGGCCAGAACTTGGCAGCGTGAGAGAAGGGGGGAGACAACCTCAAAAGAGGGGTTTTCCGTGGTGGCACCGATGAGAATAAGGGTGCCATCCTCAACATAGGGCAGCACGGCGTCCTGCTGGGCTTTGTTAAAGCGGTGAATCTCGTCAATGAACAGGATAGTCTGCTGGTGGATATTCTTGCGGCGGTCGTTGGCCCCTTCGATTATTCGGCGCAGGTCGGCTACCCCAGCACTGACGGCGCTTATCGGCTCGAAGTGTGATTCGGTAGCGTCGGCGATGATGTAGGCCATGGTGGTTTTGCCGCTGCCCGGCGGCCCCCACAGAAGAATGGAGGGTACCTTGCCGGTCTCAATCGCCTTTCTCAGCACCCGCCCCGGGCCGATAAGGTGCTCCTGCCCGACAAAGTCACTGAAGGTGGTGGGGCGCATCCGGGTAGCCAGCGGCGCCTCTCTACGTTTTATTTCCTCGGCTTTTTGCTCAAACATATCCATAACGCACCTTCTTTAGGTTTTAGGGAGTTTGGTTATCAGAGTCCCTCCCAAATCATAAAGTACTTGGACCAGATACTTTTCTACACTACCAACTTTCGTCATAAATTCATCATGTAAACTCTCAAAATCGAGTTCCTCTTTAATATTTCTACGATGAATTACCTTTCGCTTCAGTGGTTTATCCGTGAGCGTGATAATCTCTTGTCCGCAGTGGGCAAAGTAATTTCTGATATTGTTCAATCGTCTTAGCTGTTCAATTATCTGGTTTTCATATTTACTGTTTTTTTTGAGAATCTTTTCAAGTATCCTTCTTTTTAGACCAAAATTAAAATACTCGTCATATAGGACTTCGAGCATGAAGGATTTTCGCACTTTCTTGAGATAATGCTGAGAAATTATCGCATTTATCATCCACTCAATATTGATGAATCTTTCTATTACCTCAGCTCGATGTTTTGATATTTTGTCCTTGTCCATTTTGGTTGTCACTTATACCTCTTCACCTCAAATCGGTAAAGCTTTATTGGTTCATCAGGCAGTATCCCTGCCTTCTGGCGGCAGATATTAATCTGGTAGTCCACCGTGTCTACCCCCTCAAGGTCGGGAAGCAGCAGGCCCCGCCTCAGGTCGCACTCTACAATAACCCCGTACCTTCTGGGGTCTAGTTGGTCTTTACGCTCTATCGGCTTCGGAGGAGTCAGAACGTCCACGTTATAGTCAAGGTCTTTAAGCTCATTGGGGGCGATGGGGGGGAAGCGGGGATCCCGGGTCGCCGAGCTTACGGCGTTGGTGATGGTCTCCTCAGCCACGTTGGCCTCTTGGGGTTCAAAGGTGCCGATGCAGCCGCGCAGCCTACCAAGCTTGTGGATGGAGACAAATACCCCGGCTTTCTCCTTCATCTTGGGAGTGAGCCTTTTCGGTGGTTCAGGAACCCTGCCCTCCTTGACATAGGTCTCCACGGTTTCCTTGGCCAGTTTAGCCAGCGGGGACATCCCTTTAAATATTATCCCGGCATAGCCGACCACGGCAGAGTAATCCCCGGTGGTATCACCGCTAGTCTGGTATCTAACCAGCTCAGCACTGGTTGCCCCGAGCTTCTTGGCTGCCGAGATGAGAGCTACCGTAGGGGCGTAGCCACACATTGAGATATCAAGTTCGCTAACCCGTCTTAAGAGTTCATCTTCATTAAGCTCCAGTATCGCCTCAATCGCTTGGCTATCTTTGCGCTGGGCCGACTCCTGCGGCTCGTAGTGGGTCATGTCACTGGAGGCGATGATGACTACCTTTCTCTTTAAGTCCTTAACCGCCTGGGCTATTTCTTCACCGAGTTCTTTATAGGCGGTAGCGCTGGAGTAAGCCAGGATAATGGGCACGATGCGGAAGTCTTGCTTGAAGTACTGTAGGAAGGGAATTTGCACTTCAAGGGAGTGTTCGTATTGATGTGCCCCGACGTCATCTTGTAGGTGCCTGGAGGTGGCCAGGATTTTCTCCGCCAGTTCCGAGTCAATCTCTACTTGCCCCAGGGGTGTCTCCCAGGTGCCCGCGGTCATAATGCTCAGGGGCTTTCCCATGCCGGTATGATTGGGTCCCAGGATAATAAAGGTGTCCTTGAATTTAACCTTGGATATGGTGGCTCCGGCTACCGGCCCCGAGTAGATATAACCAGCATGAGGTGAGACCAGGCCGATTACGTCTTCCTTTTTGGCTTTTTTACTAACCATCCCCTGGATCATTTCCCTGAGTTTGGCGGCTTGGGCTGGATAGAACTGCCCGGCGACAGCCGGCTTCCTAATCATGGCTCCCTCCCTTATCTCCGCTCACCCTGAAATTAAGCTCTGCCCCGCAGAATTTACACCTTGAGCCCTTAAGGCCGACTACGTTAGTCTGGTAGCCGTACCTTTCCACGTTTAGTTTACCACAGGAGTAGCAATAGGTGCTCTCACTCCTGTGTCCGGGAACATTGCCGGTGTAGACAAACTTGAGGCCAGCCTTCTTTCCGATATCGTAGGCATGCTCAAGGGTGGCAATAGGGGTTGGGGGGAGGTGCTGGAGATGATAGTTGGGGTGGAACCTGGTCACATGCCACGGGGTTAGTTCTCCCAGCCTGTCCCGAATCCACCGGGCAATGCCCTCAAGTTGCGCCTCATCATCGTTCATGGTGGGAATGATGTTGGTAACCACCTCAATATGCATCCGCCACTTGTCTTTGGCCCGCTCGGCCACCTCCAGAATACTGCGCCAGTGGCTTATCTTGACTAGCTGGCGATAGAGGGAGTCGGAGAAGCCCTTGACATCCACCCGCCAGGCATCCAGGTAGGGCCCGATGGTGTCCAGTGCTTCCGGGGTCATATAGCCATTGGTGACATAGACGGTATAGAGGTCGTTCTCTTTAGCCAGCTTGGCGGAGTCGAGGGTATATTCAAACCAGATAGTCGGTTCATTGTATGTCCAGGCGATACCGGCGCAATGATGGTTTTTAGCCAGCTCTATTTCTGGCTGAGGTTGGATTTCACGTGTCCCCTGCCACGGCTCAGGAGTCTCCTGGCAGGATATTTCCCAGTTCTGGCAGTCCTGGCAGTGAAAGTTACAGCCCCAAGTGCCCAGGGAAAGGGCTAGGGTTCCAGGGAAAAAGTGGAAGAGGGGCTTCTTTTCAATGGGGTCAGAAGCCAGTGAGGATACCAGGGCGTAGTTTAGATTATAAAGAGTACCATCTTTATTCTGGTACATGCGGCAGACGCCGAGCTTATCTGGGTTGATGGTGCAGCGCCACTGACAGGTATGGCACCTGACCCTGGAGCCGGGCAGCTTTTCGTAGAGCCTTGCCTCATGCATGGCTAATCACCCTCCTCGGCCTCTTAGACTAATTATATCATTCGTTTAGGGTAAGTTATAGCCTGCTGATTGATATTAGTTTCCCCTTGACGGCTTGATTGCTAACAGATAGACTGTTGGGGGTGATTTGTCGTGAAAATAATCGGTCTGACGGGTGGTATCGGCAGCGGCAAGAGTACGGTGGCTCAGTTTCTTAAGGAGTTGGGGGCGGTCGTTATCGATGCTGATAAGGTGGGTCATGAAATCCTCGAGTCTGATGCTGAGGTAGGGCAGGAGGTGGTGGCTGCCTTTGGCAACAGGGTTCTTACCCCCGATGGTAACATTAGTCGTCACAAGCTGGGCAGGATAGTATTTGGTAACCCCGAGTTTTTAGCCGGGCTGAACCGGATAATGCACCCCCGGATAGCGGAGCGAGTAGAGGCTCAGCTTGAGGAGTACCGTCGGCAGGGAGCGAAGGTGGTGGTGCTCGAAGCCCCGCTCCTGCTGGAAGCTGGCTGGGCTCCTTTGGTGGATGAGGTCTGGGTTACGGTAGTTCCCGAGGTTACCGTCCTGAGACGGCTTGAGGAGCGGACCGGGCTCTCGGAAGCGGAGTCTCTGGCTCGGATTCATTCCCAGTTACCGGTAGCGGAAAGAGTGGGGCAGGCCGACGTCATTATTGATACTGATTGTACTCTTGACGAGCTTAAGGCAAGGGTTGAGGAGCTTTGGCGGAAACTTTGCTTTGGTAGGCTGTGATGCTTCGCTGAGTTTGACACCCCAAGGCGTGAGTTGGTAGAATATCGTAACTACGCATAATTGTTGGAGGATGTAAAATATACGCGATTATTGAAACTGGTGGTAAGCAGTATAAGGTGGCCCCGGGTCAGACTATTGACGTGGAGCGGTTGGATGTGGCCGAGGGGAATACCGTTGAACTGGACAAGGTTTTACTTATTGCCCAGGGGGAGAAGGTGATGGTTGGTAGCCCTACCGTTGACGGAGCGAAGGTGATGGCTACCTCGCAGGGAGAGGGTAAGGGCAAAAAGATTATTGTTCTTAAGTATAAGCCAAAGGTGCGTTACCGTAAGAAAACGGGGCATCGTCAGGCTTATACTCGGCTGACGATAGACAAGATAGTGGAACCAGGGGCTAGCCAGGGTAGGGCGGAGAAGAAGGTTCGGCAGCGTAAGAAAGAGGTGAAGCCAAGTGGCACATAAAAAGGGAGGCGGCTCCACTCGCTATGGTCGGGATAGTAATGCCAAGCGGCTGGGGGTAAAGAGTTACGCGGGACAGACGGTGCGTGCCGGGACTATTCTGGTTCGGCAGCGGGGCACTCGCATTCACCCGGGTAATAACGTGGGCGTTGGTAAGGACTACACCCTCTATGCGCTTATTGACGGAGTTGTCCGGTTTGAGCCGGCCAGTAGAAACCGGAGGAGGGTCAGCGTTTGCGCTGGTTAGGGTTATGAAGGCTAAGATTCATCCCAAGTATTATCCTGATGCCAAGGTAATCTGTTCTTGTGGCAATACCTTTACTATTGGCTCTACTAGGAAGGAATTAAAGGTTGAGGTATGCAGCCAGTGCCACCCCTTCTTCACCGGAGGGCAGAGGGTGATGGATAAGGCGGGTCAGGTGGAGCGTTTCAAGCGGCGCTACAAATTACAAGAAGGTTAGATAGACGCGTTCTATAGTTTGTTGTGAGGAGCGGCTGTAGTGAGGCAGCTCCTCTTTGCTTATTTGGGGGTTATCGGTGGCGAAGAAATTTCATTACGGCGGTCAGGCGGTTATCGAGGGGGTGATGATGCGGGGGCGAAGGGCGATGGTAACGGCGGTGCGCCGTCCTGATGGCGAAATAGCCATAGATACTCAGACGCTGCCGGCATTTGCCACCAGTCGGGCAAGGCGAGTGC
>DAOULZ010000007.1:0-79642 GCA_034414575.1 Dehalococcoidales bacterium | reverse complement strand
CCCACAATCTCCCCCTGCTCTATTTTGAAATCAACACCATCTACAGCCGCTAGACCACCAAAATATTTAGTTACCCCCCTTCCTGCAAGGAGCGGCATCACTCACCTCCCGTTCTATTATGGTACTCTCTATCTTTACTCTCCAACCAATTGTTTATTTTGCCTTCCTCTCTTATAGCGTTCCATCAATCTGCCAAACTCTCCGAGTATTCCGCCCCGGAAAAATAGTATAATGACCAATAGTATGATACCTAGTAGCATCATGGTCAAATTGGGGAAATCTGCAAGCACCGTATCAGATAGAGTTGAAAGAAGTACAGCGCCAAGTATTGGTCCCCAAGTACGTGAATCGCTGCCGCCGGCGAGTACCATCATGATCGTCAGAAATGTGACTGTCGGCGAAAACGCTAGGTCGGGGTCGATGTATGACCATCGTGCCGCCATAATTGAGCCGGCTGCTCCTATAAAGAAACAAATTAGCGCAAAGCTAAGGATTTTAACTCGGTTTACATTTATGCCCATATGAGCTGCAGCTTCCTCAGATTGACCTATAGTTTCCAGGGCGAGACCCCACTTAGACTTTCTAAAAAAGTAAAGAATGAAGAATGTTGCAAAACTGAGACCTAACATGTAGTAATAGATTGTTTCCGGGCTTACCAAAGGGAGCCATCTACCGACGGCACCGGTTATGTTCACCTCGTACCACATCATAACGCTTCTTATGAGCTCACTAATTGAGAAGGTGAATATACAGAAGTACATGCCTCTTAATCTCAGTGTTATTGCGCCGGCAATAAGGCCGACTAGAAAACCGAGTACTCCGCCGATGATGATAACTAGTGGGAAGGGCAGGTCTTGAAGCAGCGCTGAAGTGTATATGCCAATACCAAAGATTGCGGCCGTACCGAGGAAGGTATAATTCGTAGGTACACAGAAGGCGGACCAGCTCATAGCGAGAACCACGTACATCATGACACTGGCCAAGAGCACGATAGAATAAACAGGGCCATAGAGCGGGTAGATTGCCGCCAATACAGCGACTATCCCTGTTATCACTGGGAAAGCATGCTTTCTTAAATCGACTTTCATATTCAAAGGGTTTATTAGCCTCTCGTCTGATCTTTAGGACTTTCTACTCAAAATACCAGTTGGCTTTACTAGAAGCACAGCGGCGAAGATTATATAAAAAGCTGCTAAAGACAGCCCTGGTTCAAAAAACCGTACGATAGCACCTACAATACCTAACACAAATCCACCTACTAAACTGCCCAGAGGGTTGCCCATACCTCCAAGGACGACTACTATCATAGCAATTGCCAAGTAATTGAGACCTATGAACGGAGAAACTGGGTACATAATGCTTACCAGCGTACCGGCTGCTCCCGCGAGCATCGCACCCAGGCCAAAAGATATCGCAAGCATGTTATAAACATGTATGCCCATGAGCCTGGCGGCATCTAGGTCAGTAGCAGTGGCCCTGATGGCTTTCCCTATGCGTGTACGGTTTAGCAGGAAGAATACTAGTATGCACATGCCTATGGCAACGGCAAAGGCCACAAAGCGATTCGTGGGATACACAGAGCCTAGTAACTCAATGGGCTGGGTTAGAAAGTGGAGAGACCTCAACTCGGCGCCAAAGAGTATACTGGCGGAATTTGATGCTATAGACATAACGGCGTAGGTCGCTAAAACCGCACTAACTTCAAATACGATAACTGATTCTGATGTCTTTAGCAGGCGCTCAAACATTGTCCTATGAGTCAATATACCTATACCGAGGAATGCCGGGCTGAATATAACCAGCGATAGTAGTGGGTTAATACCAAAGAGTGTATACCCAAAAAACGTGCCGAATCCGGCAAACATGAGGAATTCACCATAAGCAATATTCAATATGCGGCTCACTCCCCACTGTATGTTGAGGCCAATAGCAATAAGGGCGTAGATAGCACCCATGGTTGTGCCCGCAATCATAACGTGAGCAAAAGCTTCCATCGCGTTACAAACACCCCTAGTTTAAATGTCAGAGGAAGCAAACACGACTGCGAACTTCGGGTGAGTTTATGGGAAGACAGGAGAATGTACACCCTTGCTGTTCCACCCGAAGTTCGCAATTCATATTATGCAGGATGATCCCTTGAAGCTGGGACTCCTTAGTTAAGGCCATTGAGGTTTAGGGAATACTACCTCGGAATTTTGTGCTTCCCGTTCTTCCTTGGGAGCAACTATTGTAAGCACACCATCCTGCCACTGCCCAATCTGCCCCGGAGGTGTCACGCCATATTGTTCAACGAACGTTACGTCTCCCCATATGGTTTGCATCGTTGTTTCGGCAATGTAATCTCTTTGTGCTTGCCTGTCAAGCACGCCAACTTCGCGGAGAATTTCCTCCCACATTTGGCATGGAGCGTATGCCCTAGCCGCTTCGTATCCGGGTTCCTCTCCCCATTTGGCTGCGAAAGCGTCAGCATATTCAGGGACACCGGGTATGTTAAGATACTTGTTCCAGGCGCCGGTA
Organism: Dehalococcoidales bacterium; assembly: GCA_034414575.1. GTDB lineage: Bacteria > Chloroflexota > Dehalococcoidia > Dehalococcoidales > UBA5760 > UBA5760. Next base: position 77,125 of record DAOULZ010000007.1, on the reverse strand, counting down.
CTCATAATGCCTTCCGCACCATCAGCACCAAATCTCTCTATGTATGCATTATAACCGCCTAGAGAGAGAAAGCAGACATCTGGATTGTAGTCAATCGTCATGGCCTCTTCTATTATCAGTATCCCATCCTCTGCGTAGGAATAACATAGCAGAGCTTGTGGATTTTCTATCTGTACCTCCCTCATAATCGTAGAAAAGTCAAGTTCTCCAACGGGGTAACTCGAGTTCATGACAACGTCAATACCGGCTGTTGCTAGCCTCGGTATTAGTCCGGCATTATGGTCTATACCATGGGCGGTGCTAATAAAGAGCACTGCCGCTGTATCAACCCCAAATTCCAGTAGAAGGTCAACAAGGTCTTGACTTACCTCTCTGGGCTGAGGCGATATATTAAAGATGTAAGGTAATGTGGCACTTACCTTTCCTCGTGTGGCTTCATCGCTTGAGCAAGTAACGACTATGATGGGATACTCGTACTCATTTATCACTGGACAAGCAGCAAAAGTCCAGCCAGTACCCCAGGGTCCTAAGACTACATCGACATTATCCTCCAGAATCAGTTTTTCGTACATCCGGGCGGTTGTCGCCGGGTCACTTTTGTCGTCGTAAAGTATAAACTCTATGGGTATAGTCTTGTCGTAATCCTTGACGTATATCCCACCCTGATCGTTCTTTTGCTCTACCCATAATTCGTATGATTTTTGTGGCCCGGACATCGCACAACTAGTGGCTACGCTACCCGTGAGAGGCAGTACTGCTCCAAACTTTATTGTACTTGGAGCAGTTGGTGTTGGTTCAGTAGGTTCTGTTGGTTCTGTTGGTTCGGTAGGTGTGGTTGGTTCTGTAGGTGTGGTTGGTTCCGTGGGTGTTTCAGCCGGAGCGGCACAGCCACCCAAAATTATTGCCACTACTAAGGCTATTGCCAGTAGCGGCACTACAATCTTTTTCATCACTCCTCTCCTTTCTTAGATAACATAGAGAGTCGAACCAAGGCTCTCATCTCCTAACCGCTCTACTCCATAGGCAAAGTTACCTCCCTTTCCCAATATTTGGCTACATTTATTCGGTAATTAATTGTACACCTTATACACCTTTTGTCTGTAATCGTGCTTCCACAGAAAATCTTAGTAGGCCCGTTATAGTTGGTGACGCTCTTTAGCACTAAAATAAAGCGCGGCCACCTGCTCATGTGCTCTCATCGCCTCTTCTGCCCCTTGGGCATCATGTGTTTTTAGATGATTAACAATTTCTCGGTGGCCGCTAACCATTGATGAAACAAATGAAAATTCAGGACTAATAAAGTCTTTTTTGTATGTTATTAATAAATACAGAGTGTACTTCATGACCATATTCAGAACCGGATTTTTTGTTGCCTCTGCTATTAATGCATGGAATTCAATATCCTTATCTTCGACATCGCAAAAATCATCCTCAGAAATAGTTATCCCTGACCTTCGAAGTTTATGTTCGCAATATCTAACATTTTGTTCGAGTATTTGTAATTCCTTTGGGGTTACACGCAAGGCAGCCATCGCTGATGCAGCGGGATTGACCATTTGAATCACTTGGAAGAGATCTTCAGACCTAATCCTCTCTGGCTGAAAAAGACTATGTGATACGCCAAGTGGATTATTAGTGAGCGGGTTATTGCTGTTACTGACGAATATCCCGCCTAGTTTTCCTCTTTTTTTCCCTATTACTCCATAAATTTCCAATCCTCGGAGAGCTTCCCGTATTGTAGCGATACTCACACCAAATTGCCTGGCCATATCTTTCTCATTAGGTAGCCTATCGCCCGAACTCAGCTTTTCTTTAAGGATAAAATCAACTATTGCGCTCTCGATAATCTCAGGGAGTCTTTTAGATTTTAATCTTGACAAAACCACGATTCTATCTTTCGCCTTTCAGTTATAATATTATAATATTATAATATTATAAATTTCAATTGTCAATAGTCTTTTTCCTGCTTACCCAGTTTCCCTAAGAGTTTCCCTGTTAATAAAGAGTCATAAGAAGGGCTCCAATGAAAGCGGATAGGTAGCCAAGGAACGGCTCATCGCCGTGAGGTGGTCCACGAAATGAGGAGGCCAGCAGAAAAGCGGGTATCGCTGAGCAAAATTATTTACCGCTGTAGAAAATACGGAGGCACGAAGATAGAACAGGGCGAAGCGTTTCAAAGCGCTAGAGAGGGCGAATAGCCGCTGAAGAATCTGGTGGCGGATTTGTCGCTAGGTGTTTTCCTTTTTGAAGGAGGGCTAGCTCGTCTAGATCGTCAGCAAAAGCGGTACAGAAAAAGAGCAGCCCTCTTACTAGCCAGTGGGAAGAGGGTTAACTAGACTCTCAATTGTCCTTAGAAAGCACCTGTTAGGTTTGAACTATTAGATTCAGCCTGTTAAACTAAACGTTGGGGTAAAGGTTCTGTCTATTGTACACGTTGGCTCCACCATTTTGCACAATAGGAGGAACCGTGGTTGTTCTTTCAGTTATTAGCCCACGTCGCACGGGCAAAGAAGTGACAATTCGTTGCTTCTTTGCCCGTAACCTTGACCTTCTCTAATAAAGCTCTTGGTAAGAGATTTCTTCGCAGTTAGTTGGTAATCCTTTGGTCCCGGCACAAATCAAGCTGCAGACCACGGCAGCTCTTGGGGTATTGACAATTCTCCAGCTTAGCACTAAAGTATTACCACGCTAACCGGGGAAAAGAAAAAGGCCAATTGATGGCCATAACCTGGGGCAGACAGGATTCAAGCCGAGGACGATAAGCATAGGTTGGCTAGGTAGTTTTACCATGGAACCGAAATATACTAAGGGTCAAAAAGTAACGATTGTTCCGGTGAAGGATCAGCACGGACAGCCTAAGTATGCTCATAATGAAAAATATGTGGGTGAAAAAGGGGTAGTGTTAGACTCCTTCTATCTAGGACAATTCCATATTTTGTATTACAAAGACCGTCTGCCTGAAGATTCTTATATTTATAAGGTTCGTATTAGTAATAGTAATATCGTGATAACAGTAGCTGAGGAAGAACTGGAGCCTTGTAGCTATTTGTTATTGTAGGCGGGTTGATTTCGTTTTCTGCTTTAGCTTCTCTAATGGTATCCCTAGTGATATATGTGTATAATTAGGTGTAATTTGGGGCGGTTAGCTCAGTGGTTAGAGTGCTTGCTTCACACGCAAGAGGTCACTGGTTCAAGTCCAGTACCGCCCACTTAAGGAGACGATACCTAGAACTCCTCGGCAACGTAAACGAGATTTAAGTTGGCCGGGGAAAATTTTTTCAGTTACCTTTTTATAGCCACCGACCGAAGACAATGTAGAGATCCTCTAAATCTTGTCGTGAATTTAAAATATATCAGATTAGGATGGTCGGCTAAAAGTGACATATTGACAGAATAGCAGAAATATGGTATATTCCTACACAATGAACTCGGACAAGGATGTAAAAACCTCTGCCAAGACTACGTTGTATTTACCTGAAGAGTTGCATGCTACGGTTAAAATAGAAGCAGCCAAGCAGCGAATCTCCATGACTAAGTTGATTATTCAAGCAATCGAACATGAATTGGAAAGACTGGCCGGTAAGGAAAGACAATGAATGACCGTGATATACGAATCGCACTAAAAGAAGAGTTGTTGAAAAAACATGCAGGAGATAATGACACGTTAGTGTTAGATGAGCTGGGAATCAAGCACGGAACATCAAGAATAGATCTGGTCGTTATTAACCACCAGTTACATGGATATGAGATTAAGAGTGACCTTGACAGTCTGAAGCGCCTACCAGACCAGATCGAGGCTTATAATAGTGTAATGGACCGTGTTACGTTGATTGTAGGTTATAGACATGCGTATGACGCATTGAAAATGGTCCCAGAATGGTGGGGTGTAAGGTTGGCTGAAATGAAGAAGCAATCTGGTACTGTGGTGCTGTCTGACGCAAGGTCGGCCCGTGAAAATCCAGAGGTAGACCTAAATGCGGTAGTAGCCTTATTATGGCGTAATGAAGCATTGGCCATTCTTGAGGAAATAGGTGCAGCAAGTGGGGTACGTTCAAAACGCCGAAGGGAGATTTATAAGCGCCTCGTGGACTTGAGTAACCCGGATTCTCTTCGTTTTAAGATAAGGCAGCAGCTGAAGTCTCGGCAAGGGTGGCGAGTTGCCACACAACGAATGTCATGTGGTGATTGATACCTGCTCTTAGCCATGTGGTGGGACTTCCCGGCTTATCATATTGCGAAATCATTTCTTTGATGTATTTGTCACCGTCACTAAAGGTATCTCCGCAGTATTCTTTACGGTCACATAGCAATTGAGCGTTAGCCGGCCACTGCGCTGTACCAGGCCCTTCCTCGTTAGAGACGCTCTCCCCACGCATGATTACCCAGTATTCCTTTGCCGTATAACGGATGCTCGCGCTGTAATTAAGTGGTCCTGCGCGATCCAGATATTGAGGATACTGAATTGTATAATCGCTGTATGTTGGCAATCGTTTACAAGACCCTTTGGGAGTGGTTTGGTCTCTCCATGAGATCCAATCAAGGCGGTCAATAGTATGTTGCTGATTTCTTCTAAGATGCCTTAAATCCTCTGGAAAAGCACCACTCGCTACTATAAAGTTGCGCCATTTATGGATATCTGGGATCTGCCTACAGAGAGCAGAAAATTTAGGAACGGAAGGATCGATAACTTGAAAATCAACCAACAGGTCTACCTCTTCAGGCACAATTCTAAAAAAGGATAGCATTTTATTAAGATCTTGAGCTAATGCTTGGCTATTGACGTCATGTAGGGATAAGCGAAAGCACACTCCTTGGTTATGTTTGCCAATAACATCGAGTACTGCTGATTGATAAGAGGGATCTCTGCTTATTCCAGTAACTGGTATCAACGATAATTGGGCAATGCTAGCATAATTGCTTAGCAGTATTAAGAAATGACTCGGTCCTTCAGTGAGAATACTCTGGGATAAATGATTAAGATCGACAAAAAACGGCCTTTCGCCCCAATATTGAAATAGTTGATGTGAAATTTTACTCGCAACCTCTTCAAGAGATAGCTCTCTTTTGGGGGGATTTTTAAAGTTATCGGCTATAAGTTCGACAAGCGGAGTAATATGAGTTGAAGTATCTGCCGACAACTTAGCTAAAGCAACCTGTTCGGCTTTCTTCCAGCGTAGAATAGGCACATAGTGAGTCTGTTTGAATTGATCCATAGTAGCTATCACCCCCCAAACACCTCAGGAAACAGTTTCCGTACTTTCTTATGGCCAACAAGGTTGTTAAGAAGTCGATAAGCTTTAAGATCATGGCGCATTCGACCTGCAACAATTGCTGGGTGAATATTAAGCTGTTTTGCCAGATGTTCCGCAGCTTCGGAGGATCGTAAATGACTCGCCGGGCTTTGTTTCCATGCCTCCTCAGGGATAAGCACTTCTCCAGCTAGGTCGTCAGCTTCACGCTCACGAGGATCATCTTCAGCTTCCATATCAAGGTCGTCATAGAAAATACTATTTTCGCTTTCTAGATGTAATGATAAATGTGCCAGTTCATGAATTAAAGTAAACCAAAAGTTATCAATACGATCATGTCTTAGGGTAAGACCAATAACGGGACTAAGCTTATCGGTCATAATGATAGCACCATCAAGATATGTTCGTGGCAGATGACGCTCTACTATAAACTGAATGCCTTGCTTCCTAAGAAGATCTCTCGCTAGTAATGGACCCTCTTCAGATGTACTAAGTTGCACTACCTCACGCATGAACTTCTCGGTAAGAACGCCGGCTTTATATTTAACAACAGGCGGATTTTCCGATGCCTTAATTAATACTCGAGCTGACCATGCAGTAAGCGCATAGTCATCCATAGATCGTCCAGAACGTATACTGCTTGACGAGCGATAGAAGACAGTTTGCAACTGAAGATCTCTCGCTTTGGCAAAGAAAGGCTGCAGTATCTCCTCCACAGGTATTGACCGAAGATGTTTGGGAGCTGGTATCCAGCCCCAGGCAATCATTTGTTTAATTGGGAACCGGTCCCAGTCTATATCGTCCTGGTTTTGCTCCTGAATCAAAACATTGGCTGGAATTCCCAAACCAGCGCTAAGAGCACGTATCATTGATAGCGTTAGTGACCTCTTTCCAGATAGTACCTCAGAGACTTTGCTCCTACTTCCAATGTATGGAATTAAGTCACGTTGGTTAAGCTTCTGTTGCTCCATTCGGAACTTAATAGCTTCAATGGGTGTAGGAGGAGTTAATTTATACTGTCTGGATTCATAATCCTCGACGAGTAGTGTAAGAAGTTCTAGGTTTTCATTCTCAGGCGTGCCCGGAGCCGGATCGAGATCCAACAGTCTCTCCAGCGTAGAGAGGGTCGTTTCATACTCAGTCTCATTCTTAATGACTTTGTTCATGATTTCACCCCCTAGAATTTCCATTTATTGTATTCGCCATGAGTGCCTATCCTCTTCACAATCACAATCTGACGTTGATAGTAGATTTTCGTATCCAATCTATACTTATTACCTTTTAAATTAAAAATAACTCTATTATCAGACAAAAAGCTCGCATTAGCATATCGTATTTTGATATCATTAGGTCTAGTCCATTTTGCTTCCTTAGCTTCAGCAATCCATGCACTGATTTGCGAAGCAACATCAGTATGGTTGTTACAATAGCTTATGAGTATTGCTTGTCCTAGCACCTTCATCGTATACTCGTTTTCTCATAACTTTTAATTTACGCTATATAACACAATATTCCCTTATTGGGAACATTATACATTATAATGGGACACAATGCAAGTATCTGTCAGGATTATTTTTCTTCGCGGAGATTAATCTCAATCGCTTCTTTGCTATATTGGAATTGTTTCTCCAATAAGAGGTATATGCACATTCCGCGACCATCGGGCAAATAATTCCGGATATTCTGTATGAATTGGCACGACAAGCGTAGGCTCCACTTCCGAGATTAGCCGTTCTATGTCACGTTGGTACATATGGCCGGATGTATGAGCATATTCTAGCTTTAGCCCACATAATTCTATCCATTTTAGTAATCGGTTGAAGGATAGCTCCATCTCTTCCTTAAAGGGTTCTGCTTTCCCGTAAACATAGGTACCTGGGATGGGCTTGCCCTCTGAAGGTAAGAAGTGGAGTAGAGTGTGTGCTCCGCTGGATGTATATAGAAGAAAGCGTCCAGGCTCCTGTAAAACTTCCTCCCTCAAAGGCCCCCAGATGAAAATTTCATCCGGCAAGCAGATTAATTCAGGGTTGTCCTTTCGCTTATCCCTTTGAGCCACCAAAAGCTTCCCTTCGTGAGCCTGGCGATAGTCTGTATAGCTTTCTGCGTATAAATCCTGCGGTAATCCGTACTTCCCATATCTTGAAGCATTGAGTTTAAGGCGAGAGAGGGCAACCCTGAACTCACCTATTGTCGGCAGTCCGGGGCAGAGAATCTCGGGGTGATTCATATAGAGCGATAGATATGCTTTCTTTGAATCTAAGACCAGAGTACGCCCAAAATCTTTAGCAACATTGCTTACCAATCTCATACGATTCATGTCTGCAGGTGATGCATCATAAATAATTAACCCATCCTCATTTGAGCAGATATCCCGGCATTTTCGCTCAACTTCTGATTCACTGCCTAAAGCATGGCTTTCAACTTCCTCTTCATCTTCAGATGGTGGTCCCAATCTCGTTCCTTCGCAGAGCAATAGATCTATTATGTCACTTTTACAAACCGAAAGAAATTCCTCGCTATCGGCAATAGCGTTACCGTGAAAACGCATGTCTCCTGTATAGGCAATAACTTTATCCTGAACTTTAATAATGAAGGCACTCGCTCCAAGAACGGAATGGTCAACATCATAACGTGTGATATTCACATTTCCAATATCAAAATCCTTTGCTTTTTCAATCGGAATCAGAGCTTCCAGATTCACTCGTGTCTGCCAGTCTTCCCTTATATCATTCTTGAGTTCGATTATTTTTCTGCTTATTGGCGAAAGGTATACAGGAATATCTGGGCGCAGCATACCCAAGTAACCATAGTGATCAACGTGTGCATGTGATAGTAATACGCCATTGATTCCGCAAGTCTCTTCTTCTCCACATAGGGAAGGGGTACCATCAACCGCATAATGTACTGATAAACCAGCGTTTTTATACAATCCACAGAGCCTTGGTAATATGCCTGTTTTAAAGAGGTCTTCGATACAGGAAGGCCTTAATAGAGGAAACTCGAAAAACTCGTCCTCGCGGGAGAAGGAGGTGCCGAAATCTAAGAATAGTCGGGTATCATCGGCTTCCAGCAGGATTTTATTACCGCCGATTTCACCGACTCCACCATAGAATGTTAGACTTATTGTCATTAGACCACTCCTAATTATAGGACTCCCTAGATATGCAATATTAAATCTTATCCCAAGCGATATCAACAAAAAACGTGTGTGGCTACCAACTGTGGTTGTAGGGAATTATCTAGTTCGGGGAAAACGAAGTGTTTATTCGCTTTACCTACTGGAAGAATTTGCTGATCTAAGCGCTTGGATATAAGAAGCGCCACCGTTAACGCCGAGAGAGTCATCGAACCAAATGACGAAAAGTATAACCGTGTATCTATCCTGAAGATTGACAGTAGTGTAAGTGAGTAATATCATAGCCGTAGATTGGGAACTGAAAGATTCTTTGAGAGTGAACGGAAGACTCGTAAGACCCGCGTCGAACCTAAGTTACGTTCAGCGGGATGGGATGTTGTATCCTTTGATTCTGGCAAGACTCTCGATAGCTACAACAACTGTGCCATTGAAGAATACCCAACAAGTGCCGGCCCTGCTGATTACGCTCTTTGTCTTGATGGCTACGTTCTCGGTATCGTTGAAGCCAAGCGATTAACACTTGGGCCTCAAAATGTGCTTACCCAGGCAGAGCGTTATTCCAAGGGGGCATCAAGTAATCCGCTAAACTTCAATGGTTATCACGTGCCGTTTCTTTACTCAACTAACGGCGAGGCAATCTGGCATGACGATATTCGGCATCCCCAGCATAGGTCACGCCATATAGCGCTTTTCCACACTGCTGGTGCTCTTAGGGAGCGTCTAGCATACAACTTCGACACAACTTGCGCGGAACTGCTTCAAACACGCAATGATCACCCAAGGTTGCGTCCTTATCAAATTGAAGCGAATGATGCCGTGGAGCAAGCCATCGCTGACAGGAAACGTCAAATGCTGGTTGCGATGGCCACTGGAACTGGGAAGACCTTCACCATGGTGAACCAGATCTACAGGGTAATGAAATCAGGCGTAGCTAAACGTATTCTTTTTCTAGTAGATCGGCGGGCATTAGCTGCTCAAGCTGTCCGCGCTTTTGCTTCTTTTGAACCGGAGCCTAACAAGAAATTCGACAAGATTTATGAGGTGTACAGCCAGCGGTTTTACCGCGAAGATTTTGAGGATGATGCTAAGTATGACCCCCAAGTGCTCCCCACCTCGTACTTGACCAATCCGCAGCCAGGAAGTGCCTTCGTTTACGTGAGTACAATACAAAGAATGACCATCAACTTGTTCGGCAGAAGTGCCATTTTCTCGCTGGGCGATGAACCAATAGACGAGGATGCTGATCAACTTGATATACCAATCCATGCCTTTGATTTAGTTATCGCCGATGAGTGCCACCGTGGTTACACAGCTTCAGAGTCTGCCATCTGGCGTAAGACTCTAGAATACTTCGACGCCATCAAGATTGGGCTGACGGCCACTCCCGCGTCGCATACGACTGCCTTCTTTTCGGATATCGTATACAAGTATAGCTACGCCCGAGCCGTGCGAGAAGGTTTTCTGGTGGACTATGACTTGGTCACAGTTAAATCCAACGTCCGTATGCATGGCGTCTTCCTCAAAGAGGGTGAACAAGTTGGAGTCGTCGATCCTAGAACCGGTCTTGAACAGATGGACCAACTTGAGGATGAACGCCAGTTTGATACTACTGAAATAGAGGAAAAGGTTACCTCCCCCGATTCTAACCGTAAGATTCTGCAAGAACTTAAGAAATATGCTCTTGAGCATGAACAGAAGTATGGTCGATTTCCCAAGACCCTGATTTTCGCCGTTAATGATTTACCTCATACGTCTCATGCCGACCAATTGGTTGATATGGCTCGGGATATCTTTGGGCGTGGCGACGCCTTCGTCCAGAAGATTACCGGTCGAGTTGACCGGCCTCTACAGCGCATTCGGGAATTCCGAAACAGACAACAACCAGGGATTGCAGTAACCGTAGATATGCTATCCACCGGTGTTGATATTCCCGACCTAGAATTCATCGTTTTCCTGCGGCCAGTCAAATCACGTATCCTCTTTGAGCAAATGATGGGTCGTGGCACCCGTAAAGGTGACCATTTTCCGGGCAAATCGCATTTTACTGCTTTCGATTGCTTTGACGGTACCCTCATAGAGTATTTCAAGAATTCTACAGGCATTACCTCCGAGCCACCACAACGGGAAACAAGGACTATTGTAGAAATCATCGAAGATATCTGGGCAAACCGTGACAGGGAGTATAACATCCGCTGTCTTACCAAGCGACTTCAGCGCATCGACAAGGAAATGTCTTCAGAGGCCCGCTCTTTATTTGCATCCTATATTCCTGAAGGTAATGTGGCAAAGTTTGCTAAAGAATTACCTACTCGCCTCCGTGAAGACTTCACCACTACGATGTCTATCCTCCGTATTTCCGACTTCCAGGACTTACTTCTAAACTACCCTCGCAAGCCTCGGACCTTTTGGGTTGCTTACGAGACAGAGGACACCGTAACGAGCAAGTGGCTAATACGGGATGGCCGTGGTAATGAACACAAACCAGAAGACTATATCGCCTCGTTCATCACATTCGTCAAAGAAAATGCGGACGCGATTGATTCTATCCGCATCCTCCTTAACCGTCCCAGAGACTGGAGCACTGCAGCCCTGAACCAACTGCGTAACAAGCTAGCCACCGCTCCCGAGCGGTACACGGTCGAGAACCTCCAGAAAGCCCACGAGCTATGCTATCACAAAGCTCTGGTTGATATTATTTCTATGGTAAAACATGCGGCCCGGGAGCAAGAACCACTCTACACAGCTGAGGAGCGGGTAAAATTGGCATTCGTGAAAGTAACCGCTGGAAGGAGTTTTACCCGGGAGCAAAGCCAGTGGCTTGACCGGATTCGTGACCACCTGGTTCAGAATCTTTCAATAGACAAAGAGGATTTTGACACGCTTCCCATATTTAGTCGGGCAGGGGGATGGACCAAGGCTAACACAGTCTTTGAGAAGGAACTGGAAGAGTTGCTGGAAAGCTTTAACGAGGCAATTGCAGTATGACAGACGTAGTTCAAAAATTATGGGGTTTTTGCCACACACTTCGACACGACGGTATTGATTATGGCGATTATATTGAGCAGATAACCTACCTCTTGTTCATAAAGATGGCAGATGAGCGAGGTATCGAGCTGCCACCTGGCTGTAACTGGTCTGATATCGTCGAGAAAGCCGGCACGGCATTAACAGACGGATATATTGATATTCTGCGTAAGCTCGGTAAAGAACATGGTTTGCTGGGTGCTATATTCACCGATGCCCAATCACGATTTAACAACCCTGTAAATCTGAAGAAACTCACAGGGCTCATCGATGAGACTCAATGGACCTCGCTCGGCGTCGATGTGAAGGCAGAGGCATTCGAAGGGCTTCTGGAAAAGGCAGCCAGCGAGGGTAAAAAGGGCGCCGGGCAGTATTTTACACCCCGGCTGCTCATTCAGACAATCGTGCGCTGTGTGAAGCCTGACCCCAGGGCGCATGGTGAATTTACCATCTGCGACCCTGCCTGCGGAACCGGTGGCTTCTTAGTAGCAGCTTACGAGTGGCTCATCGAGCAGACAAAAGGCGGCGCTATCGACCGGGAATTAGCAACTCGAATTAAAAAAAGTACTTACTACGGTAAAGACCTCGTTCCCAGACCCAGGCGCCTAGCTCTAATGAATCTTTATCTGCACGGACTTGAGCCAGATATCTCCCTCGGTGATTCCATTTATGAAGTGCCAGACAGCCGTCACTATGATGTTATATTGACGAATCCTCCCTTCGGCACCAAGGGAGCTAACCAGGTGCCGGAACGGGAAGATTTCGTCATCTCTACCAGCAACAAGCAGTTGAACTTCATCCAGCATGTTATGACCATCCTGAAACCAGGTGGCCGGGCGGCGGTGGTAGTCCCGGATAACTGCCTTTTCGCCGACCAGGCTGGCGATGTTTTCAAAGTCCTCACCGAGGACTGCAATCTGCATACCGTCCTGCGCCTCCCAAACGGCACGTTTAGCCCTTATAGCCCAGGCACCAAGACCAACGTTATCTTTTTTGCCAAAGGCTATCCCACAGAGAACACCTGGGTTTATGACGGCCGTACCAATGTTCCCCGGATAACCAAGAAGGAAAGGCCTCTTGTTGCAGAGCACTTTGCTGAATTTGAGACATGCTTTGGCCCTGATCCTGACGGCCGGGGTAAACGCAACCAGAGCGATTCCAAGCAGGACCGCTGGCGCTCTTTCCATATCAGTGCCATCAAAGAGCGTGATTTCAATATTGACGGTTTGAGATGGCTCAAAGATGAGTCCCTTGATAACGGCGAAGAGATGCCGGAGCCGCAGGAACTGGTTACCGATGCCATTGCCGAACTTGAAAATGCAGTCAATGAGCTTAATGCTATCACGGTTATGCTTGAAAACGGGAATGGCGCCAAGAGCTTGATATGAATGAGAATTACATGGTTTTTTCATCTGATAATGAATTACCGGAAGGTTGGACTGGCTCCATACTGTCTGATCTCGTTTGGCCTCGAAAAGGAAAGAAACCAAGGGAACTATCCGAGTCGGTGGGGGAGAATTCGATTCCTTACATAGATATCCAAGCCTTCGAGCGTGGAAATATTCGGCAATACGCTGATGCAACCTCATCAGTTATAGTTGAACCTGGCGACATACTTGTAGTGTGGGACGGCGCTCGTTGCGGGTTGGTGGGAAAGGCACCAGTGCGTGGGGCACTCGGTTCAACGTTGATGCACTTAAAACCATATTCGATTTTACCAAGCTACCTGCAATTCTTACTACAGTCTCAGTTCGAAGAAATCAATACAAGCCCTCGCGGAAGTGGTATCACTCACGTAGCCCCTGAACTATTTTGGAGACTTCATTTTCCAATCCCACCTCTAGCCGAGCAAAAACGTATTGTTGCGAAGATAGAAGAATTGCTGCCACAGGTGAATGCTGTTAGAGAACGTTTGAACCGGGCTTCTCAGATTATGAAAGGTTTCAGGCAGGCAATATTGAGAGCAGCATGCACAGGGGAGTTAACAGAAGGGTGGAGAGAGGAAAATCAGGGTGGCAAATCAGCAATTGAACAGCTTCGAGTATTAAATACCGAGCGACGGAAATTTCCAGCAGCAAAACGCTATAGAAATTACGAAGCCAGAGAATCAACAGGTGAAGAAGAATTACCAAACAATTGGGTATGGACGTCAGTAGATTCTATAGCTATCAAGGTTGTTGATGGTGTCCACAAGAAACCAGAATATGTATCAGATGGCATACCATTCATTACTGTTCGTAATCTTACTAGGGGCTCAGGCATTGATTTCGAAACGGTAAGTTACGTGTCAGAGGTCGACCACAAACAATTCATACACCGCGCCAATCCTGAACAAGGCGACATTTTGGTGACAAAAGACGGAACACTTGGGGTAGTGCGTGCGATAAGAACCAACCGTATTTTCAGTATTTTTGTCTCAGTAGCACTAATAAAACTTGTATCAAAAGATCTCTCTGATTATCTGGAGCTCGCCCTGTCTAGTCCCGTAGTACAGAGGTTAATGGTAGCGACTGGCTCGGGATTACAGCATATTCATCTACGCGACTTGAGAAATACATGCTTGCCATTTCCCCCACTCTCTGAGCAACAAGAGATAGTTCATCGTGTCAAAGCTTTTTTCAAGCTGGCTGACGCTATCGAAAAAAGGATTGAGGCCGCGAGACTTAGGGCAGAGAAGCTTGCTCAGTCTATCCTGACTAAAGCTTTCTGCGGGAAGTTAGTTCCGACGGAAGCAGACTTAGCCCGTCAGGAAGGGCGTTCGTATGAACCAGCCTCAGTTTTGCTGGAGAGAATCAAGGCGGAAAGGGAAAAGAAGCCAAATAGTCCACGCCGAGGAGGAAGCCAATAAAGATTGAGAATCAGAAACTTACTGTCAAAGTTGGCGAAAGAAGTCTGGGGAATAGAGCAGTTACCTTAACGTGTCACGGAGGTAGATTTTGGAAGATTTCGACCGGTATATGAATGACCATCAAACGCGCTGGCGGCGTGACCATATCAGAAACCAAGAGGAAGGAGAGCAACATCAGAAAAGACGCCCTTGGGTACTGCCCAGGGAATTGTGGAAAGAGGGGTTATGGCACGGTATTCGAAGCGGTAATAATTCATTACCTGCGTATTTAGATGAGACTGGAGTACAAAAGCACGACGGGGTACATAACCTAAAGAGCTCTTGGATGCAATGCGCCAATCTATACTTCGCTTTTCGAGATGATCGGGAAATGCTTGCCGGCTTCTTGCATAAGCACGTATCTCCTCTTATTGAAACCGTTGACCGGCTTGAATTGGAGTGGGCTGAAGAACCACCGTTAGACCCTACAATTCTCCTTGGCGAACCTCACGGACAGCGCGGTAAGAACCAGACTTCGCCAGACATCGCTTTCATCGTCAATGACGGTCGGGGTATCGTACTTACCGAAAATAAGTTTACCGAGCATTCCTTCTATCCATGCTCGGGGCGCAAGCGGATTTATAAAAACCCTGCTCCCCAACGTTGCCTTGACCTGAACAAGGTGTACGGTGATACCGCCAACCAGTGTTATATGCTCCAGTGGGCTAACGGCGAACGGACCAATCGCAAATACTGGGATTATCTTAAGCTCACAGCGGAAGGTCTTTCTACTCTGAAGTATTGTCCGGCTGCTACCGGCGGTTATCAACTCTTCCGGCAACAGGCCTTAGCCGAAGCCTTAGCTCAAAAGAATGCTTATAAGTTTGTTATCTCCTGTGTCGCCTATGACTCACGCAACCAAGTATTGATTGAGTGCTTGAAGAGTACAGGGGTCAAAAATTTCACAACTGGTTGGGGAACTTTGTTCCAAGGAGAGGCAAAGTTTACGACGTTTACACATCAGCAGTGGGTGCAGTGGGTGCACGAGCATGGCGACCGGAGCATGTGGCACAACTGGCTGGACTACGTGAAGAAACGCTATAAACTATCAAGCGTTGCACCTTCCTGACTTTTGTTACATTCCGGATATTCTACCTTACGCTTGGATAATTATAACCGAGCATGCTTTAGTACGATCCCTACAGTGGTATAATAATAAGTAATACAAGGTGAGTAGATTCTACTTTGCAGATGCTCATGAATGACATACTATATTTTGATTTAGAAACACAGAAATATGCTGAAGAGGTTGGAGGTTGGAACAATGCCCGCGACATGCGTATGTCCGTGAGCGTCACATATTCTCACCGGTATGACCTATACAGAGTATACGAGGAGAGTGACGTCCAAGCACTAATTGAAGAGCTAAAGTCAGCACAAATAGTGATAGGATACAATATTGACTCTTTCGACCTAGCAGTTCTAAGTAGCTACGCCGATGTAACTAATATCAGAACGCTCGATTTACTTCGCGATATAGAGAGGTCACTCGGATTTCGCATATCTCTTGAAAACATGGCACAGGCCACGCTTGGCAGAGGTAAAGTGGCGAGCGGGGCAGATGCAGTTCGCTGGTATAGGGCTGGAGAAATGTTCAAGTTGGTGGAATATTGCTATCACGATGTCACAATTACTCGCGATGTGCACCGTTATGGAATCGATCATGAGCATGTATGCTACCTAGATGCGGCAAATGGCGAGCTGAACAAGATAAAAGTGCAATGGCGCCTCCCTACAATTGAAACATCTTCGGACGAGCGAGGTTAACATTATGTTTGAAAAGGCGAACGGCCAAGCTCGAGAGTCTCTAACCCCCATTTCTCTAATTGGAGAGCTAATTCCGTTATTGCCATCAGGTAAAGACTACCGTGGCAGCTGCCCATTTCATAATGAAGAATATAAGTCCCTGTCCTTGTATGTGTCGGAGGATATGCAACGATTCAAATGCTTCGGCTGCGGTATTTCCGGAGACATTGTTGATTTTCTCTCCCGATACTACGCAAAGCCGAGGTTAGAAGCCGAGCAACTGGCAAAAAGGTTAGCAGAGGGTGTTACGGCATATCTACAATCACCAGTTGAGGCTGAATCCATTATTCAAGAAACTTGGCTGGTTCTTACATGCAAAGAACCGGTTGAAGACCAGCAGATCGTCGCAAAATATCCTCAATTTGTGCCAGGACGTGACCTCTTTACACCTGAAACCACGACGGTTGCATTAAGGCTAGGGGCCGCATCCATAGACCAATACATTAATCTTGCTATATCTCTTGATGCAAAAGTATACATCTTGACCCCGCGTTTTGATTGCACCACCAATTTTGTTGCTGATATTGTCCGACGTTTTGTTGGTCAGCACCAAATTCCTTACATCAAAGTGCTTGAAAGCCCTATTGAAACGATCGACAGTTCACTCATAGCTAAAATCTCTAAGGAAGCGACCGACCCGTTCATTTCCCTTTATCAGTGTGAAAGCGAATTGGGGAATATATCCGATTTGAACTGGCGTGAGAAGATGCTTGACGCTCTTCTTTCACTAACTCTATGCATAGCAGACATCAACAAAGTAAGACTGGATTCGTGTCTAGCGAAGATTTTAGAGTTACTCCCGTGGTTCGAGCGCACCACTGTCATTGAGCGTAGAAATGAGTTGCTAACGGGTGCTACAACTGCGGACCAAGCCATTGTTACAGCTTACACTGATCACGAGAAGGCAAGAAAAGCACCATACTACGTAGAAGTACCAATTCGAGAGTTTGAGCAAATTTTCTCCCTAGACAACATGCGATTGGCCTGGCGCAAAATTTACAAATATGCAAAGACTACTGAGGCATACTATGATTCCATAACGTATGAGAGATACAACAAGCGTGCCGACGAATATCTAATGGTACTGCAACACAAGATAATGCAGGATCGGAATTACAGACCAGCTCCCTTTCACCTCTTAAATGTTAAACGTGAAGGGGGAACAGAGGAAAAACCTAAAGTACGCCCCATCGTTAGAATAGAGCTTGAGGATCAGATAGTCATTCAAAGCATTATAAATATCATTGCTCCACGAGCACAACTATCCTTTTACGAGCATAGCTATGGTCACCGCCTGAGTGAAAGCTTCGCCAGTGATGACGATATATTTGCTCCGTGGAGCACTGCCTACTATCACAAATACTACGGCGCATTACAACGCATTCTGAGAGCCCCCAATGATTTCTTCTACTTAAAAGCAGATCTCACGACATTCTACGAGAATATCGACAGACAAAGGCTACTGGCCGGTAGGGGAGGGATTAATTCACTTGTCCGAGATAGTGAGACACTCATTATTATTCAGAATTTCCTAAATTACCGACTTTGGGATGCAAATGGTGAGATCATTGAAACAGAAAGGGGATTACCACAAGGCCCAGCGTATGCTCATTTTCTTGCTAATCTTTACCTCAACCAATTCGACTGGTGGGTTATCCAAGAGGTCACAAAGTGGGCCGATAGCTACGAAAATCCCTATGAAAATCTGAAGCAACAGCTACAGATTATTGATCTAGCAGCCTACGACCCTACAAAGGTCAGATACATAAGATATGTGGACGATATGTTTGTTCTGTTTCCGAGTGAAGAAGAAGCTGTAACCGGCAAAGAAGTTATGGAGGCCTATCTACGAGAAATGGGGCTAGAATTCAGCCCATACCCAAAGACCGGCATTCACTCTGTTACAGAAACAGAGCCCATCATAGATGAAATGAAAAGGCGTAGGTACCTGCTAGGCAAAGCACTAGAGAACGAAGAGCTCACACCGCAACAGCAAGAGGTTCTTTTTCAGATAATCGATGAGGATATATTCCACCTAAGAGAACCTTTTGTCAGTGCGGCTGAAGTTGTGGAATGGGTGAAGCTTGCTGTGCATCGTCTTAAAGGATCACAGGTATTCAGCGAAGATGAGGAAACGTATATCTGGTTAGTAATGCAGCTGCTATTCTCGGAATCATTAAAATATATTTATAGTGAAAGCATTTTCAGGGTATTGTTACCGAGGCTCGTCGGGGATGACTATGAGAAGATATTTCTCAGGAATATTGGCCAGTCAGAACCATACAAGAAAATCATCTTTCTTTCGACTATCCAAACACACAGACTCTATGATAGTTTGCCACTATCCATTCAGGCCTTCATTCTTGACTGTCTTCGAGATAAGAACTACTTGGTTCGATACGCGGCTGTTAACTGTCTTGTGGACAACCACGTATCTACATCGGTAAGCCAGATCAAAGGGACCTTTGAGGGCGAAGCAGTACGAGCAATAGCCCATAGATACTTGTCTCTTTTTACTTATACCGATGACTCTGAGTCTTTTCCTTTAGTTCTGCCAGAAATTTTCGCCCAAGAAACTGCAGCTATTGCTGAACTATGCTGGGTACTTGATGAACTAGATCTCTACGATGCATATAATCTACTAAACCCCTTATCGAACAACAAAGTCACTGTTAGATGTTTCGTAAATCTTCTGTACTTGGTTCTTCACCTTGCTAGTCCCGATGCGTTCTACTTACTGAATTCTATGCTTGACCAGAATACGGTGGAAGAGGAGCTGCTAGAAAGGCTCTTGCGTTCAATCCTTAGCAAGGTCTACCGGCTCTATGAACAAGAACGGCGGATAACTGATGGCCGCAGGTATCTATCATTAACCTCCATCATAAACATGCTACGTAGAAATGAAGCGATTACGAACCTCAAATTTAGAGCCATCATTCGCCACGAGGTCGCACAGCGCATATCCGCTACCTTGATGACCTCTTCTGAGGTAGAGAGCGGTCACCGAGATGAGATAATGTCTGCAGCTAGGCAAGCGACTATTGAACGAGGCGAAAGTCTTCTTCTAAATATGCTTTCAAAAGAAAGTCGTTTTAAACCGCTCAATATGGACTTCCTGCACACTGGTGAACTACGCGTACACTCTTTTCACGACACTGAAGAAGGTGCACGACTCATATACGAATCACTGCCAACGAGTTCGCTTATTAGTAACAAAAAGAGCGCCGTGGATCAGGCCGGCGAAAGCGTGCAAGAAATCCTTGCTACACTCAGGTCTGCTGGGGACCTTTCATGCGTCGAAGACTGCGACATCACTAGAGGTGAGGATGGGATTGAGCGTGTTTTCGTCCTTTACAAGTACAGTGAGTCCTATCAGTCCATAGCCGAACGACTAGCGTCATCTGTATTCGGAGAAAAGGCAATAGCACAGTTGCTAGCCGATTTGCACGAGGCAATTCTATCCCTGTCTGTAAAGGGCTTGGTAGACTTAAAACCAATGTCACATACCGTGCTCATCAATACATCTGGTACTATCAAAATTGTAGGATTGCTGCGGTGCTTTTTGCCTCCCAAGTATGTCACGGTCAGACAGCGTTCATTGACAGATGAGACAGCCACCTGGTTATCCTTGTTCATGGGGTGGCTTGCCTTCTCGTGAGCCTTAAGAGCGTCTTCTACGCCCAGTGCTGCCGTGTAGCGTCTTACCATGTCCAAGTCTGAGTGGCCAAGCAAATACTGTAAGTTAAACACATTCTTGTCCGCTCTGAGAAAGCCTAACGCAAAAGTATGCCTGAACCGGTGAACGGTTCCGCTACCATTTACTCCAGCCCTCTCTTTAAGCCGTTTGACCATTGATTGTATACCACTTAGGTTCAACGGCTTCCCTTCTTCTGTCAACCAAAGCTCCGAGCTCTTCTTTTGTGGGCAGTGCATGAGGTAGCGCCAAAGAGCCTTACGGGCCATTTTGCCCAACCTGACAATCCGTTCCTTACGCCCCTTGCCGAAAACCTTGAATTTTCCGCTTTCGGCATCAATGTCGGCTACGTACATCCTTGTTAGCTCCGAAAGCCTGATGCCGGTATCGAGAAGTATCAGTATTATGGCCCGATTCCGGCTTCCTAGGAATTTAGCGCCATGTGCATAATCAAGGTCGCATACGGCCAGCATTCTGAAGATTTCCTCAGAGGAGTATGGTGTGATGACCTTTGGCTTCGCCTTTCCCACCTTAATTCTAGCCATCGGATTTTCGCTGATGAAGTCCTCTGAAACCAGCCAGCTAAAGAAGCAGGAGAGAACCACGAAGTAATGGCGTACGGTGGAGTGGGAGGCAGGATGCTGAGATGTTTCGCTACCATTGCCGTTAAGCCCCCACCGAGCTTTACTAGTACCTACGTAACCCAGGAAGTCCTTGATATGCCATTGCGTAAGGTGCCTGATATCGTCTGGCCACCCCCGTTCGTGAGCGTACCAGACGAAACGGCGGAGGTTGTCCCCGTAGTACTCAACAGTTCTCTGGCTTTTTCCCTCTGTTTGCTTGGTAAGTATAAAGCCGGTTACTAGGGACTTGAGTGAAGTTCCCGATGGTGCCTCTAACTTGATGCCTATTACCATTCTTCATTTTGCGGACCCGCCTCAGTTTCTACCGGTTCAGGTGGTCTAGACCAGATTTAGCCACCTTTGGCTTTTTGGGTGACTCAGGTGGTCTGACCACCAAGTTTTATGCCTATGGTCGGGGTGGCCGGATTTGAACCGGCGACCACCTGAACCCCATTCAGGTGCGCTACCAGGCTGCGCTACACCCCGACGTACACAATACTAACACAGATTTACGAGCCCAGCAATTGTTATGCTTACCTAAAATGTTAAGCAGTTTGCTTAACACCCCAAGCGAGCTAATAGACGCTTTTATTACCTCGAGGAGGCAGGGGCTATCCCCAAGAACGCTAGAATTCTACCGAGATAGACTAATCAAAGCTGAGGGTATCATCGGAGTTGGAGTCAAACCGCAGGATATTAAGCATTTCTTGGACAGTCTTAGATGCTCTAATGGTAGCAAGCACGCCTACTGGAGAGCTTTGACGGTATTCTATAACTGGTTGTATTCCCCTAAATCGGAACTAGGGCTAAATCCACACGATAATCCTATGCTACTTATAGATACACCCAAAGTTGAGAAAAAGATGTTACCTTCACTAACCCAGGAGCAAATTTGTGAACTAATAGAACAAGCGGAATGTGTTAGGGATAAGGCTATCATTTCCCTATTCGCTGATAGTGGCTTAAGGCTTAATGAGCTAGCTAATATCAAAGCTTGCGATATTGACTGGGGAGACTACACCGTGACTATTTGGGGAAATGGTGATAAGCAGCGAAAAGCCCCCTTCACTGGGAGAAGCAATATATTACTCAAAGAATGGCTATCTGGATACAGTCCCAATGGTGGTAACATCTGGGGTATAAAGAGAAGGGGTATTCAAACTGTGCTAAAGCGATTAAGCCAGAATACAGGCATAAAATGCAATCCCCACAGCTTCAGAAGGGGTTTCGCTTGCAATCTTCATCGTAAGGGCTTATCAACGTTGGATATCATGCACTTAGGTGGCTGGTCTGATTTGAGTATGGTTCTAAGGTACACTCAGAGTATTACGTTTGAAGATTGTTTGAAGCACTATAAGGCAGTAGAACAGTATTGAAATGGTACGAAGCTATACAAGACTAGTTACGTTTCACAATAGCCTGAAGTTCTATAAGGCACAGTTGTCCGTATAGTGAAATACAAACTTTATAGATGCTTAATTACTTCGGATAGTCTATTGATATAAGTGCAATCTCTTACACGGGATGCCAAATTATATCGGTCTATTAGAATTGCTTTCATCCCAGCTCTCCTAGCCCCAACCACATCTACTTCGTATTGGTCACCAACATAAATTACCTCTGATGCAGCTAAATCAGCCTGCCTAAGTGCCGTTGAAAAGATAATCGTCTCAGGTTTGCCAACACCAACATCTTTCGCTGTAACCGTCACGTCCAGATATTTCTCTAGCCCAGCTCTATCCATAGAGATATTCGAAATCAAACCAATAATCACTCTTTGTTTTCTCAGTGTCTTTAAGGTTGGTAGCACGTCATCATACAAGACCCACGTTGCCTTTTTTGCTCTTGCACCTGCTAATCTTGTAATCTCCAACTTGGTATTCTCTGGTAGGTTACCGCCAATATTACTTAATAATACTTCCCACCATTTGAGGAAAGGAGTTTTGTCTTTCTCTTCGCTGTACCTCGGGGGAGCCCCCTTTGGAACTCTATTATCTGCTTCTAATACTCCTTTTAGTAATCCCTTAAGTGGTAGTGCGGCGCCTAATTCCTGTGCACACTGATGGAATTGTATATCCCTTTCAGGTTCAAGATGGGCAAGAGTAAATCCCCAGTCAAAGAAAACTCCTTTAATCATCAAATGAATCTCCTAAATAGAATTCCTTAATCCATAATACACTTGTCCGTGACGCTGTCAATACCCCCAAATACGAAGGGTCAATTTCCAAAATAGAACGATAAAATTGAGTGGATTAACCTGTAGACTACAAACTTAATACAGATATACTGGGTCGGTTACATTTCAAGATAGCCTGAAGTTCTATAAAGCACCGTAATCTTAATAACTCTAAGCTCTAGCCTACTAAGTAGCTGACATATTCCTTAATGTGTCTTGCTATTCTGTTATATACTCTGAAAGCTCCTTCCGATGGAAGCAATTTAGAAGCCATCGTCTCTGCTTGCCCAGAAAAGGCAGTGATACGGTTTATGCAAACACCCTCTTCAAACGGCCAGACCGCTTTAAGGGCATTATCTAACTCAATCTGAGTACCCTCTTTACGGAGTGCTTCTATTAACTCCTTAGCCAACTTTAAGATTTGCTTGTCAGGTCGTGGAGGTACCACAACAATTGCTACAGTGGTATCCACTCCCATGTCAGAAGCTGCGTTCAGGTCTGCTAAAAGTGGGGCTTTAAGATAAGTATCTCTATTCAGGATGTCAGCAAGTTTGCCTCCAAACCATTTATAATCTACCGTTTCTGTTCTTTTTCGCTTAGTATTCATAAATACACGGAAGTCTCCCCAACTCTTTTTGTTGTTATCCATATGAAACTCTACAGTAAATGTACAAATGCTCCACCATTTATTGGTAGGTCTCTGGATTATTTTGTTAAACCAAGGGTTTTTGTTTAGCTGAGAGAGTCTGTACACTATTCCATCTATGTCAACACCCTCTATTATGATGCGATTGTTTATCCAATTCTCAGCATTCGTAATGAACCCTCCCTTGAGGTCTCGTGCGAATTCAAATGGATTAATATTTGATTTTATACCCATTGAATCAAGAAACGAGCATAGATTTTCAATGTGTTCCTCAAAGATTGTTTGTAAGTCCATACTTTCGCCCATTTGTTTCACACCTCTTCAATATGAGAATGACCACTTGGGGACATTCGCTACATTGGCCCCTTGTCATTCAGGTACGCACCCAAATGTAGCGATTCGCTACTCTCTTCGTTCCCATGCTTAATATGCGATATAATATTTCGTAATTGACAATACCTCCGATAATAACGATTGTCAATAACACCAAATACGAAGGATTCGTTCAGAAAATAGAAAGGTAAAGGGGAGTGGTCTGCCCTCTCTCCCACACACACGTCTTCTTATAAATTCACGCCTAGATGTTTCACAGTAGGGATTATGTATAGTTAATCACACCTAGAATCCTTTACCCTTATTAAATCAATAAAACGAAGTGACATGGTCACTGAAACCTTCTTTAGAATTTGGACTTGGCCCCGTCGAAATTTTCAACCAATTTTCAATATATTTTCGTGCCTAATATTAGGGGAAATATATGGCGAACTTCATCGTTTTATCGAAGCTAAAACGATGGGTAAAACTGACGTCCAAAAATTATATTATAGACAATGCCGGTGCAAATCTGCTAACATTTATATCTTAGTGGCGGGGTTTGGCAGTAGGTTAGCTAGGTTATAGCTACCTGGAGTAGAGGGTAGTCAAGATCATGGCAGTTCGGGAGATATGTTGCCTGCCCGGTGATTTGGTTCTGAGGCAGAAGGCCAAGCGGGTGCCTAACATAGATGGCTCAATTCAGCGCCTGATTGGTGACATGATAGAGACGATGCGGCAGGCGAGTGGTGTGGGCTTGGCGGCGCCTCAGATCGGTGTTTCACTACGGGTGGTGGTCATACAGTTGCCGGGTGAGGAGCCGATTGCTCTTGTTAATCCAGAGTTAGTGAAGCGTGCCGGGGAACGTGAGGTTGTGGAAGGCTGCCTCAGTGTCCCCGGATATGCGGGTGACATTAAACGGTCAGTCTCGGTTACGGTTAAGGGCTGGGGTCGGCATGGGAAGGCGGTTAGGATTAAGGCTACCGGTCTTAAGGCTCAGGCGTTGGAACATGAGCTTGACCATCTCAACGGAGTCTTGTTTGTCGACCATATCGAGGGCCCGGATAAGTTGCACCGGGTTGAGACTGAGGCTCAAACCGAGGGTATGTAGACCGCAACCGGTTGTTTATTTTCCCCTGGGTATCTCGATATTAACTTCGGTCGTATCTTGGTGAAGGAGCTATGGTAGTTGTGGATAAAGTGGTAAAGACCATTTTTCAGTGTGATTTCGACGGCACCATTACCCCGAAGGATATCAGCTTTCAGATACTGGATGCCTTCGGCAGTCAGGACTGGCGCGAGCTGTTGGAGCAGTATCGGGAGGGTAAAATAACGGTTGCCCGTTTCAATACCAGGGCCTTAACTACGGTTAAAGCTGATGAGACAACCCTGCTCAGATTTGTGAGAGATAGGGCGGAGATGCGCCCTGGATTTCAGAATTTACTTGCCTATTGCCACCGGCAGGGCTTTAGGTTTGTCATCGTCAGTAATGGTCTCGATTTCTACATCAAGACAATTCTGAATGACATCGGTGCCCATGATATTGAGGTTTTTGCTGCCCAAACCAACTTTAGTTCTGATGGCATCGTGGCTAGGTATCTGGATCCCCGGCATGAACCGCTGGAGGACAGGTTTAAGGAGACGTATCTTGAGTCATTTCGGGAAAGTGGCTATCGGGTGATATACGCCGGGAACGGGTTTTCCGATATCGCTCCTGCAAGAGAGGCCTATCATGTTTTCGCTACCGGCGAACTGCTCGCTGCCTGTCAAGAAATGAACCTTCCCTGCACACCCTTTAATGACCTTAATGATATCGTCAGGGGCTTGGAATCTCTGCCTAGCCAGTGACTAGGCACCATCCTTTTTTAGGTAACAGGGCAAACCGAGGGTTACTCTGGTTTTAATCGCGCTCACCGAATATTTTGGTACCTATTCTTACCATATTAGCTCCCTCAGCTATGGCGATCTGGTAAGAATCTGTCATCCCCATGGAGAGGTACTTCATACTAACGTTGGGCAGCTCAAGTTCTGTGATGTGGTCAAAGATCCTTTTCGTTTCCCGGAAGTGGGGCCTGAGGTCTTCAGGATTTCCCAGCAGAGGCCCCATGGTCATCAGCCCCATTATCTTTAGGTTAGGTAGGGTTGAGATTTTGGTAACCAGCTCTATCGCCTGCTCAGGGAAGACGCCTGATTTCTGCGCTTCTCGGCCGCTGTTTATCTCGATTAATATCGGCATGGTCTTGCCAATCTGGGCACACCTCTTATCAATCTCCCGGGCTATCTCCACAGAGTCAACGGTTTCTACCATATTAAATAGCCTTACCGCCTTTTTAACCTTGTTTTTCTGGAGGTGCCCGATAAAATGCCATTTAGCTCTGTCGCCGATTAATTGATGGGCTCTCTCTGCTTCTTGGACATAGTTTTCGCCGATGGTTCTTACGCCAGCTTCAATCGCCGCCTGGATCTCCCGAGGCTCCCTCGTTTTGGCGGCGGCTACCAGTTCTACCCCGGTCGGTAGCTCGCTCAGGACTTGTTTAACATTTTCTCTAATTGTCATTATCGGCCCCTTTTTCTAGGTAGAATATTTTTTAACACTTACTTGAGAGCGTTAGAAATAGCGGAGTTTGCCACAATTTATCTCTTGCTGTTATATTGTATAGGGATAAGTAGGATTGAGCAATATTTGACACTATATGATGAAAAAGGTGAAGGGGGAGTCTAATGATAGCTGAGGAGAAAGTAAGGGAGGGCTTAAGCGAGGTCTTGGTACCCGGCGTTAAGCGTAGCCTTACGATGCTGAATCTGGTGCGTGAGGTGGCTATCTTTGATGAAAGGGTCGCTATTACGCTGGCTTCAACGGCGTTGAGTGAAGGCGTTCAGGAATGGATTAAGGATAAGGTAACAAGTGTCGTTGGGAAAATGTCCGATGCAGCTAGCGTACAGCTAGAGTTTACTGATGTTAAACCGGTAGAGCTGAATCAAATTCAGAATGTCATCGCGGTGATGAGTGGTAAGGGTGGGGTAGGTAAGTCTTTGGTGGCAGGCCTTATCGCGGTGGCTCTTAGGCGTCAGGGTGGAGAGGTAGGTATCCTTGATGCTGATATTACTGGCCCCAGCATTCCCAAGATGTTTGGCATAAGGGAGCAACCCGCTGGTAGCAATAGCGGAATCTTACCGGTACTTTCTAGGTCTGGGATTGAGGTCATGAGCTTTAATCTGCTTATGCATCAGGAAGAGGACGCGGTTATCTGGCGGGGTCCGCTCATTTCGCGGGCAATTACCCAGTTCTGGGAGGATGTGGTTTGGGGCAGGCTTGACTACCTTGTGGTAGACCTGCCCCCGGGAACATCGGATGCCTCCCTTACTGTAATGCAGACCATCCCAATATCCGGAATAATCATGGTATCTACCCCGCAGGATTTAGCCGCTATGATAGTCAAAAAGGCAGTGAATATGGCTCAGAAGATGAATAAACCTATCCTTGGTGTGGTTGAGAATATGAGCTATTTGTATCTTCCCGAAATAGACAAGCCAATTGAGATTTTCGGTAAAAGTAGGGGGGAAGAAGTGGCCCAGGCGGCTGGTGCCCAGCTCTTGGGGCAGTTGCCGATAGACCCGGAGCTGGCTAAGCTGTGTGATGAGGGTAAAATCGAGCGCTATAGCTCTGATGCCCTATCGAGCCTGGTGCAGAAACTTATGCCGTTGTTGCCTCCGGCGGTATCCCTGGATAATTTAGAAGACATTTATAGGAGTTAAGGATGGCTTCGTCACCTGAAGAGCTGATACAGCAGGAGATGGGGAAGGTCTATAGTGAGACGGTTGTTGACCATGCCCTGAGGCCGAGAAACCTAGGGGAAATGACGGCTGCCAGCGGATTTGGTAGGATTACTGGCCCCTGCGGGGATACCATGGGGATATGGCTTAGGGTAGCCGATAACAAGGTGGTGGCGGCTACCTTCACTACCGACGGTTGTAGTGCCACGGTAGCTTGCGGTAGCATGCTCACCGAGCTAGCCAAGGGGAAGAGTATCCCTCGGGCTCTTGGAATTAGCCAGCAGGATGTTTTGGATGCCTTGGGTGGGCTGCCCGAGGGCAATAAACACTGTGCTCTCTTGGCAGTGAATACCCTGGGGGAGGCTATTAAGGAATACCTTGCCTTTAAGAAAGAGCCCTGGAAGAGGAATTACCGTACATAATAGTAATAGGGGGAGATGCAGATGCCGGCCCTCGTTTCCGTTGTTGGCAGGTCAAAATCGGGAAAGACAACGCTGCTGGTAAAGCTGATTGGGGAACTAAGCTCGCGGGGCTATCGGGTGGCTACCGCCAAGCATGCTCCCCAGGGTATGAGCTTTGATAGGCCGGATAAGGATAGCTGGCGTCACCTTGAGGCGGGGAGTGTGGCCACGGTTGCCAGCGCTAAAGATAAGGTGGTGCTCATTAGGACGGTGGCGCAGGAGGCAACCCTTGATGAAATCGCCCGTATCTTGGGTGAAGACTGTGACCTTATCCTAACCGAGGGCTTTAAGCATGATGGTGCTCCCAAAATAGAGGTGCACCGTCGTGAGGTGGGCCCACCTCTTAGCGGTATCAAGAGGCTGGTTGCTGTAGTCACTGATGAACTCCTGGAGACCAAAGCCAGGCAGTTCTCCTTAGAAGACATCAAGGGTCTGGCTGATTTCATAGAGACTGGTTTCATAGTGCCTCAGCGGGAGCGTCTTGCTGTCTACGTAAACAATGTCCCTCTCTCGCTGAGCACCTTCCCTAGAGAGTTCGTTACCAATGTCTTGCTGGCGATGGTCTCGTCTCTCAAGGGTGTGAAGAGGGTGAGGAGTCTGGACATTTTTCTGCGGCGGACTAAGAGAAGGGAGCCGCCAAAATAAAACTGACTACTTTGCCCGAGATATGCCAGTCATAAGTGATGCGGCTTTATCTCGCTAAAGCTTCAGAGCTTTGATCAACGTACTTGGTTCTTTGTCGTTTTTTAGCTATAATTGGGGGGATTCTAGTGGTACGTTATGAATCTGAGTGTTGGGTTGACAAAGTCTTTCTCGGGCACCCTCTCTTTAAGTACTGCTTCGGGTGGAGGGCTTAGATTTGGCTAAGAAGAAGAGGCGGCAACATAAACATGAACCTACCAGGCACCAGCTTAGCCGGCAGCAGCAGCAGAAAAGGAGGCAGCGCCTTTTTCTTATCGTGGGGATTAGCGTTATGGCGGTGGTAGGTGGGGTTATTGGGGGTGGGTGGTACAAAAACGAGTATCTTCCGATGCAGGAAATTGTAATGAGGGTGAACGATACCGAGTTTAGTATGGGATACTACGTGGAGCAGCTTAAAATTCAGGGGGAGCACTATAAACAAATCTACGAACCGAGTCAGGCTGAGCTTTATATACAGCTCCTGGCTGATGAGGTGGAAAGATTCATTCAAGAGAACGAGCTGATGAGGCAGGCGGCAGTAGGCCTGGGCATTACGGTTAGTGACCGCGAAGTTGCCGAGGCGCTTAAGGAGAGTGAACCACCTTTAAGTAAGGACTACTGGGGGCTGATGAGTCACGACCTATTGGTCCAGAAACTTCTGGATGAGCACTTTGAGCTGGAAACCCCGGTATCTGGTGAGCAGAGACATATTATGGCTATGTTTCTGGAGAGTGAGAGCCAGGCAGTAAGCGCCCGGGCGAGACTGGTGGAGGGTGGAGATTTTGCCATCTTAGCTGGTGAGCTTTCTCAGTATGAGCTGTCTCAGAATGAAGACAGCGATCTAGGCTGGCATCCTGATGGTATTCTATCGGAAAGGTACGGGCTTTCCATTCCTGAAGATTATGCCTTCTCTGCTGAGGCAGGTGCCTTGAGCCAGCCACTACTTGATGAGGAGAGGACCAAGGGTGTTGGCTACTGGCTGGCAGAGGTGTTGGAGCGGGATAGCGATGAAACTGGCGATCTGTACCACGTTCAGGTGATGTTGCTGGGTAGCGAGGAGGAAGCGCAGGATATTAGGGCCCGTCTGGAGAATGGTGAGGACTTTGCCACCCTGGCGGAGGAGTATTCTCAGCACAGTGGCTCCAAGGAAGATGGCGGTGATTTGGACTGGATTCCTCCGGAAGATATTCACCCGCCTCTTGAGGACTTTATTCTTAATGCTGAGTTAGAGACTATAAGCGAGCCGGTGAGGGACGAGACTTCGTCGACCAAGGGCGGCTACTGGCTGGTTAAGGTAGTGGACGAGGAAGATAATCGGCAGATTTCGGAGGAGGATAGGGACTTCCTGAAGGCCAGGGCATTGGATGACTGGGCTAATTCACTATGGGACGACCCGGAGAATGTGGTTGAGAGCTACTTGGACGACGATAAAAAAGCGTGGGCGGTTGATAAGGTGCTGGGCGGTTAAGACTGAAACAGGAGTATTACGGCGATGGGGAAAGAGAGTATCGGGATTGGTTTGCTGGGGTTGGGGGTGATTGCGGGCCAGGTGGCTAAGGTTCTGGGCGATAGGGCGGAGGCTTTGGGAGAGCAGGCAGGCTGTCCACTGGTGCTGCGGAAGGTGAAGGTCTTACCTGAGGATTTAAGCCGGCCGCAGGCAAAGAAGATGGCCCCGCAGCTTTTTACCACCGATATTGACGAGTTTTTTGCCGAACCGGGGATTGATATCGTGGTTGAAGCCATTGGTGGCGAGAGTCTGGCCCTGGAGTATCTTACCCGGGCCCTTTCTGGTGGCAAACATGTCGTCACCTCCAATAAGGAGGTCATTGCCAAGCACGGGGTAGAGCTGGCAAAGCTGGCGAGTGAGCAGGGTGTTGGGCTCCGCTACGAGGCCAGTGTTGGTGGGGGTATTCCCCTAATTTCACGTTTCCAGTATGACTTGGTGGCTAATAAGATAGGTGCCATCTATGCTATTATCAACGGGACCACTAATTATATCCTGACCCAGATGGAACGAGAAGGCGCGGATTTCTCTTCGGCGCTAGCTAAAGCTCAGAAGCTGGGGTATGCTGAAACCAACCCCGAAAACGATATTGAAGGGATAGACGCCACTTACAAGCTGGCTATTTTAGCCTCGCTTGCCTTCCATACTGAGGTCAGACCTGACCAGATTTATCGCGAGGGCATCTCTCGCCTGTCCGGTCGCGATTTTCAGTATGCCCGGGAGCTTGGTTTTGCCATTAAGTTACTGGCCATTGCCAAGGACAATGACCGGGAGATCGAGGTCAGGGTACACCCGGTGTTCATTCCTGAAGATTCCCTTTTGGCTAAGGTTGATGGGGTTTATAATGCAGTCCTGGTTGAGGGTGATCTGGTGGATAAGGTGCTTTTCTTTGGTCGGGGTGCCGGGCCGCTGCCGACCAGCAGCGCCGTGATCGCTGATATTGTGGCCGCTGCGCAGGAAGTTCGTCTCGGGGTGGCATCTAGGAGCGGGTGGCGACTTGAGGCGGACAGGGTGATTAAGCCGATGTTAGACGTTAGGACCAGGTATTATCTCAGGCTCAATATCGCCGACTACCCTGGGGTGCTAGCACAAATTGCCAGGGTCTTGGGTGACCATCAGATCAGTATTTCCTCCGCCATTCAGAAACTGGCCGACCCGGTGGCCGAGACTGCAGAGATAGTTATCATCACCCATGCCGCTCAGGAAAAGAATATGCAGTCGGCGCTTGGCGAGATCGGTCATTTGCCGGTGGTTAAAGAGATAAGTAACTTCATCCGGGTTGAAGCCTGATGTCGGAGATTAAAAGAGCAAAAATTTTTGGATAAAGTCACGACCTAATTATGAAACAGGGAGTTCTAGCTAGGTATAAAGACTTTCTGCCGGTTACCCCGAATACCCCTATTTTCTCGTTGGGCGAGGGGGGTACACCGCTGGTTAGGTGTCCGCCACTGGAGAAGGAGGTGGGCTGTGGGGAGCTTTATTTTAAGCTGGAGGGGTGCCAGCCGACCGGTTCCTTTAAGGATAGGGGCATGGTGGTAGCGGTGGCTAAGGCGGTGGAAGCTGGTAGCCGGGCGATAATGTGTGCCTCAACTGGGAATACCAGTGCTTCGGCGGCGGCTTACGCCGCCTACCTGGGGCTTACCGCGATTATCGTGGTCCCCAAGGGCAAAATCACTTTGGGTAAGCTGGCGCAGGCTATTATTTACGGGGCCAAGATAGTGGCCATTGACGGTAATTTCGACCAGGCCCTGCAAGTTGTTAGAAGTCTGACCGATAAGCACCCGGCGACCCTGGTAAACTCGCTTAATCCAAATCGTATCGAGGGTCAGAAGACAGCTGCTTTTGAAATAGTTGACGTCTTGGGTGAGGCTCCGGACTATCTCTGTATCCCGGTGGGTAACGCCGGTAATATCACCGCCTACTGGAAGGGTTTTACCGAGTATGTGGGGGAAGGTAAAGCTCGGATAAAACCCAGGATGATGGGGTTTCAGGCGGAGGGGGCAGCCCCCATTGTTCGGGGCTATCCCATCAAAGAGCCCCAGACGGTAGCCACGGCGATACGAATCGGTAACCCCGCCAGCTGGCAGAAGGCGGTGGCGGCTCGTGATGAGTCCGGGGGCACGATTGATATGGTTAGTGATGAGGAAATCTTAGCTACTTACCGGCTTATGGCGGCAAGGGGGGGTATCTTCGGGGAGCCGGCTTCAGCGGCTTCGCTGGCTGGTCTGCTTAAGCTTCGCCGTAGTGGTATGGACTTCTCGCGGAGCCGGGTGGTTTGTGTAGTAACGGGCACCGGTCTAAAAGACCCGGATACGGCTATGGGGGGTGCGGAGGGCTTTCTTGAGCTTCCGGCTGATCTAACGGCTGTGGAGCATGCTTTAGGCTGGGGCTAAAGGAGGGAAGATGTTTGATGAGGCCAAGATTAAGGAGGCGGTGACCTCTATTATTAAGGCTATCGGGGAAGACCCTGAGCGGGAGGGGCTAGCTGATACGCCGACCCGTATCGCCGAGATGTACGCTGAGCTCTTTATGGGGTTGGGTAGGGACCCGAAAGAGGAACTCTCGGTCAGCTTTGAAGAGGGGCACCGGGAGATGGTGGTGGTCAAGGACATTCCCTTCTATTCCATGTGTGAGCATCATCTTTTGCCGTTTTATGGGGTAGCTCATATCGGCTATATTCCCAATAGCGAGGGCCGTGTTGTCGGTGCCAGCAAGCTGGCCAGGGTGGTGGAAATCGTGGCTAAGCGCCCTCAGATTCAGGAGAGGATGACCACCCAGATTGCCGATGCCATAGTTGATGGCATCAGTCCTGCCGGAGTGGCGGTGGTAATTCAGGCTGAACACCTGTGTATGATTATGCGTGGTATTAAGAAACCCGGTAGCGCAATTGTTACCTCAGCCTTACGGGGTGCTTTCCGCAACCGAACTGAAACCAGGACTGAGTTCTTTACCCTGCTTTAGGGCGGGTAATCTAGTCTCCTATAAGCTGTAGGATGATCTCCCTTGATCTGGGGCGGTTGTCAAAATCCACTAGAACTATCTGTTGCCAGGTACCCAAAGTTAGCCTCTTATCGCTGAAGGGAACTACTAGTGAGGCCCCCAGTAGTGATGCCCTGACGTGGGCATAGCCGTTACCATCTCTCCAGCGACGGTCGTGGTTATAAGGGATTCCCTTGGGGGCGATTCGCTGCCAGAGTTCCTGAAGGTCGCTTACCAGCCCCGGCTCAAACTCAATGGTGGTTACCCCGGCGGTTGAGCCGGCGACAAAAATGGTGGCGGTGCCGTTATTTATGCCCGATTGAGAAACCTGTTCTGCTACTTGAGAGGTAATATCAACAATATCGCACTCACCCTTGGTGCTGAGGCTGATTTTCTTGGTGACGACCATAGCAATACCTCCCTTACTAGCCATGCGATATTGGTTATTAACCTTCTGGCTTGTTAACTACGCCTAATATAGCTTGGCAATTAGGGCAGGTAAGTATGACAACATCAATCTTTGGCTTACCTTCAGGGCCTGGGGCATAAACAGATGTAGTCCACCCGAATGGTGCAGCTATAGTTTGATTACAATGCGGGCACTTCATATCTAACCTCCTTTTGTTAAAAGAGTAAGTCATCCCAGATGATATCGCCCAACTCAAATATCGGCCCATCCTTGCATACCTGCTTCAGCCCCCTTTTGGTTCTTACCGTGCAGGCATAGCAGACTCCCCACCCGCATCCCATTCTAGCCTCCAGCGAGATCTGGACTGGCTTTCCGGTAAGTCCCAGCTCCTTTTCCCTGCTTGCCATATCACGGTACATCGCCGTTGGCCCGCAGGCAAAGACCTGGTCTGCCCATTTAATAACTTCTGGGGTGATTAGGTCAAGAACCATGCCTTGCCTGCCATCGGGGGTGGTGGTGATAGTCTCCACGTCTATTCCCTGAGGTAGAAGCTCCTCAGGATAATGCTGTGGGGGGTTTGGCTCTCCTGATGGCTTAAGCTCGCCTGATGCCCCTCTCAGGAGCTTTACAGGATAGCCCTCCTTCTGGGCCTGGTCGGTGAGGAAGAGTAGTGGGGCAATACCAATACCGCCGGCTACCACTAGCAAGTTCTGGGCTTCGGGCAGTATAGAAAAACCGTTACCCAGTGGTCCGAATATGGCGACACTATCACCTTGGTTACGCCGGGATAGCCATCTGGTACCTTTGCCGTCTTCCCAGACCGCGAAGAAGATGGCGATATCACCCTTGTCGTTCAGTCGGTGAATACTGAATGGCCGAGGCAGCAGACATTCCTTTCCGCAGCCTACCATGACAAACTGCCCTGGCTTGGCTTCTTGGGCTATCTCCGGGCATCTTAGCCACATAAGCTGGCTACCTAGGGTGTTTCTCGCTTCGGGTCGCCTAGCGGTTTGGGCATCGGGACGCTTGAGCTCTCCTAGAATCTGCTCGTTACTTACGACTTGAGCGCTTATTTGTCTCAAGCTGACTCCTTTAGGCGGTAGCCAGTTAGCGGTTGAATGCTATAGACCTGGCTGCCGTTTATGATGGCTTCTATTGCCGCCTGAGCCGTATCTAGAGAGGTAAAGCAGGGCATTTGCTTCTCGGCAGCTGCCCGGCGGATAGCAAAGCCATCTCTCAGCGGGATGCGACCTCCGGTGATAGTATTGACCACACCATTTACCGTGCCATCATTGATGATATCAATGATATTCGGATGTCCCTCGGTTAATTTCTTGCTAATCATCTTTACCGGTAGGCTGGCAGCCTCAAGCATAGCTGCGGTACCTTCGGTGGCATAGATTTTATAACCGACCGTGGAGAACTTCCGTATTAAAGGTAGCGCTTCCGGTTTATCCCGGTCGGCGATGCTAAAAAGCATGGCTCCCTCTGGGGGCAGCATTAAACCCGCGGCCATAAGTGCTTTGGCTAAGGCAGCTTCAAAGTTGTAATCGATGCCCATTACTTCACCGGTAGATTTCATTTCGGGACCGAGGTGGGTATCAACACCAATTAGTTTTGACATAGAAAAAACTGGAGCTTTAATGGCGATCAGTCTTTGTCTTGGCCACAGGCCGGTACGGTAGCCCTGTTCCGCTAGGCTCTTACCGAGCATAACCTTGGTAGCGACGTTTACCATAGGCACGCCGGTGACCTTGGAGATAAAGGGAACGGTGCGGCTGGCTCGAGGGTTAACTTCTAGGACGTAGACTGATGAGCCGCCGTTATCGCCGGGCATAATAACAAGCTGGATATTCATCAGTCCTTTAACCTTGAGCCCCACCCCGATGCGGATGGTGTAATCGACAATGGTCTCGATCTCAGGCTCGGTCAGATTTACTCCGGGGTAGACGGCCATAGAGTCGCCGCTGTGAACACCGGCCCGCTCAATATGCTCCATTATCCCGGGAATGAGGACGGTCTCACCGTCACTAATGGCGTCAACCTCGACCTCTTTTCCCTCAAGGTATTTATCAATGAGCACCGGGTGTCCGGTATCCAGTTCCATAGCCAGTTTAAGGTAGCGGAGTAACTCGCCGGCGTTGTGAACTATTTCCATGGCTCGGCCGCCGAGGACGTAACTGGGGCGAACCAGCACCGGGTAACCGATGAGCTGGGCGATATTGAGGGCTTCATCGACCGAGGTTACCCCGGCTCCCGGTGGCTGAGGGACGCCTAGCTCGCTTAGGAAATTCTCGAATCGGCGACGGTCTTCAGCTAGGTCAATAACCTCGGCGCTGGAGCCGAGCAGCGGCAGCCCGTTGCGAGCCAGGACTTGTGCCAGATTGATGGCCGTCTGACCGCCAAACTGGACGATGGAGGGTGTCAGGTTATTGCCTGATGGGCTCTCGTTCTCCAGAATGTCGCGCAGGCTTTCCTCATCCAGGGCTTCAAAGTAGAGGCGGTCACTGGTATCAAAATCGGTGGAGACGGTTTCGGGGTTGGAGTTGACCATAATGCTCTCGAAGCCAGACTCCTGAAGCGCCCAGGCGGAGTGGACACTGCAGTAGTCGAACTCAATGCCCTGGCCAATGCGGATGGGACCGCTGCCGATGACCACCGCCTTATCCGCCTCAGCAGCTTGAGCCTCGTTCTCCTCTTCGTAGGTGCTGTAGAAGTAGGGGGTAGCGGCGTCAAACTCGGCAGCACAGGTATCCACCATCTTATAGACGGGGCGGATATTCCAGTTGCGGCGCAGCTCTCTTACCTGCTCGGGGAGGCGGTCGGCCAGCGTTGCCACCTGCTCATCGGAAAATCCCAGTCGCTTTGCCGCATGCAGTAGCTCCGGCGTCAGCTTCTCAGACAAAAGCCTCTCTTCCATGCTGACGATGTTCTCCAGCTTGGTCAAAAACCAGAGGTCAATCTTGGTTCGTTCGTTTATCTCTTCGACGCCTATCCCCCTTCTCAGCGCGGCCATAATGGCCCACAGTCTGAGGTCGGTAGGCTCCAGGGGGTAAGAGCTGATATTGGCGCCCAGTTCCCAGTTGGGGTCTTCCCAGAGCAGCGTCCTTTTGCCAAATTCCAGGGAACGCACCGCCTTCTGCAGAGCGGCTTCAAAGCTGCGGTCGATAGCCATCACCTCGCCGGTGGCTTTCATCTGGGTGCCGAGAATCCGGTCGCCGGAGGCGAACTTATCAAACGGCCAGCGGGGAATCTTGACCACCACATAGTCCAGAGCCGGCTCGAAGGAGGCCATCGTCTTCTGGGTGACGGCATTGGGGATTTCATCCAGCCTCTTGCCGATGGCTATCTTGGCGGCCACCCGGGCAATAGGGTAGCCGGTGGCCTTACTGGCCAGGGCTGAGGAGCGGCTGACCCTGGGGTTAACCTCGATGACATAGTAATTATTGCTCACGGTGTCAAGGGCAAACTGGATGTTACAGCCCCCCTCAACCCCCAGGGCGCGGATAATCTTGAGGCTGGCGGTGCGTAACATCTGGTATTCTTTATTAGTCAGGGTCTGGCTGGGAGCGATGACGATGCTGTCACCGGTGTGCACCCCCATCGGGTCGATGTTCTCCATGTTACACACGGTGATGCAGTTATCAGCGCCGTCGCGCATCACCTCATACTCAATCTCCTTCCAGCCGACTACAGATTTCTCTACTAATACCTGATGGATGGGGCTGGTTCTCAGGCCCCCGGTGACCACCCGCTCGAACTCCCCCCGGGTATAAGCCATGCCACCCCCCGTCCCCCCCAGGGTATAGGCGGGGCGGATGACCACGGGCAGGCCTATCCAGCCCAGTATTTCCCGCGCCTGCTCGATGGTGTTGGCGGTGGCGCTATCCGGTACCGGCTCGCCGATATCCAGGAGCATCTGCTTAAAAAGCTCGCGGTCTTCGGCCTTTCGGATGGTCTCTATCGGCGTGCCCAGGGACTTAACGTTGTATTTATCCAGGATGCCGGCGTTGGCCAGGTCCACGGCCAAATTCAGCCCCGTCTGCCCGCCCAGGGTGGGCAGGAGACCATCGGGGCGCTCCTGTTCAATCACGCGGGCGACGGCGTCCACGGTGAGCGGCTCGATATAGACGGTATCGGCGATGCCCTCATCGGTCATGATGGTGGCCGGGTTGGAGTTAACCAGCACCGAGGTCACGCCCTCCTCCCGCATCGCCTTACAGGCCTGGGTGCCGGCGTAGTCAAACTCCGCCGCCTGCCCGATGATAATGGGTCCGGAACCGATAATCAAGACTTTAGATGGTTTCAAGTTTTATACTCCTCTACTCAAACTTCATAATACGTTGGATATCTTTATACTTTTTTAGGTGGCGTAACATATCTTCCACATTAAGACTGGGACTGACATCAAGTAGATTCTCCTCGTCATGCCAATAACTATTGTTGTCATATTTACGGGACACTTTTTGGAGGATATCATTTAGATTTATTAGTAGTCTCTTCCCCTCTTCATATTTATAAGTGGTTTCTTCAGCTAGGTGCTTTTTTGTAAGCTGATTGTGTGCTATATATTGGTTTCTCACAGTTGCAATCCTTTTAATGAGGGAAGAGTGGGACTGGATAGTTGCCTCCATCTCCTCAATTTCTTCTAGGTCAAAGATTTCTTGTAGATTTTTGTTGCTTTTTATGTAGTTGAACAGCTTCGTAAAATTAGCGGTGTCTCTATCATATTTGACAGCATTGTGAACTGCGAGGCAAAAACGGTCATTATGGCTTCTCATTGTAAAGACAAAGAAGGTGAGATATACATTTCTGATATTTGCTATGTCCTTTGGAGCTGTGCGGACAGCCCAGAATATTTTGAAATGTATATTTGCTAAAAGTAGTTCTTGATATAGACCTTTTCGTATCTTTTCAAACCCTTCATCCTTCCCCATCACTTCTCCTCCTTCACCATCCTGAGAAACTTCTCAAACAGGTAGGCGTTGTCCAGGGGGCCGGGGGAGGCTTCGGAGTGGTACTGGATGGAGAAGATGGGTAGCTCCTTGTGGCGCAGGCCCTCCACCGTGCCGTCATTCAGGTTTATGTGGCTCACCTCAAGGCCGTCCTTTAGAGTGTCCGGGTCGGTAGCATAGCCGTGGTTCTGGGCGGTGATGTGAACTCTGCCGTCGGCGAGGTCTTTCACCGGGTGGTTACTACCGCGGTGCCCGAACTTGAGCTTAAAGGTCTTGGCATCGAAGGCCCGGGCGATCAGCTGGTTACCCATGCAGATACCCATGATGGGCTTCTTACCCGCCAGTGCTCTAACCGTAGCCACGATGTAATCCAGCACCTCGGGGTTACCCGGGCCGGGAGAGAGGATAACGCCGTCTGGCTCCAGTTTCAGTATCTCCTTGGCAGGCATGGTGCTGGGGACAGCCGTTACCCGGCAGCCGTGGCCACACATCATGCGCAGGATGGTGTATTTTAAGCCGCAGTCGAGCACGGCTATTTTATATCTTGCTTCCGGTGCTTCTCTGGCCGACTCTTGCCCACAGAGGCAGGCATCATCGGCAAAGCAGGGAAATCTTAAATCACACGTCTCACAGGGTGGCCCCCAGGAGTATGGTGTCTCGGTGGTCACCTGCCGGGCGAAATCAATTGAACCATAGTCGGGCTGCTTCTTTAGTTGCTTAAGAGCCTGCTGGGGAGTTTTGTCACTGGTGAGCACGCCCATCATTACCCCGGCGGAGCGCAGCTTGCGGGTGATGGCTCGCGTATCCACACCGTAAATACCGGGAATATGGTATTCTTTCAGGAAGTCGTCAATGGTCTTTTTGCCGAGGTAGTGGTTGGGCTCGAGACACTCCTCCCTGACCACAAAGCCCCTTACCTGGATTTTCCTGGACTCTAAATCATACTTGTTGATGCCGTAGTTACCGATGAGGGGGTAGGTGGGCACCACAATCTGCCCGGCGTAGGAGGGGTCGGTCAGCATCTCCTGATAGCCGGTCATGCTGGTGTTGAAGACGACCTCACCGTAGGCATCAGCTTCGTTGCCGAAGGTATCGCCTTCATAGACTGAACCGTCTTCCAGAACTAGGATTGCTTTTCTGGTCATT
Organism: Dehalococcoidales bacterium; assembly: GCA_034414575.1. Taxonomy (GTDB): domain Bacteria; phylum Chloroflexota; class Dehalococcoidia; order Dehalococcoidales; family UBA5760; genus UBA5760. The sequence goes on along the minus strand of DAOULZ010000007.1, from coordinate 37,663 downwards.
TTATCTTTAGCTCCTTTGGAGTTGCTGCTTCTATCCTCAGGGATGCATCCTGATACACCAGCCTGCCCTGGGCTATGGTAGCCATCACCTTACCTTTGAGCACTGAGCCAGTCAGCGGAGTGTTCCTGCCCTTGGAGGCGAAGGCCTTGGGGTCAACCACCCACTCCCGGTTCGGGTCAAAAATGGTTATATCAGCCGGGGTTCCCGGTTTTAGGGTGCCCAGCCGACCGTATCTAGAACCGATAATCTTGGCCGGCTCGTCGGTGAGCTTGGCGATAAGGGTGATTAGGGCTAGCTGGCCACTGTGCACCAGGCCCATCAGGCTGCCGAGGGCGGTTTCCAGACCGCTGATACCGAAGGGGGCGTTAAGGAAATCGAGGCGTTTATCGGCCTCGGTGTGTGGCGCGTGGTCGGTGGCGATGATGTCAATCACCCCTTCATTAAGCCCACGAATCAGAGCTTGAACGTCCTGCTTTGTCCGCAGAGGTGGGTTTACCTTGGCATTGGTATCATAGCCGGTGACCTTCTCCTCGGTTAGGGTCAGGTGGTGGGGGGTAACCTCGGCGGTTACCCTGATTCCCTTTTCCTTAGCCCGGCGAATAAGCTCCACCGAGCCCTCCGTGGAGACGTGGGCGATGTGAAGGCGCCCCCCAGTTAGCTCAGCTAAAGCAAGGTCACGGGCAACCATAGTCTCCTCGGCAGATGCCGGTATGCTCTTAAACCCCAGCTTGCGGGCTAGAGCACCTTCGTTCATCAAACCGCCTTTGGTGACAGTGGTGTCCTCGCAGTGGTCGATGATGGGCATGCCCAGGGTGCGGCTCAGTTCCAAAGCCTGGCGCATCAGGTGTGAATTGAGAACTGGACTACCGTCATCGCTGAAGGCGACTGCCCCGGCTCTGGCTAGTTCCTCCATCTCGCTTAGTTGCTTTCCCTTTCTTTCCCGCGAGATGCAGCCGACGGGCAAAACCCGAACCACGCCTTCTCTAGACGCTGTTACCTTGACATAATCTATAGTCTCTTGGCTATCCAGCGGGGGGTTGGTGTTGGGCATACAGCAGATAGTGGTGAAGCCGCCTCGGGCGGCGGCTTGGCTTCCGGTAGCGATGGTTTCCTTCTCCGTAAACCCGGGCTGTCTTAGGTGACAGTGCTGGTCAATAAATCCCGGTGAGACTATTAATCCCTGGCCGTCGAGAATGTTGTAGTCTCTCCGGGGCGGGCTTGCTTTTCCCCACCCCAGCCACGAGATTCTGTCCTCGGTAATCAGCAAATCAACGGTTTCATCTATCCCTTGGCTGGGGTCGATTATTCGTCCGCCCTTTATCAGTAGGCTCTTAAGTTCACTCATTGTTTGTCTCACGACGGTCTTTGATATAGTGGCTGGGTTTGAAACCGTGGACCTCGGCCTCCTTCTCGGAATCAAAGATAATCAGGTTCTCTGGCTTGATGGTTTTTGCCCAGTGGCTTTGGGCGCTGTGGTATTTCTTGGTATCAAGGCGTCCTTCATGCCAGTCGGTGCTGGCAACATACTTGGGTACGAAGCCATGTTCACAATAGATACACCGTAGGGTCAGCGGTTTGAAATTTACTATTTTGAATTCGGGCTTGAGGTACTTGGTCTCGGTTTTCTGTACCGAGACGCACTTTGGGTTAGGGCAGCGCACGCCAAAGCCCCGTTTATAGACAGGATAGTCTATCTTGGGGGTAATGTCCGCCTCTGGTTGGGGGGTGATTTCCTTAACCCCAAGCAGGAGCGCGATGAGTGCCATCCTCACCGGTACCCCCAGTGCTGCCTGTTTAAAGTACATGCTGCGCGGGTCGGCATCCAGCTCACAGGCCAGCTCGTCAATGCGGGGTAGGGGGTGCATAATCAAGGTCTCCTTGAAGCCCTTCTCCTTAAGCATTTTCTTATCCACTATCGTGTATCTTACCTCTGGTTTCTTCTCTTCGACAGCGGTGAATCGCTCCTTCTGGGCTCGGGTAACGTAGAGGGCGTCAACCCCTGTCTTAAGCTCAACCTGGATGCTGATGTTGGGCATCATGGCCAACTGGTGGGGGCTGCCTGGGGTTATGTAGATTGCATCTAGGGGGAGAATACCCTTCTTTGCTGTTTGATTAGAAGGCTCGGGTCTTTCTATCTCACCGCCGTATTCGGTGACCAGTTTTTCGATAATGTGGTCTGGCACCTCCAGCCCTGGTGTCGGGCAGAAGAGAATATTGGCCCCCAGCTTCGCCAGGGCGAAGATCAGGGAGTGTACCGTCCGTCCGTATTTCAGGTCTCCCCAGAGAGCAATCTTGAGACCCTTGATAGTCTTTCGCTCCTTCTTGATAGTGTAGAGGTCTAGGAGGGTCTGGGTGGGGTGTTGATGGCCTCCGTCACCGGCGTTTATTACCGGAATACCGGCATAGTCGCTGGCCACCTTGGCGGCCCCCTCCCAGGGGTGGCGGATAACCATTATATCGGCGTAACTCCCGACCACCTTAGCCATATCGGCGATGCTTTCCCCCTTAGCCAGCGAGGTTGCCCTGGTATCAACGGCGCTGACAACATTGCCCCCCAGCCGGTGCATGGCCGTCTCAAAGGAAAGGCGGGTCCTGGTGCTGGGTTCAAAGAACAGGCTGGCCATAACCTTACCGTGGCACAAGCCAGGCGGCTCCTTCATTAGCGCTGACATCTCGTCGGCCACGGAGAAAACAGCTTCTATTTCTCCGTTGGATAAGTCATCTATGGTTACCAGACTTCTACCGGCTAGCGCCATGGTAACTCCTTTTGTGGTAGTTTACTGGTTCGTGCTTACTTTCCGCGTGCCTATTATTGGTGGCACTTACGATGGCGACTTCATCCACACCATCAGTTTCTAGGAGGTACACCTGAATCGCCTCTTTTCTCGAGCTTGGCATGTTCTTACCGACATAGTCGGCTCGTATTGGCATCTCGCGGTGCCCCCGGTCAATGAGAACGGCGGCTTGGATTGATTTTGGTCGTCCCCGGTCGATAAGGGCGTCCATAGCGGCGCGGATGCTGCGTCCGGTATAGAGGACGTCATCAACCAGCACGATTGACTTATCATCGATGCTGTTCGGGATGTCATGGTGCTGGACGATGGGGTGTCTATCGGAAGACGGGATGTCATCCCGGTAGCGCGTGATGTCCAACGCCCCGACGGGTATTTTAAGGCCCTCGAAGTTTTCCATCAGGGCAGCCAGTCTCTTCGCCAGGGGGACGCCGCGGGTGCGGATGCCGATCAGTATCAGGTCCTGGCTAGCCTGGTTCTGCTCAATGATCTCGTGGGCGATGCGAGCCAGGGTTCGTCTAATATCCTCAGCGGTCATTAATATTTTTCGTGACATAAAAATAACCCCTTGCCCCTGCTGGCAAGAGGTTTCCCTAGTCTCTTCTTGCTTCCCTTGCCAGCCTCGCTGGACTAGCTTAAAGGTCTATCCTTAATTTTGCATTATAACATACTAAATAAGATTATGGCAAGGGTTTATAGCTGGAGGTTCCATTAACACGTGGTTGTTGCCGATTTCACAGGGAGGTTAGAAATGGTAGTTAAGGCAAGCACAAATAGGAAAGCAACGCAAAATAAGTATCGGGTAGTAACTGCTAGGAAGCAACAAATCATAACTGCTAGGAACATTCAAGAGGCTTATGCTAAAGCGAAGAGATTATTCCCTAGAGCTAGGCTAGTAACGGTCTCACGAGAGCCGTCTAAGAAAGGAAAAGAATACGAAACCTACATCATTCACAGGCAACACTAGCCAAAAAGAATCTCATCTAGGGGGTTTCGATTGGAGGGTGCTTTGCTCTTGTTAAGTTTGGGGAGACAGCCATACTTCTTCTCAAAAGCTACTAGTAATCTGCTTTCTGCCTTTGATGCTTCTCTAGGGCTAGTTTTACGTTTACGGAAGTGTGTGCAAGCTGTGAACGCAGACTTTTCTTTGTGGTTCAGTAACCTAGCACGAATAGACGTATCACTCTTACCTATGTATAGGACTACATCACCTCTTGCCTTGCCTATCTCGTATACTCCTGATTCCGTTAAAGAGAGTGCCTCTATGATTTCCTTCTTGAATGGTATCCATTTAGCTTTGATTGGCATAGGAAGATTATAGGATTATGAATAGTCTAAGTCAACCACAATTTGATAATCGGCAACTGGTCAGCTATCCTTCTACAAAAGCTAGTAGAGGGATAGCAAATGAAGGTAAGCCAGAGAGACCTAAAGACTTCAGCCCGAATAATAGGCAACATACTCAGGTGGATAACAATGCTTAAAGAAAACATAGCCTGTAAATACTGCGGTTCAATGAACATAGTCCGCTTTGGGACTTATAAAGGTATTCAGCGATACTACTGCAAAGCCTGCAAACGGAAGTTCACCTTATCAGATACACTCCCTAAGATGAAAACCCCCATAAGAGTAATCGCTGATGCTCTAAGTATGTATTATGGCGGTATGTCTCTAAACGCTATCAGCCAACATATTGAGAATGAATATAAACTCCCTATAACTAACGCTGGCGTGTATAACTGGCTAATGCGCTTCAGTAAGGACTTTGTGGAATTAGCCAAGCAATACACTCCAAATGTGGGTGATGTCTGGATAGCTGATGAGACAGCCCTGAACATAGGTAAGAGTCATAGAGTCTGGTTTTGGGACATTATTGATGCTAAGACTAGGTTTTTGCTTGCCTCTCATATCTCAGTAAAACGGACTACTGCCGATGCTCTAACCCTGATGAAAAAAGCCGAGGCTAGGGCAGATAAAGTCCCTGAGCTGGTGTTTACAGATAAGCTACAGGCATACCTAGACGGTATTGAGATAGCATGGGGAGCAGACACTAAGCATATCCCCTCAAAGGGCTTTGAGGCTCCGCTTAACACTAACATAATTGAGAGGTTTCATGGCTCTCTGAAAGATAGGACTAAGGTAATGAGAGGGCTAAGGAATGATAAGACTGCCAAGCTACTACTTGACGGGTGGGTAGCCTATTACAACTTCCTGAGACCTCACGAGACACTTAAAGGTAAAACCCCGGCAGAGGTCGCAGGTATTAAGTTCCCTTATAAACACTGGGCAGATGTTATAAGAAGCAAACGGGAAGTAACCATCATCCCTGAGAAAGAGAAATACCCTCCTGATAAGACCTATCGTGTAAGGGCATACCTTATTCCTGAGAAGCCAAAGCACAAGAGCAAATCACACGTTACAAGTAAGAAAAGGGTAGTTTCATCTACCCAAATAGTGACTACTAGAGCAAGGAGATAAAATCAACCAATGGTGGCAGGAGCGTCGGTTGGTAGAGGAATCACCATTGAACCAGTTAGGCTAGGGGTTTATGCCTTTCTCAAAACTCTAATCAGGACTGCAACGGGAATTAGAAGTAAGAGAAATCTAGCTAGACTCACAGCAGTTTCTACTAGCATTTGTGCGTTCTCCTATCGTGCAGACGGCACAAACGCTCCTGCCATTACTCCTCTACACTTACTATCATTTTATCACAGTAGAAAACCGATAAGGCAAAGAGTAGTATGATAAGATTACTGCAAAAAGAGAAGGAAAAGAGAAAATGGCTATAGCAAGAGGATATGTACCAGTAACAAAGCTTGAGTTTAATATAATGGCTAGTCGTAATGCTTTGAGCAAGATGGACTTCCCAAAACCAGAGATTGATAAGATAGAGTATGGTCTCAAGACACGAAACAAAGTGCTGAAATCTGCGAAGCTAATTAAGCGTAATCTCCAAGATGTGCTTGAAGGTAAAAGGGAACACCTAACTCTACCTGAACCTGTTACTTGCGATATTTGCAGGGAGTCTACAGGAATAGGAGTAGCAAAACTTACTTCTCCTGAGCAAGAAGCTAAAATCCCATCTGGATGGTTACTGCTCAAGTCTGACTGGCAAGGTGAGCATAGAGCCTATGCAGTTATTCCTCCAAGCGTAGTGATTGACTACGATGGTAGAAGAGCTTACCTAGTGTGTGGAACCTGCCAGGGTCTGCTAGGGCTTCAGCCGACAGAATTAGGCTTGCTAATTCACGAAGTTAGAGGCAGACAAGGATACGTTGATTTAGACAGAATTAAGCAACTAATTGAGGGTAATGCCTGATGATACTAAATCAACCAAGAATTATAGGAACCCTTTATCGTCCCCCCGCCCCGGTGTTATAATTAACCAGGATGGATATTCTTTCCGAGCTTAACCCGGCGCAGCGGGAGGCGGTGGAGGCTATCAGTGGTCCGGTGCTCATCCTGGCTGGCCCCGGTAGCGGTAAGACCCGGGTCATCACCCATCGGGTTGCCTATCTTATCAAGGTCTGCGGGGTTAGCCCGCGTCACATTATGGCGGTTACCTTCACCAATAAGGCCGCCCGGGAGATGGAGGCGCGGCTCTATCATCTCGTCGGCAGTTCCATAAAAGACTTAACCCTGGGCACCTTTCACGCTATCTGCGCTCGTATCCTGCGTCGCGACGGCAAGGCAGTCGGCGTTAGCCCCCGCTTTGTCATCTATGATGACGAAGACCAGATAGGCCTCCTGAAGCGTGCTCTTCAGGATATCGGCCTCGACCCCAAGCAGTATGCCCCTCGAGCCATCGCTTCAGCCATCGGGGCGGCTAAGAGTCGGACCCAGCCCCCCGCCGACTATATTCAGTGTAGCCGTAGCTACTTTGAGGAGGTGGTGGGGCGGGTCTACGAGCGCTACGAGCAGCTGCTTGGGGAGAGTAATGCCCTGGACTTTGATGATTTACTGATGAAGACGGTGCTGCTTTTCCGAAGTCACCCTGAGGTCTTAGCTCGCTATCAAAGAAAGTACCAGCATATCCAGGTGGACGAGTTCCAGGATACTAATCTGGTTCAGTATGAGCTGGTAAAGCAGATCGGCGACAAATACCGCAATATATGTGTGGTTGGTGACCCTGACCAGTCGATCTACTCCTGGCGTTCTGCCGACCTCAGAAATATTCTCAGCTTTGAGAAGGACTACCCCGAGGCTAAGGTGGTGCTCCTGGAGCAGAACTACCGCTCTACCAAGAATATTCTGGAGGCGGCCTGGCATCTCATTTCGGCCAACCGGGAGCGGAAGCCAAAGGGCTTGTGGACGGACAACGAAGTGGGTGAGCTTGCCGCGCTGGTTGAGACCTATACCGAGCAGGAAGAGGCTCAGTTCGTGGTTAATGAAATAGAGCGGCTGGTGGAGCAGGGTCAGGCGAGGTTAGGGGACTGCGCCGTAATGTATCGCACCAATGCTCAGTCACGAGCCCTTGAAGAGGCCTTTATTCGCTTCGGCACCCTCTATAAATTGGTCGCCGGCACCCGCTTCTATGAGAGACGGGAGGTCAAGGATATTATTGCTTACCTGCGGCTTATCCAGAACCCGGAGGACAGCATTAGTCTGCTGCGCATCATCAACGTGCCTGGGCGGGGCATAGGTCAGCAGACCCTGGCCAAGCTTGCTGGCCTGGCGCGGTTTCTGGGTATCTCTCAGTATGAGGCGCTGCGTTGTCTGGGCGAGCTCAAAGACAGTGAGCAGCCCTCATTTAGCCCCCACATCACCAGGGCACTAACCGGCTTTCTTGAGATGATGGAGGAATTTATCACCTGCAGCCGGGAGCTTGACTTAGTGAGCCTGTTTGACCTGGTGCTGAAGCGCACTGGCTATCAGGAGTATTTATCGGGTCAGCCGGATGGGGAGGAACGCTGGGATAATATCCGTGAGCTTCGCACCGTGGCTCAGCAGTACCGCGATTTGCCGCCGCCGACCGGCCTAACCTCATTTCTGGAAGGAGTTACCCTGGTGTCGGACGTTGACGGGCTTGATGAGACGGTGGATGCAGCTACCTTGATTACCCTGCATCAGGCCAAGGGTCTTGAATTCCCGGTGGTCTTTATTGTGGGCATGGAGGATGGCATCCTGCCCCATATTAAGTCATTCGATGACCCAGGCCAGATGGAGGAGGAACGGCGGCTGTGTTATGTTGGTATCACCAGAGCCAAAAGACGAGTGTATCTGGTTCACGCCTTTCGCCGTAGCTTCATGGGCAGCAGCAATGTCAACCGACCGTCCCGCTTCTTGGAGGATATACCGCAGCACCTGATTTCGGGTGGTAGTCTGTGGCAGGGAGAGGAGAGCCAGATAACCTCGGCGGTCTATTCCTGGAATAGGGTGTCGGCTCCGGAGGTGACCTCTCAGGAACTTAAGGCGGGCAATCATGTCCGCCATGCTGCCTTTGGTGAGGGAGTGGTGGTAAGCTGCCAGCCGGTGGATGGTGACGCTGAGGTAGTAGTTGCCTTTCGGGGCTCTGACGTGAAGAAGCTGCTACTGAGCTTTGCCAAGCTGGAGAAGGTAGAGTAAAGGGCAATTTACTGGTATAAATTGTCATTTCTGCAGGATTAGAGGCGCAGGGGCTATGTGATTATGAGTATTAATAACGATATTGACTACGTTAAGAGGATTATAAAGGAGGCAAATTCTGTACTAAGTGAATGTGTTGATGGCTGCGGAAAATGGGAAGATGAAAAAGAACTTGCTGCTCGATCGCTTAAGAAGGCGTTCAGTGCTGCATTGAGCTTGTGTACCAAGTATTCTTTGAATACTGATGCTGAAAGTATCCGTAGTACATTGGCGGAAGTTGATGATCTAGTACGAGTAGATGAGTATGGTAACATTGGGGTCTTTTATTTGTACTGGGGGGCAAGGTTATTATCCCACTTGGATATAATTGAAAAATTGTATGGCAAAGGTTTTATCGGTGAGTTTCCTGCTTCATTAGATTTAACTGTTCAGATAATACGTCGGGCAGAGTATGCTATGGAGGGACTGAAGCAATATCATAAGAATGAGAGAGAACTTGACGAATTCATAGAGAATTTATTGAGGCTTATTTACCCTGACTTGTTGACTACCCCTACGTTACCGAAGTCAATTAAGAACTTTGAGCCTGATACGGGTATTCCCTCTCTACAACTCTTAATTGAGTATAAATACCTTGCTTCTAAAGAAGATGCAAAACGTGTTGCGGATGAGATTTTGGCTGATACTGCCGGTTATAAATCAGGGGATTGGTCTTACTACTTATTTATTATATATGAGCAGCGTAGATTTGTCCCCGAGGTGGAATGGAACAATCTTCTCCAGCAGTGTGGAACGGCTAAGAACACTTGGACATTCGTTATTCCTGGCGTACCACTTGTTACATAGTGAAAAAGATGTTTTCAAGCAATACAGTAGATAGGGGGCATTTAATACTAGGTTTTTATCATGCCGATTAAGGTTTTAGACCCTCAGGTAGTATCCCGGATTGCCGCCGGCGAGGTGGTGGAGAGGCCAGCCTCGGTGGTCAAGGAGCTATTGGAGAACTCCCTTGATGCCGGAGCTACCCAGATTTCGGTTGAAGCTAGGGGAGGGGGCATAAGCCTGATACGGGTAATTGATAACGGCTCAGGAATCCCCCGGGACGAGGTAGAACTGGCATTCAGCCGCTATGCCACCAGCAAGATAACTGGCCTGGATGATTTGGAGTCCATCCTGAGTCTCGGCTTTCGTGGTGAGGCACTGGCCAGTATCGCCGTCGTGGCTGAGGTTGAAATTGTTACCTGCGTTACCGGTGAGTCATCCGGAACCTACCTTGCTTTGAAGGGGGGAGCAATTGTTAGTCGGGGCAGTCAAGGACGCTCTCCGGGGACGACAGTTACGGTCAAGGGGCTCTTTCAGCAGATACCAGCCAGGCTGAAGTTCCTTAAGTCGAGGGCTACCGAAAGCGGCCATATTGCCAGCGTAGTGAGCCGCTATGCCCTGGCCTTCCCGGAGGTCAGGTTTAGTCTGTCTCTTGACGGGCGGATAACACTCAGAACCCCGGGTAGCGGCCAGCTCATGGATAGCGTGGCTGAGGTTTATGGGCTCGAAGTAGCCCAGAATATGCTGGAAATTAAATCTCAGGGTTGGGATAGCGGGGTCGTAGATTCATTACTTACGGTAAGCGGTATGGTCGGCTCGCCGAAGGTAAGCCGTGCCAGCCGTGATTACCTGAGTATTTTTGTCAATCGTCGCTGGGTGAAGCACCGTCTCTTGGCCTGGGCGCTGGAGGAGGCTTATCACGGCCTTTTGATGGTGGGGAAGCATCCGGTGGCTATTGTCAATCTTTCCATTTCTCCCCAGGAGATAGATGTTAATGTTCACCCCACCAAGACCGAAATCAAGTTCCGCGACGAGTCGGCTGTTTTTAAGGCGGTTCAGAGGGCAGTTCGCCAAACCCTGGTTGAGCTAACCCCGGTGCCTAAGATTGGTGAGATGGCTACTCAGCGTCCAGTATCGCTATCCCCCCGCCAGCCGCTGTGGCCACCAGCTTCTGGTAAGCTCGGGGTTGTGGCTCCCCCGGAAGAGACTTCTCAAACTCCAGTCCGGTCGCTACCCGTGTTGCAGGTGGTGGGCCAGCTCCTAAGTAGCTATATTATTGCCGAGGGGCCCGGCGGGCTCTATCTTATCGACCAGCATGCTGCCCACGAGCGCATCCTTTTTGAGCGGATCAAAGATAAGTGGTTGCGTCGGGAGATGGAGGTCCAGGCACTGCTTCAGCCGGCCCCCTTTGAGGTTAGCCCCCGCCAGGCCGAGGCTCTCAAGGCTCGCTGTGAGAAGCTTAGCGAATTTGGTTTCGCTATTGAGCCTTTCGGGGAAAGGACCTTTCTGGTACGGGCGCTACCGGCTCCGCTGGCTGGTGAGGACTGGCAGGGTGCAATAAGGGAGCTATTGGAGATTGGTGAGGGTGAGGGTTGGGGGGAGAGGGTGGCCATATCTATGGCTTGCCACAGTGCGGTGAGAGCCGGACAGGTGCTTACCGGTGATGAGATGCGGGAGATGGTGCGTGAGTTGGAACAGGTATCTCTGCCTCATAGCTGTCCCCACGGCCGGCCGACCATGATTCACCTCAGCTCGGGGCAGATTGAGAGGGAGTTTGGCAGGAGCTAGGGAGCGTCTTGGTGAGAGCTCATATTTCTTGAGCGTGATTTTGTATTTTCTCGGTTTAGGCCGTGCCCCAAAATGCAGCTATCCCCAGGCTTTCCAGTAACATGAATATCCCCAAACCGAGCAGGATACTCCCGGCGATCAGATGCAGCTTGCTGATGTTTCTTTCTTTCCACAGGTAGAAGTCTTGGATTCGGCTGGTTCCTAGATAGACCCCAGAGACAATAATTACTAGGGGGATAATAAAGACCAGGTTATAAAGGAGCAACATGGGGATACCTTCAGCTAGGGGCACATCGGCGATGATTTTGGAGGCGATAATATATGGCCCAATGGTGCAGGGTAGGAGAAAGAGGGTGACGATTAGCCCGGTGACAAAGGCGCCTTTAGTGGAGGTTATGTTATTTAGTATCTTTTTAACCCTTGGCCGCATGAAGAGAGGCATCTCGGTACCGATTCCCCCGGGCTTGTATCTTACGAAATCTCTAATATTCAAAGCTCCGAAGACTATGGCCGCTACCGACACGCCGCGATAAATCCAATTACCAACCTCTTTCAGCTGCTGGATTTCCTGATAAAACCTAATAAGGAGCACGCCGTAGACGAAGTACATGGCGAATACTGCCCCAATAAACGCCAGACCAGCGTAAAGTACGCTTCGGCGGTTGCCGGGGTTATAAGCGGTGATTGAGACCAGCATTAGCAATAGGACGGCGAAGGCGCAGGGGTTTACGGCATCGGCTGCCGCCAGCGAGAGGACTTTGGGTAGTGTAAAGGTTGGTTTGGTTGGCTCTACCGGAGTAGTCGGTTCTACTGGGGTAGTCGGTTCTACTGGGGTAGTCGGTTCTACCGGAGGCACTATGCCTTCGCCATTCCACTGAAAAATCCAATCGTTGATTATAATGCCGTGTTCAAATATAATTTCTCGCCCGGGAACTGCGACTTCTATTGGCTCGATAAGTTGGTATTCAGTGTCTTTCAGGATGTCGCTTAGATTGTTATTTAGAAGTAGCTCCTTTAATAGTTCACCATCTCCCTGGGAGCCTGTCTTTATCAGCACCTTATCCTGATGCCAGATTAAGGGGTAACCGGGTAGTGAGCTAAGGTCTAGTTCCCTGAAATCTTGGTAGCTGCCGTCGATTAGAGGGCAGGGGTTAGAATCTGCTTCGCTAATCATATCCTTAATGTTTTTAGTAATTGAGGCATGGTCGATAAGATAGCGGTCTTGGCCAAAGAGCACCATAGGAATTTTATACTCGGTTTGATAGTGAGACACGTATTCGTCAAATACGGTTGCGTTTTGTTCCTTACCGTAGATTTCATATTCTATTACCACCAGATTGGGGTATTCCTTTGGTAGCTGCTCAAGCATTAGCGGAGTAGTCGTTTCGCAATGTGAGCAACCAATTCCCGTAAAATAGACCGCGCAGACATAGTCTTCCTGGCTGGCTAGGGCAGGGGAAGCCAGACCAAGCCCCCAGAAACAAAAGATTAAAACCGGGCCGAGGAATTTTAGTAAGTTCCTCATCATTAATTTACGGACTAAGGCGGGAGAATTAGGTGCGTATCTTTTCATATTTACTCTTGCAGATCATAATTGGGGATAACACCGGGCGGCCAGATTGACAGCCAGGCTTTGCCAATTATGTTTTCCCGGGGCACTGTCCCCCAGACATGGGAGTCGGTACTGTTATTGCGGTTGTCACCGAGAACAAAGTATTCCCCCTCGGGGATTTCCTCGCTCGCCATGGTATAGGAAGGGGCAGCTTTAATGTAGGGCTCGTCTATGGCCAGTTCATTAATATAGACCGCGCCCCCTGCTATCTCTATTGTGTCGCCGGGCAGGGCGATGATGCGTTTGATGAGGTCATCACGCCCTCCGCCCGTTGGGTGAAAGACGATTATCTCACCCCTTTGGGGTTCGTGGAGGCGGTAGACCACCTTATTAACCAATAGTCGCTGTCCATCTTCTAAATTAGGCTCCATACTTGAGCCGACAACCCAGAAGCTTTGCACGGTAGCTCGTAACAGGAAAAAGATGCCGAGAGCAATAAGAACAGTGACTAGAATCTCACGGGATCGGGACTTCATCTACTTATACTTACGCTACTTTCTTGGTAGGTTCAGTCAATTATACCCTATCTGCCTTTATTCTTCTAGAGGATGGCCTGGTTTATTGACTGGGCCGTAGTCATTTCCTCTGCCTTGGCTTTCGTTTGCACTTTTTTGAAACTAGGTGCTAGAATGGCAGTAGTATGGACTATATGGAGCAGGCGCTCTCTCTGGCTCGGTTAGCCTTGGGGCAGGTTAGTCCTAACCCGGCGGTCGGTGCGGTGGTAGTTAAGGATGGCGAAGTTGTGGGGCAGGGATATACCCATCCCCCCGGTTTAGATCACGCTGAGATTGTGGCCCTGAAGCAGGCAGGCGAGCGAGCTCGGGGTGGCGTGATGTATGTTACCCTTGAGCCGTGCTGTCACCATGGTCGAACGCCACCGTGCACTCAGGCAATAATCAGCGCTGGTATTGCTGAGGTTCATGTGGCGGTTCTTGACGTTAATCCCTTAGTCTTGGGGCGGGGCAAGGAGGCGTTGGAAAAGGCGGGCATAAGAGTATATGTGGGTGAATGCGAGACCGAGGCCAAGCAGGTTAACGAGGCTTACGCTAAATTCATCGCTGAGGGCGTTCCCTTCATTACGGTGAAGTTTGCCATGAGCCTGGATGGTAAGATTGCTACCAGAAGTGGTGATTCCAGGTGGATTAGCGGTGAGCTAGCCAGAAAGCGGGTTCACAGCCTGCGCTACATTGCGGATGCTGTTATGGCTGGTATCAATACGGTTCTGGTTGATGACCCTCGGCTTACAGCCAGGTGTTGTGGCCGGGGAGGGATGTTAAAAAAGCAGCCGCTCCGGGTGATTGTCGATAGCAGGGGGCGGACGCCACTAACGGCTAGAGTGTTTAGTGAACCGGGCAGGGCAGTGGTGGTTCTGGGCAGGGTGGCTAGTGCGGAAGAAAAGGCATCGTTTGCTAGGGTCGGGGCGGAATTGTTGGAACTACCCTCAGCGGACGGCCGGGTAGATTTGGAGAAGCTATTAAAATTATTGGCGGGGTGGGAAATTACCAGCGTTCTAGTTGAGGGGGGTGGCATTCTGTTTGGTGCTTTGTTTGATGGTGGGCTGGTCGATAAGGTTGTTGCCTTCATTGCCCCGATTATAATCGGTGGTGAGGGAGCCAAAACAGCCGTGGCTGGTCAAGGGGTTGACAAACTGATGGATTCGCTTAAACTAGAGCAAGTTAGCGTCGAGAGGTTTGATGAGGATCTGATGGTCAGTGGCTATGTGGGGAGGCGGTAATGTTTTCCGGGATTACCGAAGAGACAGGTAAGGTTGCGCTAATTAAGCCGGAGAGGCTGGTTATTACCGCCGACCGTGTTCTTCAGGGGATGGAGCTTGGCGAAAGCATTGCGGTTAACGGTGCCTGCCTCACGGTAAACGTGTTTAGTAGCGACTCGTTTTCGGTTGATGTCATGCCGGAGACGCTTCGACGGACTAACCTGGGATTGCTGCGGGTTGGTGATAAGGTTAATCTAGAGCGGGCCGTGGCATTGGGGGGTAGACTGGGGGGGCATTTTGTGCAGGGTCACGTTGATGATGTGGGGAGAGTAGCCTCGGTTAGCTGGGAGGGCGGGGCAATAGTCATGGGATTTATGGCCCCCCGCGAAGTGATGCGCTATCTCGTAGCTAAGGGTTTTATCGCGGTTGACGGGGTTAGTCTCACGGTGGTAACTAGAGATGAGAACTCATTTCAGGTTTCTATTGTGGGTTATACCCGGGAGAATACTACCCTGGGTGCTAAGCGTGTTGGCGACCTGGTTAACCTGGAGGTGGATATTACTGCCAAGTATATAGAGCAACTTAGCCGGACCCGCCGTCCGGAGGTAACCGTTGAGTTTCTAAAGGAGCAGGGCTTCTTTTAGGTTAGTTAATCTGTGTTGCTTGAGGAGGACTAGGAATGGGGCTGTCAACAATTTCAGAGGCTATCAAAGACATAGGGGCAGGCAAGTTTATCATCATCGTTGATGATGAGGACAGGGAGAACGAGGGTGACCTTGCTATCGCTGCGGAAAAGGTTACCGCTGAGGCTATTAACTTTATGGCCCGGCATGCCCGAGGTCTTGTCTGTTTGCCGATAATAGGTAAGCGGCTAGACGAATTAAGGATTCCCCTGATGGTAGGTGACAATACCTCGAGATTCTCAACTGCCTTTACAGTAACGGTTGAGGCAAAACATGGTGTGAGTACTGGTATTTCCGCCGCCGATAGGGCACAAACGGTGAGGGCGATGGTCGATCCGGCTACTAAGCCTGAGGATCTGGCCCGTCCGGGGCATATGTTTCCCCTGCGTGCTCGAGAAGGCGGTGTCCTGGTTCGGGCAGGCCATACCGAGGCCATCGTTGATCTGGCCAAATTGGCTGGTTTCTATCCCGCCGGAGTTATCTGTGAAGTCATGAATGAAGATGGCTCCATGGCGCGTCTACCTCAGCTTGAGGCTATGGCGGAGGAGTTCGAGATTAAGATTGTAAGTGTGTCTGAGCTGATTACCTATCGCCGTCGTCATGAAAAACTGGTGCACCGGGTAGCTGAGGCAAAGCTGCCGACTAAATATGGCGAGTTCACCATTATCGCCTACAAGAGTGATATCGACCCTGATGAACACTTGGCTTTAGTCATGGGAGGCATTTCTGCTGAGGAGCCGGTGCTGGTTCGAGTCCATAGTGAATGCCTTACTGGTGATGTCTTCAGCAGTCTTCGCTGTGACTGTGGTGAGCAGATTTCTCTGGCTATGAAGGCGATTGCTGAGGAGGGGCGGGGTGTTTTTCTGTATATGAGGCAGGAAGGGCGGGGTATCGGCTTTCATAACAAGATTCGTGCCTATGCCCTTCAGGATGAGGGGCTGGATACTGTGGAGGCTAACTTGTCGCTGGGGTTTGGCCCCGACCTGCGTGATTATGGTATCGGGGCTCAGATTCTGGCTGATTTAGGTCTGAATCAGATTAGGCTGCTGACCAACAATTCCAAGAAAGTGATTGGCTTAGAGGGCTACGGGCTTAAGGTTACCGAGACGGTACCCATAATCGCTTCCCCCAACCCGTATAACCGTGACTACTTAGCCACAAAACAGGAGAAATTGGGACACATTTTAGGGGTGGACAATGTACCTGGTGATTAGATAGCTAGTAAAACTGGTTGGAGGAAAAGTCACAGATA
Organism: Dehalococcoidales bacterium; assembly: GCA_034414575.1. Classification (GTDB taxonomy): domain Bacteria; phylum Chloroflexota; class Dehalococcoidia; order Dehalococcoidales; family UBA5760; genus UBA5760. The sequence continues at coordinate 21,435 of DAOULZ010000007.1, read as the reverse complement.
ATTTCGTGGAAGGAGACAGTAATGAGCAAACAATTTGAGGGTAAGTTACTGGGGAGGGGGCTTAAGTTTGGGCTGGTTGTCTCCCGGTTTAACGAATTTATTACCAAAAAGCTGCTTGAGGGGGCTCAGGATGCTCTGCTGCGCCACGGCGTTAATGAGGGAGATATTGAGGTAGCTTGGGTACCGGGCTCATTTGAGATTCCGTTGCTGGCTAAAAAACTGGCCCAATCAAAGGGATATGACGCGGTTATCTGCCTCGGTGCCGTGATTCGTGGCGGGACACCTCACTTTGACTACGTTGCCGCCGAGGTAAGTAAGGGGGTGGCTAGAGTGGCTTTGGAAACCGGGCTGCCCATTATTTATGGTGTCATCACGGCTGATACCCTGGAGCAGGCTATCGAGCGGGCCGGTACTAAAATGGGGAACAGAGGCTTTGAGGCGGCGGAGCGTGCCCTCGAAATGGCTAACTTGATAAAGAGTATCGGGTAGCTCTTAAAGATAAATTACGGCGGTTATTGTAGATAGCTAACCTTTGGCGGTTTAGCCTACCAACAGTTAAGATTTCTCTTAGTCAGTAACCTTGTAGACGATGTCACCCCGTCTTACCCGTTCGCTGACTTTAATCCCAACGTTGTCTCCCGCTTTGGCCTGATCAACATTCACGTTGTTGATCTGCATTGAGTCAACCGTCAGTTCTAGGTCAGTGGTGTGGCCCTTAATGTGAATCCTGTCGCCTGCCTTCACATTGGCGGTTAACTCAATCCCGGCTACCACGGGTCGGGCAAAAAAGTCGGATACTTTTCCGATTACCACTTCCGGCATCGGGGCACCTCCTTATGTTTAATAGTGTGTGGTACCATCCGGTAGATTTAGTATATGCTAACTTATTGGCTAAATCAATACCACGTCTCATTTTGACTTAAAGCTGGCCTTTCGCGATGATAGGCGGTGTCAGTAGACCGGAGTCAAATTTTACAAAAATGGCCCAGAAGGCCCTTGACAAGGATAATCATGGCTGTTATAATTAGGAAAACGGTTTCCTATGACCTGGGGTAACTATGGGCTTTGAAACACAGGATGTTGAGCGAAAGGTCTTTGCTATTCTCAGGGTGTTGGGCGATTCCCAAGAAGCCCTGGGGGCTCGGATTATTGCCCGTCGCCTGAAAGGCCTCGGCGTTGAGCTAGGCGAAAGGGCGGTGAGATACCATCTCAAGCTGATGGATGAGCGTGGTCTAACCCGACTGGTGGGTCGGGATGGTCGCCTGATTACCGAGGCGGGGATGGAGGAGCTGAAGAGCGCCTTGGTCCGGGATAAGGTAGGATTTGCTATCTCGAGGATTGAGCTTCTTGCCTTTCGTACTGATTTTGATCTGGACAAGCACGCTGGTTTGGTTCCCGTCAATGTCTCCATTTTTACCAAAGAGGACTTCCGGAAGGCATTACCGGCCATGGGGCCGGTTTTTAGGGCGGGACTTTGTGTTAGCGATCTGGTAGCGGTGGCCGATGAGGGGGAGACCCTTGGTGAGTTAACTGTCCCCCCGGGTAGAGTGGCGCTAGCCACGGTTTGCAGTATTGTAGTCAACGGCTCTTTACTTAAGGCTGGTGTCCCGATTGATTCCAGGTTTGGTGGCATACTGCAGATTAGAGATCATCAGCCCCTGCGCTTTGTGGAACTCATTCACTACACCGGCTCGTCGCTAGACCCTTCCGAGGTATTCATCATGGCTAAGATGACCTCAGTGAAAGAGGTTGTTCAGAGTGGTGATGGGAAGGTGCTGGCCAACTTTCGCGAAATACCGGCTCTCTGCCGGCCGATAACTGAGGAGGTAGTCGCCAAGCTCAGTGAGGCGGGAATGGAAGGAGTATTGGTGGTGGGCAATACCAGTGAGCCAGTATGTGAAATCCCGGTGGAGCTTAATCGAATCGGGATAGTTCTCCTTGGTGGTATGAATCCGGTAGCCGCCGCCGAAGAGGCTGGCATAGAGGCGGAAAACCATGCCATGAGCACGGTTATGGAATACCGGGACTTAATCAGATTTGAGGAGGTATTAGATGAAAGAGGTTAAGGTGATACCCTGCCTGGATGTGAGGGAAGGAAGGGTGGTTAAAGGAGTAAAATTTGTTGACTTGAGGGATGCCCGTGACCCGGTAGAAGCGGCTGCTGCCTACTCGGGGGCAGGCGCTGATGAGCTTGTTTTTCTTGACATCTTCGCTACGGTGGAGAATAGAAAGACGCGGCTGGAGTGGGTCAAGAGGGTTTGTGAAGTAACTACGGTTCCTTTCGCGGTTGGTGGCGGCATTGGTAGCCTTGAGGATATGAGAGCGCTGCTTAGTCTGGGGGTGGATAAGGTGTCGGTCAACACGGCGGCGGTCCGGAACCCAGAGCTGGTAAAGGCAGCCTCGAGGGAGTTTGGCAGAGAGAAGCTGGTGGTGGCTATTGATGGCAGAAAGAACCCGCCGGGGGGTGAGCTACCGCGACTGGAGGTAGTGGTTAGAAGTGGTCAGGAAGCCACCGGCCTTGAGATTACCGACTGGGCGAAGCGGGTTGAGGAGCTGGGGGCGGGTGAGATTCTGCTCACCAGCAAGGATGCTGATGGTACCAAAGAAGGCTATGATCTGGAAATGACCAAGGCTGTGGCCGAAGCCGTTGGCATTCCGGTTACTGCTTCCGGTGGTGCCGGTAAGCTGGAGCACCTCTATGAGGCGGTGGTAATCGGCAAGGCCTCGGCTGTGTTGGCGGCGTCGATTTTCCATTTCGGCGAGATATCTATACCTGAGGCTAAGCAATATCTGAAGGAAAAGGGTATTCCGGTAATAGTGTAGCCCCAAATGAAAATTAAGGAGTATTAGGAAATGAACCTACAAAGACCCAACTCAAATGATGCTACCAGGACCACCAACCGTTCCAAAAGTGTTGTGCCCATGAGTGGTCTCTGCACCCGCTGCATTGATACCTGCACCGGAAACTGTGAGGTATTCAAGGCAAGCTTCCGCGGGCGGGAGTTAATTTACCCCGGACCCTTCGGCGACGTTACCGCCGGGGGCGATAAGAACTACCCGGTTGATTACTCGCATCTTAATATTCAGGGGTACGCCTTGGGCGCTAGGGGATTACCCAGCGGTGTTGTTGGTGACTCCGATACTGCTACTTTCCCGGTGGTGAATACCGAGACCGAATATGGCTGGGATATCAAGGTTAAGATGAAGGTGCCCATCTTTACTGGCGCTCTGGGTTCCACAGAGATAGCCCGAAAGAACTGGGAGCATTTTGCCGTTGGGGCTGCCCTCAGCGGGGTTACCATTGTCTGCGGGGAAAATGTTTGCGGTATTGACCCTAAGCTTGAGCGTGGTGCTGACGGTAAGGTTACCCTGGCACCCGATATGGACCGTCGCATTGAGGTCTATCGCCGTTACCATCGGGGTTTCGGCGAAATCCTGGTTCAGATAAACGTAGAGGATAGCAGGTTGGGGGTTGCTGAGTATGTCCACGGGAAGCATGGTCTAGATACCATTGAGCTAAAGTGGGGGCAGGGTGCTAAAAGCATCGGCGGTGAGATTAAGGTCAACAGCTTGGAGCGGGCCCTCGAGCTGCAGAAACGCGGCTACATCATTACCCCTGACCCCTCGGACCCTATTACTAAGGCTGCCTTTAAGGATGGAGCGATTAAGGAGTTTGAGCGCCACAGCCGTCTTGGTTTCATTAATGAAGAGAGTTTTTATGCTGAGGTTCAGCGCCTCAGGGGCCTGGGGTTTAAACGGATTACTCTGAAGACTGGTGCCTATGGTCTGCGTGAGTTGGCGATGGCCATCAAATGGAGTTCGAAGGCTAAAATTGACCTGATTACCATAGATGGTGCTCCGGGTGGCACCGGTATGAGTCCCTGGCGGATGATGGAGGAGTGGGGTATGCCCAGTCTCTATCTTCACGCGGCGGCTTATGAGTTTTGCCAGAAACTGGCTGATAGAGGTGAGCGAGCCCCTGATATTGCCTTTGCCGGCGGCTTTAGTAGTGAGGACGGCGTCTTTAAGGCGCTTGCCCTCGGGGCACCTTTTGCTAAGGCAGTGTGCATGGGGCGAGCGTTGATGATTCCGGGCATGGTAGGTAAGAATATCGCCCAGTGGCTCAAGGAGGGTAAGTTGCCCAATACCGTAGGGCAGTTTGGCTCAACGGTAGAAGAGATCTTTGTCAATTATGAGGATGTCAAGGACATAGTTGGGGCTGATGAGATAGACGATATCCCCCTGGGTGCCATCGGCATCTATAGCTACAGTGAAAAGATAAGGGTAGGCTTGCAGCAACTGATGGCTGGTGCCAGGTGCTTCAGTGTGCCGGCGATTACCCGGCAGGAACTTATGTCACTGACCGAAGAATGTACCAGAGTCACCGGGATACCCTATCTTATGGATGCCTATCGCGAGGAGGCCATGGCGATTCTGGAGAGCTAAACCTCGGTGCGGTAAAAAGGGGTAGCTTGCTAAAGTATGGCAGATAGCCCAATCTTACGGGGTAAAGGGGGGCAAGGCGGTTGTTACCAGTCGAGGCCTTCTCTTCTTCTCTTTAGCTTAATCGGAAGGAAGATAGCTAGAAAGATGGCACTGAGAATCGGTGCCAAGATGGCCCAGTTGATTCCAGAGGATTTGGTTGGTGAGTCTGGGGAGGTATTCCCGGGTGGGGGTGAGGAAACGGCCTCTTTTACGGTGAACTCAGCGGTTTCATCGTTGATATCTACCAGGTAAGTACCCGCTTCGCTCTCGGTAACTTCAAAGGTTACTACCATGAAGGCACCGGGGCCGATGGTTACATTTTGGGTTTCTGCCATCGTTCCGTTTATCTTAAGGATTATGCTCTGACTTCCCTCTACCTGGCTCTGGTTAGTGACCAGAGCGCTAATAGTGACTTCCTCACCGGGGTTAACCTCAACTGGTGAGATGCTGAAGATGTCGGTGGTAAAGGTTGCCTCTTCTGGCGGGGTAGCTAGTGGGGCGAGCACGGCGAAGTTGGTCAGGTGCTCTATGGTGGGGGCTCTAATAATATCATCTTCCGGGTCAACTTCGGACTCCAGTGCTACCCATTGGTTACTGTTTTCATCATGGTAGGCGATAACCATGTCCTCTTCAACTACTACCTCCGGAATATCAGCCGTTCCGTAGTCCCAGACCAGAGTTACTGGTGGGTCAAAGGTAGCCCCGTTGGGTTCCAGGTTGTAGGCATGACCGATCAGGCTGCCCTCTTGGATGGGTGGGGGACTTGCTACAACAACAAAATCAACGCTGGTAAGCGGTTCGCCCTCTCCGTCCAGGGCGGTGGTTCCCTCGGGGATAAGGAGGTTAAGCACCCCATCTTCGGAGGTGAATTTGGTGAAGTCGGGGGCGAAGTTGGCGGTGATTGCCATATTTCTAGTAACCTTGATATCTAGCGGATTATCATTCTCATCGATTGCTGACTCTTCTCCGCTCCAGCCGGTGAAGTGGTAATCGGTGGCTGGTACTGCCTCAAGAGTAATGTAGTCATCCAAATCCACGGTAATAATGGCGGGATAGTCGCACGGGGCGTCCCCGTCTATTTCGATGGTACCACCACCCTCCGGGCTCCTATCCACCTCAACTTCTACGGTCGTCGGACCTGACGACGTGCTACCGCCCCCTCAGGCACCCTCAACCGGTTTGGCGGTGAGCAGGGTTGTTGCCACAAACGGCAATACCAATGCCAAGACCAACCAGAGCCAGTTTACTTTGAGTATTTTCCCAGTCATGCTATCAGGGTACTCTCCTTTTGTTGCTTGCGCTTGGTGCGCCTTGGCTTTTCCTGTTCCTCTCGCTTGACCAGGTCTTGTAACGTGGTGGACTCTAGCACTTCAATCATCACCTTTTTCATCTCCGCCCATACTCTACGGGTTACGCAGGAATCAGCGCGGGGACAGAGCGTGACATTATCGACACAGTCTACCGGAGCTATCGAACCCTCCATGGCCTGCAGAATGTCGATGAGTCTTATCTGCACAGGTGGTTTGCTTAGGCAGAACCCACCCTTGGGCCCGCGGACACTCCTCACCAGCCCGGCGCTCTTGAGCCGATTGAGTATTTGCTCTAGGTATAGGTTCGATATATTCTGCCTCTTGGAGATGTCTTTAATCAGTATGGGGCAATCTGCCGCTTGGAGAGACAAATCGAGCATCGCCCGTAGTGCATAGCGTCCTTTAGTAGAGATATTCATCGCCTTGCTCGCCAAAGTTAAGATTTATTACCATTATACTAATAAATAATATATCCCCAAAAACGCGAGTTGTCAAATTTTTCGGTATCAGGCTCTGAGTCTGTATCGGAGGCCCGAATATTCTTGACAGATTTAGTCAGCTTATTATAGAGTAATCGTGAGTGTATCTTATTTCAGCCCGGCTAGTTTGTGGAGCAGTAAAGGGGGAGTTCTATGAAATCATTCCCGAGGCGGCTGATGTGGCGATTTGGCTTGGTAGCCCTAATGTTAGGTGCGGTTCTTGCCAGTAGCTGCACCCTGTTAAATAAGGCCCCGGTCATCAGCAGCTTGGAGGCAGAAAAAGATTGTCTTTGCGCTACTGAGAGCTGTGAAATTCGTGCGGTTGCTTATGACCCGGACGGGGATGAACTTAGCTACCAGTGGCGAGCCACCGGGGGTAATATTTCCGGACAGGGGGCGACGGCTATCTGGACAGCTCCTGATAATTCAGACACCTACACGATTACCGTTGAGGTAACTGATGGCAGGGGCGGTAGGTCAGAGATGCAGCTGAGCTTGGGCGTAGTTCCCAATACCCCCCCGGCGGTTGAGAGTCTGGCTGCCAAACGAGCCAGGGTTAATCGCGCTGAGTTCATTGTTATTGAATGTCTGGCTTCGGATGCTGATGGAGATAGCTTAATCTATACCTGGGCAGCGACCGGGGGCACCTTCTACGGATCCGGTCCGATTACTGCTTGGGAGTCACCCCTTACCTTGGGTGCCTATACGATTACGGTGGAGGTAAGCGACGGCAGGGGGGGTGAAGCATCGGCGCAGCTGACCATGGAGGTAACGGTCAACCATTCGCCGGTTATTGAGAGCCTGACTGCGGAGCAGATGTTAGTTGTCTTTGGCAATAGTACCACTGTCACCTGTGTGGCTTCTGACCCGGACGGTGATAAGATAACCTACCTGTGGACAGCAGCCGATGGAGAGATCTCTGGAGAAGGCCCAGAGGTGATATGGACTGCCCCCGACAAGTGTGGAGAATACGTTACGATCACGGTTAGCGTGATTGATGATAGGGGTGGTGAGACCAGCGGGGAGTTAGACATCCGAGTAAGGAAGCCCGGCTGAGGCTAGGCAAAAGGTGGTCTGGCAGACCACCTTCAAGATTATCTTACCGTGACCATCCCCCTCGGTTGGCTAACTACCTCTCCAATGATGGCTGCCTCTGCTATGCCAGCCTGCTGTAACCTGTCTCGTAGCAGTTCAGCCTTTCTGGCGGCCAGGGAGATTAGCAGGCCTCCGGAGGTTTGGGGGTCGAAGAGGATATCTTGGACGTAAGTGGGCACCTTATCGTCAATCAGTATCGAAGGGGCATAAAAGTCCCTATTCCGGTATAGCCCAGCCGGGCAGAGTCCACGCCTGGCGAATTCTGGTGCTTCCGAAAAGATGGGCACTAAAGCCGAAGAGATATTGATGCCTACTTTGCTGTTCTCAGCCATCTGGATGGTATGGCCGAGAAGCCCAAAACCGGTAATGTCAGTGGCGGCGTGAACCCTTATTTCCTGCATCAGCTCGGAGGCTTTTCTATTTAGTGTTGCCATAAATCCCGCCACCTTGGTCGCTGTTTCTTCACTGGCCATCTCTGCTTTCACCGCTGTGCTGATAATTCCAGTCCCTAGGGGCTTGGTGAGTATCAGTTTATCTCCTGCCTTGGCTCCAGAATTGGTCACCAGCCGCTTGGGGTGCACGGTGCCGGTCACCGAGAGCCCATATTTAAGCTCGTCATCCTCTATACTGTGCCCCCCAATGAGCAGTGCTCCCGCCTCGAGTATCTTATCCACCCCACCCCTGAGGATATCCTTCAGAACCGCAATGTCCATCGACTTCACCGGGAAGCAGACAATATTCATTGCGGTCAGTGGCTTGCCGCCCATAGCATAGACGTCGCTCAGGGCATTAGCCACCGCAATCTGACCGAAGGTATACGGGTCATCGACAATAGGGGTGAAGAAGTCAATGGTCTGGATGACCGCCAGTTCATCACTTAGCTTGTAGACGCCGGCATCATCCGGGCTGGCTAGCCCCCGAATTAGGTTGGGATTGGTCATCTGGGGCAGGTCACATATCGCCTTGTTTAGGTCTCCCGGACCCATCTTGGAAGCTCAGCCAGCCCCGCGCACACTTTCTGTTAGGCGTGGGTTTAACCTCTTATCCATATTATTTCCCGCAATATAAACCAGAGTTTAATCCTGGATTCACCCGTTATTTTAGCATTCCCTGCTCTAGACGGCAACGATTGTCAACTGGTAGCGGAACTTATATTTAATCTTGTGCCATTTGGCGAATTTTTAACGAAATCTCAACACCCCTTTTATGGTCAGTTAATCTCACCAAGCCAGAATAGGATTGGGATTAATTAAAGAGACCAAAAGGGGGTGGAGAAAGTTGACAAGGATATGGTTCAGAATAGGGCTGGTAGCGTTATCGGTGGTGGTGGCGCTGGTGGCAACAGGTGGCCGGGCTTTGGCTTGGGGGCCGGTTACGCATCAGAAGATTGTGGCCGAAGCCAGACAGGAGATGGTATCTGGCGAGATAGCAAGGCTGTGGGTAGCTTATCCTCGGTATATGTACGGTGGTGCCATCGCTCCCGACTGGTGTCTAGCCTATACTATGGTAGAATCTGGTAACGGGGATGCTCAAGGGGTGGCCCGGCACCAGGACGACTTTCATAGCCCGCACTTTCTTAAGGCAATGGAAACTCTGGCCGTGACCGATAGGGAGAAGGCCTTCTATTATGCTTATCAGTCCCATGTTGTCTCGGATGAGCATGAGGAAGCTCTCGGCGCTTCCGTGACAGCAGGCCCTGGTGACTACGCTCTGGAATTCTATGTAGATAAAATGTTACTTGCCGATGGTTACTGTGGGGAGGTGGACATTGAAGTCTGCGCTGAGCTTATGGTGGCGGCTTACCAAATAGCCTTCCCGGATTCCTCATGGCGGCCGACGGTGAGCCAGATAGCTACTCTCTATGGTGCCAACTGGGTTTACCAACTGCTTTGGTTACCACACATTGCCGAGATAAACGTCCAGAGAGGATACAGATACTATTCGAATTATGCTAGCTTTATAGATGCCTCAATCCAGGAGACCAGGGCCTTGGTCTCGTCCGATGCTACCCAATAAGTAGTCGTGCTTAGTTCAGGCGTTACCTAGAGTCAGGTGGCCATGCTTTGCAAACCTTTCCAGATATATTAGAATAGGCTGAGGCAAAATGGACAGCAGATTTCGGCGCCTGCCCAGCGTGGATAAGCTACTCTCCGAGGAACGAATCAGAATTCTCCAGGAAGATTGCCCTCGTGAGTTAGTAGTGGGGGTAATACGCAGTCATCTCCAGCAGGAGCGCTTGTCTATCGCTTCAGGTGCTCCCTGCCCTTCTAACCGGGAGATAGTCGAGTCTATTTGTGCTCAGGTCGGTGCCCTGACAAAATCGAGCCTGCTTCCGGTGATCAATGCTACCGGGATCATACTTCATACTAACCTTGGCCGCGCCGCGCTCAGTAGGGAGGCTATGGCGGCGATGGGGGCTGTTGCCGGCGGCTACTGTAATCTGGAGTTCGACCTTGATAGCGGGCGGCGAGGGTCGCGTCATGCTCACCTGGAGCGGCTGCTCTGCCAGCTGACTGGGGCTGAGGCGGCGCTGGTGGTAAATAATAATGCCTCAGCGGTGCTGCTCGCCCTCACGGCGCTGGCCAAGCGAAAAGAGGTGATCGTGTCTCGGGGACAGGCGGTAGAGATTGGCGGCGGCTTTCGCATTCCGGATGTGATGCGCCAGAGCGGTGCCCGGCTGGTTGAGGTAGGCACTACTAACTGTACCTATTTGAAGGATTATGAGGAGGCTATCAGCCCGAGGACGGCTGCCTTAATGCGGGTTCATTCCAGTAATTTTAGGCTGATGGGCTTTACTAATATGGTAGGCCTTGAGGAATTGGTGAGCCTCGGTAACCGATATGCTCTCCCGGTGCTTTACGACCTGGGTAGTGGTTGCCTGTTAGATACAACCGGTTTCGGGCTTGATGCTGAGCCAACGCTGCCGCAAAGTATCAGCCTTGGTGCTAGGTTGGTTTTCTCTTCCGGTGATAAGCTCATGGGTGGGCCTCAAGCCGGGATTATCGTCGGCGAGGGAGAGCTGGTGGAGCGGTTAAAGAAGCACCCGCTGCAGCGGGCAATGCGTATTGATAAGCTAAGGTTAGCTGGACTCATCGCTACTCTGCTTCACTATTTGAGGGGTGAAGCGGTAACTAAGATTCCGGTATGGCGCATGGTTTCGGCGTCGCTTGAGGAGATTGACGGGCGGGCTAGCCGATGGGCTGAGGCGCTTGGCGGCTTGGCCAGGGTGGTCGATGGTGAGACGATGGTCGGGGGGGGCAGCCTACCCGGTGGTACTCTACCCACGAGGCTGGTCGCCGTGGGCACGGAGGGGAAGAAAAAACAGCCCAGCGTGGCGCAGGCCCTGAGCCAGCGGCTGCGCGGTCGGGAAATACCCGTTGTCGGCCGGATTAGTGGTCAGGTTTTGCTGCTTGACCCGCGTTCGGTGCTCCCCGAGGAAGACACGGTTGTCCTCAGGGCGCTTCAAGAGGCTGCCACCGGCATAGTGTCTTCCGGTTAGCAGTAACTAGAGGATGGTGGTGTGATGTTTGTGCTCGGTACCGCAGGGCATATTGACCATGGCAAGTCAGCTCTGGTGCATGCCCTAACCGGTATTGACCCGGACCGACTGCGTGAGGAGAAGGAGCGGGGGATGACGCTTGACCTGGGCTTTGCCTGGCTAAAGCTGCCCAGCGGTCACGAGGTCGGTATCGTTGATGTTCCGGGGCACGAACGGCTGATTAAGAATATGGTCGCCGGTGTCGGTGGTATCGACCTAGCTCTGCTCATTGTTGATGCCAGCGAGGGGGTGATGCCTCAAACCCGGGAACACCTGGCTATTCTGGACTTGCTTGATATAAAAAGGGGGGTGGCCGTCTTAACTAAGAGAGACCTGGTGGACGACGAGTGGCTGGGCTTGGTAAAGGCTGATGTTGAGAAGCTGCTTGCCTCATCGAGCCTGTCCCAGGCGCAGGTAGTCAGTGTCTCGGCGGTAACCGGGGAGGGCTTACCTGATTTGGTGGCTGCTATCGACCGGCTGATAGACTTAGTTCCGCCCAAGCGGGATATCGGGCGGCCGCGGCTCCCCATCGACCGCGTCTTCACCATAGCTGGTGCGGGTACGGTGGTCACCGGGACTTTAGTTGATGGCTCGCTCACCGTGGGGGATGAGGTGGAAATTGTACCGCCGGGTCTGCGGGCCCGCATCCGGGGGCTACAGAGCCATAAAACTCGCCTGGATTCTATCACTCCTGGGAACAGGGTTGGTGCTAACTTGGTGGGTGTTGCCAAATCCCAATTGGATCGGGGGGATGTGCTCACTAGACCGGATTGGCTCTTACCGACGACGAAGGTGGTCGGTGAGCTTCGCCTGATCCCGTACCTCCGTCGCCCCCTGAGGCAGGGTATTACGGTTAGTTTCCATACCGGAACCACCCAGGCGCTGGCTAGAATTCGTTTGCTGGAGAAGCCTGAGCTTGGCCCTGGTGAGACTGCTCTAGCGCACCTATCGCTTAATCGGCCGGTGGCTTTGGTTAAGGGCGACCACTTCATTGTCCGTTCCCCGGAGGAAACCCTGGGTGGTGGTGAGGTGGTTGAATCTCATGCCCGGCGATATCGCCGCTTTTCCGCGAAGGTTATCCAGAGCTTCAAGACTAAGGCGCGGGGCACTGTCGAAGAGGTGATAATGGCTACTCTGGAGACAAAACGACCGCTGGAGTTGTCTGCCCTTTTGGCTCAGGGTGATCTGCCCGCCGCTCAACTTGGGCCAGTGATAGAATCCCTTGTCGAGCAGAGAAAGGTGATTACCATAGGCAGGGGTGGGGATCGTCTTCTTCTGACAACGGCTGGTTGGGAGCGCCTGGCTAGCGAGGTAATCAGTGTCCTTCAGGAATATCACCGAAGGTTCCCGGCGCGATTGGGGATGCCCCGGGCGGAGCTTTCTAGCCGGCTCCAGATGGGTACTCATCGCCAGGCAATCCTGAGCAAGCTCGTTAGTGAGGATATCATTGTTGGGGAGGGTGGTGCTATGGTTCGCCTCCCTAGCCACCGAATTCAGCTGACTCCGGCTCAGCAGGCGAGTGTAGATGCCTTTTTGGGGTCGCTGAGTGAGCATCCCTATGACCCACCCACCGAGCTCATTCCGGAGACTGACTTGCTTAGTCTGCTCATCACCCGTCGTCAGGTAGTCAAGGTGGCTGACGATGTCGTTTTTTCGGCTTCAGCCTATGACGATATGGTGGAGAGGGTTACTGCTCATCTCAAAACTAATGGTAGGGTAACGGTAGCTCAGGTACGGGATATGTTTCACACCAGCCGCAAGTATGCTATGGCTCTTCTAGAGTATCTGGACGGGGTAAAGGTAACACGCCGCGTCGGTGACGAACGTGTGCTCTGCTAGAAAATCTTACCTGTCTTGGCGCTTTAGCGAACACAGTTAAGCAAATCAAATGGCGGGAGCGCATGGGAGTCGAACCCACCGGAGACATATCAGTGCCCCCCAACGGATTTGAAGTCCGCGAAGCCCACCGGGACTCAGCCGCCCCCTTGACCTAAGTTTGGTCACATCACACGGCAAACTCGGCATCAAGATAGATGTGTTACCTTGTAGCGACGGTCGGTCTCTTCTAATTTTAGTCTTTGCGTTCTTTTATAGTCAAGCAGGGTTTTCCCGGTCTGCAGAGTGGGCAGCACGGACCTATCGAAGGCAAGAATGCCTTTAATTACATTGATATTAAACCCCTCCGTGCTATCCGGGGACCGATCCACTGTGATGCGAAGAACGTGGGGACAGAACCTACTCGCTACCCATAATAGATTGGCGGCAACCCTGCCCTCACGACAGATGTCCGATTACCATCAGGTTTCGGACACAGACGAAGCTGAGCAGACTCACGCCGATGATAAGCATGGCGAATTGTCCTTTGTGGAGCATGATAGCGGCAATCCCGGAAGCAATACCGAGCTTAAAGGCAATCGAGGAAAAGAAGCCTAGGGCAAGTATGTTGTGCATGAAGAAGTTAAGTTCAATGGCACCGAGCTGTAGACCCTGCCAGGTTAGGAGAATATCGACGACATTGAGGGCAACAAAGGCAAGTGCTAGGCCGACAGTTATCTTGACCTTGGTCTGTGTCGCAATCATGGCTTCTTAGTAGTCCAACCTTAAATATTAGTTTTAGAGACTCACTAAAATCATAACCTAACCCAAAGGGGGGATGTCAAGATGAATTATCGTATATTTAACTAACCATTGGGGGGATGTTGCTTTAGAAATGTGCTAATCCGCTACGCTTGATGCTAGGGGTAATAGCTAGGCCTAATATTATATGGTGGCAGTTTTGACAATATTTTCTATTCCATGCTATTGTTGACTTAATTAGTCAAAATAATCAACAAATTAAACTGATTAAAAAGAGACAAGAAGGTTAATGAAGCTCTCTACTTGGGGATGCTACCCCATGAGGGCTCTTCTGGATTTGGCCCGTCATCAAGGAGGGAGATCAACGCTGCTGAAGGACATCGCCTGAAGCTGAGAGATTTCGCTTTATTATCTGGAGCATTTGATTGCTTTTCTTATCGCGGCGGGTATAGTGAAGAGCTCACGGGGTCCGGCGGCTGGTATCTAGTTGGTTATGCCGCCTCAGGAAATGAGGCTGAGCGAAGTAATCAGGCTTGTTGAAGGTTCAATCGTTCCGGTGGAATGTGTTGCTAGCCCGGAGGTATGCTCCCGTTTCAATCTGTGTGTTACCCGGGATGTCTGGGCTGAGCTCGAAGGGGCCAAAAGGGTGTGGGGAGAAAGCTAGTGGATGGCGTCGAGGCGCTCTTCATGCAGCGGGTTACTGAGGGGGGTAAGCAGGAGACTGAGACCTTGGTAACCAAAGAGTTACCCATCACTATTGTCCTGAATAAGCAGGAGCTGGGCACCCTGCTTTGCTCTCCGATAGACCTTAGGTACCTGGCAATCGGTTTCCTTTTCTCAGCCGGGTTGCTGAAGAGTAGAGATGAGGTGAGGAGGATAGTGGTTGATGACCAGAAAGGCGTGGTGCGTGTTGAGACTGGAGAAGATAAAGGGCAGGTCGATAGACCACTAGGCAAGCGGCTGATAACCTCTGGCTGCGGGTGGATGGTTTGGGGAGGATACCGCCGGACCGATGCGCCCGGTCATGGCAAAGTAACATCTCGGTTCAGCATATCAGCGGCTCAAGTTTTAGCTCTGGTAAGGCAATTTCAGCTTAAGTCTCAGATTTTTAAGGCAACCGGTGGCGTTCACAGTGCTGCCTTGTGTGACCGGCAGGGTATCCTCGTTTTTAGTGAGGATATCGGTCGGCATAACGCAATCGATAAGGTTTTGGGCAAGTGCATTCTTGACGACATACCTACCGTTAACCGTATCGTAATCACCAGCGGCCGGGTTTCATCGGAGATAGTGCTTAAGGTTGCGAGCCTGGATATTCCGATTCTTGTTTCCAGATCAGCCCCCACCGACCTTGGGGTAAGATTAGCCAGCGACCTAGGAGTAACCCTGGTCGGTTTTGCTCGGGGAGATGAGATGAATGTCTACACTAAAGGCTGGAGGCTAGTTACTAATTAGGAACTAGGGCGGGTTGATTAACCGCTGACTAGTGATTAGGATTTAAGGGGCAGAAGTGGTAATCTATCAGGCGGCTAGGGAAATGATTAACGAAATTGATGCTCCCTGTCTTATTGGGCCTTTGGGGTGATGGTGCCGATGCTCATAATATCCGTCTGGTCTCAGCCGGAGGTGTGCACCGGATGTGGACTCAAAACGAGCTGGCCATCATACTGAGAGACGAGTTGGTCAGCAGTATCAGCTACCTTGATATCCCCCAATCCTTTATCTGTAATGTCGAGCCATAAGTAGATTGCGCCCTTTTATATCGGACGGCATTTATAATATTAATAGGAGAACTGAGTATGGCAAACAAGCTTTTCGTCATTTTGGCTAGCAATGATAGGGATGTTGCCCTGGAGATGGCGCTATTCTATCCCGTGACGGTAGCCAAAGAGAAGTATATGGACGAGGTGAAGGTAATTCTCTTTGGATCTTCAGAGAAGGTGGTGGCTCGTGATTAAGAAAGTTTAAAAAGGGATAAAGACATTGCGAGACGCAGGTGTTGTCATTTCGGCCTGTAAATACTGCTCTGATAGAATGAGAGTGAGCGAGAAGCTTAAGGAGCTGGGTATTAAGGTTGAATATGTTAGCAAGGGTATTGCCCAGATGCTGATGGATGGCTGGGCTTCGCTAGCATTTTAAGCGCTGAGTCATGTGCTGGCATTGGGATTTAGTTCCTGCCAGTACTTTGCTTAGCATCATATCTTGATAAGGTCAGAGAGCAGCCTGGAGACATTAGTGGTTACACTTCGCCCTGTTGTTCATCGGTTTGCAGCCTCTAGACTTTAATGCTAAAATCACTTTGTGCCGAAGTGGCGGAATGGCAGACGCGCTACGTTCAGGGCGTAGTGTCCTTAGGGGCGTGGGAGTTCAAATCTCCCCTTCGGCACCAAAACCAGTTTGGCGCTTGTAGCTCAGTTGGACAGAGCGCAGCCCTGCGGAGGCTGAGGTCGTGGGTTCGAGACCCGCCAAGCGCGCTACCTGTGGGGCGGTTAGCTCAGTTGGTTAGAGCGTCTGTTTTACACACAGGAGGTCAGAGGTTCAAGTCCTCTACCGCCCACCATCGTGGTAGTATTATTACCACAAGTTAGCTTCAAAACTCCATCTTAATTAGAGACTGAGCTATTTTCTGAATTACGTTGTGGTGGTTACGTCACCATTTATACTTGAAATAACCTGCTTGGCTCTAGGCAGCAATGAGACAGGTCCTGGGATAGGGTCATAAGTAGTGTAAAGTCTTTGTGAATTAATTAACAAAGTAAGCATCTGTCCAATGTAAAACATATTCGCTTTACCTAACATCAGATTGACAAGTTACCAGCCGAAGATAATTAGAGTATAATGTATCCACGCATTAGGACACCGACGCTATAGGAAGAACTAAGTGTAGGGAGTAAGATGGCTTAGAGTGCTAGAGCAAGAAAAAGGTAGAACACGTATCGTTATCGAGGGAGTAACGCCCGAAATTGATGGCGGCCGCTTCCCCATCAAAAGGATAGTCGGTGACAAGATAGTTATTGAGGTTGATATCTTTGCTGACGGCCATGACGTGCTCTCTTCCTTACTGCTATACCGCAAGGAAGACGACTCGAACTGGACTAGCATCCCCATGGAGTTCTTGGTTAACGACCGCTGGCGCGGCTCTTTTGTGGTTACCGAGCTGGGGCAATATCGCTATACCATCACCGCCTGGGTTGACCGATTCGAAACCTGGCGGCAGGACATGTTGAAAAAGATTAAGGCAAAGCAGGATGCTTCCGTCGACTTCGTGATCGGGGCTCAGCTGATTGAGGAGGCCAGCCAGCATGCCGAAAAGCGCCATACAGTCAGTATGCAGCAATGGTCGGCATCTCTGCGTTCAGACCAAGTATCGCTGTCAGCCAAGAGGAAACTTTTACTGAGCGAGCAGTTGATAGCGACCATGAGCCAATGTGCCGACCGGAGATTCGCCGTTACCTATCCCCATGAGCTAGCCGTGGTGGTCGACCGCGAAAAGGCGCGCTTCAGCACCTGGTATGAGATGTTCCCCCGCTCCTGTGCTAGCGATGCTGGGCGCCACGGTACCTTTAGCGACTGTGAAGCGCGGCTCTCCTATATTTCGGAAATGGGCTTTGACGTGCTCTATCTCCCGCCTATTTACCCCGTCGGTCATACTAGCCGGAAGGGTAAGAATAACACCGCCACGGCCAGAAAAGGCGATCCGGGGACACCCTGGGCTATCGGCTCAGAAGAGGGTGGGCATAAGGCGACTCATCCTCAACTTGGAACCCTAGCAGACTTCCAAAGGCTAATCTCGAAGGCTAAGGAACACGATATAGAAATTGCCCTTGACCTCGCCTTCCAGTGTTCCCCGGACCACCCTTATGTTAGAGAGCACCCGGAGTGGTTTCGCTGGCGTCCCGACGGCACCGTACAGTACGCGGAAAACCCACCCAAAAAATACCAGGACATCTACCCGCTTGACTTCCAGACCGAGCACTGGCCGGAGCTCTGGGAAGAACTTAAGGGCGTAGTCTACTTCTGGGTAGAGCAGGGAATCCGTATCTTTCGGGTGGATAACCCTCACACCAAGCCCTTTACCTTCTGGGAATGGTTGATTGGCGATGTTAAAAGAGAATATCCCGACGTGCTCTTCCTAGCCGAGGCCTTTACCCGACCCAAGATCATGTACCGCCTAGCCAAGCTGGGCTTCAGCCAGTCCTATACCTATTTCACCTGGCGCAATACCAAATGGGAACTCAACCAGTATTTCACCGAGTTAACCAAGACTGAGGTTGGTGAATTCTTCCGCCCTAATCTGTGGCCCAATACCCCGGATATCCTCAGTGATTACCTACGGGATGGGGGACGGCCAGCCTTCATGGTACGCCTGATACTGGCAGCCACCCTTGGTGCCAGTTACGGGATTTACGGCCCGGCTTTCGAACTCTGTGAAAACCGGCGTAAGGATACGGTAAGCGAGGAATACCGGGATTCGGAGAAGTACGAGATAAAGCACTGGGATATCGAGAGGCCGGATAGCCTCAGGCACTTCATCGCTCAGGTGAACCGCATACGCCGGGAGAATCCGGCACTGCAGGGTAACCTGAACCTGCATTTCCACCTGGTAGATAACGAGCAGCTCGTCTGTTACAGTAAGCGCACCGAAGACCATTCCAGTGTAATACTGATCGTGGTAAACTTGGACTATCGCTATAAACAATCGGGCTGGGTAAACCTGTCTCTTGAGGAACTGGGGCTTGATGCCGCTCAACCCTATCAGGTACGTGACTTACTAGCCGACACCGTTTATCAGTGGCGCGGCTCCAGAAACTATGTGGAGCTTGACCCTCAGAATATGCCAGCCCATGTCTTCCAGGTGCTGCGGGGGGCTGACAAAGAGACGTAGTTACCGTAATATATGAATATACATATGGCAGGTTAGAGCCGTGGAAGCCAGTGATAAAAGGTACTTTTGGCGAGATGCTGATCCTCTTTGGTACAAGGATGCCATCATCTACGAACTGCACGTTCGGGCCTTTTATGATAGCAACAGTGATGGCATTGGTGACTTCCCCGGGCTTACCGAGAAGTTAGACTATCTTCATGACCTGGGAGTGACTGCCATATGGCTGCTCCCCTTCTACCCATCGCCATTCAAGGACGACGGCTACGATGTGTCAGACTACACTAGTATCCACGCCAGTTACGGGACAATTCGTGATTTCAGAACCCTTATTAGAGAGGCTAATTACCGGGGACTGCGCATAATTAACGAGCTAATCCTTAACCACACTTCAGACCAGCACCCGTGGTTTCAGCGGGCGCGGCGGGCGAAACCGGGTAGCCAAAACCGCAAGTTCTATGTTTGGAGCGATACCTGGAACAAGTATAAAGAGGCCCGGATCATCTTCAAGGATTTCGAGGCGTCCAACTGGACCTGGGACCCGGTTGCTGGAGCCTATTACTGGCATCGCTTCTACTCACATCAACCTGACCTCAATTACGATAACCCAGTAGTCCAGCAGGCTATGTTGAAAGTAATTGACTTCTGGCTTGGTCTGGGGGTCTCCGGCCTTCGTCTGGATGCGGTGCCCTATCTCTACGAGCGAGAAGGTACTAGCTGCGAGAATCTGCCCGAGACCCATGCCTTCCTCAGGGAACTACGTCATCAGGTAGAACAGAAATACCGGAATCGCATGCTGCTGGCTGAGGCGAATCAGTGGTCTGAAGATGCGGTGGCCTACTTCGGTGAGGGGGACGAATGCCATATGGCCTATCACTTCCCCCTCATGCCCCGTATGTTCATGGCCATCCGTATGGAAGACCGTTTTCCGATCATCGATATCCTCAAGAACACGCCGCCTATCCCGGAGAGCTGTCAGTGGACCCTTTTCCTCCGTAACCACGATGAACTAACCCTGGAGATGGTTACCGACGAAGAACGGGACTACATGTACCGGGTATATGCCTACGATACTCAGGCTCGAATCAACCTCGGCATCCGCCGCCGCTTGGCACCGCTGCTCAATAATGACCGCAAGAAAATCGAGCTGATGAACGGCCTCCTTTTCTCCTTGCCTGGAACTCCGATAGTCTACTACGGTGATGAGATTGGCATGGGTGATAACTTCTACCTGGGCGACCGGGATGGTGTCCGCACCCCAATGCAGTGGAGTGCCGACCGGAACGCTGGTTTTTCCCGCACCAACCCCCAGCGGCTCTATCTGCCGGTCAACATCGACCCCGAGTATCATTACGAGGCGGTTAATGTCGAGACTCAGCAGAATAATCCGGACTCACTGTTATGGTGGATGAAGCGCCTTGTTGCCCTGAGAAAGAGCTTTAAAGCCTTCAGCCGGGGTAGCCTTGAGTTCCTACAGCCGGAGAACCGGAAGGTTCTGGCTTTCCTGCGCCACTACGAAGACGAGACCATCCTGGTGGTGGCTAACGTTTCCCGCCTGGCTCAGTATACTACCCTCAATCTCGGCAAATTTAGCGAGAGGGTGCCGGTGGAGATGTTCGGCCATACGGAGTTTCCTGTCATTGAAAAAGCGCCGTATCCGGTTACCCTCAGTCCGTATGCTTTCCATTGGTTCTCTCTTGAACCCAAGGAGGCAGAACAAATAGAGCTGGCTAGCGCCGCGGAGGTTTTGATACCAACCCTCAGTGTTACCGGGGATGGCAAAGACCTGTATCGGCGGGAGAGAAGGCCCGCCTTAGAAGCAGCGCTGCTGGGCTATGTCAGGCAGCGCCGCTGGTTTCGTGGTAAGGCGCGCTACATTCGCTCCTCGGAGATAGAGGATATTATCGCTATACCTTATGGTAACGCCACAGCCCACATCATATTAATCAGGATAGACTACTCCGAAGGAGAACCGGAGACATATCTCGTTCCGGTTACTTTGGCCTGGGGAGAAGAGGTGGGGCGGGTTATTGATGAGGCACCTCAGGCCGTCATCGCTCATCTGAAACTCAGGGGTAAAGACAGCGAAGAGAAGGGCGTCATCTACGATGCTCTGGTAAACCCTGACTTTCGCAGTACCCTGCTTAACCTGATAGCTCGCCGTCGCAGCCTCAAAGGTGGAAAGGGGGAGGTTATCGCCTGCCGCACCCGGAGGGTATTTCACAGAATCTATAGATCGGCTGAAGAACCATTTGAATCCCGGCTGCTAAAAGGGGAACAGACTAATACCTCAGTGGTGTACGGTGACAGTCTGCAGCTGAAGCTGTTTCGCTGTCTGGAGGAAGGGGTAAGCCCCGAATCTGAGATTGGACACTTCCTTACCGAAATAGAGCCTTTCCCTAATGTCTCCCCTGTGGCTGGTATAATTGAATACCACGCCCGTTGGCGGGAACCGGTAACCATGGGAATTCTTCACGGCTATATATATAATGAAGGAGACGCCTGGAAGTATACCTTGGATTCACTGGGGCGCTACTTCGAGGCGGTTCTCGCCCACCCTGACGTAGCGGCACCGATGCCAGCGGGGGATTCTCTACTAGATATTATTGAAGAGAGTGTACCTTCGATAATCACCGATACCATTGGACCCTATCTGGTCTCGGTGCAACTTCTGGGTCAGCGTACTGCCGAGCTCCATCTGAAGCTGGCTTCAGCCGTGGACGATCCAAATTTCGTTCCCGAACCGTTCTCAATTGCCTATCAGCGGGCTCTCTTTCACGGTATGAGAGGCTATGCCATAAATGTACTGCAACTCTTGTCACAGCGGGTGAGCCGTCTCCCTGACGAAGCAAAGGCGGATGCCCGAGCTGTTATCAATCTGGAGAAGGCTGTTATCGGGCGTTTCCAGGACGTTACCAAGAAGAAAATCAGCGGGATGCGTATCCGATGCCACGGCGACTATCACCTGGGGCAGGTTCTGTATACCGGCAGTGACTTCGTTATCATTGATTTTGAGGGCGAGCCAGCCCGGCATCTGGGCGAGCGCAGAATCAAACGCTCGCCCCTCAGGGA
>DAOULZ010000006.1:0-9591 GCA_034414575.1 Dehalococcoidales bacterium | reverse complement strand
ATTGGTGCGGCACTGACAGTGCTGGTGATTGTCCTCATCGTTAGGAGTAGGAGACCCTAACTAACAAGGACAATACCTAACCCAAAACAACAAGAGCCCCCTGATTTCTCGGGGGGCTCTTTCTTTTATCTCGAGGGGCTAGCTATTAAGGGGTGATAGACACCTCGTGCCTACTACCCGAAGGTCGTTGGTTCGAATCCAACCCCCGCTACCAATGAAAACTACCGGGGGAAGCAAAGCCGCTTCCCTTTTTCTTTATTATTCAGTAATGCTAGTAACTCTAACTAAAGAAGTGGTATCCTTTATGAGGGCAGGGCAAAAGGATTACACAATATTATGCACACTAAGCGCAAAGACAGTGACACGCTGAGGCTGAACCTGCTGAAACATATTGTGCGCTGCCCTTTGTTCCAATCTAAGTGGCGTCAGTATTCTTTACTCTTATTCGCCAGCGTGATCCTGATAGTATCAGTGCTGGTTGGGTGCGGTTCCAAGGGTCCTAGCGTTGAGGATCTTGAAGCGGTTGAGTACACACCGCTACCCGGAGGAGATGACTGGGAGGTGTCGACGCCCGCCGAGCAGGGGCTGGATCCAATGCTGCTGGCGGAGCTATATTACAATGCGGCTGAATTGGAGACCATCTATAGTTTGCTGGTGATTAAGAACGGCTATCTCATCGCTGAAGATTACTTCAATGAAGGTTCGGTTGACCAGAAAGACCGATTACAATCGGTGACGAAGAGTTATACCTCGGCCCTGGTTGGGATCGCGCTGGATCAGGGTTACATGTCAAGCGTGGATCAGAAGATGTTGGACTTCTTCCCTGAAGCCACCGACCAGATAACTGACTCGGGGAAGGAGCAGATAACGATTCGGCACATGCTTCAGATGCGCGCCGGTTATCCCTGGGAGGAAACCGATCCGGTCCTCTGGGATGGATTGCTATCAGGTTACTATGCACCCCTTATAGAAGCATTTCCTCTCATCGCCGACCCGGGAACTGAGTTTCATTACAGCAATCTGACGTCCAACTGGCTGGGTATTATCGTAGACCGGGCGACCGGTATGAATCTCAAGGCATACGCTGAGGAGAATCTTTTCTCGCCGCTCGGCGTGGAGGCGGGCGAATGGGGCACGGACGCGGAGGGCCATAACAACGGTTGCGCGGATCTTCACCTTACAGCCCGTGATGCGGCCAAATTCGGCCTTTTATATCTCAATAATGGTGAGCACGAGGGGAACCAGGTTATTCCAGCCGATTGGATCAGGGAGTCACTGCAGAGATACTCAGAGAATATCAATGCGACTGGCGGATTTCCAGCAAACTGGGGCCTTTCTATTAGCGATATAGGGTATGGCTATCAGTGGTGGTCCGCCAGGGCAGGCGACCATTATTTCAACCTAGCATGGGGACATGGCGGACAGCTGATTGTCTTGTTGGATGAATTCGACATGGTTATTGTAGTTACCTCTTACCCGTTTTACCTGCAACATGATGACGAGTCATGGAAGCACGAACTGGCGAACGTTAATCTGGTGGGTGAGTTCATCAAATCCTTACCGAAGGAGTGACGTTCCGGCTGGCTAACAACGAGCTGGAGCCGACTTCCGTTTGTTTGAATCCAACCGCCGCTACCAACGAAATGAAAAGGCAGGGCTACTTTAGAAGTCACCCTGCCTTCCTATTGTCCAAATCTATCTATACAGCTAAACCAACGGGTGTTAAAGTTCCTTGCGTAGTACTTTCTCTTTAAGAATCTTCCACTGTTCTAAAGTAAGGACACAGGTGTTATCTTCTTCTCCAATCTCTACCCTAGTATCGGTTATCTTGATCACTGGACAACATGAGCCTTCCTTGCATAGTTTCACGGTTTTCATGCTTTCAAATCCTCCTTTTCCTCCTTTTCAATACTTGATTAATTTTATCATCTTTGTCCGCTTTTAACAAGAATCTGCATCTCCTATGTTTCACTGTGGCACCATCAATTTCCGACGCCCGTTTCGTTCGAATCGAACCCCACTACCAAGAGCAAATTGGGGCATTTCCATCCGGGATGTGCCCCCTCATTCTTAAGCAATCCCCACTCCGGAACCCCCACATATTTACACCCCGAACAAGATTAAACACTATTGACATGGGGATAATTATTATGATTACCTAAAACACAATGGTCTACCGTTATGTAATAATTGCCGCTGCCTGTGTTGCGATATGGGTTATTAACGGGCGACATATCACCCAGAGCATTAAACGGAGATTAATTAACGATGTTTATGCTCATGTTGGGCTAGGCATCTTCTTCACTTTAACGACGTTGGAATACACATTAAGCGGCACTGAAGTATGGAAACAATGGCACATTAGTTGGTTAAGGATACTTGGCTTCGCTTTATATGCACCGTCTGCTATTCTGGTATTTGGATCTATAATTCAACTACATCACAAGGGTCAAGCTGGGCAAGAAAACGCACTCTCAGAACACGGCACTACTGTTGTTGTTACCAGCGGTGTTTATCGACTAGTTCAACATCCAATGTGGCTTGGCATGATTATATGGTCTATTGCTCTTAGCGCCATTTCACAATCAGTTATTGGAATAGCTATGGGAGTAGTCGCGGCTAATCTGTTCAGAATGGCGGCTATTAAAGAAAGAGAGTTCAATATCAAGAGGTTTGGAGAGCCGTACCGGGAATATATAAAGAAGGTACCGATGTGGAATATCTTCAGGGGATTAAGAAGGTAGCACTATCCTAAAATGCATCCTTCGTTGCCTTTGAATCTCCCCACCATGTTATACAACAAACGGAAATCCTGCCTTCTCTTCGAGAATCCCATCCGGGGCAGGGGTACATTGTGTATGATAGCAGCGCCTCATCACCGCCACTTTAACCTCATTACTCCCGCAGTGTTGCCATGAGACGGTCAGGCCGAAGGAGCAAATCCAGTGCTGCCTTAATGTCGGGGGCTACCAAGTCACAGCTATTTACCGCCTCCGTAGCGGCACCTTCTGGTCCAGTCACGCAGATCCCTAAGATAGCTTCTCTAAGCATAGCTACATCATTGGAGCCATTTCCTATGGTAACCGTAGCCTCACTACCCAGCCACTGAACAAATCTTAGCTTTTGAACCTTCTCTTCGCCAGCCTCAACCTTATGTATCTTAACCCCAAGGCTTCGCGCTAATTCCCGCCCTCTGCCAAGGGTGTCGGCAGTGATAATAAAAATGTCTAGCAGCTTACTCAAAGACTGTAACCTCTCCCTAACTCCCTCAATGATGTCTCCATCCAGCGTGATAGTGCCATTGAGGTCCAGTACTAAATAGTTGAGTCTGATATTTCGTCTGCCGGGGATAGTAACTTCTATCAATGTTGCCCTACTCTATGATGGCCCTGCTTTCCGGTTCATCCACCCAAGGTTACTCCAGCTTCCCGCATCTTGTCCAGACCTCCGCTTAGAATTTCCCTCCTCAGTTACCGGGTGGCGTCAGTGTGAGCCGATATTCTCCGGAGACTTCCTCTACTCTGACGGAATAGCCCCGACTCTCTGCCAGCCGCGAGACATTCTCCTTGGAGACTGCCGTCTCAACCACAACGATTAATATCTCTCTCGAATTCTGTTCCATAGCCCTCTTAGTCCGCACCACCGGTATTGGACAGGAAAAACCTCTTACGTCGACCTCCACCATCTTAGTATCCTCCTTCCGTGTAGCAGACGCTGCTCCACTGGCATAGATACTCCTGAAACACAGCCGGAAACTGGGCAATAATGTTTCTCACCTTAGTCGCCGGGGTTGCCAGAGCATATTTACCAGCCATGCGGTTGGCCCTAGCCGCAATGATCGCCGACTCATGTGGCCTCAGTTCAGCGTAGATGAGAGCTGATACCAGGCCGGTAATGGTATCACCGGTACCACCTATTGCTTCCAAGGATGGGACATCTGGGTCGGTTACGGTAGCCAGAACAGTGCCATCTCTGATTATATAGTCTATGGCTCCCTTAACCAGCAACAGTTTGGCGGCACCATGATTTTCATAAGCAGTCCGTGCGAGTTCAGGAGCCTGGGTTATATCAGTCTCGAAAAGGTGCCTAGCGATATAAGCCGGGTGTGTCGCCTCAGGGTCAGCGAGAAAAGCAATCTCGGTGGCATCAGGTGTGAAGATGTCAAATTTCTCGGCCACCCCGGCGGCCTTAGCTGAGTACATCGACGCCGCATCAGCAATCATAACCGGCCGCCGGTTACACCTGTCAACAGCTTCGCAGAGCTGGCGTGTCTGAGCCATGTCAGGTAACCAGTAGTGTAAGGCCAGCACTCGGGGTGAGAGCTTCGCTATATTATCAATCAAGTATTGATAAAGCTGGCGGCTTCCTTTACCTTCACCGATATCACCAACAACTAAGGCATTCGGGGCATCAAGCCCCAGATAGCTGGTAGTAGCCAGGGCTGCGCTCAGCATCGCACCGGTACCCTGAGTACTGGGAATCCTTTCTCCTTTTAAAACAAGAACATCTCCATCCGAATTAACCACTCCCGATGTAAGAGGCATACCTTTTATAGGAACCGTCCCCGCAATTAACATCATGATTTGCGCCCTCCCGATTGCAGAGCAAGGCACTCGTCGAGGGCCCTGTCTAGGTTCAGCGCACAGAGGGTAAAGCCCATGTCTTTGGGCCGTGGAGCTTCATCAATTCGTTTGTCAATCAGCTCGGCATGGAGGTATGGTATATCAGGGCAGCCACCACCCGAGACGTTAACGATAATACCACTACTCTTATCGCAGGTAATTTTCATGTTACCCGCCTTGACCATTATCCAATTACCAAAATCGGTCACCTTGACGACTTCAAGAAGGGGGGCCGTGCCCAACCTTACTGGATATACACTAATATAGGCCATATCCTTCTCTTTTAGCAGGCGCTCAATACCGGGCTGCTCCACAAGGTTTATTTCTAGCGCTAGATCACATCCCTTTCGTAACTCCGGTGGAGGAGCCACCAGTCTGGTAGCATAGCCAGCAGCTTTAAGCACCTTCTCCGTGATCATGGCCTGCTGCACTTCCTGGAAAAGCACTAAACCGCCACCTTCGAATTTCGCCTTTTGCGACCACCTGAGAAACGCCATATTAAGTCACCCCTACACTTTCGCTCTCATTAGAAAACCGATTGCTATGCAGAAAACCCAGCCCAAAATCACGGCTAATGGCCCCCAAGTGCCCACTCCACTCGGGCTCGAAGCCAAGAGGAAATTGTGCGCTATGGCGGCTCCAGCCAGATAACCCAGGACAGTTACTCCAGCATCGGTATCACCCTCTCCAGAGAGTACCAGATTGCGGAGGGGACAACCGCCAACCTGTGTTGCCGCTATACCTAGTAGCCCCATGCCAAAGAAATTCCAGAGGTGGTCAGTGTGGGCAACTGGCTGCTCTGTAAAGCCCCAGTGATATATTCCTTCAGCCCCAAAATTACCGGCAATATAGTTGGTGACCAGAGCGGCAACGAAAAAAGCAGCAATACCGCTGATGAGATAGGAATCTCTGACGAGGAAGATATCGCGCCAAGCACCAACTGAGCAGAGCCGCGTTCGCTGGGCCATGAAGCCAACCAGTAGCCCGGTACCCAGGCCAGCAGCGATCGGAACGGCCATTGCTCCCGGTCCCTGTTCGCTATAGCTAATGAAACTAGGCCGCAGGAAGGCAAAGGCCACTAGTGCTATCATAATTATCGGTAGTATCCAGCCAGCTACGGGATGCATCTTCACGGCTCGTCCCAGATTGAAGCCTCTTTTCAGGAAGAAAATACCAATTAGAATACCGAAGATCATACCGGCTAAAGCAGTAATAGCGTTGAGATCACCACCGGCCAGCCGCAACAACATCCTTATCGGGCAGCCCAAAAAGACCAAGGCCCCAATCATAACCAGAGCACCCAATACAAATCGAATCACCGGTGATGCCCCACCCCTGGGTCGCCACTCGCGGAAAGCAAAGGCAGTGATAAAGGCACCCAAAGTGAAGCCCATAATCTCCGGCCTGAGGTATTGCACTACCGAAGCCTGATGCAGATTAAGAGCACCGGCGATGTCACGCAGAAAACAGGCAACACAGATTCCCATATTGGGTGGGTTACCCCAATTCACCGCCAAGGTGCCTAGAACACCAAAGATAAGACCGGCTACAATTATTCTAGTTCTCGGTGCCCATAATCGATTCAAGGCCCGTCCCCCTTTCTAATCTATCTAGTTCATCCCTAGCTTCAAGTTACCTGATTAATCCTAAGGAATAGTTATACCCCCTCTCGGGAGACTAAAAACAGGCGGTATTGCGTTAGCCGGCTGATTTTAATATGATAAAACCACAGGCATTTTATCATAAGTATATTTTTACTACAATATAGATATTTTATATAGGAGGCACCACCATGAACCTGAACTACCTGAGGACTTACCTTGATGTCACCAGACTGGGGAGTTTTTCAGAAGTAGCGAAGAAGCTATCCATTAGTCAGCCAGCAGTCTCTTTCCAAATACAGAGACTTGAGCAAGACCTGGGGGTTCGTCTTATTGACCGGCAACAGAAGAAATTGATGCTGACCGAGGCTGGCAGGCGCCTGCTATGTTTTGCCGAAACCGTAGAGGAAGAGTACGGTAGCCTCATACGAGACCTTAACCAGCTACGCGAGGAAGTGATCGGTAATCTAATCATTACCGCCAGCACCATACCGGGGGACTTCATCCTCCCGCCTGTTCTCAGCAAATTCAAGAGGCTACATCCAGCAGTGAGCATTCAGGTTACCGTCAGCGATTCTGGAAAGGTAATCGATAGGGTAAGAAACGGTATCTACGAGATTGGTTTCTGCGGCATGGCGTTGGCAGAGCAGGAGCTAGAAGCTTTCAAGGTCGCTGAAGATGAAATTGTGCTCATCGTTTTCCCGGAACATCCTCTGGCTGGCAGGACACAGGTTTCATTCCTAGAAGTGAGCGGAGAGCCGTTAATATTCAGAGAGGCTACATCAGGAACACAACGTAGTGTGGAGTCGTTATTACGCAGCTCTGGATTTGATCTCAGCCTGTGCCAGCCAACTCTTGTTTTGGGCACCACCGAGGCCGTCGTCTCCGCCGTAGAGGCTAAGTCGGGCATCGCTTTTGTCTCAAACATGGCCATCAAAAAAAGCCTTTCGCTTGGTCTGGTCAAAGTGGTTGGCATTGAAGGATTAAGGCTTAAACGAGACTTCTTCTGCATATACCGGAAACAGAGATTAGTCTCACGCCTACTTGAGGAGTTCATTGCCTTTGTTAGAGAGAGGTAAAGTCAGCCCATCAATAAGCCAGAATGGGGAAATTACAGCTAAACATACAGCCTCAATTGCAAGCCTCCCGTTTACAAAACTGCACCCGTTAAATTCTAAAAGCATTTTAACCCAGCTCTCAATAAGAAGATGTGGTCATAAGATACAGGTGGCCTAAGGATATTCGAGTTGCTGTCAGTGGTGATTTCACTATAGCGATTACTACTAGAGCTATGTTCCCAACGCTCACTTTAGTTCAAAAGAAAGCCAGTGCTGAAAAGCAAACACTTACTCAGAACGTTAAATCATGTTCTTTCTAGGTGCTTATTTGTGGTATGCTTGGGCTGGGTTTCCAGTGTATGAGGCAGGAGGATAGCCATGGACACTGACATTTATCGCTTCAGGGTTGGTAATTTCCAGTGCATAGCCGTCAGCGATGGCACTCACACGTATGCACCTCCGACCTTCCCGCCGCCTACTATATTACTTTTCGCTAACGCCCCCAGAGAGCGCCTTGAGCAGACGCTTCGCGAACATAACTTGTACCCAGAACAGTGGGCAGAGTGGGTAAGTCCATACATCTGTCTGGTGATCGAGACAGATGAGCATCGGGTGTTGGTAGATACTGGTGCCGGTGCTCTTGACCCAAACACGGGAAAGCTTCTTCAGAATTTGAGGACCGTGGGAATCACACCTGAAGATATTGACACGGTCATCATCACCCACGCACACCCAGACCACATCGGAGGGAATACAGATAATGAAGGCAGGCCAGCCTTCCCCAACGCCAAGTATGTAATGTGGCAGGACGAGTGGGATTTTTGGACTTCAGAGCAGGCGGAAACGAAGCTTGATGAACACGTGAGAGACATTCTTCTATATTGCGCACGCAAGAACCTCCCATCCATTCAAGGTCGGATTTATCTCGTCAACGAAGAAACGGAAATCTTGCCTGGTATAAAGGCCATTGCTGCCCCAGGGCACACGCCTGGGCACATGGCGCTTGCCGCTTCCTCCGCAGGTGAGCAGTTACTATGCATCTCCGATGTGGTGCTCCATCCTATCCACCTAGAGCAACCAGAGTGGCATGCGGCGGTCGATTTAGATCCTAAGCAAGTTGAGACCACCAGGCGCCAGATTCTGGAGAGGGCTACAGCTGAGAAGTCCCTAGTGTTTGGCTTTCACTTACCGTTCCCGGGTCTAGGCTATGTTCGCCAGAAGGCAGATACATGGAAGTGGCAGCCTATTAGCACATCCGGCTAGAACATCACCGAAATGGTTTCCTCTGGTGATGTTTTAGATTTATCATGTCTTCGACATTGCGCCTTCAAGCGCACCGTACAATTACATCTGGCTCACCAAATTAAATACTAAAGTCGCCAGCGCCCAACCTCTGAGTCATTCTTATCCCGAAGTATGAGAAATAGTACATTATCATTATCAAGCCACATTAAGGTTCAATAGGAGGCGCCAAATGAAAAAACTCTTGTTTGTTTGTCACACTCACGTTGATACTTGCGTTAGTTTTGAGTCCGGCAGTCCAAGCATCCAGCACAGAGTCAGGCCGAGCACGTACTTTAGTAGGCTTCGCCCCCGCAGTCAGTGAACCAGCCCGTAATGTGCTACTTTCCAAGTTTGGCAGCATAGCAGAAACGGAGCTCTATAATAATTGATGGCGCTGCGGTTCTGCTTCCGCTGCCAGCAGTCAGCGCATTAGCAGACGAGCAGGGTATCGCGTTCGTCGAGGTGGCTCAGAAAATCTCTGCTTTCCCAAAGCCACCATGAGCAGGCAGTCCGGGTGGTCCTGGTGAGAAGGAGCCACCGCATCAAGCAATTCCCACAGACGTGGATCGTATTGAAGCTGATCTCAACACCAATAGTGGCTATGGCATCAAGGTTGCCGGTCATTGACACCGCATATACTATACTCACCCAGATCTAGGCGGCAACTATCACGGTGACTATGACTATGTCAACAGTGATACCGACCCGATGATGACAATGGCCACAAAGATACGTTGGGGTCTGCTATTTTCGCTAAAAGCAGAAGGAGAGACTATGCTGATAGGGATGGTAATATGTTATAATACTACGTTACGATCTGATGGTGTTATAACTATTTAGTTAGACTTTAGGAAACATAATCAAGAAAGCCTAAAAAATACGACAGGGGGAAATCTAAGTAAAGGAGATATTTTGTGAAGACGATTAGGGACTTTGATTATCTTGCCCCACGGACAGTTTCGGAGGCAGTTTTGCTACTGAGTAAATATGGAGAGGAAGCGAGGTTTATAGCCGGGGGGACCGACC
>DAOULZ010000005.1:0-67261 GCA_034414575.1 Dehalococcoidales bacterium | reverse complement strand
ATTGGTGCGGCACTGACAGTGCTGGTGATTGTCCTCATCGTTAGGAGTAGGAGACCCTAACTAACAAGGACAATACCTAACCCAAAACAACAAGAGCCCCCTGATTTCTCGGGGGGCTCTTTCTTTTTTGCAGGGTAATGGTGATTCCGGCTATAGATGGGTCATTGAGTGAACCACGGCGCTGATTGCTGGGCAGCAATGTCAAATGCTATCGTGGTCGGGCTCCTATGGCTGTGCGTGGCTTCATGTTCTTCTTCGCTCCAGGAGTGTTAAGGCGGCAGCTACTATCCGCGGCGCAGTTAGGCCGAATTTCTCGTAGAGTGTCTGATATGGGGCTGAAGCTCCGAAGCGAGACAGACCGATGATAATCCCGTCGGAACCAACATACCTCTCCCAGCCTAGGGTAACGCCGGCTTCAATAGAGATGCGGGCTTTTATATCAGGGGGCAAGACTTGGTTACGGTAGTCTACTGACTGAGCGTCAAATAGCTCCCAGGAAGGCAGGGAGACTACACGAGCCTTAACACCCTTGCCCTGCAGGAGCCTGGCTGCCTTTAGCGCTAGGTGAACCTCGGAACCGGTGCCGATAATAATGACACTAGGTTTATCTGATGCCTCCCAAAGGATGTAGCCACCCTGTTTAAGGCCAGCTGCTGGGGCTAAACCTGTCCGGTTAAACACCGGCAGTTTTTGCCGGGTTAGGACGATGGCTGTTGGCCCTTGGCGACGCTCCAGGGCTATCTTCCAAGCCTCTACCGTCTCGGTAGCATCGGCGGGACGGATGGTTACCAGGTTTGGCACCAAACGTAGGCCCATAAGCTGCTCCATTGGCTGGTGAGTGGGCCCATCTTCACCCAGACCGACGGAATCATGCGAGAAGATGTAGATTACCTGGATACCCATCATGGCGGCCAGGCGCACTGGTGGCCGCATATAGTCGTAGAAAACCAGAAAAGTTCCAGTATATGGGATAAGACCGCCATGAAGCGACATCCCGCTGGTGATGGCTCCCATAGCGTGTTCCCGAACCCCAAAATGTATATTCTGGCCGGCGTAATTTTGGCATCCGAAGTGCCCGCAATTGGTGAGGATCGTCTTGGTGGAAGGTGCCAGATCCGCTGAGCCACCGGTGAGGTTAGGCACCTTTGGCGCTAAGGCATTCATCACCCGGCACGAAGCCTCACGGGTCGCCATAGGCTTATCGGTGGGCTTAAACAGCTCGTTTAAGTCCTGATCCCATCCCTGGGGCAGTTCTCCCTTAAGGCTCTCTTCTAGCTCGAGCGCGGCTTCGGGGAACTTCCTGCGGTAATCCTCCAGCCTGGTCTGCCACTCCTGCTGCCATTCTTTGCCTTTCTCTTGAGCCTTGCGGAAGTAGGCTGAAACTTCAGGCGGTATAGTGAAAGGCTCTTGGTAGGGCCACCCCAGGTTCTCTTTGCTCCGGCGTACCTCCTCTTCCCCCAGCGGCTCACCATGTACAGAGGCGATGCCCGCTTTGCTGGGGCTACCATAGCCGATGGTAGTCCGGCAGATAATCAGGCTGGGCCGTTCGCTTTCTTGCTGGGCCATGCCTATCGCCCGCTCAATGCTGGCTATCTCCAAGCCATTAACAGGGCCGATGACCTGCCAGCCGTAGGCCTGAAAACGCTGGGCTACATTTTCCGTGAAGGTAAGGTCAGTACTGCCCTCGATGGATATTTCGTTGTCATCATATAGATAGATTAGCTTACCCAAGCGGAGATGACCGGCTAAGGAAGCTGCCTCAGAGGCTACACCCTCCTCCAGGTCTCCGTCGGAGACGATGGCATAAGTGTAGTGACTGATTATTTCATGTCCCGGTCGATTGTAGTGCTGTGCTAGCCATCTTTCGGCGATGGCCATACCAACTCCGTTGGCGAATCCCTGCCCTAGTGGCCCGGTGGTTGTCTCCACACCCGGTACGACCCCGTACTCCGGATGGCCTGGCGTCTTACTCTGCCACTGTCGGAACTGCCGGAGGTCTTCCAGAGTCACTTCATATCCCGTGAGGTGCAAGAGGGCGTAAAGCATGGCTGAAGCGTGGCCCGCGGACAGGATAAAGCGGTCCCGGTCAGGCCACTTTGGGTCGCTGGGATTGTGTTTCAGAAATCGGTCCCACAAGACAAAGGCCAGCGGTGCCATTCCCATCGGCGCTCCCGGGTGACCCGAATTTGCCTTCTGCACCATATCCACCGCGAGAAGGCGTATCGTGTTGATGCACAGCTCCTCAATCGATTCTTTGCTCATACCGGACTCCTTAGTTAGCTTTTAATTCGCCAAACTTGCCGAGGCAGTGGGCTCTATTATATATACATAGGGTAATGGAAATCTGGCTATAGGATTAGGCTCCGCTCAGGGCCTTCTTGCCAAAAACCTCCTGCCTGTGGTACCACCTTTCCACTGCCTCGATTACTTCATCAGGTTTGTCACACACTCTAAGTAGACTGAAATCATCTTCAGAGACAAATCCCTTAGCTAAGACTGAGCCGCGAAGCCATTTCAGGAATCCCTGCCAGTAGTTATCATCGAAAAGAATGACCGGGAACGGCTTTATCTTATGCGTCTGCATTAAGGTGAGTATCTCAGTCAGTTCGTCAAGTGTGCCGAGACCCCCGGGCATAATGATAAAGGCGATGGCATATTTCACCAGCATGACCTTGCGCACAAAGAAATGCCTGAAAGTTATTGACTTGGTAGTATAGGCGTTGGCAACCTGTTCCTCCGGCAGGTCAATATTAAGTCCCACAGAGGTAGCTCCAGCCTGGAGGGCTCCTTTATTGGCTGCCTCCATGACACCAGGCCCACCGCCGGTTATAATGGAGAAGCCCAGCTTACCGAGGCGCTCCGCTATCTCTTCGGTTTGTAAATAAAGCTGGTCACCTGATTTGATTCTAGCCGAGCCGTAGATACTCACTGCCGGTCCGACGCCGGAGAGGTTATCAAACCCGTCAACCAGTTCTCCTATGATACGGAACATACGCCAGGATTCTTCTTTGGCTAAATCGTTAATTTCGTATTCGTATGCCATCTTCCCCTCCAGATAGATTAAGCTAATAATAACACATTATGCCCCTTTATTAATTGGCGCAGTAAAGCGGCCTAAAACGGGCAGATTAAGTAATGTCCGCCTCCTTACTTCAGGCAGTCTGGATAAGGTGAGGTCGATAGCACCGGTGCCGGCGGTGTGCAAATAGTGAGCATAGCATATCTAAGACAGGTGATAAGTTAATCTCAACATAAGTATAGAATCACACCAGCTAGCCTCGGTACTGTCGGGAACCCTCTTTAGCTAGGGCAAAAAGACGGCGATAACTTTCCGCCGGTTGTGCATTAAGCGATATGGCACTACCCACATAGATGATGTCGACGCCGGTTTGGGCAACCTGAGCGATGTTGCTCTCCTTTACTCCGCCATCTACGCCGATCTCTACCTTGGCATACAGGCTGCGCAGTTCTATCACCTTTTCCAGAACTTCGGGTATGAAGGGGCTACCGTAAAACCCGGGATGCACTGTCAAAAAGAGGATGCTAGCTACTTCACTCACTAGCGGCAAAACCGCTGACACTTGGGTTTCCGGGTTTAGAGCTAACCCTACCTCTAGGCCAAGGGTCTTTATCAGATTAATGACCTTCTCGTGATGTGAGCTGGCCTCGTAGTGAAAGGTTATGCGTCTGGCACCGGCCTTCAGAAAATCGGCAGCGTAGTCTTCCGGCCTCTCTACCATAAGGTGAGCTTCCCAACCAAGCTTGGTATTGAGGGAAGTGATGTGCTCACATTTTATGCTATGTGAAGGCACAAACCGGCCGTCCATAATATCGAACTGCACATAATCGCAGAAGGTCTCTGCCTGACGGACCATGGTCTTGAGGGCCTTGGGGTCATCCGTCAGTATTGCGGGGGTCACCCTGACGTTTCTAGCCATTACTGTGTTAATTTTAGGGGGAGATCACCCAAAACGTCAAGCAAGATGGCAGTGGTTGGCAAGATATTTTCGAGGCTTGTTCGGAAGGTTTGGTGAGGAATAAAGCAATTCTTATAATTATATTTCCCGGTATTTTTTAGCTAAATCCAGGTCATACGGGGCTCTTCGCTCACGACATACTTCCCGCGGGCATAGCCGACAGCTCTCAAACTTAACCCTGGTCGGGAAGAAGATTCCAGATACAGATTTTAGTGGCACCATCAGGCAGCTCTCAGTCAGCTTTACCCCGATTAGAGCCTCGACATTGCCAAAGATGGAAAACAGCTCTTTCTGCTGAGTTAGTGGCCATGAGGCTAGAGAACCAGGACTCATTCTCGATAACAGCCCCGGTGCGTAATTTCTCTTCAGGTAATTCTCAAGATAGCTGATGGCGGAGCTTAAAGTCATTTCCTTAATGACATCGAGGCAGTGACTTTTCATGAGATCTGGGGACGGGATAGCTATTTCGTCCAATTCTCTGCCACAGGTGGCAATATACGGAAAGACCCTTTCTATCTTATCCAGATTGGCTCTAAGCAGGCGACTGGTAAACTTGACATCGCCGATCTCCAGCGAGTCTTTATTCTTGTTCTCAACGTAGGAAACTTCATAGACGGCTTGGGGTCTAGCTATCGGAAGAGTAACCTCAAGCAACTCTTGAATAGTTTTTTCGACGTATTCGTTTCGGCGGCGAATACGCATCTGCCTTAGCACTTTTTTGAGTTCCAAGCTAACTGGAATGTTACGCAATACTTCCATTCTGTTCTAGCTTTCGAGGTTATTTCCCATCTTTTATTCTTAAAAAGCGGGCGTTTATGGCCACAATTATGGTGCTCACAGCCATGAGGGCGGCTCCTACTGCCGGGCTCAGCAGGATACCGGCGCTGTAGAGAGCCCCGGCAGCCGCCGGGATGGCGAAGGCATTATAGCCTGTCGCCCAGCCTAGGTTCTGTAACATCTTCCGGTATGTCGCCCTTGCTAAATCTACTAAGGCCAGTACATCAAGGGGATTGCTTTTAACCAGGACAACATCAGCGGTCTCTACGGCTATGTCAGTGCCGGCGCCGATGGCGATACCCACGTCTGCCTGGGCCAGAGCGGGGGCATCATTCACTCCGTCCCCAGTCATTGCCACCAATACCCCCCGGGACTGGATTTCTCTTACCTTTGCTACCTTTTTGTCGGGCGATACCTCGGCGAAATACTCATCCAGCCCAACCTCACCAGCCACCCATTTAGCCACCTCTTTATTGTCTCCGGTGATCATCATGCACTTTATACCCATTTCTCTTAGCCTTGAGACCGCCTCCTTCGACTCCGGTCTTATGATATCGGCCAGGGCAATGGCGCCGTGTACCTCGTCGTTAATTATGACGAACACCACTGTCTTCCCGTCTGAGACGAGTTTCTCAACTTCCGCATCATTAACTTTGATACCGTTTTCCTTAAGGTAGCCGGGGCTGACGACCTTCACCGTTCTGCCATTTATCGTGGCCTGCGCCCCCTTCCCCGTAATTGCCCTGAAATCCTCGGCGTCAAACCTTTCGTTGGTTGCTGAGGCAATTCCCTTAGCGATCGGGTGTTCTGAGTAAGCCTCCACTGAGGCGGCGTATTTGAGAATTTGAGCTTTAGTCAGCTTCTCTCTGAGGCTAATGGTATCGGTGACACCGAACCTTCCTTGAGTGAGGGTACCCGTCTTATCGAATAGTATTGCCTGGATATTCCTGGCTCTCTCAAAGGCGGCGCGGTTTCTTATCAGTAGACCGTTGGCGGCTGCGATTGCCGTGGAGACAGCAGCTACTAGGGGGACGGCCAATCCTAAGGCGTGGGGACAGGTAATAACCATTACCGTCACCATTCTCTCCAGGGAAAAAACAAAGGTTTCATTGAATCTGGTTAGCCAGATGGCGAGTGCCAATGGCCCAACGGTGAGAGCAATTATGGTAAGCCATCTGGCGGCTCGATTAGCTAAATCCTGAGTCCTCGACTTACTCTCCTGTGCTTTGGCAACGAGCGCTATCACCTGTGAAAGGTAAGAGCCCTTACCCGTCTTTTTGACCTCTACCGTAATTGAGCCCTCGGCGTTAACGGAACCGCCAATGACTGCATTACCAGACTTCTTGTAGACCGGCTGTGTTTCCCCGGTCAACATGGCTTCGTTGATTGAAGTTTCACCTTCGATTACCTCTCCGTCGGCGGGCATCTTCTCTCCCGGCTTGACGACGAACCTGTCTCCGACCGTCAGATCATCTATAGGCACATCTTTCATACTGCCGTCAGGTAAAAGCTTATGGGCCTCTTGAGGCATGAGTCTGGCCAGTTCCTCGAGTGCCCTTGAGGCACCCATGACGACTCTCATTTCTACCCAGTGTCCCACCAGCATGACATCAACCAGTGTCGCCAGCTCCCAGAAGAAGGGCTTTCCTGCCAGACCGAATACAGTGGCACTGCTGTACACGTAGGCGACACTGACGGCGAAACCAATGAGGGTCATCATTCCCGGATTCTTTGATTTCAGTTCATCAAAAAGACCTTTGAGAAAGGGAAACCCACCATACAGGAAGATGCCGGTGGAGAGCCCAAAGACAAGATATTGGTCGCCTGCAAAGCCAATTGTGTCAGCAAGCCCGAAGAATTCCCGAATTGACTGGGAGAAGACTAGGACGGGTATGGTGAGCCCCAGAGATACCCAGAATCGCTTCCTGAAGTCAGCCATCATGTGGCGATGGTGATCGTGCTTAGTATGCCCCGATTTCATCTCAGGCTTGGTGTGTCCGCTATGCATATCGTGCGTTGAGTGTTGGCATTTCTCCTGCCCTGCATGCTGCATAAAGAGCCGCCTATTTTTTCTTGGGCACCTGTGGTTTTCTTAGTAGAACGGGCAACTCCGAGTTCTTGAGCACGAAGTCGGCGACGCTACCAAAGACTAAACGTCTCAAGCCGCTACGCCCGTGAGTACTAAGCACAATAAGGTCAGCATTGGTTTCGTTGGCTACATTGAGTATAGTTTTCCCAGGGTCTCCCGATGCGGTCAGCATGCTGACCTTCAGCCCCTTTTTTCTTGGGCGCTGCGCTATGCGCTTCAAGTAGGCTCGTGCTTCTTGTTCCTGCCTCAGGATTTTTTCCAGTGGGGTGGCACGATAGTATCCGGTCAGTGGTTCAATGGCAGCGCTGGGAGGAAGGGTAACTTCGAGGAGTACTATCCGGCTACCGCAGCCCAGCGCTACCTCGGTAGCATACGGCAAAATCTGCTCAGCCAAGCTGGAGCCATCTAAGCAAACCAGTATCTTCTTGAACATCGGGCCTCCTTTATGGGATTCCGTAAGCGCCGGTGGCTGATTCCCTGAAGATTGGTGCTTGCGGTGGGTAAAAGGTGAACCAGGCATAGATAATACCTAAGGCAGCCAGGCCAATGATCGCCAGTATGTACAGGCGCTGCGACAGCTTGGGCCGGGTCATTATCTTGTAGCTGGCGAGCTGCCCGAGGGCAATAGCAACGACGAATATCACAATGTCGGCGATAAGGTTATCACTCCCCGTGATGGTAGTATAGGCATAGAAAAGGGCGATGATTGCGGCCGGCATCGCGTAAACACTGACTGCCTTGGCAATAGTAAAGTTTTCGGTAAGGCTCTTTACTTTGGTGTATCCGATAGCGGCATAAAGTAGCGTCGGCCAGTAGGTCAGTTTGAGGTGTTCCCAGACGCTCTCATTGACCGCGGCGAAGACGGCAACCGGTCTTAGCTCCCCGGACAACTCGAAGGCAAAGTGTAGCGCTGCGCCCACGCTAGCGATGACGGCGATGCCGATTAATTCCCACTTCTGAATCTGCCCTTTCATAACTGGCTCTTAAAGCTAGCTGGTCTTAGGAATAAGCAAGGCTATCACTAGTCCCGCCAAAAGTCAAGCTTTTAGCACTGCTCAGGCTCGGAGCCGAAGTTACGATAACAGGTTTAGCTCTGGCGCATTTGCTCCTTTAACCAGGTGACCCAGTCATCAAGACCCTGACCGGTGGTGCAGGAGACGGGGATGATCCCCAGCCGCTCGTTTATGTCTTTTAGCGCTTTAGAGAAGGCATCCGGGTCGAACTTTACATAAGGTAAAAGATCGGTTTTATTAAGCACCACGATATCGGCTTCGTGGAACATCACTGGGTACTTGAGTGGCTTATCGTCCCCCTCAGGAATGCTCGATACAATCGCCTTCTTGTGCTCGCCGAGGGCAAAGCCGGCGGGGCAGATAAGGTTGCCTACGTTTTCGATAATGAGCAGGTCAATGTCGGTTAGGGGTAGGTTATTTAAAGCGTTACTCACCATATTGGCGTCGAGGTGGCAGCTGCCGCCGGTGTTTATCTGGATGACCGGGGCCCCCTCTTTACCTACCGTCTCGGCATCTATGCTCGAACTGACATCGCCTTCAATAACCCCGACTCTGGCGATACCTTTCAGCCTCTTTATGGTTTGCAGGATGAGGCTGGTTTTACCGGCTCCGGGTGAGGCCATTATGTTTAGGGTAAATACCTTGTCTTTGTCTACCAAGGCACGGTTTTTCTCAGCTATCTGCTCGTTAGCACCAAGAATGTTCTTGAGAACCTTTACTTCCATGTCAACCACCTTTAAGTTATTCTACATCAATACTCTCGATGGAGAGCTCTTTACCTGCGGTAATCTCGATGTCACTGCCCCCGCACTGGGGACAGGTCCAGTCAAATTCTCCGAGTTCAAAGGGCTTGCCGCAGTTCCGACACCTCGCTTGTGGGGAAACCGTGGTAAAGTTAAGGGCGGCCCCCTCGGCGATGGTATCCCT
This sequence comes from Dehalococcoidales bacterium, assembly GCA_034414575.1. Lineage (GTDB taxonomy): Bacteria > Chloroflexota > Dehalococcoidia > Dehalococcoidales > UBA5760 > UBA5760. The sequence goes on along the minus strand of DAOULZ010000005.1, from coordinate 58,478 downwards.
GGCCAGAAAGTCAAAGTAGAATCTTACCGACTCTTCGACAAATCCGGAGAGTTTACCGATAACCAGGTTTATCGCTCCGACCTTCTTGGCTTCGCTTTCTTTTGCTTTCTCCAGAACGATATCAAGCATACTCTGAGTGATAGCCAGTTCGTGCATTTCAAGTCTACTTCAAAACATCGCTATCAAGATTATTCTAGCAGATTCTGGGCAGCGAGTCGCCGACCAGCATATCGATAATTCTAGATGTTCCCAGGCTGGTCTTCATAACCACCCGTCCCGGGTGCTCGGCAGTAATCTCACCGATTATGGCCGCCTTTTTGCCGTAACTGCTGCCTTGCATTGCGGCTAGGATTGCCTCGGCATCTTCGGCGGGGACAATGGCTACCAGCTTACCCTCGTTAGCGACATAGAGGGGGTCGAGCCCCAGCATCTCACAGGCAGCCAGAACCTCTTCTGGCACCGGGATCTTCGCCTCCTCAATCTTGATTCCTACCTCTGACTGTGACGCCAGTTCGTTCAGGGTGGTGGCTAAGCCACCTCGGGTGGGATCACGCAGGCAGTGAATGTTCAGGCTTGTGGCCAGCATTTCTCCCACCAGCCCTGCCAGCGGAGCACAGTCACTTTTAAGCCGGGTAGAAAAGCTCAGCCCTTCCCGCTGGCTGAGGACGGCGATACCGTGGTCACCGATCGTCCCGCTAAGAATCACCTTGTCACCGGGCCTGGCATTACTGCCGGATATGCTAACTCCCTCTGGTATTATACCGATACCGGCGGTGTTGATAAAGAGTTTGTCGGCGCTGCCTCGATTGACCACCTTGGTGTCGCCGGTAATGACTTCCACCTCAGCTTCCTTGGCTGATTTCTGAATAGAGGCTACGATCTGGTTCAGGTCACTCTGGGGAAGACCCTCCTCAATGATGAGGGCGAGGCTTAGATAGAGGGGTTTAGCTCCGCTCATGGCCAGGTCGTTTACCGTGCCGCAGACAGCCAGCTTGCCGATATCACCACCGGGGAAGAAGATAGGGCTCACTACGTGGCTGTCGGTGGTGAAAGCGAGTCTGCCACTCAGGTCAAAAACGGCGGCGTCATCCATCTTGGCGAGCAAAGGATTAGCCAGCACTTTAATAAAACCTTGCTTTATTAGCTCGTGAGCCAGCCGGCCACCGCTGCCGTGGGCAAGTAGAATCCTATCCTCCAATATTCCCTCCATAAAGGTAATAAGCGGAGCAGCTACCCTCCGAAGAGACCATGCACGGCCCGATTGGATGCTCCGGGGTGCAGGCTTTACCGAAGAGGGTGCAGTCCTGTGGGGTGCTGACCCCGCGTAGAATAGGGCCGCAGATGCAGCCCGGGGGCTCTTGCGCCGGCTCCGTAACGATATCAAAGGCAAGCTCGGCGTCGAACCTCTGGTACTCACTTCGGATCTTAAGACCGCTGCCGTTAATCTCACCCAGCCCCCGCCATTGCGCCGGGCGGGGCTCAAACACCCGCTCCATAATTCTTAGAGCCTCCGGGTTACCCTCGGGGCGGACTCCCCTCCGGTAGGCAATCTCGACTCTAGCCTCCCCCTTTTCCACCTGCGCGACCAGCATGCTCACCGCTTGCAGGACGTCCAGGGGTTCAAAGCCAGAAACGACTCCGGGGATATGGTAATCGTGGGCTACAGCCTCCCAAGGACGGGAACCGATGATGACACTTACATGCCCGGGGCAGATTAGCCCATCGAGCTTGGTCTCGCCGGAGTCCAGAATGGCTTGGATGGCCGGCGGGCAGAGCTTATGCAGGGAGAGCACATAGTAGTTTCCTATTGCCTCCTCCCGGGCTCTGAGAATGGATGCCGCCACCGTTGGGGCGGTGGTCTCAAAGCCAATGCCGAGGAAGACAACTGACCGCTCAGGGTTTTCACTGGCTATCTTGAGGGCGTCGGTGGTGGAGTACACGGTGCGCACGTCCGCCCCGCTGGCCTTGGCTTCCTGCAGGCTCGAGCGGCTTCCCGGTACCTTAAGCATATCGCCAAAGGTAGTTATAATAACCTCCGGGATTTGGGATAGGGCAATCGCCTTATCCAGCTCGGCATTCGAGGTAACGCAGACCGGGCAACCGGGCCCCGAGACCATCTCCAGGGTGTTGGGTAAAGCCTGCCGGATGCCATACCTGAAGATGGTAACGGTATGGCCACCGCAGAACTCCATGAATCGGGCTTTAGTCCGGGACTGGCTACGGATTCGAGTGAGCAGCCCCTCGGCTAGCTCGGGACGCCTAAATTCGGTAATGAACCTCAAGACTTCTCCTCACCGACGCTGGCTATTTCTTCCAGGAGCCTTAGCGTCTCCTTAGCCTCTTCCTGGTCTAAAATATTTATGGCATAGCCGGTGTGGACGATAGCATAATCGCCAACCCTGGCCTCCGGCGTCAGCTCGAGGCTAATACGGCGGCTGATGCCACCTATTTCTACCTCAGCCTCTTTATCCTCTATAGACTTAATAAGGACTGGTATCGCCAGGCACACCGCTAGCTCCTTTGATTAAAATTACTAATCACCGCCTGCCCCAGGGAAATACCGCCATCATTACAGGGTATCAGACGGTGGGTGAGCACCCTCAAGCCCGCTTGCTTCAGCGCCGAGGTCGCCAGCCTAAGAAGCAGCCGGTTCTGAAAGACGCCACCACTCAGCGCCACCTCGCTTACACCACTTTCGTTAGCTACCGTCTTGCAGACCTCAGCAATTATCTGTGCCGTGGTCTGGTGAAACCTGATTGATATTAAAGGAGTGGGAAGCTGGTGCCTAACATCCTGAACTAATGATGAGATTAGCCCGGCCAGCCTGACGACCTTTACTCCCTGGTCGGTGGTAATAGAAAACGGGTAGGCTTTCTCTTCAGGCTCTTCTAACCTGTCCGGTGCCAGCATCTCAAGCTCGATAGCCGCCTGAGCCTCGTAATCAATCTCTCCCCTTACCCCGGTTAGAGCGGAAACGGCATCAAACAACCGCCCGGCGCTTGAGGTAAGCGGAGAATTTATGCCCTGCTTCAGCTGCTTTTTAATTATCGAAATCTCTCGGTGGTCGAGTCTGCTTAAGGGTAAACCAGTCAGGGGGAAGTCATCGCCCAGTAGTGTGTACAGGAAGCTCAGGGCCATGCGGTACGGTTTCTTGATGGCAGCGGCGCCTCCGGGCAGGGGCACGTACTCCAGGTGTCCCACCCTCCGGAAGCCTTTGTAGTCGGCCAGCAGGAATTCCCCACCCCAGATGGTGCCGTCAGTGCCGAAGCCGGTGCCGTCGAAGGCAACCCCAATGACCGGACCATCAGTCTTGTTCTCAGCCAGGCAACTCACAATATGGGCATGATGGTGCTGAACGGGAATAAGCGTCAGCCCCTGCTCCTGACCGATCTGTAGGGCGTACTTTGTAGACAGGTACTCGGGGTGCATGTCATAGGCCAGTATCTCCGGTTCGATGCGGAATAGCTTCTTATAGAGCTCAATAGTATTCTCAAAGTGCTCCAGCGTCTCCTCATTCTCCATGTCACCGATATGCTGACTAACGAAGGCATGGGCGTCTTTAGTGAGACAAAAGGTGTTCTTCTCCTCAGCACCGCAGGCAAGGATCTGCCTCGATTTGAAGGGGAGGAAGATAGGGTAGGGGGCATAGCCCCGAGCCCGTCTTATCGGCTGGGATACCTCATCCACCACCGTATAAACGCTGTCGTCATAGCGGGCATAGATATCCCGGTTATGGAGCAGGAAATAGTCGGCAATACCTTTAAGCCTTCTCAAGGCCTCATCGTTATCCTTGGCGATGGGCTCTTCGCTGAGGTTCCCGCTGGTCATCACCAGCGATAGGCCGCTTTCTCTCAGGAGCAAATGGTGCAGAGGGGTGTAGGGGAGCATTACCCCCAGATATTTCAGATTCGGGGCTACCGTGGCGCAGATATCGGAAGAACGACGGCGCCATTTAAGCAGCACGATGGGACACTCCGGAGACTTGAGCAGCTTCGCCTCTTCGGGTGATAATTCGCAGTGCTTGGCCACGTCTTCCAACGTTGCCATCATGACGGCTAAGGGTTTGGCGGGGCGCTTCTTCCGGGTTCTCAGGGTATTTACTGCGGTCTCGTTGGTAGCATCACAGGCAAGCTGAAAACCGCCTAGGCCACGGATAGCCAGAATATTACCATCTTTGAGCCGGGCGCTGGCAGTGTTGATAACATCATCGCCCTCGGTTGGATTGCCATCACTGTCAACCAACTCCAGACTTGGCCCACACTTGGGACAGGCATTCGGTTGCGCATGAAAGCGGCGGTCTAAGGGGTGATCATACTCCCGCTGGCACTCCGGGCACATGTGAAACTTGTGCATGGTGGTCTTGGGTCGGTCGTAGGGTATGTCCTTAATGAGGGTAAATCGGGGACCGCAATTAGTACAGTTGGTGAAGGGGTAGCGGTAACGTCGGTCGGTAGGGCAGAAGATTTCCCCGATGCAATCGTTACAGGTAGCAATATCAGGGGAGACCAACTGGTATTTTCCCGCTTGGCTCTGACTCTTCCTTATTGCGAAGCTGGTATAACCTTCTGGAGAATGGAAGGTGGCTTCGATGTTCTCGATGTGGGCCATGGGCGGGGCTTTAGACTCGAGATCGGCGAGGAAGTTTCTGAGGGCTATCTCATCCCCCTCAACCTCAATTTCCACATTCCCTGAGGTATTGCGCACCCAGCCTTTTAGGTTATGCTCATGAGCCAGCCGGTAAATAAAGGGGCGAAAACCGACTCCCTGTACCACACCACGTACTTTTATCTTGGCAAGTTTTCTTGTTTCTACCAGCACCATTCCCCCACCCCTCTAACTCATCAAGTGGTGACCCTCCATCCACTTAGCTGGTAATCCCGGGGAAGACGAGGTTTTTTAAGTAGATGTAGCTTATTCTGCCTTTTTAGACGCTCATAGATAAGACACCAAGCGCAGTCTCGATCTTGGCTAAGCTCACACTTACCGTCCTTGCTTCCGCCGCAAGCGCCGCTAAGCAGTCCCTTGGTGCACCGGGCAACCGGACAAATGCCACCCGTGGCGGCCAGCAGACAATCGCCACAGCCGGCACACCTCTCTTCCAGAATACCGGCTTCCCTTTCCTCCGCGCCCATAAAATGGGTGTTCTGGGCCGGGAAAATAGGCGTGTCGGGGAAAGCTTCGGCCAGGGTTTGGACTCCTATTCCACAGGCTAAGGAAAGTACCGCCTCCACGTCATCCATCTGGGGTCTGAGTATTGAGGCAGCCAGGTAGTTATCACACTGCTTGGCGACGGTCGTTACCTTGAAGGTGAAGTCTTTATTTCTTAGTTTTCCCGCCAGTTCGAGTAGCTGGCTTAGGGTCTTGGCCTCTCTCAGGCCCCTCGGTGGCTGGGTGCAGCCATCGCAACCGGCAATCAGGATATTAGTATAAGGTGATATGAACTCTAACACCTCATCGAGGGGCTTCTGCGTTGTCACTATCATATGCTACCCACCTTTACCCAGTGCTCTTATTTTCTGACTAAACTGTTCTAATTCTTTGTCTAGTTCTTCAGGGTACCTCGGGGATACCGAGCAGAAATGAAGCCGTTCCTCAAGGCCTATTTGACCTAGTCTTTCGCTTAAGATAGCCACGGAATGCTGCGCCTTACCACTTGCTTTCTCCTGCTTGCAATCGTCTTCGGAGCAAGCTGCGATCATGACACCATCAATACCATTCTGGAGGGCTTCCAGGATATGAAACCTGTCGACCCTGGAGGCACACGGCAGGTCTATGAAGCGGATGTTTGGTGATGGCGTGTCGTGAAGCGGGGGAAAGGAGGCCCACTGACAGCGAAATACCAAAATCTTGGGAGACTTCATATCTGACGACTGCTGGTTAATCAGCTGTGAAATACGATCCCGCTCCCAGTTCTCCAGTTCCAGGGCTATTGCTGGGCACATTGCCACACACAATCCGCAGCCGCGACAGGCGGCCAGGTCGAAGGTAATCCCCCCGGGGCTTCTAAGCTCGGCAGCCCCATAAGGACAGTAGAAGACACAGTTGCCGCAGGCAATACATAAATTGGTATCCACCTTCACCTTTAGGCTATTTCGCTTTAGGGTTATGATATCTTTTCCGTAGCCGAGCTGGTCGAAAAGGATATTGAGGGCGGTTATCTTGCGCCCGGTGACGGCGCTACCACGTTCAAAACGGCAGTAATCGACATCGCAGGCAAGTACGTTTATTTTATTTATCCCCATCAGCAGGGCTTTTAAGTATACTTCGTCGGGAATACGTCCCACGCAGGGGACCAGTAGCGTAATAAACTCTGCGGTCCCGAATAGGTTTGCCACCCCCTCAATACCAGGGGCACTACCACGGCACATGATGACCAGGGTATCGGAGGCATGTTCCTTAATTGCCTTCTCCAAATAAGCAGTTAAGGAATCAAGGTCATAATATAGGATGTCAATGACCTTGGCAGGGCAGTTAGCGTAGCAGAGCCCACAAACCTGACACTTGGTTACATCTAGGGTTATCTTTCCGGTTTCCGCATCCTTCTTGAGTGCCTCATAGGGACAGAGGGTGGAGCAGACAGCGCAGCTACTGCAGTAATCCAGATTTTGTCTCACGGCGACTACTTGCTGAGTGTTATCTTCGCTCAATTTAACCTCCCCTAGTTTAGTGTCAGAGGACCAAGTGTAGTCACCCTATCCACGAAGTCGTTTAGTGATGAGAGAAACCTCAGTGACTCAGATGTTGCCAGCCATTCCGCTCTCAGCCGCTCCGGTTCTATTCCAAGCTGGGAGAGCACCCGCTTGAGAAGCAATACGTTTCGTCCTGCTTTATAGTTGCCACTGATGTAGTGACAGTCATCCGGAGCACAACCAGCCATCATCACGCCGTCAGCACCTTTAACGAAGGCATCAATAACGAAGGTAGGGTCTATCCGGCCAGTGCAGTTGGCTTTGATTAGTATCGGGCGGAAGTTGTCTTTAAGTTTCGAAGCCATAGCACGTTCGGCTCCGGGGGGGGAACAAAAGTTACAGCGTAAGATGACAATATTAGGTTTAAAGTTGTTCATAGCCTCTCCTCGTTTATTATTTGTTCTATCATTGAGGGAATCTTCTCTGTCACCTCTGGGGTACACTGTTCGGCGAAGTTATCGTTGTCCTTTATCTCGACAGCATATATACTAACCGACTGGGGCATTTTACACCCTAAAGATTTCCCGACTTCGAAGGCAGTGGCAATATCCATGCCGTGAGACGAGGTGAAGTCCATATTTGGCTTAAAATCTGATAGGTTTAGCTTGTATAGCTCGCCCGGCTCCCCTCTCTCGGTTTTGATAGAATCGATAATGATAAGCTTGTCATAGCCGGTGATCAGGTCAAGGAGGGCGATGGCGGCTTCATTAGTCTGTTCTACCGTCACGCTGGGGTTTCGCTCTTCGAGCTTACGAGCAATTCTAATACCTACGGCGTCGTCGCTGAGAATGGGGTTGCCGAGGCCTAAGACAAGCGTGCTCATATTTTGCTCTCTGCCTTGTGACATGCTAACCTGCCTTACCCAGCGTTCCCCTGGCATGACAAACGCATTAGCCGAGTGCCTTCTAAAAGGTCACCCTAGACGGCGATGACCTCTTTTAGCTCGGGTATCTGCTGTTTGAGGACTCGTTCAATTCCCATTTTCAGGGTCATGGTTGACATGGGGCAGCCACTGCAGGCACCCTTTAGCCTTAGCTTCACCACGCCTTCGCTTACATCTACCAGCTCAACATCACCGCCATCGGCCTGCAAAGCTGGTCTTATCGACGACAGTGCTGACTCTACTTTATCACGCATGCTTTGTCTCCTTATCCTGATAATGCGGCATAGGTACTGGCTATGGTTTCCGCTAAGGCGTCCTTGATAGTTCTGGCACCGGAGGGGCAGACAGTGACACAGACGCCGCAACGCTTGCATTTAGAATCATCTATCGCCGACTTTAACCTATCTTCAAGTGTTTCTAATTTAGAGGCTTCGTAGGGACATACGGCGACACAAACCCCGCAACCACTACATAAGTCCGTATTAACCTCAATCTCTGGTATCTCGGGCTGCAGACCGAGAACGACGCAGCCTTTACAGCTCTTACACGGACCGCAACAGAGACACCTTCTTGCCTCCTCAGTTACCTCAGCCAAAGTGTAGTCTTTCTCAAAGGGTATGAAATTGAGCCTTTCTTTAGCAGGAGTCCAATTGAGAGCTGGCTGAAGCTTATATCTGACACGTTCTGGGATGGAGGCAGTTTCATATTCCTTTTCCTCTCTACCCGCCTTCATGTCCTCACCCTTAAGATAGCGGTCGATGGACTCGGCGACAGCAGCTCCATCTCGCATAGCCTCCGAGGCAAAACCGACTCGCCTGACATCACCACCAATGAAGACCCCCTCTTTGAGCTTACTCATCAGGGTGATTGGGTCGATGCCCAGTCTACCCTGCTCATTTAGTAGACCCTCTTTCTGGAATAGGGTTCGCTCCGGCCCCTGCCCGATTGTTATCAGGAGCACGTCGCCCTCAACATATATCACGTCATTTCGGTCACACTGAGGGTTAAATCTGCCGTCTTCATCAAAGACCGAGGTACAGCGGGGACACTTTATCTTGTTAAATTTCCCACCCTTACCAATTACCTCTTCTATGCCTCGGGAGTAGATTATCCTTATGCCTTCTTCGGTAGCGCCTTCTATTTCTTCATCATCAGCCGGTATGCCATCTTTGCAGGATTTATCCTCACACTCTAAACAGATAAGGGTGACATCTCCTCCCAGTCTGCGGGCAGTCCGGGCCACGTCAAAGGCAACGTTACCGCCACCAACGACAATTACCTTCTTACCCTTATAGAACTGAAGAGGCACATTACCCTGGAGTACTTCGTAGAGGAGGTTCAACCCGAACATGACCCCTTCTAGTTTGGCACTAACCATCTCTCGTCCGAAGGTCAGGGGTCGGGGGGAGGGTGTCCCCGTAGCGATGAACAAGGCTCGATAGCCTTCCTTCTTAAGGTCATCTAGGGTTTGGCCACTGTCGCCGACTTCGGCGCCGAGCCTGACTTCTATATTAGCAATCCGGAGCAGATTATCAATGGCTAGATCAACGATATCTTGTGGCAGACGGTAGGCTGGGATGAGACGCATGGCGCCACCTAACTTGGGGCTTCGCTCTAGGATAGTGACTTGGTAGCCCTTCTTACTCAGGACATAGGCGCACATTAAGCCTCCTGCCCCGCCACCGATTACGGCTACCTTTTCCCCGGTGGGGGCGGGGAATGGTGGCATGGTCTCAAGATACTTGATGAACTCTTTGGCAACCGGACGCATCAGCATTCTTCGCCTTACCGCTCCGGTCTCATCCTTGTAATTACATTCCTTCTCGCAGAGCCCGCAGATATAACCACATAGCAAGGGAAATAGAGGACTCTTTTCATAGACCTCATTCCCGATCTCAACCATTTGTTTGGCGGCTGCCTCTGGATCCAAGGGCAGTAGCGCAATCATGGCGTGATTACGCTGAATATCTATATTCAGGGGGCACCTTATCTGGCAGGGAGATAAATACACCTTGCCACCCTCACAGACTACTTCCTCAACCTGGGCCTGTTTCTCCACTGACACATCCTTCGCCATCTGAGCCTCCTAATCTCCTTTTAAGTTTATGCCTTACTCGCTCTTTTACTAACCTCTCCTTAACTTCTTTATCAAGACCCCTCCAGCATCATATATATTCACCTCAAGTGGCATCCCTCCCGGGAGGGAGTGAGTAGCACAAGCATGACAGGGGTCATAAGCCCGGAAGGCCATCTCAATCATGTTGAGAATGCCATCAGAAACCTCGCCATTTTTGATAAGTGATCTGGCCGCCTTGTCTATCGACATATTAATGGCGGCTGAGTTATTCACGGTAGCTACAATTAGATTTACCTTGGTAAGGATGCCGCGGTTGTCAGTTTGATAGTGGTGGATGAGGGTACCTCTTGGTGCCTCGACTATCCCGATGCCCTCCTTGGGAGTCTTGGTCGGTAAGCTGACGATATCAGGGGAGGTGATTTCCGGATCGCGAGCCAGCTCAAGTACTCGTTCTGAAGCGTAAAGTGCCTCAACTAGCCGTGCCCAGTGGAAGGCTAGGGTGCTGTGAACTGGTTTCCCCCCCAATACTGAATACATTCTCTGGTAGGCCTCCTGAGCCAATGGGGTAGCCATGCCATCAGCGGCATTCAGTCTGGCCAGGGGGGCTACCCGGTAGACCCCGCTGTCTTTGCCGTCGACAAACCCTTTCCAGCCTAATTTCTTGAGGTAAGTAAACTTGACATAGCTCCATGGTTCAACATGTTCCCGGATATGATCGAGGTAGTCCTGAGGCTTAAACTTGGCAAATTCTTTCCCGTCGGGCCCGACCACTCTGACCTGCCCATCATAGAAGTTTACCCTATTATTTTTGTCCACCAGGCCCATGTAGTACGTCTTATGGGAGTAAATATCACCGGTGACAAGGTCAACATAATCTTTGTTCTTGAGGACGATGTCATCAAAAATCTGAAGGGCAACCTTGCAGAATTCCACCCCATATTCCCCGGCCTCAATAATCTTCTGCTGTTCCTCATCGTTAATTCCCTTTGATACCCCTCCGGGTAGGCCACAGGAAGGCATTACCGGCTTACCGCCAATTATTCTCAGAACATTCCTCATTCGCTTGCGCATTTCGATGACTTTGCCGCCGGTTTCTAGCCCCGCCTTGGCGATAACTCCTAGGACATTCCTCTCTCCGGCGGGTGCCTGGGGGCCGACCACAAAGTCTGGACCACCCAGGAAGAAGAAGTGCAGGATGTGGTCCTCAGCCTGGAAGGCGTTATACATCAGCTCTCTTATCTTCTTGGCGGCTGGGGTAGGCTCAACCTTCCAAAGGTCATCAAGGGTTTTGGTAGCCGCTATGTGGTGAGCTGTAGGGCAAACGCCGCAGATCATAGTAGTTATTCGGGGCATCTCCTCGGCGGGCCTGCCCACGGCAAATTCTTCAAAGCCTCGGAGCTCGGGTATCTGAAGGAAGGCTCGCTCGCAATTTCCCTGGTCATTGAGAAATATCTCGATCTTACCGTGGCCTTCGAGCCTAGTTATCGGATCGATGGTTATTTTTTTCATACTGTTCCTCCTACCCCTTCCATCCTCCTTCTTTTGAGAAGTGAGGAAGGTAAACTAAATCTGTAGAACGTTCCGGCTGGGTCGGGAATGGCATCGATTAATTTTTTGACCTCATCGTCGCTCATCTTCTCTTCGTCTTCGAGCCCTAACATCGAGACAAACATGGCCAGGGCTTTGGCACCTTGGTCGGCAATCCCATCTACCGGGCCGAAACAACCCCGGCAGGGCATATTAGCCTTAATGCATGTTTCGCCACATCCGGTGCGAGTCGCCGGTCCGTAACAGAACAGCCCCTGCACCAGGAAGCATTTCTCAGGGTCAATTTTGATTTCCCAGGGCCGCTTTATTTCTTTTATGGATATTTTCTCCGGTTTTGAATCTTTTCTGGGGCAGGTATCACACAATGCTATATTGGGGGCGAGCACAGCTCCCTTCTCTGGAAGCTGGCCGGTCAGTATTGCGTTGACGGCGTTCATGACTAAATCGGGGGGTGGTGGGCACCCGGGAAGGTAATAATCTACCGGAATGGTTTGATCCAGGGTCTTCACTGTGTCGTAGAATTCGGGCAGCTCAAGTTCATAGCCGTCAGTTACTGAGTTCTCTTGGGGCGTAATCCCCTCTGGGTTATCGGTGCTGGGGGAGTCCTTATAGACCCATTGAAAAATAGTCTCGCGGCTGCAGAAGTTGGCCAAGCCAGGTATTCCTCCCAGATGAGCACAGGCGCCGAAGGCAACTACCAACCCTGATTTTTGCCTGAGGAGCTTTACCATCTCCTCTTGCTCTTCCAGTCTTACGGCACCATTTATGAAGCTCACCGCTATTTCACCATCCTTGAGAGCCTCAATATCCTTCCGCTTAAAATCCAGTGCTACTGGCCACAAAACAATATCTACCGCCTCGGCTACTTTCAGCAGGTCCTCATTGAGATCGACCACTGTCTCCTCGCATCCACCGCACGAAGCACACCAGTAAAACGCAACCTTTGGTTTAGCCATATTTCCCCCTTCCGTTACTCAAGAGTATTTTTAGATGGCTGAGGTTTTAGCTATCCTGTCCCTCAGCAGCTTCCTCTCCTAGTCCTATCCTCTCGGCTAACAGCGCGAGGCCCTCTTTAGTGCAGAATTCCCTTTTTTCAGCGTCAAGGAAGACGCCAGCTTTGTCTATTTCTGAGATCTTGAGATGGGCTCTTACAGTTCTTTGGTCCATCCCCAAATCAGCAGCTATTTTAGACACCTGGAAACACCCACACTTAGACTCTTGAACCATCTGGAGCAACCTGTCCCTGATCTGCTGGTGCCGCGTAACATAGTCGCGGTTGGACTTACTATTCATAGCTATTTGGTGAAAGATTGCCGAAATCTGTTAAGTCTAACACAGTCTAGCACGCTGCTTGGAAATTGTCAATTTATTTGCTTAGGGCGATCCCCGCCTTTTTAGTATCTCGGTATAGCTGCGTAAAAGACGAGGCGAAGATACTGTGGGCCCATCACTACTCGCATTTGAGATTATAGCTGACTAAACGGTCTCTGCTGGTTTAAGAATGTACTGCTCGATCTCCTGTTCTGGCTGAATCCCCGCCTCATCCAAGACCATCTCCTCAGCATAGATCGACGCTCCAACTCGTAGAGCAATAGCCATGGCGTCGCTAGGGCGGGAGTCGATTTCCAGCCTCGCCCAATCGGCGGTGAGAATGATGCTGGCGTAGAAGGTATTATTCTTGATGTCATTAATGACTATAGCATCGACGCTGGCATCTAGTTCGTTCGTAATGGCACAGATTAGGTCAGCGGTTAGGGGCCTTGGCACAGCAATTCCTTCGGTGGCTACTGAGATGGCGCTTGCCTCAGCAAAACCAACCGAAATGAATAGATAGCGCTCCCCGGTGGTCTCTTTTAGGACTACTACCGGCTGACTAGTAATCTTGTCTACCCCAACAGTCTCGAGAGACATAACGACCAGGGTATCTTCCTCAATGGCCTCCTGTTCGGTGAGAGCTCTTGCCTTAGTGGCAACATCACTGCTGGCTACTAGCCTTAGGGCACTAGTTATCCTAGCGGGCATGAGGGCGGCTGCTCCAATAAGCGCCACTACGCCGATGAGGCAACTCAGTAAACACCATTTAACTCGACTTCGCCGTCCCATCTTTCACCTCCTCCACTAACTGTGAAATTGAAAGTGAGGTACCGGCTGCTAGGGGTGGTTAGTGTGGCTTAGCGGAATACCCCAACCTAAACATTAAAGAGAAAGGTGATTACATCGCCATCCTGGACTAGGTAGTCCTTACCCTCCAGTCGGAGCAGCCCCCTCTTGCGAGCCTCGGCTAGGCTGCTACACTTAACCAGGTCGTCATAGCTCACCACCTCGGCTCGAATGAAGCCTCTTTCCATATCGGAGTGAATTTTGCCCGCCGCCTTTAGCGCAGCAGTACCGCTCTTAACTGACCAGGCCCTAATTTCAGCGGAGACGGTGGTGAAGAACGAGATAAAGCCCAGCAGTTCGTAGGAGAGCTTGACCGTACGGTCAAGCCCCGATTCCTCGATTCCAAATCCAGCACGAAGCTCTCTGGCTTCATTCTCCTCAAGTTGAGATAGCTCCATCTCCAGCTTGCCGCAGAGGGTAATCAAGTTGCATTTAGGGCGCAGGTGGCGCTCTCTCAGCCTTGCTTCTAGAGACATCGCCTCAGGTAGCTGCTCTTCCCCGATATTGACCACGATCAGTAATGGCTTGGCGGTGAGGAACTGATAGTGGCTAATGGCCTTGGAATCTTCCGGGGCTAGCTTGAGCTCGCGTAGCGGTATATCCTTCTCCAAATTGGTCTTGATTACGGTCAGTAATTCTTGCTCACGAAGCAGAGCTTGGCGCTCTACGGCCTTAGCCCCCTTAAGTGACAGTTCTATCTTCTCCAGCCGTCTCTCCTGTAACACCAGGTCGGAAAAGGCTAGTTCCAGTTTCATGGTTTCGATATCCCGCCCTACATCCAGGCTACCGGCAGTATGAGGTACACTCTCATTAGTAAAGGCTCGGACTACATTAATCAAGGCGTCCACGCTGCTGACTTGATTTAGTAGCTCACCACCGATTCCCTTATCCTTAGCTAAATCCTTAACCGAAGCACCAACGTCAATATACCTGACCTCAGCCGGGATAACCTTCTTGGGATGAAGCATATCGGCCAGCACCTCTAGGCGGGCCTCGGGAACCTTGGCCATCCCGATGTGGGGTGCAGAGACTTCGCGGCCATAGCTTCCGATATCAACCTTACCCTTGGTTAGGGCGTTGAAGATGGTTGTCCGCCCGCTTTTGGCAAGCCCAATAATACCAATATCAATACTCATTACCCAGACGTTCCAGTTTCTACACAACCCTCGGGTAGGGAAGAGAGTTAAGTTTACATAACGTACGCCAAAATTTCGGCCAACTAATTGACAAGGTTTTATTTTTATTAAGTCGCAGAAGATTACGTATCTTAATTTTACTCTTTGCCATACCACTCTTCAATACATACTGCCTATACTGGGCAGGCGGTTTAGTGCCGAGTATGGTAAAATTGGGGAGAGTCCCGAAGGAGATCAGCTTGCTGTATATTCTAAGTGGTCAGGATGACTTTTCCCGCGGTGAAGCACTTACTGAGATCAAGCAAGGTATTGGCGAGGCCACGCTCTTAGCGGCCAATACTACCAGGCTTAACGGTGAGCAGCTTACTCTGGAGCAATTGAGAAGTGTCTGCGAGACAATGCCTTTCCTAACCGAAAAACGATTGGTCATTATCGATGGGTTACTGGAACGCTTTGAAGCTAAAGGTAAACCAGGCAGGCAAAAGAAAGATAAACCGGCGACCAAACAGCCATCCGAATATAAGCTATGGGCAGACTACCTTAGTAACATACCCGAGAGCACAACCGTGGTCTTAGTGGATAATGGATTGAAAGGCAGTAACCCGCTGTTTAGGGAACTATCGGGTAGCGCTGAGGTGAAGTCCTTTCCCCCGCTGAATAAAACCGAGCTCCGTCGGTGGATCGAGAAGATTGTGAGCGAGGAGGAGGGTAAGATGTCACCTCGGGCAGTTGACCTGCTGGCTAATTTTGTAGGTAGCAACCTGTGGCTTATGAGGCATGAGATCAGTAAGCTCGTGCTATTCGCCTCAGGCCGCACCATCGAAGTAGAAGATGTTAAGAGATTGGTAAGCTATGTCCAGCAGATCAGCGTCTTCAATATGGTTGATGCCATACTCGAGTTTAAGGCGGGAGCCGCTGAGCAGTTACTACAGCAGTTGCTGGCAAGGGGGGCAGCTCCGGCCTTTCTCTTGGTCATGCTCTCCCGGCAGATTCGGCTGATAGCTCGGATAAAGGAGCTTCAGAAGCAAGGAAGGTCAGAACCGGAGATACAAAATAGTCTGGGACTAACCTCGGAATTCGCATTTCGTAAGACACTAGATCAGGCTAACCGCTATCCTTGGGGGCGGGTCAGGGAGATATATCAGCAACTTTTGGAAACTGACCTATCGATTAAGACCGGCAAGTATGATGCTGAATTAGCACTTAATATTTTGATTGCCGAGCTATGTCAAAGAATCGGAAGCTAATATATAAGGCTAGCTTGACAGGTTAATGTTCGGGTGGTAAATTTTTTTGCTACTGGGGATAGAGAGCACTGGGCTTAACTTTTTGCTCTGGGCTAAACCAGATCTGGCAAACCAAACCAACAGTGATTTCACGGGTGTGACAGAGTGGCAACAGACAAACATGATAATTACAGCCGACTACAAGAGTTATGCCGTCAGAGGTTGTTACCAAGACGTATAATTCTGGCTAGTAATCGGGGACCCATTGAATACTATTTGACCGAGGATGGCAAGCTCCGCTCGCGACGCGGCAGTGGTGGGGTAGTTACTGCCCTTAGCAGTCTGAGTAGGTATCTAGAGCTGGATTGGATTGCCAGTGCTATGGGGCGGGGAGATAGGGAAATGGCACAAAGAGTTGCCGGCAAGCGTTTCAAAGCGCCGGTAGATAATGATAATCTATATCTCCGCTTCTTGGTTTTCTCTCGAAGCACCTATCATAAATATTATAGTGTCATCTGTAATCCCCTGCTCTGGTTTCTGCAGCACTATATGTGGAATTCACCTACCACGCCTAATATAGACATTATAACTCATGATGCCTGGGAGAATGGCTATGTTCCCGTAAACCAGACCTTTGCCAAAGCAGTTATTGAGGCAGCCACAAATGGTGAATCACCCCCAGTAGTGATCCTCAATGACTATCATCTCTATTTAGCCGGTGCCTACATCAGGCGGCAGTTACCGGATGTGGTGATCCAGCACTTTACTCATATTCCCTGGCCCTCGTTACCCTACTGGCAACTATTGCCTAGCTCCATGCGGCAGGCAATCTTCCAGGGCTTGTGTGCCGCTGATATTGTGGGGCTACAGACAATGCGAGACGTTTATCACTTCCTTCGCTGTTGCGAATCGTCAATCGTGGAGGCTAAGGTAGATTATGAGCAACACACGGTTAGCATAGAGGGGAGGCTGGTTCGAGTTAAGGCCTACCCCATATCCGTTGATGTTGCTGGTCTCAAAAAGTTAGTTGCTTCGACTAGACTAAAGGAATATGAGCAAAAGTTACGCTCTCTCTGCGGCGAGCAAACCATAGTCCGCGTGGACCGGGCCGAGCCCAGCAAGAATATCATTCGTGGTTTTAAGGCCTTTGATAAGCTATTGGAGCGTTACCCTGAGTTCCGAGGGAAGGTCAGATTTATTGCCTTTCTGGTACCTACCAGAAGCCATCTGAGGCTATATCAAAGGTATATACAGGAGATTACCCAGCTAATAGAAGACATAAATAGCAAGTATGCCAGCGAAGAATGGTATCCTATTGATTTCTTTTATGAGAATAACTACGTGCAGGCCTTAGCTGGCATGCGGCTTTATGACGTTCTCTTGGTGAATGCGGTCATTGATGGTATGAACCTGGTGGCTAAGGAAGGCCCCACGGTTAATAGCCATGATGGTGTCCTGGTGCTATCGGAGACAGTTGGTGCTCACGAGCAGTTAGGGCAGAATGCTCTCACGGTGTCCCCCGCTGACCTAGAAGGGACGATGCAAGCCCTCTACGCGGCTCTGACCATGCCCCTTAAGGAGAGGAGACAACGCGCTGTCGCCCTCAAGGAATCAATTGAAGCCGCGGATATTACCGATTGGCTCCTCCATCTCCTAGAGGACGCCGTCAGCTTAGTTGAAGAACGTTCTGGGACAGCCACTTAAGAAAACGCCCGACATCGTTTACCCCGTTCAGGGTGAAGTCGGCTTCCTTTACCAGCTCCTCTGGCATTTCCGAACTAACGATGCCGATAGCAAACCCGTGGAACTTTAGGTTGCCGGAGGCATCACGCATAGCTCTAAAGGCATCGATGTCGGTAAGGTCATCACCCAGATAGATACCGCTCTGCAAGTTGTACCCATTTATTAAGTCCAGGGTGGCGGTACCTTTGTTAATCTCTATTGGCGGGAGAAGGTTAACCGTCATTTTTCCTTTGATAACCCTCAAATTCTTAGCCTGAGCTAGCGCCTTAACAGAATTTAGAATGTCTCTCTCCGCCGCCTGCACCTCAGGAGAAAGCCGATAATGGACAGTAACCGTTAAGCCCTTATTTTCGAGACTTACCCCTTCAATAGAACACAGTGGGGTTAGTTCCTTAGCTACAGATTCAATTATCCCTAAATAATCGCGGGCCCTGGTGGGGAGTTCGGTGTGATTTTCCGCCCAGCGTTCCAAGCCGTGGTTACCGATGTAGACCAGGCCTCTAATTCCGACCATATCCCTGACCTGAGCTACCGGCCTTCCCGAGATAGCTGCTACCAGAGCTAGATGATCACAGAGGACTTTAAGATAGCGGCGGCATAGCGGAGAAACCCTGGCCTCCTGTGGTGTGGGGGCTATCTCGCTTATGGTACCATCGACATCGGTAATGAGCCCGAAGGGGGACTGCCTGAGAAGCTCTTGAATCAGGTCTAGATGGTCAAAGGTATAGCGCACAGGTTAAATGTAGCAGGCAGTCGGCTGTTAGTCAACGTCTGGGCTCAGACTAATATCGACAAAGCCATTAAAATAGGCTAAAGTATTATTTGAGATGAAGAGCCCCGGGGAGACTAATCTCCCAGTTGTCGCCATTGACCTAGGCGGTAGTAAAATAGCCGTCGGTATTATTTCTGATAAGTACCAGGTGTTAGCTAAGGAACACCACCCCACCTTGGCTGAGGAGGGTGTAGATTCGGTAATTGGGCGGCTAATTTCAGCGATTAAGCAAATCGTAGCCTCCCGTGATATGGCTTTATCACAGCTGGGCGGTATTAGCCTGGCGATGGCGGGGGCAATAGACTCACCGCGGGGAATAATAACCTTATCACCGAACCTGTCCGGTTGGCGCAATATTCCGCTGGGAGACATTATTAGGGAGAGACTTGGTGTCAGAATCTGGCTAATCAATGATACTAATGCGGCGGCGCTTGGTGAACATCAGCTCGGTGCCGGCAGGGGGGTGGATAATCTTATCTGCCTTACTGTGGGTACCGGTATCGGTGGGGCTATTATCGTTGGTGGTAAACTGTACACCGGAGTCTGCGGCAGCGCCGGGGAGATAGGTCACATGACTATTGACATAAACGGGCCGAGGTGTACATGTGGCAATATCGGCTGCCTGGAGACCCTGGCTTCGGGTAAGGCCGTGGCCAGAGAGGCGATAAGGCGTATCAGTTCTGGGGAGAGATCATCTCTTACTGAGATTACAGCGGGTAAGATAGAAAGTATTACCGCTAAAGAGGTAGCCATAGCAGCCCAGAGGGGCGACCCTGTTGCTGAGGACATTATCGATAATGCGGCCACCTATCTGGGAATAGGTATGGTTAACCTGGTCAATATCTTCAACCCGGAAATGATCGTGGTTGGCGGTGGGATGGCTAACATAGGAGACCGGTTGTTTAATCCGGCGAGGCAGGTGGTAAGAGAGAGGGCCTTCCCGGTAGCGGCAAAAGCGGTGCGCATCGTTACTGCTGAGCTTGGTGATAATGCCGGGCTGCTCGGTGCGGCCTACTTTGCCTTTAAGCAAGCGTCGGTATAAGGAGGAGAAGCGATGAAGGTTCGTAAGGCAGTTATTACCGCCGGTGGTTGGGGAACAAGGTTCCTACCCATCACCAGGTCCCAGCCCAAAGAGATGTTGCCGCTGATAAATAAGCCCCTTATACACTACGCTGTGCAAGAGGCGAAGGGCTCCGGCATTGAGCAGATTATCCTGGTGACTGCGCTGGGTAAGAATGCCATTGAGGACTACTTTGACCGCTCTTTTGAGCTGGAATATTTCCTGGAGCAAAAAGGGGAGACCAAGCTACTTCAGGAGATGCGTGAGCTTTCCAACCTAGTTAATATCTGTTACATCCGGCAGAAGGAACAACTGGGCCTCGGGCATGCTATCCTGGCAACCAAGGATGTCATTGGTGAAGAACCCTTTGCTGTCCTGCTTCCTGATGACATTATTGACAGCAAGGTGCCTGTCTTAAAGCAGATGCTCGTGGTCTATGAGCAGCGTGAGACCAACGTCATCGCTGTAGAACCGGTGAGCCCCCAGGACACGGTAAATTATGGTATCATTGAACCTAGAAAGATTGCCGACCGGTTGTATCAGGTATTGAGCCTGGTGGAGAAGCCGGAGCCACATGATGCCCCCTCCAACTTGGGCATAGTGGGCAGATATATCCTCATGCCGGAAATATTCGAGGCTCTTAGAATGACTCGCCCCGGTAAGAAGGGGGAGGTCCAAATCACTGATGCCCTGCAGAAGCTACTCAAGCAGCAGGAAATAGTTGCCTGTGAATTTGAGGGGATAAGGCACGATACCGGTACCCCTTTAGGCTGGCTAAAGGCGACCATAACCTATGGTCTAAACCACCCCGATGTCGGGTCAAAACTGAAGGAATACCTGCGTGAGCTACTCTAACTACTTGGTCAGCTCATGCTATTATCCCCGGTCGATAACTGTGCTTTCGTTGACAGGCAGTCAAGCTTGCCCTAAAATCGTATAGTAAGTTGTTCTTAGCTGATGGTGAGTAAATAGATGACGGGTGACGAAATCCGGGCCGCATTTCTGAAGTTCTTTGAAGAGAAAGGGCATAAGATTATGCCCAGCTCCTCACTGATACCTCATGGTGACCCCACCCTGCTCCTCACCAGTGCCGGCATGGTGCCGTTCAAGCCCTACTATTTGGGCGAAGAGATACCACCCAACTGGCGTCTCGCCTCATGCCAAAAGTGCTTCCGAACTACCGATATCGAAGCGGTGGGTGATCCTCACCATCTCACCTTCTTTGAGATGCTGGGTAACTTCAGTATCGGTGACTACTTCAAAAAGGAGGCTATTAGCTGGGGCTGGGAGTTTGTCACCCAACGTCTCGGGCTTTCCCCCTCAAGACTGTGGATAACCATCTTCCTTGATGATGACGAGTCCTTCAGCTACTGGAGAGAGGTAGGGGTTCCTGAGGAGAGAATCCTGAGGTTCGGCGAGAAAGATAACTTCTGGGGGCCAGCCGGTAATTCCGGCCCCTGCGGGCCGTGCAGTGAGATTCACTATGACCTAGGGGAAGAAGTTGGCTGCCGGCGTCCTTCCTGTGCCCCCGGTTGTGATTGCGGGCGCTTTTCCGAAATCTGGAACCTGGTATTTACCCAGTATAACCAGGACGAGAATGGGCACCGCACCCCGTTGCCAAAGCCCAATATTGATACTGGTATGGGCCTGGAGAGAACCGCTGCCGCCATGCAGGGTAAGACCACGGTCTATGAAACCGACCTCTTCATGCCCCTGCTGAACTGTATATCCGAACCGGCGGAGAAGCAATATGGTGCCGATAGTGAAACCGATAATGCTATGCGGATAGTGGCCGAACACGGACGGGGAGTTACTTTTCTTATTGCTGACGGAGTCTTGCCCAGTAATGAAGGCAGGGGTTATGTGCTGCGCCGTCTGCTGCGCCGCGCTGCATTGTTCAGCCGACGACTGGCCGAGGGGAAACCTTTCCTGACCGAGGTCGCCGAGACTACTATCCAAAAGATGAGCCATATCTACCCTGAGGTAAGGCAGAGAGAGGACTTTGTTCTCAGAGTGATCACCAATGAGGAGGCCAGGTTCAGCGAGACGCTTAGCACCGGGCTCAAGCTGCTGGATGAAATTATTGAGGAAGCACGGGGCCGAAAGACGGCTAGGATCTCAGGCAAACGGGCCTTTAAACTCTACGATACCTTCGGCTTCCCCATAGAACTCACCACTGAAATTGTGTCCAAGTCGGGCCTGGCGGTAGACTTAGCCGGCTTCGAGAAGGAGATGGGGCGGCAGCGGGAGAGAGCTAGGGCAGCGCGTTCCGTTGTTATCAGAGTGCCAACTGCGACTGCTTCTGCCTCTGCTAAGGAACCGACAATCCGGACTACAAATAGCGTTGAGTTTATCGGCTACGAAAAGCTTAATTGCAAATCAAAAATTGCTTCTGTCCTAATTGATGGCGAGTCCGTTAAAACAACAGAGGAGGGCCAAGAGGCCGGGATCATTCTGGAGTCCACCCCCTTCTATGGGGAGATGGGTGGTCAGGTGGGAGACACCGGGGAGATAGTTAGCCCATCAGGATATTTTATGGTTACCAGTACCGTTCAAGTGCCACCGGGTATCATTGTTCACCAGGGGAAGGTTATCAGAGGCAGCCTGAGTGTCGGGGACGAAGTAGAGGCGGTAGTCGATAAAGAACGGCGGCTGGATATTGCCCGTAATCATACCGCCACTCATCTGCTTCAGATGGCGCTGCGTCAGGTACTGGGTGAGCATGTTGAGCAGAGAGGGTCGCTGGTAGCCCCGGACCGGCTCAGGTTTGACTTTTCTCACCTGGAGGCATTGACCAAGGAGGAAGTAGAGCAGGTAAATTATATCGTCAACGATAAAATCCGCCAAAACCTGCCAGTATACGATCAGACAGTACCGTATCAGCGGGCAATAGATGAAGGGGCAATCGCCCTATTCGATG
This sequence comes from Dehalococcoidales bacterium, assembly GCA_034414575.1. GTDB lineage: Bacteria > Chloroflexota > Dehalococcoidia > Dehalococcoidales > UBA5760 > UBA5760. Next base: position 36,264 of record DAOULZ010000005.1, on the reverse strand, counting down.
AGAAATATAGTGATGAGGTTCGGGTGGTGAAGGTAGGGGAGGGGGCAATCAGTGCTGAGCTGTGTGGCGGCACTCATGTTGATGCTACCGGCGAGATAGGTTTTTTCCAGATCGTGAGCGAGGGTAGTATTGGCGCCAGCCTGCGACGTATTGAGGCCGTTACCGGTAGGGGAGCCGAGGAACTATTTAAGGCTCAGTCCGATACTTTACATAATGTTGCTAAATCACTGGGAGTATCGGCGTCTGAGGTTCAAGATAAGGTGTCTAACCTGGTTGTCGAATTGGACAAGGAGCGCCGGCGAGCCTTGTCGCTGGAGAGAGAACTTTCTCGCAAAATCGCCACGTCTTTGCTTGGCCAGGTAGAAGTGATCAACGGGGTGAAGGTGCTGGCGGCTGGAGTACCGTCTTACCGCTTGGAGGTACTGAGGGAAGTAAGTGATCAGCTCCGGGAACAATTAAAAAGCGTAGTGATTGTCTTGGGCACCATCCAAAATAATAAACCCCTGTTTTTAGCTGCGGTGACCCCGGATTTGGTCGACAAGGGCTACCATGCTGGTGAGATAGTTAATAAGGTGGCTGAGGTAGCGGGGGGTAGGGGAGGGGGCAAAGCACGGTTTGCCCAGGCCGGTGGCAAGCACAAGGATAAGCTGGACGAAGCTCTGAATCTGGTGAAAGATTCGATAATGCGGAGGCAAATATAACGCGTAGTCTAGGCCTTGATATTGGCGATAAGCGCATCGGGGTGGCTCTTAGTGACCCCCAGGGGATACTGGCCAGCCCGCTAACCATTATTGATTGCCATAATGAGACGACAGATATCAAGGCTATTACCGATATTATTAGTCAGCATCAGGTTGAGCAGGTCATCGTTGGCTTACCCCGTTCCATGAATGGCAGTCTTGGCAGGCAGGCCGAAAAGGTAACGGCTTTTGTCCGAAGCCTGAGTCGGCAAACCAAAATCCCGATAGAATTCAGAGACGAACGCCTGTCTTCCGTCTCAGCGAGGCGCCTGATGCAGGAGACCAAAAACAAGAAAGTCAGGCATGACGATGCCATAGCGGCGGCGCTCATCTTGCAGACATACCTGGATGGGAAACTTTGAGCCAGAGATACTATTACTGATTTCGGTTGACCAAGGGTTTAATACTTCATATGGGATCCCGTTCCTGCAGAATGAATTAACGGACGGAGGCCTTGACAGCCAGCAAGCTGGGATTTAACATAACCGCAGTGGGCATGTAAAAACTAAACCAGAGTGAGGAAGTTATGCCGAAACGGAAAGTCAAGCGCAGCTATTATGAAAGCCTGTACGAAGTGGCCGCTGATATAAACTCGGCTCGTACTCCTGAAGACGTGCTCAGCTCTATCGTTGAGAAGGTGGCCAATACCTTAGTAGCCAAGGGCTGTTCCATAATGCTTCTCACTCCAGACGGAAAACGCCTACTCCATACCGCCGCTTATGGACTGAGTGACGGGTATATTAGAAAAGGGCCCTACCTAGCGGAGAAAAGCATTGCCGAGACCCTGCGTGGTAAGCCAGTTGTCATCGTGGATGCAACTACAGACGCGCGCATGCAGTACCCAGAACTCCAAGCAAAGGAGGGGGTTGCCTCTATCCTGTCTGTTCCTATGGTGCTTAGAGACGAGGTAATAGGGGTGATGCGGGTGTACACCTCGGAGCCACGGCATTTCGACTCAAATGAAATCTACTTCGTGAGCGCGGTGGCCAATCTGGGTGCCATTGCCCTGGAGAACGCTGAGCTTTATGAATTCGTTCATAAGGATTACGTAACCGTCAGGCAAGAATTGCTTGAGTGGCGAGCTGCCTTCGGTGATGAGTGGATAGGTCAGGGGCCGGGAGTCGTGGCACATGACTGGTGGAAGTTTATCTAGCTACCGTTCTATTCTCTTCGTGTCACGGAGCTAGCAGAGGGTAACTAGTGTTCCTAGTTTTGAGCTAGTACTTACAAAAATTTGAGCTTAAGACTTTGGAGTGCATTACTACGAGAATACGCTTGTGGAGATAACCAGTTCAGCGGAGGTATTGAGGGATTCTTTTCGTGACCACAGAGCTTGCCTTAGCTATCGGATTAATGATAACCGTCGGTTTGCTCGGCGGGCTTGTGTCCAACAGAATCAAATTCCCCCGTATTACCGGCTACATTATTGTTGGCATTCTGTTCAGCCCTTCGGTCCTAAACCTCATCTCGAAGGCTACTATTGACAAGCTGGATATCATTACCCATGTCTCCTTAGGTATTGTTGCCTATTTAATCGGCGCTAGTCTTCGTCTGGAATCTATACGAAAGCTAGGCAGAAGTATTGCCTGGATAACACCTACCCAGAGTTTAGGTGCCTGGCTTGTTGTCACTCTGGCACTGGCCTTTATCGCGCCTATTATCTTAGCTACCCCAGGGGCAACCTTCATGAACAACTATCTCCCGATGGCCTTGGTCGTTGGGGCCATAGCTTCAGCAACAGCCCCAGCCGTAACTATGGCCATAATCCGTGAATACAAAGCGCGCGGTCCTTTAACCACGACCCTACTGGCGGTAGTTGCCCTTGATGATGCCATTGCCGTCATCGCCTTTGCCATCGCCATAGGGATAGCCCAACCCTTGGTGAGTGGTAGCAGTGGCATCTCGCTTTACCAAATGCTGGCCGTTCCTGCCCTAGAGATAGCCAAATCTATAGGAATAGGGACTGCCTTGGGCTTTGCCCTAGTGTACCTGACTAAACTTGCCAAAACTCGTGCCCTATTGCTAGCCGCCGTTTTAGGAACAATTTTATTATGTACCGGCATTGCCAACTCCCTGGGCATTTCCCTGATTATGGCTAACATGACAATTGGTTTTATCGTGGCCAACAGGGTAGCGGACATTGAGCCGATTACCGCGATTGAGAGCATTGAAGAAACAGTCTTTGCTATATTCTTCGTATTTTCCGGTATGCATTTTGATGCCAGCGTCATGAGAATCGCTGGCATAGTAGCACTCGTACTCTTTGGGGTTAGATTCGCCGGCAAATACTTTGGGACAATGATTGGGGCCAGAATATCCCGGGCGTCGGATGATGTAAAGAAATATCTAGGCTTCGCTTTGGTACCTCAGGCGGGAGTTGCTCTTGGCCTAGCGCTACTAGCCCGGAAAATATTTCCTATGTTAGGTGACATATTGTTTAACATGGTCCTCGCCTCGGTTATCATAAATGAGCTCGTGGCGCCACCTTTAACCAAATACGCCATTACTAAGGCTGGTGAAACAGGAGAAGTTGTTGAGTCAACCCTGGGCACCCAGTGAGGCCGTCCTGATTAAAGAGCAGGTTTGGATAAGACGTTTATATGACTGAGGACCTCTTGCTATCTATAGGAGTGATGGTTTCGGTTGGTCTGCTCGGCGGGCTGTTAGCTAATAGGCTAAGGTTCCCACGGATTACCGGCTACATTATTATCGGCGTTTTGTTGAGTCCTTCCATTCTTAATCTGGTACCGAGGGCTACTCTAGAATCCTGGGATATTCTTAGCACTGTAGTCCTGGCTATTATTGGCTACGCGATTGGAGGTAGTCTTCGTCTGGAGTCTATCAGGAAGCTGGGCAGGGGCATTATTTGGATAACCATAGCTGAAGCTGTCGGTGCTCTGGTCGTTGTGACTTTACTAATCACTTTTACCGGTTCGGTAGTCCTAGCTATTCCCCAGGCTAGTTTTCTTCACACCTACTTGCCGCTGGCTTTAGTCATCGGAGCCGCCGTCTGCCCGGCAGCACCGGCGGTTACCTTAGCTGTAATCCGTGAATTAAAAGCCAGAGGCCCCTTGACGACGACACTACTAGCCGTGGTGGCACTTGACGACGCACTTGGTGTCATCCTCTTTGCCATCATTTTGGGAGTAGCCCAGCCCTTACTAGGCGGTGCCGGAGGCATTTCCATCTATGGAATGCTTGGCATTCCCGTTCTGGAAATAATGAAATCTATTGGTATAGGGGCTGCTTTGGGTTTTGCCCTGATTGGAATAGCTAAGCTAGCAAGGAGCCGAGCTTTACTTCTGGCTTCGGTTTTGGGAATGCTCATATTGTGTGTGGGCTTGGCTGAAGTGTTAGGTATTTCAGTGATTTTGGCCAGTATGGTGATCGGCTTTGTGATCAGGAATAGGATAGATAAGGTGATGGAAGATGAGCCCTTTATTGCACTTGAGGGGATTGAAGATTTCGCCTTTGCCGTGTTTTTTGTGCTGGCCGGGATGCACTTTGATGCCAGCGTCATGAGAACCGCTGGCATTCTAGCTGCCTTAATTTTTGCGGGTAGGTTCTTGGGTAAATATATTGGGGTCAGAGTCACCGCCAGACGAACCCATGCCCCGGAGGTTGTGAGAAAATATCTTAGCTTTGCTCTGATGCCTGAAGCTGGGGTTACCATCGGACTAGCTCTGGTGGCAAAGAACGCCTTTCCCGCTTTGGGTAATATACTGGTGAATGGGATCCTTGCCTCGGTTATCATAAATGAGCTCGTGGCGCCACCTCTAACCAAATACGCTATCACTAAAGCCGGCGAAGTAGAGGAGGCTGTTAAACCAGCCCCGGAAGCTCGATAAGTCAGGGCTTTCCCGTCTATTGGGCGATCATGACCTCGCACTAATGTGGAGGTGCTATGCACCTAATCGATAAATCCTTCAAAAATGCACCCAAGAGCTATATCCGACAGAGTCTACTGGCCACACTAGTGGTGGTAATAATTCTACTTCTCTTTAGGATGCTCGGTGGCTTTGTTATTGTGCCGGCTCCTCACTAACTAGCTCAACCCGCATCCCTTTCGAAATAACCCAGGTAATTCCAGCTTCAATGTCCTCATCTCTGCCTGCAAGCTCTAAAACTATCCAGCCCCTCTCCTCAGTCACATCAGCCTGAAGGATATTGGCTACTAAGTTAAATTGCTGGCTAATCGTGTAAATGATGGGTTCAGAGAGCAGTTCCTTGGGATAGTTGAGCATCACCCGCCGTTTTGACATTTTGTCTCCCCTTAGACCCAAATTCTCGACCAGTATTTCACCTGCTTTAGCCACCGCCAACAATGAACACTATTGAAAGCTCGCCGGCATCCTTAACCGATTTGGTCATCTTTACCCAATGGTAGCCAACTGGAGAATCCAAGGAATATTTATCTTTATACCCCTCTTCATTTGCCTCGGGTGAATTCTACACTCCCTGCCTTATCGCGATGTTTGGCAAATCCTGACCTCACCCCAGATTCCCACTTCGGGGCCAACAATGATTATTAGTCCCTTTAGCCCTTTAATACTTTTAGCCAGCTCAATCCCACTAGAGGTATCAGCGGGCACTTTAATCAGGTTGCCTATCGCCGTAGCCGCAGCGTCAGCTAGAGTTGCCGACCTAGCGACTACGATAACTGCGTCGGCCTTACCATAACTCAAAGAGTGCCCGACCGTTCCCGAAGAAGTACAGATTCCTAATGGTGTGTCTTCTCCATCTATTTCTAGGCCGATTTTACCGCTCAGTGGTGAATCGCCAGCATAAATCCCGATCACCCTGTGTTTTAGGCTCTTTAGGTAGATGTCGCCCCCATTTTCCACAATTACCTCCGGAGAAAAGGCCGCGAGCTCACTGCCCACAAATTCAGCGATGGCTCCGGCCACTGACGCCATCGGGCCAACCCCAGCCTGGTTGGCAGCTTCAAGCATCACCCTTATAATATGCGGGGCATTGCCGTCGGGGGGTAATGCTTCCATAGCGGTAAGGAAAGCGGGATGTTGCTCAATATATCTTTCCAATGTGTCACGGTACTTTGATACCAGCCTCAGAGCTTTTCTTCTCAGGTTGGTCCGGGCAGAAATGCCCAGATTAGTCTCTTTTACGACTACGCTAAAAGAGACTAAATCGCTATTCTTAATCCAGTGCCGGTAGGTTCTCGGCTGATACATGCCACTAAAAATGGAGCTCCATGGCCCTTGGTGGGCAGGCTGTTAGACAAATTCCGCAGACCAAGCATTTCTCGTCTCGAAAGTCAACTCGCCGACTGATAGGATCGATCTCAAAGGCGGCCGCTGGACAAACAACGACACATGCCCCACAATGGGTGCATCTTTCCTCATTGCGAATAACGTTCTGGCTGAGTGGCTGTATCCTTAGTCCAGACTTGTTTAAGTACCCGATACCTTTATCATAGTCGGCCTGTTTCCCTCTCAGCTCTAATACCAGCAGGCCTTCATCATCGGGGGTGATTGAGGCCTTCAGGATGTTGAAATCAAGGTTATATTCCCTGGCCAATCGACACACTATTGGTTTATCCACCAGGCGCCTCGGGAAATGAAGAACTATCCTCTTGGAAACAGTCATCGGTTCCACCTACATTTAGTTTATTGGGTAAGAGCCTACCTCACAGCTTTCTTAAATATTATAATTACCTTATCTGAAAAGCAAGTGTCAGATGGAAAGCTCAAGGTTCCCTTCATCTAAGGTTCCTTTATCTGTCTCCTATATTTGACGGCAAATCCCGAAGACACTATAATCTAGCCGATAGGTAAAGTTGCTATTTAGAGCCTGTCTCACTTTCTGGGGGCTCGTAGCTCAGCGGCAGAGCGGTCGGCTCATAACCGATTGGTCGTAGGTTCGAATCCTGCCGAGCCCACTTTCATATTAACCTTTCATATGTCAAGGAGAGAGTAGTGATCATAAGATTCTTAGGAACCCATAACGAAGAGTCCTGTAACACTAGGCTGGTATCTCTTCTCATTGATGATATCCTGGCTGTGGACGCGGGGAGCCTCACTTCCGAGCTAACCTTTACCGAACAGGAGAAAATAAGAGCTATATTACTATCTCACGGTCACTACGATCACATTAGAGCAATTCCAGCATTCGCCTTTAATAATTATCATCAGCTCACTAAGATTTTTGCCACCCAGCAGACTCTGGAAATTCTAGCTTCTCACCTGGTCGACGGTTTAATTTACCCCAAGTTTACCGAGAAGAACTCCTTCCTGGAAAAGCCAGCTCTTAAGCTGTGTCGCTTGGAAACCTTTAAGCCTCAGGATATCGAGGGCTATCAGGTTACCGCCGTCCCCGCGAACCATCCTATTGAGACGGTAGGTTTTGCTATAACTTCCCCAGATGGGAAGCGGATTCTGTATCTTACTGACACCGGCCCGGGACTCGACAAACTATGGGGGCGAGTCTCCCCCCAGCTTTTCATTGTTGATACCACCTACCCTAATAGAATGGAGAAGGTAGCCTGGGATGCCGGCCATCTCTGCCCTCAGCTGCTGCTGAGGGAGCTGGTTAGCTTTCGCCGGGTCAGTGGGTACCTACCCCGGGTTATCTTAATCCACTTGAACCCAAGGTTAGAAGGGGAGATTAGGGATGAGGTCAAGGAGGTATCCCAAGCTTTAGCTATTTCAATAGAAATAGCTAAAGAGGGTGACCGGGTGGCCATTTAGAGAACTAGGCTGCCCTGTAATTTGTGCTTCTTAAGGTGCTAATATTGTAACCATGAATACCCAGCTCTTGAAAAGATTCATCTGGCCGGCTGCCGCCCTGATCGCGGTTCTGGTGATTGGTACCGTAGGCTATCGGTTTATCGCCGGGCCGGGGTATTCATTTCTGGACACCTTCTATATGACCGTGATCACTATTTCCACGATTGGCTTTGGTGAAGTAGTTGATGTGTCGGCCATTCCTGCGGGGAGGGTATTTACCATATTCATAGCCGTCGCCGGCGTCGGGGTCTTGTTCTACATAATTACTCACTTTACGGCGCTTATTGTTGAAGGGGAGCTGACCAAATCCTTCAGGAGAAGTAAAATGGAGAAAAAGGCAAAGAATTATAAGAACCACTACATTATCTGTGGCATTGGGGAGTTGGGCTTACACATAGTAAATGAGCTTGCTGCTACCAGGAGACCCTATGTAATGGTGGATGTGAATGGCGAAAACATAGATAAGGCTTCAGAGATATTTAGGGACGGGGTTTTCATTGAGGGGGACGCTACCGATAACAACACGCTACTGAAAGCTGGGATTACAGAGGCAAGCGGTATCTTTGCCACCCTGGGAGATGACAATCAGAACCTGGTGGTGGCTCTAACTGCCAAGCAGCTTAATCCGGGCATAAGGGTGGTGGCTCGGTGTAATGAACTGAAAAACAGTGATAAGATGCAGAAAGCTGGCGCCGATGCTGTGATTTCACCCAGCCTTATCGGTGGCCTTAGAATGGCCTCAGAGATGATAAGGCCCACCGTAGTCTCATTCTTGGATACCATGCTGCGTGACCGAGAAAAAAACCTGCGTGTCGAAGAAGTCCCTGTGCCCGACTCACTCATTGGCAAAAATCTTGTCTCCTTGAGACTTGACCGCTTCCCCGGTGTCTTACTGCTGGCGCTCAAAACAAGGGAAGGGTGGACCTATAATCCACCTGATGCCTGTGTTATCAAGCCGGAAAGCACCCTAATCTTCATCGGTGGCCCTGAAGACAGGCGTGAATTAGAGAGAAAGCTGGCTAGTTAAACTATATGTGGAGTCGGGAGCACTATCACCGATTATTTAGGCTTTAAGACACGCTATCGGCGCTCCTGAATGCCTACCAGATATCCTACGGTATCCTCGCTGATACTGGCGGCATTAGCCTCATCGGTATCAATATGCATCGCCAGTTTAAAATCAGGATCTACCCTTACCAGAACATCTCCAAAGGTTAAGGTACGTTCACCCCTAACTACCACCATGACCATGTCTCGGTCCTTTAAGCCAAAAGAGAGCGCATCCTCTGGAGACATATGAATATGGCGATGGGCACAGATAACGCCCATAGGAATCTGGGACGAGCCTTTAGTTGCTTCTAAAGTGATTCCCGGGCTCCCGACTAGGTCACCGGATGAGCGAACCGGAGCTTTGATTCCCAGTTTGAACTCTTCGGTCATTGAAATCTCAACCTGGGTCTGATTTCGGATTGGTCCCAGTATCCTCACCCATTCCACACGACCCTTAGGCCCGACCAGATCGACCGTCTCAGCACAGGAGAACTGTCCTGGCTGGGAGAGGTCCTCCCGTTTTGTTAGCCTATGTTTCGGCCCAAACAATGCCTTAACCTCTTCTTGACATAAATGAATGTGGTGAGCCGAAACCTCAATGGGAATGCCCCTTTCAGACTGACTCTCGATAATCTGAGTCACCTTTTGCTTATTCAAAGCGCGGATAGTCTCTCTGGCGATAAACCTCTCTTCGTGAGTAGGAGTGACCAGTACCTTAACACGGGATTGCTCACCGGTAACGTCTGATACTCCTTTAGAATCTGAGGAAACAGTCCGATTGAGAATATCATCCACCTCGATGCCGATATATTCTAGGCCCTGGCAGGCTAGGCCTCTTATCCAGGCACTGCCTTCACCAATGCCACCGGTGAATACGAGCACATCTAAGCCGCCCAGCGCCGCTACATAGGCTCCGATATATTTCCTTATTCGGTAGCAGAAGGTATTTATGGTCACTAAAGCCCTTGAATTACCTTTGCCCGCTGTCTCCTCCAGCTCCCTGAGGTCACTTGACAAGCCGGAGAGACCCTTTAGTCCGCTCTCTCGATTTAAAATCCGGTCTACTTCTTCCAGTGAATAACCCTTCTCCCGGCAAAGATAGCTAACAATTGAAGGGTCTAGGTCACCGCATCTAGTGCCCATGATCAACCCTTCCAGAGGGGTGAAGCCCATGCTGGTATCGATAGACCGGCCGTGGTCAATGGCACAGATAGAAGCTCCATTACCTAGATGGCAGGTGATAATCTTCATTTCCCGGTAGTCACGTCTTAGGTAGCTGGCAGCCTGCAGGGCAACGTAGTTATGGGAGATGCCGTGGAAGCCATATCTGCGGATACGATCTTTTTCGTAGAGTTGGTATGGTAGCCCATACAAGTAGGCATGCGGCGGCATCTTTTGATGAAAACCAGTATCAAAAACCGCCACCTGAGGTACGTTTGGCATAAGCTCGATAGCCTCTTTTATACCCATTAGGTTTATGGGGTTATGAAGCGGGGCTAAATTTGAATTCTGCTCTATGCCTTTAATTACCTGGTCATCAATGATAGTGGCGTTACTGTATTTATCCCCCCCATGAACAACCCGATGACCAACTGCCGTCAGCTCAGCCAGATCGCTGACGACACCTTGGTTACGGTTGCTTAGTATCGCCACCACAGCTCTCAGTGCCTGACGATGGTTAACAGACCCCAATTCTTTACTAATCCCCCCCCTTTGCGAGGTTGAGATAATACGCGATTTTTCAAGACCTATCCTTTCAACCATGCCCTCAAGGTTATTCGTTTGGTCTTGAGTGTCGAAATAGCTAAATTTCAGCGAGGAACTACCCGAGTTTAAAACCAGAATCTTCATCGGCTTAGCTGTGGATAAACCAAGTCCGTAGGGGTCTGGAGCACTCTGCCAGGCTTCCTTAATCAGTAATTGTTCCTCTTCACTCTCCTGTCGACCTTTCAACCTCTCACTCATTGTCTTTGCCAGTACCCTTATTGCCGCAGGGTTAGTGGCTAGGAAAGCAGTAAAGACCTCCAGGGGAATAAGTAATAGCTGGCATTCCTTTAGGGCAATAACATCCGCCGAGGTCGGTTCCCCGGTTAGTAGTGACATTTCCCCAAGAAAGTCCCCCTGGTTTACTGTTCCCAGCCGCTGCCGGTCTCCTAACTTCCCGGTGACTACAGCTTCAGCTTCACCTTCGAGGACTATTCCTAGGAATCGTCCCGGTTGACCAAATTTTATTATCACCTCGCCGGTGTTAAAGGTTTTAAGGCTACTTTTTTTAATTAATTTCTTTAGTTCTGTTACGGGAAAACTTTCAAACAGAGGTAATTTGCCTAAGAACAGCGCTACTTGCTTCATAGGTTGTCACCTCCCGACCAACCGATTACCACAATATAACCTGCAACGGTAAAATCTAGGTGCTAGTCAAAATGGTTTGTTAGTATACCCATTATTTTGTATGCCGCGTCCTCTATTGTCAACTGTTAATCATCTGGGTTACACTTTATAAGTAGTCTGGCCCCTCGTTATGTGCTAGAGGCTTAGAAAGCGGCGAGCCGGGCAGGGGGGAGTATGATAACTTGCCATAACTTACCCAATGAGAGATTGGGGAGTTCTAGCCGGTGGTTGTTTAAGCAGCTGGTAAAGGTAAAGTGGATAAATGGAAGATATTTCATCTAAGTCAAGACTCACGGCTACTCTACTAGTTGTTTTTCTAGGCGTGTTTGGGGCGGTGCTGGTTAAGTTTGAGCCTAACCGCATTAGGCTATTGACAAAACTGTGCTAGCGAGCTAAAGTTTTTATTACCCGGTTTTACAAGATAGGTGCTAAAATATGGAATTTAACGATCGCTTCAAACACAATGACGTTATATATCTAGTGCCGATAAAGATGGGCGATGAACAACTGGCGGAAGCACAGGTAAGGATGCTGTGTTGTGATAAAAATGGGGATTTGGTAACTACTGTTATCGAGGGTTCGGTTTACGAGCTGGCTAAAAGTCATGCCCAAGAATTAGAGGACGCTCGTAAAGACTATGCTATCCTAGGTCTTGAAACCACTCCGGGGCAGCTGCTTCCTTGGGCGGTTACCATCAATTCGGAACAGGTTTGGGCCTTAGAACATATCTTGGAACACGCTCTTAAGAGGGGTTTAATTCCCGATATACTGAAGAAATATATTAAACAGATAATAAAGCTCGGTGAGACTAAACATAAAGAGCTTAGGATGCAACGTGAACAGGCAGACAATAAATATCCTTCAGAAACCACCCCGGCGGTATTGCAGAGATTAGCCTACGTAGTTGAAGATACTATCGAGGTTTCCGTGCCAATCTATAAGGCCAAGCATCGTTATCCCCTGGTTGCCCTCAAGCGTCTTCTGCCTGATGAAGATACTAAGCCAGAGACGCAGAGAATATTGATTTTAGATAGTGACGGCGATTTAGCCATTATAAGGGTTCCTTTAGAAATGATAGACAGGGCGGAGAGAGGTTTTGAGGAATGGAGGGCAAGCCGCAAGTCAGAAGGATGCATTATCTATTCGCAACATCCAGACGGCTTGGTGATGACCTATCTGGAAACCAGTTGGTTCCAGAGGAAGGCTTTGGATCTGATTGCCCAACGTTTTGAAGAAACGGGGCGAGGTGAAAGGCCTATTTCTAAGGATGCCCAGGAAGTCTTAAATAGAGCTCGGGCTAGAATTTCCTCTATATAGGCTTGGTAGACTTACCTATCAGTATACTACGACGACCCAAATGGGAATCAGCTATTCTCAGTCATTGCCACCGAACATTTTATCGCCGGTAGTCTTTATTTCGGATGGCTTACTTTCCAGTTTAGCTAGTGAGTTTTTCGACCTCTCAGCACTCGAGAAAATTCGGCCATATAGACTAGACACCTTTGTTTTCTCAAGCAACAGAACGAGGAGAGAAGTACCTATAATACTGAATAGAACCAGGCCGTAGGTAAGGTTCCTAATTAAGTCTCCACCCACAATCTCATTTTGCATTGGGATAGATGCTAACACTACGGCTGCTAACCCTTTGGGCGCCATAATCGCCATCATGGAAACGTCTCTAGTTGGGATTGATTTACTGGCAGAGACCTTGACCGCGGCGATACGTACTGCGAAAACTACTATCGTCATAATCAACCCCAGTAGAAACAACCAGCCGCTCATCAGCTCGAGCGATATTCCCAGATAGACAAAGAAGAAGGTTTTGAGCAGGAAGGCAAACTCGCTGAAGAAGATTTTTTCTGTTTCGGTCAGACTAACTGGCTCATTGGAAAGCGGCTTCTTTGAAATGGGCGGAAACCGCATTGATTGTACATTCCCTAAGGTAATGCCAAAAGCTAAAGCCGCGATGGCACCGCTGAAGCCCAATACCTCCACAATGCCAAAGATAACAAAGATAAAAGCCGGGGTGGTAAAGGCGGCATTCTTGATAGCGTGTATCTTATCGAGCAGGAGTGACCAGATGAAGGCGCCAACGAAACCGAAGACAATAGCCACCAGGAAAGAGGCGATTAGGTCACCCGAAATGGCAGCGAATTTAAACTCACCTAGGCTATAGGCTTCAACCAGAGCCACCGTAATGACAATGCTGAGGACGTCATTCACTGATGACTCAACTGAGAGAAGGGTCTTGGTCTCCTCCCGCATTCTAAGCTGTCTTACTAGGGGAATGACAACAGCCTCTGAGGTAGAGCCAGCAATGGCTCCTAAAATGAAAGCCGGCACTAACTCTAGGTCAGTTAGCCATGTGGCTAAGCCGGCAACAACTGCCATGGTAAGGAAGTAGCTAAGAGGTGCTAGTGTCAAAGCACTGCCTAAAGATGAGCGTAGGTTCCCTAATTTTAAGGCTAAGCCGCTTTCAAAAAGGATTATAACTAGGGTAATGGTAGTAAAGATTGGGCCCACGGCTCCAAAATGAACCGGGGAAACTAGGCCTAGGACCGGGCCGACGCAGATACCGATAATAGTTAGCAAGAGAACATCAGGAATTCTGGTACGTTTGAAAACGCCGGTAAAAAAATGGGCCAAGAAAACAAGGATACCAACAAATGCTACTACGGGAGCAACATCTTGCATGGGTATTGCTCCTTATATCAAGCGACATTGGCTAAACGAGGGTCCAACTGTCCTTGCTTCTGCTTATTCAATAAGTTCTCAGCAATGGTCTTCACCATATTGATTTGCTGTGCTCAGTAATGCTCACTTTAAATGGGTTAGCTCGGTCTTATCAAAAATATCGGATTGGAAGCATTCTCCAGAACCTTGGTGGCGACACTGCCGTAGAACCACCGGCTCATTCCTGAGCGCCCGTGAGTTGACATGACAATTATACTAAAGGGGTTCGCTTTTCCATACCCTACGATTTGTTCCGCCGGCATCCCCGAGCATACCTCCGATTGTACCCTAAGGCCAGAGTTTTTAAGTTGCCTCTCTATCTTAGCCAGGTATTGCTCCAGTTCCTCTCGTCCTTCAGGTATGTTATGAAAGTACTGACCTGATGTGGCCGGAGTTTCGGCAACTCTAAATAGAACTATATCCACCGGTGGTGCCCCCGGCTGTTTTGCCAATGCTTCAACGTGGGGAAGTACTTTTTCGGCCAGGACTGAGCCATCAAGCGGAACCAGTAATGTTCTTCTCGGCCATTTGTCATAGGTAACGCTTTCCGCAGTGCTGGCTCGGATAAGCCACACCGGAACATCTGAAATGCAAAGAACCCTATCCGCGACACTGCCCATAACCCATCGCCTGACACCAGAACGACCGTGGGTTGACATGAGAATCAGATCAATACTGTTCTCCTCGACATAGCGCATGATCTCCTCAGCTGAGTAACCCATAGCGAGCTCACCACGCACCTGCAATTTTGCATCTTCTAATCCGATCCCCAGCTTCCTCTGCCACTCCCGTGACTGGCGCCTCATAAGCTGAGCCTTGTACTCAATATAAGCTCGGTGCAGTGGCATTGTTTCGATCTCTTTTGAGTTATGAACATGAAGTAGAATTACATCCAACCCCAGCCTCCCAGCCAGATCCTTAGCGTAGGGAAATACTACCTCAGATAAGCTAGAGCCATCTAAAGGAACCAGCATCTTTTTGTATATCAATTTATACCCTCGTCCCTATACATATTTAATTTTGGAGAGTATGTGTCCTATTGCGGTGATTTCCCCGAAAGTTTCTTATCTACGGTGGCAACTCCGTCCATGACGGCTGACTTTAATAATTCGGCTAGTTGCAAGGCATCCTTTGCTATTTGCTCAACCTTGTCAATACGTTCATTAGCGATCTTAGTAGCTTCGTTAAAGGCCTTCTCTCCGGCTTTGCGGGCTTCTACCGCCGCCTCTCGCGCATTCTTGGCTGCCTCATCGGCTAACCCAATGCTATCCTCAATCTCGTCAAGGATTTGAGGCAGCGGTTTGGTCATAATCTTTCTGTCTTTGCTATTTTCGACCATTCTTGTTGCCCTCCATTCTACTATTTACTGTCTAAAAACCTGCATTGTCATAGATTATAACAACATTAAGCAATAATATACAGTATACAGGATATTCCGGCACTTATGGCAAATTCACGCAGGGGCTTGGATTAGCAACCGAGTTTCCTTAGGTTATTGACAACGGCTTGAGGATAGCACTAAAATCAAGCACCAAGCAGTCTTTTACTGCCCCGCGTTTTCGTAATGAACAAAATCTCTAAAAGGAGATAAGAAGAATGGTTAAAGACCCAAGGCCCGATGAGGGACCCAAAATACTAACCAGACCACTTCCTGAGATTCTCGATGAGATGGAGCACAGTATCAGAGCTGCTGCGGAAGCAGCTAGAAAGGCTGAGCAAGCCGCCAAGGAGGCCAGGGAAGCCGAGGAATCCGCCACCGCTGCTGCCCAACAAGCGTCAACAAGAGCTGAGGAGGCCAGCGTTGCCGCCAAGGAGGCGGCAGAAACGGCCAAGCAGGCCTCTGAGGAGGCCGCTGCGGCTGCTTCCAGAAAGGCTGAGGAAGCCGCCGAAGAGGCCAGAAAGGCTGAAGAGGTTGCCCTGACAGCGTCGCAGGATGTTGTAAGGAGGGTTCAGGAAGCTAAGAAGGCGTCTGAGGAAGCAGTAACCGAGGTCCTCATGAAGGCTGAGCAGATGGCTAAAGAAGCCAAGAAGGTTGAAGAGGCTGTCATAACAGCATCACAGGATGCGGTAAAGAAGGCTGAGGTAGCCAAGAAGGCCTCTGAGGAGGCCGCCGCGGAAGCTTCCAGAAAAGCTGAGGCCGCTGCCAAGGAAGCTAGGGAGGTTGAAGAGGCTGCCCTGACAGCATCACAGGATGCTGTCAGGAAGGCTGAAGAGGCAGTTTCCATCGCTAAAGGGGCGGCAGAAGCGGCTAGTAAAGCCTCTGAGGAGGTGGCTGCTATCGCTGAGGGAGCTACCCCTAAGGCGCTGGTTAGCAAAATCTTTTCCTCTCGTCAGTTTATGACTCTTTTTATAGTTATGATACTGGTAAGCATTGCCGCTGCAGTGGGCATCAGTCTAGGCTTGAGCCTACTCAGCCCGTAAGTTGATAGGGTCAGCTGTCACAAGTCAGTACGGATGTTACTTATGCGAGAATAGCTTAAATGACAAAGGGAGCTCAAGAATGGGAAAAATCACCTTAGAAGAACAGCACAAAATTGTGGCCCTAGAGGGTGAACAGAAACAGATAAAACTGTTAACCCTGACCGGTGAACAGTTCGAAAGTTTTAATCCCGATGTTTTAGGACTTGGGGATATAGGTTCACGCTCGACGCAGGTAGAGGCTCTGGCAGCCATATTTGACCTGTCCGGATTTACTAACTTTTGCAGTCAAGTTGACCCACATCTCGCCGTTCCCGAGTACCTTAGCCGCTTTCTAGACTGGCTGTTTAAAGAAATCAAGCAGGGGCTGCTTAAAGAAGATAATAAAGAAGAGAAGGTATTATGGGCTAGTCTGCCGTTTCTGGCTAAGTTTCTGGGAGATGGGGTTTTGTTTCTTTGGGATACTAAAAATATGGGTGGGGCCGAAATCTGCAATGTTATCACCTCGCTCTGGGAAATCTGTGGTAATTATGTGCGCGAATTCTACCCACTGATCAGAAAGATAGTAGTTCAGCCACCAGAGATTCTTAGATGTGGCATATCACGAGGGATGGTGTTTTCGGTAGGCAATGGTGAAGACTATGTTGGTCCCTGTATTAATATTGCCTCCAGATTACAAAAATTAAGTTTGCTTACCTTTTGCTTTTCTCGTAGAGGTTTCGATATTGAGAAACACATGCCTGAAGAAACGGCTGCGAAATATGTACTGAAGTCAACTTCACTGCGGGGAATCGGGGAAAGCGAATTGGTGTGGATACGCAAAGAGGAATTTGACAACCTTCAGGACGAGGATAAGGCTTTATTTAGCAGTATCTAATAAGTTTTAGAGGATAAATCTCGCCCAAACTAGTGGTGTCCATTTTTAGCTATACCTATCGCGGTACCCTTAGGGATAATATCGGTTATCATCTTGGCAAAGAGCAAGAAGGAGTTCAAATAGTCTATCCCAAATAGCTATTTACTAGCGGGGCTTGGATTCGAGCAAATGACCCTTAGGTTATGAGACTAATATTTCATCCTGACAAAGCTAGGTGAAGGACAGGCTGGGAGATGCAACCAGTTAGTTAAATAACTCCAGATAACACCAGTCAACGAAATCCTGGGCACCAATAGTCGTATACTCTCTTGAGTTCACTATGCCAATATTTCTGTTCATCTACATTGAGCTCAGGATTGCCCCATTCTGGCAGTTTGGATCTCCTAATCGATTCAGGAGTTCCCGGCAATCCTAAAAAACCACCACCTACCATTTTGGTATCACCGCGGACGACGACCGCTGATAATTTAGGACGCCCAGCTTCTAATTCCTCTTCGCTAATTTTGCGTACGACCTCACCAGAGTATTCTCTGCCAGGGCCACAACTCAATTTATACATTAATGAATCATAGGTGATTAATGTTCTCCGCTTGGCTATTCCGACAAGTATCGGACGTGCTTTTTCGGAGTACTCTCTTAATTCGTGTGGCATTAAGCGATACATATAAATCCTTATTACAACCTATGCTTTTTATAAACAAACCTGTTCTTTATAGTTTATAGGACACATTTCATCCAATAGAATTATACAGTAATTCACTTTACTATTGAACCGTCTATTGGCTCAATCACCTTGACAAAACTAGCTGAAGGGGATAGGGTTTTGTGTGAATGATTTCAATGATTATGACCGACTAACTGTATAGAAGTAACTGTAAAGAGTATACTATTTTGACAAATCTTTTGGTCTATTTCTATACTACTTCATAATTGCTAGTCAGACAAAGTACAAAAGCTATAGGGGGAGACTAATGACAAAACCAAAAGCTATATTCAGTGTATTACTTGTGTTATCCCTTCTGTTAGTTGGTGGAATTACATTCTTCGCTGATACAGAACTAGCAGCCGCTCAATCTGAAAAAGCATATCTCGTTAGAACATTCTTTGATAAACACGGGAAGCAGATTGATCAACTTGTCTTTCCTGGAAAACCGCCAAAAGTCAAAGCCAAAGCAGTGGATGTTCCAGAACCAAACGTCGAAATGGGGATCAACGGGCTAAGTGATGTACCTGCCTTTGATTGGAGCTACGGGTGTTCGGCTACTTCAGCCGCTATGTTAGCTGGTTATTATGACAGAGAGAGCTACACCAATATGTATGCCGGTGTTACCAATGGCGGAATTTGCCCGCTCGATAACACAATATGGGGATACGGAGAATGTCCATTAAGTGCAACTCACCAAGGGATAGATGGCCTAGCTTCAAGAGGACACGTAGATGATTACTGGGTAGCATATGGTCATTTTGGAGATGATCCCTTCATAGTCAACGGTTGGCCTGAACACAGCTATGAGGACTGCACAGGCGATTTTATGGGAACTAACCAGGACAACTGGAATAATTCAGATAGTTCTACCACATTCTTCTTCTACAGTGATGGTAGTCCACTGTATGATTTCACAGATTACGAGTGGTTCGGACTTCGCGATGGCTGCCACGGTATCAAGCTGTTTGTTGAATCACGCGGTTATACAGTAACCACTAACTTCAACCAATATATTATGGGACAGGGTAGTAATCCAAGCAAAGGAGTTACTTTTAGCGACTTTATGTCTGAGATTGATGCTGGACGGCCGGTACTTATTCATGTCACTGGCCACACAATGATTGGATATGGCTACGATACAGCGACTAACAAAATCTACATACATGACACATGGGATCATAACGAACATGAAATGACATGGGGCGGTGCTTATTCTGGTCTGCAACATGAGGGCGTAACAGTAATCAGATTATCTTCTACAACTCAATCGCCCATAGTAACCACGAATGATGCCACCGACATAACCACGAACTCAGCCAGACTAAACGGTTATCTCGATGATCTAGGTAGCGCCTCAGCGGTAGACGTTTCCTTCGTATGGGGTGAGACTTCAGGCGGCCCCTACCCCAACGAGACTAGTCCCCCAGATACAATGAATGATTTCGGAGCCTTTTATTTTGACCTGGATGGCCTAACAGCAGACACCACTTATTATTTCAAGGCCAAGGCTGTTGGTGATGGTACCACCTTAGGAGACGAGAGGAACTTCACTACGGAAGCAATAACTACACCCCCAGCTGTAACAACTAACGATGCGTCTCCCATAACCACGAACTCAGCCAGACTAAACGGTTATCTCGATGATCTAGGTAGCGCCTCAGCGGTAGATGTCTCCTTCTTATGGGGTGAGACTTCAGGCGGCCCCTATCCCAACGAGACTAGCCCCCCAGATACAATGGGTGATTTCGGAGCCTTTTATTTTGACCTGGATAGCCTAACATCAGACACCACTTACTACTTCAAGGCCAAGGCGGTTGGTGATGGCACCACCTTGGGAGATGAGAGGAACTTTACTACGGAAGTAGGGGAACCAACTATAGGAAGCCTAGCATATCAAGACATCTCGATATCGGGCAGTATTAATGGGGACTACAATGATACTCACTCGAGTGATAATGTTACCGAGTCGATAACCGAAGCTAGAAGCAAAGGCAATTCTAAAATGAGTTATTTAGAGCATAAATGGATATTTGATGTGGTCCCTGGAAGCAGGGTGACCTTCTATCTTGAGGCATACCAGTCAGAGAACACAGAGGGCGACAACTTCATATTTGCCTATTCAGCGGATGACATAAGCTACACTGACATGGTCACGGTAACGAAGACCGCTGATGATGATGGTTACCAGACCTACGTACTACCTACTAGCCTTAGTGGAGCTGTCTATATCCGTGTTGTCGATACCGACCAAACCAGAGGAAATACACAATTAGACACAATTTACATAGACCACATGTACATAGAATCCTACATCATAGACCCTGAGGTACTGAATCTGGCTAATCAAGATATTTCAGTTTCAGGCACAGTATCCGGTGATTACCATGATACACATTCCAGTGACGATGTTGTCCAGTCCATAGAGGAAGTGCAAAGCAAGGGTAAATCTAATAAGACCTACCTGGAGCACAAGTGGACTATCTATGTACACGGTGGGAATCAGGTAACCTTCTATCTTGAGGCATACCAGTCAGAGAACACAGAGGGCGACAACTTCATATTTGCTTATTCAACGGATGACACAAGCTACACTGACATGGTCACTGTAACAAAGACCGCTGATGATAACAGTTACCAGACCTATGAACTACCTATTAGCCTCAGTGGAACTGTCTATATCCGTGTTGTCGATACCGACCAAACCAGAGGAAATACACAATTAGATACAATTTACATAGACCACATGTACATAGAATCGGTGCAATAGCGTTCAATACTATCTTTGGTTGAAATACATTCTAATAAGAGCCCCCCTAAATTCGGAGGGCTCTTATTATTTGAACGAATTAATCTAATTATTCAGCGGTAACAGGTAATTGAATTTTCAGTTTCCCTGTCAAGTTGCCTTTCTCAACCTCTATTTCAAGTTCCTCAGCACTATCAGGAACTATGAAGTCAAAGGTTCCATCCTCAACAGTATGCTCGATTAATTCCTCACCATTTATACTCACCCTAGCATCTGGCACAGGTTCACCATCATAGGTAACATAGAGAGTCACTATCTCTCCTGGAGCTATTTCGCCCCCCACAATTTCTAAATCAAGGTCTCTCTCCTTGCCTTGTTTTTCTCCCTTCTCTGACTGGCCGTTACCTCCAGGGCCACCGGTCTCTTCAGGTATACCTTTATCCTCAAGTTCCACTTCATGGAAAGCTATTTCCGACCCACTTTGAGCAATCTGTGGCTTAAGGATGTATTTACCGCTTTGACCGGCTTTCACGACCGTAATATCATATATGAAGTTAACAATGGAGGCATTAATGGTAAAAGGCTTAGATATTTGCAGCCTGCCCCCGGGAAGCTTGATAATGCTATCTTGGTCACCTTCTTTAGCACTAGGTACCTCGGTAACTTCACCAACATAAATAAATATCTTGTTATATTCACCTTCGCTAAGCTCACTACTCCATACTTGCAATGCATTTTCCCCCACCAACTCTGTAAGATTCAAACCGGGAACCCCATCGCTATCGTAATCCGTCTCGGGGTCTAGATTGAAAATATGCCAAGTTCCTGCCCCACCACTTTCATGTACACCGATACTTGAAATGGTGACGTGTAGCTCTTCAAAGTCAGCGATGTCATTTTGATCGTCACTGATTAACAACCGGAAATTGACTTCACTGGGCTCAGATTCAAATGGCAGTATCTGGTCCTCTTCTTGCTCGGTAGTAATATCAGCACCGGGTATAGATTCCCCTGGCTCAACCGATGCGCTTGGTTCTACGGATGGTGCTGAACCCTGCTGGGCACAGGCATTTAATAGTAGAGCGATCAAGGTTACTACAACTAAAACAGGTAATAGGCATTGTTTCACTGGTCACCCCCAAGTTGATTCTATTTTAGAGGTTGTTTCTTCATTAGTTAAGTATAGGTTAAATATAGACTTGCCCTGAACACTATATTACGCTTAAAATATTTACCAACTGCACTAAATAATTAGTCGTTTTAAGACCTTTAAATCATTCAACTACAACCTATAATTGGGGATGCAGATAGACTGTAGCTTATTATTATCTAGATAGGTCTAACCTATCACCTTGACAAAGCTGGCCGTCCCCAGAATTTCCATAATTCATCATAATATTAATCGTTCTTTTTCATAGTTACTCGAATATTCCTACCTTCTCTAACCACTTCTTCTGAAGATTGCATCTTCCTCAACAAATTCACTAACGGGACTGTCTTCTCGGCGAAAACAACAAATTCGATGCCTACGTCTGTTGTCCCACCTACAAGTATTAATCTTAGATTTTCAATCTGTCCTAAATAGTCCTCAAATTTCTTGACCTGATCCGGATTCACCTGTAAAACCAGTATTCTAACCATTCCCTCACATAGTTCATCACCTTCTAATTCTTTGGTCGATTCTGCTTCTCTCTCAGCTTTTCCCTTCGTCGCTAGCTCAGCTTCCTTAGCCTTTTTAGTTTCCTCCTTCTCCTTCTTCACCTGCTCTTTGGCTGCTAGCTCGGCCTCCCGTTTGGCCTGGCGCTCAGCTTCTTTAGCCTTTTTGGCTTCCTCCCTCTCCTTCTTCACCTGCTCTTTGGCTGCTAGCTCAGCCTCCCGTTGGGCTTGGCGCTCAGCTTCTTTAGCTTTTTGCCCCCCCTTCTTCCTCTTTGCTCGCTCCTTGGCTGCTAAGCTAGCCTTCTCAGCTTCCTCAACCACCCTCTTCGCTCTCTCCATTGCTGCTAAGCTAGCCTTCTCAGCTTCCTCAATTATTCTCCTCGCCCTCTCCTTTGCTGCTAACCTAGCCTTTTCAGCTTCCTCGACCGCCCTTTTCGCCCGCTCCTTCTCCGCAAGCTTAGCTTTTTTGGCTTCCTCCTTCTCCCTCTTTGCTCGCTCCTTGGCTGCTAGCTCGGCCTCCCGTTTGGCCTGGCGCTCAGCCTCCTTAGCTTTTTTAGTTTCCTCCTTCTCCTTCTTCGCCTTCTTACTTTTGACTGAGACGCCCTTTGGTATCGGATATCCACACCACTGGCAATAGTTACCCTGAGCTTTTTGGCCACAATTAGGACATTTTGCCATTTTGAATTCAGAACCTTTTCAATTAAAGAAAACTGTGTTTAGAAGTGACCCGGCAACTGAATCAGCCCGGTCCCCTTAAACTATGTTAAGCATAGTATCAACGGCAGTGTATAACTCACCATAACTATTATGAAGAGAGGAATATATACTCTGGGCTCTTACCCCGATATTATCTCTTTCCACACTGGGGCGATTTTATTATAGCACCACTGTCAATATACGTAGAGCATGATACCTTGGGAGTTTGATTCAAATATTAGTCCGGTAGGGCAGGGAAGTGCAGTAAAAGCCGCCGCTAAATAACTTTACATAATATTATTACCCACTAGAATTCCCCCTAAATCACTAAGAAATCCAGGGGTATTACAAGCTTGATGTAGGTATAGTTAGTTTAAGAGAGTTTTAGTGATCTTGACATCACCTGAATAGGGGATTACTATCCCCCATGTGAGGGATTTTTCGCCATTTGGCGACTAACATAGCGGGTGTACACAAAAAGAGTCGATGAGGGAAGCCTGGAACTGCCATCTTTCCCTGTTATAAAAGATTACCAAGCGTTACCCCGGCTGATCAGGGGCGGGGTGTGTCAGAGTAAAATAAAGTTTCGAAAAGGAGGTGTCAAGCACTAATTAGAAACATCAAAAACGGCAGCCCGATGCCCCCGGCCCTAGGTCGAGGGGCAAGAAGGCACAAAAAATCTAAAAAGGAGATGACATAAAGAGAATGAAGAAGCTTATTCCAATAATAGTGGCAGTTGTAGTTCTGGCCGCTCTATTACCTGGGGTGGCACTGGCCGACAAGCCTAATCCCGATGGGGTATACAACGGCAATGGTGCTCCCTCTGGCGAGCATGTCACCCTTAACATCATTGGGGTTCAGAACGTCAAAACTCAGGACATGACATACCCTGAGGAGGATCCCAGCGGTAGGTCCAGCATCTTCGTAAAACTTGATAGGGATATGGAGGTAACCACTAGGATTTATCTAAAGGATGGTGGAGACATCGATGACTTAGCCAACTGGAAAGATGCTTTCGGTGTAATTGATGCCAATGGGACTGATGGCTCAGCAAAGATCCAACTCGCCAATCCAGATTACGATGCTTACGTGATCGGTGGAGACATGACGGGCGTTGACACTGTATGCGACTATCTAATAGTAGCACGGCCTCTTGGTAAGCCGAATGGTTGGGCAACGATCACAACCTGTGCAGAATTGCAGAACGAGTCCGCCTTATTAGGTATGCTGCCTCACACTGTGCAAAAAACTATTCGAAACCAAATGGACGACTCCGCTTATTGCTCAATTCAGCCAGTTCCCGCCGAGTTCACATTCCGTCATGCGGGCAAAGAGAAGTTCGAGAATGTTACCGCCTATCTTACCAGCATCGTTTTCGAAATATGGGTTGATATAAATGAGAACTCACAAGTAGACCCAGACGAATTGTTCTATATCCGCGTTCCTATCTTCGATCCTATGCTGACCGGCGAATACTGGAAATACGACAATAATGGCCTGAAGCTCTTCCAGGTTCGCTTCTACCCCATAGAAACCGACGTCACCTACGCCGATGACCCTTATCTTCCCTCACCCTAAGAAATAGTGATAAGGGTTTGCAGATTTAGGATAAGGGGGCTGGTAATAAAGTTACTGGCCCCCATATTGTCTCCATCTATTACAGAGATGATTAAACGCCGGGGGTAAGACTCAATCATAAACCACCATGCCTCGGGTTCCAGGTCGAGGGGCGGGAAGGCAAACAAAATCTGAAAAGAGTTGACATAATATTATGAGAAGAATTCTGAAGAGCCGCCTGGGAATGATGGCGCTACTCTCTGTATTGCTGTTAGTGATCGGCACATCAACACTGGCCTACGCCAATGGTCTTCCAGGCGGAAGGGATGTCGCCACACAGCGTGACATTCATCTCTATTCACAGGTACAACTGATAAATGGCTCGGTAGACCCGAATGCTGCGTGTTCGATTACGGGAAACATCTTCACCTTCACCCATGTCCTGGACGGGCATGATTGGCAAGGAAATCCCTGTACATATGGAGCACTTGACTCAGGGTGTGTCGGTGGATGGTCTTCAACCAATACTGCAACACCAACAAGAGACGGTAGGATTTCTGGCTCATTTCATATTGACAAGAATCCGGCTCCATTATATTGGGATACGCCGGAGACCAACTTCATCTACGTATCTTTCAATGCCGCGTCACATTACGTTCCTCCATACGGAGAATATGATCTCGACCACTATAATTTCACGGGGAACTTCAAGATTACCGGCGGTGCTGGATTCTATGAGGGAATCAAGGGCGCAGGAACTATAAGTGGCACGTTGCATGACCATACGTGGGGCCCGGGTGATCCGGGGGAGACTTGGTTCGACTTTGTAATGATTGGCAAAGCATTTTTTCCATAATCAGTCTAGCTAAGTTAGCTGTGTGGGAGGCGTGGAACTGCTGTCCGTAACTGGGCACTTGGACAGCGGGGAGCCAATAGTGAAACTGGCCCTTTTGGGTGGCGGTTTGGGTTTATCAGGGGATTATAGGGGTAATAGACGTCATGCTAGTCAGTAAGTGTGCTAGGTGTGGCAAACAATATTTCGGCTGGGCCCTATCGAATCCAGAACATCAAAAGTGCCCGTACTGCGGGAGCAGGTTAGCCATACACAATGAAGCCATAGAGCTTGATTTGGACTATGACAGTTTACGACAGTCGATGAACAATAACTTAGAAGAATGGCAGGCCGTACTGGAAAAGACATTAGCCCTCCATCTAACCGGGAAATTACCAAACATTACCTCGGCTAATTAGGGCCGGGAATTCAGGGAGGAATATTTTGTGGAGGCGAGACCGCATCATGAATGCTCTAAGCAGACATAGGCGAATAGTAATGTGGGTTGTTATCGGGATAGCGGTGGGCTTTATTGCCTATGGTTCCTGGCTAGGTCTAAATATGTCGGCCGGGTAAACAGGCTCTCATCACTAACTGTGAGTAAAACGTAAAATCTTTGCTAAGAGAATTTAAGTATGCAAGAGGGGAGTTCTTGGATGGACTTTCCCGATGTTTATCCTGAAATATCTCCTAATTCAGTTTCCGATAACGCCCCTAATAAAATGAGGCCCTCAAATCAAAATCTAGGCGATTTTCCAGCCTGGTTAATGGTTTTCTACCTATGTATCATCACTTAAGCCTTTAACCCCTAGGTTTTTACTCTTTTAGGGAAGAATTGGCTAGTATCAAAGGACCGGCCGATTTCGGTACCAAAGATTGATTGAAAATTTTATTACTTGACTTAAGCACCAGAAAAAGGATTGATAAAAATAGAGTAGCGGATTTAACCATCTCATTTAGGATAATCCTTTATGATTGATAGCCTAGGGATGTTATGTCTAGTGGCAGGTTCTTTTTGTGCGCTGACCTGACATAATATATATTGTGCGACATTATATCAGCTAGCTCTTATCACTTAACATAAATTCTTGGAAGGCGGACAACTAAACAGGCTGAGTTTTCGGGGTAAGAATATGGCTTATACATCCCAGTAACCTACTTAGTCCCCACCTCTTTGTTGCCGAGATAAGAACTGTGTTGGTATTAGCAGCGCCGCCCCATTCGGAGAAGTAATTCACTGCCTCATCTTCATCCCAGGTCCTGTCACGGCCAAGTAACAGATCGATCTTATTGAGGACAGTAATCCTTGCTTTATCGGTAAGGCTTAGCTCGCTAAGGATATCCTCGACTGTCTGACACTGCTCAGCAGCATTATGCGAGGCCAGGTCAACTACGTGAAGAAGGATGCTGGCTTCGGTCAGCTCCTCAAGGGTTGCCCTAAATGCGGTGACGATAGTCGGTGGTAGCTTCTGGATAAAACCAACCGTGTCAGTAAGTAACACCCTACTTTGGTCAGGTAGCGTTACCCGTCTCGTAGTCGGGTCTAGGGTAGCAAAGAGCTTGTCCTCAACAAATGCGCTGGCTTCAGTAAGGGCGTTTAACAGGGTACTCTTACCGGCGTTGGTATAGCCGACCAGGGCTGCTACCGGGATACCACTCCTTCGACGCTGCTGACGATATAGTTCTCGGTGTTTCTTTACCTGCTCGGTTTCCTTCTTTAAATGTTGAATCTTCCGCTGAATAAGGCGCTTGTCGGTCTCCAGCTGAGATTCCCCCGGCCCTCGTGTGCCGATGCCACCCCCCAGCCTCTCCAGATGGCCCCACTGTCCGACTAGGCGTGGTAAAAGATACTGGTGCTGAGCCAGTTCTACCTGTAGTTGACCCTCACGGGTATGCGCACGCTTGGCAAAAATGTCCAAAATGAGAGCCGAACGGTCAATTACCTTTACTTTCAGAATCTCTTCCAGGTTCCGTTGCTGAATTGGAGAAAGCTCGTCATCAAAAATGACTACATCGTAGTTGGTTTCAGCCTTTAGCGCGAGAAGCTCGTCCAGCTTGCCCTTGCCCAGATAATGTGTTTTTGAAGGTGCGGGCAACCGCTGGATTAGCCTGCCAACCACTTCAACACCGGCGGTGCCTGCCAACTGGGCCAGCTCCGCTATTGAATCCTCGGTTGACCACCCTCGGTTATCCCCCCTAGTAGCTACCGCTACTAGGAATGCCCGCTCTGGAGATAGTTTTGTTATGGTTATTCCCTTGGGGATAGCACACCTCATACTTTATGTTAAGTAGGCTTTCTTGCTGAGGCCGCTTTTATGGTCACGCCACTCTGCTAGCCGCGATAGACCCTTGACTAAGCTGGCATCGGGGATAGTCAGTGACAGCCTCACATAACCCTCACCACCCTTCCCGTAACCTGTCCCCGGTGTCACCACTACTCCCACTTGATCTAACAAATCGTTGGCAAATTCCAGAGAGGTATAGCCACTGGGAACCTTAGCCCAGATATATAAGCCCGCCTTGGGTGACTTGACTTCCAGTCCCATACTATTTAGTTTGTCAATAATCAAGTCTCTCCGTCTCTGGTATTTAGCATTCTGCTCTTTTATTGAGTCTTGGGGACCGGTCAGGGCTTCAATAGCTGCATACTGAATAGCCTGGGGAATCCCCGAATCCAGATTCGATTTAACCCTGCTCAGGGCATCAATCATGGTGGCATTACCTACCGCCATCCCTATCCGCCATCCGGTCATATTGTAGCCCTTGGAGAGAGAGTGAAACTCAATCCCTACTTCCTTAGCTCCCTCTGCCTGCATAAAGCTTACTGGTTGATAACCATCAAAGGCAACCTCAGTATAGGCGGCATCGTGACAGACAGCAATATCATACTGGCGAGCCAAGCTAACTACCTGAGTGAAGAGCTTAGGGTCGGCTACAGCACCGGTGGGATTATTGGGGTAGTTCAGCCACAAAAGCTTAGCCTGCTTAAGGATATCAGCTGGAATTGCCTCTAAATCGGGAAGAAAGTTGTTCTTCCCAGCGAGGGGCAGGTAATAGGGTTTACCACCCGCTAGGATAGTACCCATGGCGTAAGGTGGGTAAGCAGGGTCAGGCACGATAGCCACATCATCGGGGTCAATAAAACAGAAAGCAATATGGACAATGCCTTCTTTAGCCCCAATCAGGGGTAACACCTCTTTGTCGATATCAAGGGAAATGTTAAAGCGCCCTTTATACCACTCAGCTATTGCCTGACGTAGCTCAGGTAAGCCTACTGTCTCCGGGTAGCGGTGATTAGCCGGATCCTGGGTTGACTGGCACAGGCGATTAATAATATGGGGCGGCGTCGGAAAATCCGGATCACCAATCCCAAAGCTAATTACTGACTCGCCCTTAGCCCTTTTTTCCGCAATCTTCCGACTGATCTCAACAAAGAGATAAGGCGGCAGCTTCTCCATTCTTTTTGATAGTCTCATCTACATCTCACCTAGCCATTCTCCGAGAAACACCATGTCAGCCGGGCCACCTAGTAGTACCTCCCCTATTCCATCCCAAGCCACATTCAGGGTACCTCCCGGCAGTTTTACATCTATGCTACTGTCTACGAGACCATTCAGTTGAGCAGTCACTGCTACCGCAGCGGCACCGCTACCACAGGCCAGTGTCTCCCCTACCCCCCTTTCCCACACCCGGGCCTCTATCTTATCTCGACTCAGCACTCGGGCAACTTCGAAGTTCGTCCGCTGGGGAAATATCCGGTGGTGCTCTACCTTTGGCCCCAACTGTGCTAAGGGAAAATCAGCTACCGGCTGCTCACAGAAATAGACAGTATGCGGGTTCTCCATGGAGACAAAATTAAGCTTCAGCATCTCATCACCCACGGTAACAGTATAGCTCAGTACAGACTTTATGTCAACTAGCCCCCCACTCCCTTCTTCTATTACCACCGGGATTTCATGGGCTTCAAATTTTGGCAATCCCAGGCTAACCTGGATTTCAGCTGCCTTGCCTACAGTGCCTATGATCCTGGCTCTTCTTACCCCGGCAATCGTCTCTATGAAAACCTCCTCAACTCCCCTGCCAGCCGAAAGCACCATCTCCAAAACATACCTCACCAGACACCGCAGTCCGTTACCACAGGCTTCAGCCTCAGAGCCATCGGCATTGAAGATACGCATCCCAAAATTAGCCACATTTGAAGGCAGCAGTAACAGCAGGCCATCAGCACCGACACCAAAACGCCGGTCACAAATGGCCACTGCCAGCTGAGACCAATCACGCCTTAAATCGGTGGTCTCTATCAGGACAAAGTCATTCCCGGCACCTTGAAGCTTGGCAAAATTCACTCGTTGATACCCCCGTAAACTGAGTCACTAAATCTAGGATTTTCGAATCCACGCTATCGATATTGATATCAAACCACCTAATCCGGTCGTCCCGTAACTGAAACCAGGTATACTGCTGCCTAACGAAACGGTGAGTCTCAGACTTTATCTTGTCTACCGCTGTCGCCAAGCTTAACTGGCCTTTAAGTAACATGCCAATTTGTTTATAGCCAATGCTGGACATGGCCGGCAAGCTAAGGTCATAGCCCAGGCTAACCAGCTTTTCTACCTCAGCCACCAAACCCTGCTCTATCATGTCATCAACCCTCAAATCTATGTTGCGGTATAGCTCTTCTCTGGCCACCGTCAAACCGACAATGAGCGTCCTGAAGGGTGGCACCGCCTTATTTTTGAGCTGGGAAAAAGGCACCCCGGTGCTCCGGTAGACCTCAAGTGCCCGAATAACGCGGCGCAGGTTATGAGGGTCAATCTTCTGCGCTGCCACCGGGTCAACCCTCACTAGCTCCCGGTAAAGCTCATCCCCACCTTCCTTAGCTACCCTCTTCTCCAGGCTGTGTCTAAATCCAAGATCTGGAGGCACTGAGGGGATGCCCCATCCCTCCAGCACTGACCAGACATACTGTCCGCTTCCCCCAACCAGTAGCGCTAATTTATGGCGTCCGTGAATATCACTAATCGCCTGATATGATAACTTCTGGTATTGAGCCAGGCTGAAATCCTGGTCGGGATTAACCATGCTTATCAGGTGATGAGGGACTAAGGATAACGCCTCGGGGCTGGGTTTAGCGGTGCCGATGTCCATAAAACGGTATATCTGTCGGCTATCAGCGCTGACTATTTCCCCGTCAAGTGCCTGAGCCAGGCGTATTGCCAGACGGCTCTTGCCTATGGCAGTGGGGCCGACTATAGCTACAAGGTAATTCAAATGCTGATCCATATTTATGAAGAACCCCTAATTTCCGAGGCCTGCTTAACGATGCTGATGAACTGGTCTGCTTTCAGGCTGGCTCCGCCAACCAGAGCACCATCTATCTCAGTTTGCTCCATAAATTCAGCCGTATTGTCAGCCGTAACGCTGCCGCCATAGAGAATGCGTGTCGTCTCAGCTGCTACCTCGGTATATAACCGGGTAAGGCTCTGGCGAATAAAGCCAATAGTCCCATTTGCCTGCTTGCCGCTGGCTGCCCGGCCGGTACCAATCGCCCAGATTGGCTCGTAGGCTATGGTTAGCCCTTCGAGTGAATCTATACCAGCCAAGGAAAGCTTAAGCTGCTTGGAGATGACCTCGTTGGTTTTTCCGGCCTCGTTTTCTTCCAATTTCTCCCCGATGCACAGAATGGGTTTCAGCCCAGCCTTTAAGGCTGCCTTAATCTTTTTGTTAACAATCTCGTTGGTCTCGTTAAAATACTGCCGGCGCTCTGAGTGCCCAATAATAACAAACTCGCACAACTCAGCCAGCATCAGTGGAGAAATCTCCCCGGTATAGGCTCCCTTTTCCTCAAAGTATAGGTTCTGCGCCCCCAGTTTTATCGCGCTTCCTTTGATTATCTCCTTTACCGTAGCTAGCGAAACGAAGGGGGGACAAATCACCTTGTCAACGTTGGCTATGGCATCCAGCCCGGCTTCGAGGTCGCCAAGACAGATACCGGCCGGGCACACTACCTTATCAACATGGGGGGCAGCATGAATGCCACCATGCATTTCACGAACCAACTCGACGGCTTCAGCTACCGTGGTATTCATCTTCCAATTACCGGCAATCATTGAGACGCGCATTTTAGCCTCCTAAGCACCGAACTTAGCTAACTTCAAAGCATGTGCCATGGCTAGGGGCATAATCTGGGTGGCTGGAAAGTGCCCCAATCCGCTAGAAACACAGGCTGACTCAGAAAATTCACGGGCTCCATCAGGGCGACACCACCGGGAATAAAGGAGAACGGGTACCGGGTGCCAGCTGTGCCCTCTGAGAACTGCTGGGGTTGAGTGGTCACCAGTAATGACGATGACATCAGGCTCAATGCCGGTTACGCCGGGTAAGGCCCGGTCAAACTTCTCAATAAGCCTGACCTTTCTGTCAAAATCGCCATCCTCACCGGCACTGTCAATCCATTTTATATGCATAAAGAAGAAATCGTAGTCAGCATAGTTTTGTCTCAAGGTGACGAACTCATCTTCAATATTAGTTCCCGTCTTGAGAATCTCCATACCCACTAATCTAGCCAGCCCCTTGTACATGGGATAAACAGCAATCGCCGCCGGCCTTAATTTATAGGTCTCACTCATGGTCGGAAGCTTGGGTCTTTGCGAGAAGCCGCGGAGGAGAATCATGTTGGCTGGGTGTTGTTCGGCTAGAATCTTCTTCGCCCGGACTATAAACTCATTAGCCACACTGGCTAGGCTAGCCGCCTTTGGCTCCAGAGCGTTTACGGCCTTCGGCATCACCCCCGTCTGCTGCGGGTCAGAGTTGGTAACCTCAGCCTTAAGCCCACCACCCCTGAATACGGCGACAAATCGGTGTTCCCGCACCGGGCAAACCAGGATCTTAACCCCGTCTATTACCATACCGTCGAGTAGCCTGCATAGCTCAAGGCACCGCTCGCTCGAAATCCGCCCGGCCCGGCGGTCGGTAACTAAGCCAGTCTCATCAACGGTACAGAAGTTTCCCCGGGCAGCGATATCTCCTGGCTCAAGATTAAAATTTATGCCAACCGCTTCCAGTACCCCTCGCCCGATGGTAAACCTAAGCGGGTCGTAACCGAAGAGAGCCAGGTGTCCGGCCCCACTACCCGGCGTTATCCCCGGGCCTATTACCTCAGCCAGGCCGCACACACCCTCAGCCGCCAGCTTGTCTAGGTTAGGCGTGCTGGCTGTCTCCAGCTCCGTCTTACCGGCATTAAAATTAGGTAAGCCACCCAAGCCATCAAGGACCAGAAGTATAATCTTGCTCGGTGAAGACTGACTAAGCTCCTTCATTAACTCCAGGTTATCCACGACTATGACTCCTTATCTGGTAATACCTTGATACCAGGCAGTACCTTACTGCTCAAGAACTCAAGTGAGGCACCGCCCCCAGTAGAGACAAAGGTCATTTTTCCGGCTAATCCCATCTCAGTTACGGCGTCAGCCGTAGACCCCCCCCCGATCACTGTAGTCGCCTCAAGATTGGCTAGAACCTTAGCGATAGCCTTTGTCCCCTCGGCGAACTGAGGCAGCTCATAAATGCCCATCGGTCCGTTCCAAAAAATGGTCTTAGCTCTTAGTAGTGACTCCTGGAACCTTTTGCTAGTCTCAGGACCGATGTCCATAATCCTCTTATCCTCAGGGATATTCTCTATCGATACCGTTTCGCCTTTGGCCTGGGGACTAAGCTCTCCAGCGATAACAACATCGACTGGCAGTAGTAGGTTTACCCTACTTTCAGAGGCCATTTTCACCAGTTCAGCCACAGTAGTCAACTTATCAGTCTCAATTAGTGATTGCCCTACCTCATAGGACTGAGCCCTTAAGAAGGTGGCGGCCATACCGCCGCCAATGAGAATATAGTCCACCTTGTCCATGATGTTTTCGATCATGCCGATCTTATCACTCACCTTGGCACCACCGAGCAACGCCGCGAAGGGATGAGCTGGGTTCTCCAGAATACCAGTCAGGGTTACAATCTCCATCTCAAGGAGCAAGCCGGCTACCGCTGGTAGATATTTGGTAACGCCGACCACCGAGGCATGAGCCCGATGTGAGGTGCCAAAGGCGTCATTAACAAAGATGTCTGCCAGTCTGGCTAGGGCCTGAGCAAAGATAGTCTCGTTTTGCTCCTCTTCAGGGTGGAAGCGAATATTCTCCAAGAGTAGAACCTGACCCTCTTTCAGCTCGGCAACTGCTGCCTCGACATCACGGCCAATACAATCTTGGGTGGTTTTGACCGGCTGCTCTAGAATTTGCGACAACCGCTGAGCTATTGGCGCTAGGCGTAGCTTCTCCACTACCCTACCCTTAGGACGCCCCAGATGAGAGCAAAGAATGACCTTGGCTCCCTGTGCCATGAGATACCTGATGGTAGGTAGTGCCGCCTTAATCCGGCTATCGTCAATAATGGCCCCGGTTTCCTCATCAAGAGGGACATTAAAGTCCACCCTCACCAAGACCCTCTTATTACTGACTTTAATATCTCTGACCGTTAGCTTACTCACCTATTCCTCCACAGCCATACTGCCCCTACCTAATAGAGAAGTCTACTACATTATTAGCCTAACAGCAAACAACGAACACTAGCTTAAACGGTAGGCAAGATAGTGTCTCTTTGTGACTGCTGGCATTCTTATAGCTAGAACAATGCAGGAGATTAAACGAACGTGGCAAAACGTAAGTAACACCACCTTGACAAATTAGCATATTATTGCTATATTTATTGCCAGTAGTCCCTTTGGGGGGCTGCTAGGTTATTTTCATAAGAGCGGGGTGAGAAGGTGCTCCTCAACAACGTTTTTGATACATTTTCCAACCTAGGATTCCCCAAGGAGCTGATAGTGATCGCTATCTCTACGCTACCTATACTCGAACTCCGGGGGGCCCTGCCGGTGGCTATAAACCTGTTTCACCTTCCCTGGCAATATGCACTCTTACTAGCTATTATCGGCACCCTTATCCCGGTACCCCTACTCCTGCTGTTCTTCGATACTATTTCCCAGCGTTTAAGCAGCAGTAAAATAGGCATCTTTAAAAGGTGGTGCAACTGGCTTGACGGGCTTGCTCAACGACGAGGCGAGATGGTCGAAAGGTATAAATGTATCGGGCTAGTGCTACTCGTCGCCGTCCCGTTACCAGTGACCGGAGCCTGGACTGGCTCGCTGGTAGCCACTATCTTAAATATAGACTTCAAACGGGCCTTGTTATCGATCTTTATTGGCATATGTATCGCCGGTGCTATCGTGACATCTATCTGTATCCTAATTTGAAGAAGGAGACCCATAGTTTAAACCTGTCTTGACCCTTAAATTATCCCGTGCTACAGTGTAATAGCTATAGTTGTTGTCCCTGTAGCTCAGTGGATAGAGCGGCTGCCTTCTAAGCAGCGGGTCGCAGGTTCGAATCCTGCCAGGGACGCGATCTCACGTATGACTCACGCCTGAAGTATCCTCCAATTCTCAGGGGAAAATCGAGGAATCTTGGCTTCAACACCTACTGCTTCGCCGGAGGGAGGATAACATGAAAGCTACCAAGAAACGCTGTTCCGCTACTCCTAGCCAAAGTAGCAAGGCCACTGACCTGGATAGCCTTATCCACAGCTATCAATTGTGCGCGAGAAGTGAAGGTAAAAGCCCCAACACAATACGGATAACCGCAACTGCCCTCACAAGCCTTCTCCGTTTTCTGAGATCAAAGCGATATGCCGTCAATGTTTGCCAGATTAATGCCAGCAGACTAAGGGAATATGTGTCGTATCTTCAAACACCAAGATCTTCTAAAGTAAACCAGCCATACCTTAGGCCCTTCAAAACTGCTTGTACCCGAGTATTTACGCCAAGCTTTTGGTATATTCTATCAAGATGCATGTTTACGGTGCGTTCTGCTAAAGAAAGATGGGCAGCGATATGCTTAGTAGGTATGCCGTAACCGATATGCCTAACAATCTCACGTTCACGTTCGCTCAATTCATCATTGGGAAGGCTATTATTGTTCCCTTCTAGTCTCGCGCGTATGCTCTCTAAGCTTTTATAGTCAAAGACGGCTTCGTTTAGGTAAACAGAGCGAATGGCTTGAGTCAATGCTTTGAAATTTGCAGATTTCGGTATAAAAGCATCGGCACCAGACTTAATAGCCTCAAACAGACAACCGGCGCTAGCTTTAGTAATCATAATAATATGTATCTCAGGGAACTGAGACTTGATTAGCTTAGTCGCCTCCATACCGTTTGTGTGACTAATGAAGATATCAAGAAGTACGATATCTGGGCGCAAATGGCTTGTCAGATGAATCAGTTCATCACCGTTGCATGTCCAGGCGACGCATTCAATATCATCTTCTTGATTTAGTAGTGAATATATCCCTTCACAGAAGAGAGGGTTGTCTTCAGCTAATATTGTCCTGATTTTTATACCAGTGTATTCCATTTCCGTATAAAATACTACCATAAATATAAATTGTCAAGTTAAATTATTCCAAAAATCTTTACGATTTTGGAAAAAATATTGCACAATATTTCATTTTGTTTGCATTACGTATCAGTTGTTGCTATTTTATGACAGTTTGATGCGTTGCTTCATATTCCAAATTATGTATTTATAACGTTACCTCATATGTTTTCTCCAATATAAAATTAATATATAGCTTACAAACATGGTCGAGATCAACATATAGAATCGGTGACAATGATGGATGCAATAATAGGGACAGGTAGGTTATCCAAGAGACAATATGGCATAGTTGCGGAACGCGACGTGAAGGTGCCGGTGAGTGCAGGCTTCGACATTGCCATTGATCTGTTTCGCCCTGACAATGATGGTAAGTTCCCCGCAATATTATCGGTATCACCCTACCCCAAAGAGATACAATCAGATCGACGTTGGCCTAGAGGTGTGGCTACGACCATCTACCGTGGTGTGATCGATGCTTTAGTAGAGGCGGGTCCGACAGACTTCTTCGTCCAACGGGGGTATGCCCACATAATCGGGAACGTGCGGGGAACAAATAAATCAGGGGGAACATACTGCTGGCTGGATCGTGGGGAGGTACGGGATGTGTACGACGTCATAGAGTGGGCCGCAAAGCAGCCC
>DAOULZ010000004.1:0-135148 GCA_034414575.1 Dehalococcoidales bacterium | reverse complement strand
TATCACCTGTGTGGCCGAGTGTCTTGCAGTATTCTTATTATATAAAGCAGATCTTCCTAGTATCTGGACACCAGACTTCATGTATGCTCCAGGGATGGCAGCCAGGAAGCCCATGTGGGCTGCTGCACTAGGTAATGCAGCACTATCCAGGCATACTAGGACGCCTATTATTGCTTGGACTCCGTACCAAGCCTATGCAGGTCCATGCACGGAGATGTATCTGTACGAGATAGCCGCTTCGACCATATCGCAGGTAGTTTGTGGTGCTGCCAACGCTGCCCATGGCGGCGGGCGGCGGGGTAATGAATTGGATTATTTTGGCGGTCCTCT
The DNA here is from genome assembly GCA_034414575.1 of Dehalococcoidales bacterium. Classification (GTDB taxonomy): domain Bacteria; phylum Chloroflexota; class Dehalococcoidia; order Dehalococcoidales; family UBA5760; genus UBA5760. The sequence continues at coordinate 134,818 of DAOULZ010000004.1, read as the reverse complement.
GGATACAAGGTTTCTATGTGATGTGAGTTATGCTGCTACCAAGCTAAATCTTGAGGATGCAAACAGGATAGTGAAGGGTATCCTTGCTAAATATGAGGATAAGATTGACACAAAGAACCCCCCGATTGGAAAGAGATTCCAGGAATGTAATGACCTTGAAACCCTAAAGCCAACTATGGAGTATATTGATCTTTATGTTAAGATTAAGAAGAATTTGAAGAGTTTAGGGCTGGGGATCAATTGAACCCGCCATTAGGGCAGGAGTGCTATGGCGAAATGATAACGGGAAAGGAGAGGAAATTGTGCTTCTTGATACTTCCCCTTTGTAATGTTAAGTAGCCATATGTATATAGCTTAAGATGAAAGGTTGAGATTATGATAATTGAGAGATATATGGAATGTGTTACGCTTTGGCCAACAATTGGAGGAAAGCTCAAATTGATAGTCAAGTAGAATTGGAGGTTGTCGTCGGCCAATGAATAATAACTCTGACTGTCAACAGAGATTATTTCACTTATACGTTAATCGATATTGCGCCTTTGGCAATTCTGGGCGGAAGGAGGTGTGAATTATCAGTCAACGATGCGTTTATGAAGAAAGCAAAATTGAGGAGGCAAATGGTGAAAGTATCATATTTAAGGGTAACCGTCGGGGTTACATTCGTAGCCGCGCTGGTATTAGGTATGGCACTAACAGGTGGATGCAGGGCAGCACCGACAGGAGAGGTAACGCCAATAAAGGTGGGCGGAATATACGCTCTGACTGGATATATGGCTGAAGATGCCGTTGCCCCAAAACATGGGTTTGAGATGGCTGTTGCTGACATCAATGCCGATGGTGGGTTGTTGGGTAGACCGCTAGAGATACACATGTACGACATCGGTGACTTTGCCCCTGAGACAGAAATGCTAGCTGCTGATGAATTGGTTCAAGGAACTGGCGTGAATGTGGTTATCGGGGGCTGGTCCGGTTGGGGACAGGACGTCGAAGCCTTTGGTAGATATGACGTTCCTACTTTCCTATATGACTTTGCTGATTCAACTACAGAGGCCCTTCGAGCTCCGGGCAACGATAACTGTTTCCACACCGGTGAGGGTGAGATCGCTTATTCCATATGGCATTGGAATTATTTCTTAATGAACCTTCCCTACGAATGGCCCAACAAAAAACTGGCGCTAATAGGGGCAGATGATTCTTGGGGGAGAGGAGTAGTCGATACAATGACAGAGCTTGGTGAAGAGCAGGGATGGGAGGTAGTTGTATCTGAGATAGTGCCATATGGAACTACAGAGTGGGGGCCTATACTAGCGAAGATAAGGGCGACCGAACCAGCTTTGCTAGTCTATGAGGTTCCAAGCGCTACCGACGAAATAACGTTCTTCCGCCAGTTTATGCTGGATCCAACTCCAACTATCATTGATTACGGCTGGTCTATGTCTGTCGTAGGATTCATGAGAGAAATGGGGGAAGAAGCCAACGGTCTGTTGGGTATGCCAGGAGGCTTCATTGCACTGCCACCACCTACTCCCGAAGTTGCTGATTGGGTTGAAAGATACATGGAGAAGTATGGCTCCGTTTCGGGAGATTGCATAAATACCGGATGCGCCGACGTTACGTATACCTCTACTATGATGTGGGCCGAAGCAGTGAGGCAGGTTGGTGATCCGACCAACTATGATGCAATCATCCAATGGATAAAGGATACTCCATATCAGGCGATGCCTGGAATGAGGGTATATGATTTCGTTGAACCCAATATTCTACTTGAGGAACAGCACCAACAAGGGTGTGCGCAGGTGCAGGACGGGCAATTCTATGTTCTATATCACATCGTGTACGGAGACCCTTATGTAGATTACCAAGGCAAGAGCTACTCGTTCCAAGTTCCTCCTTGGATGGAATAGATAGCATGAGATTATCGGCTGGGTAATATGTTGCACAAATACATATTACCCAGCTTCAGTAAATGTCAGGCGGGTACTGGCTCTTCATTAATGCTGAGGGTTGATCAGAGACTGTGACAGGCGAGACAATTCAGGTCCTTGTTAGCGGGCTTATAATCGGCTCAGCGTATGCCATGATGGCTATTGGCATGTCCTTGGTTTACGGCGTATCAAAGGTATTCAACTTTGCCTATGGTTCATTTTATTCGATGGCTGGCTATCTCGCCTGGCTAATTATCGTTAGGGGATTAGGCTACCCTGTAGCTTTTGCAGTTGTGATTCCGGCCTTGTTTTTCATTGGGATTGCATCTGAAAGGCTTTTTTTGCGTCCTCTCCGTGTTAGCAAGAACTGGGAAATGCTCGTAGTGATGAGTACTTTGGGCCTTGCTTTATTCCTAGATAACCTTCACCTAGCTATATTCGGTCCTTTCCAGAAGCAAATTCCCCCATTGTTCAAAGCAGTTTTCAATATCGGCGGTATCACTGTTACCGGTCAGGATATAGCCATATCAGTTATAGCTATCGGCATTATCATTGGGTTATGGATTTTCTTGAACAGAACTAAGCAAGGGCTGGCCATGCAAGCCGTGGCTCAAGATATGCAGGGAGCTTTAATTGTAGGCATAGACAAAGACAGAATGTTTTCCCTAGTCTTTGCCATAGCTTGTGTCTTAGTAGGGGTCGGTGGGATGCTACTTGCACCCAAGTACTTTGTATCACATCTTGGTGGATGGGAGATTATGATAAAGGCCTGGATAGTCACGGCATTCGGAGGTATGGGTAGCTTGACTGGGGCAATCTATGCCGCCTTTATTCTAGGGGTGGTAGAAGCTTTCGTAGGCTGGCAGTTTGGATTTACGTGGACCATGTTTGTCATGGTTGCTATCTTGATTGGGATGTTTGTATTAAGACCACAGGGATTACGTGGTTCTTGGGGCTAAGTATGAGGGGTTAAAGAATTGAGGATAACTAGAGACCTAAGAATATTATTTGCTGTATACGGGGCATTTCTGATTCTCCCTGCTTTTCTCCATGGCAATCAGGGTATCATGCATATTCTGATTATGACCATGATTTGGGCGATAGTAGCCGGTCATTGGGACCTGATTATGGGCTACGCAGGAGTATTTACTTTCGCCAACGTTGGCATTTTTGTTATCGGCGCCTACACTTCGGCTATTTTGAGTATTCAGCTAGGTGTATCACCCTGGGTTGGTATGCTGGCAGGCGGGATGATAGCTGCCGGCGCGGGTTTAGTTATCAGCCTACCATGTTTACGTCTTAAAGGAGCCTATGTAGCCTTACTGACTTTCGCCCTACATCTAATCCTAGGACCCTTTCTTAGGAGTGATTTTGGTAGGGCAATAGGCACTGGTGGGACGCAGGGCCTTTTTAATATACCCCCGTTATCTGTGGGAGGATATGCTTTTCTACCTTTGGAATTAGTCCCTTGGTTTTACGTTACTTTGGGGATCTCGGTAGCATCAATGCTTGCAATCTACAAGGTTATCCATTCTCATTTGGGATTAGGCTTCACTGCTATCCGTGATTCTGAGACTCTTAGTGAAAGTGTTGGAGTAGATATCTACAAATACAAACTCATATTATTTGGGATTACATCCTTCTTCACCGGTTTAGCAGGCGGTTTATATGCCCACTATACGGGCGTCTTGTCACCCAGCGTATTGGGGCTCGACCTATTTCTCCTGCTCATGGTCATGCAAGTGATAGGAGGTATGGGAATCTTCCCGGGAGCTCTATTAGGTACCATTATTACTACCTTTGCTGATGCAGGATTACGTGCCGTGGGCGTATATCGTCTTGTAATATTGGGAGCCTTGGTACTCGCTTTAGTAGTATTTGCACCCCGAGGCATAATGGGATTCCTTTCTCCTACCCAGCGTGAGGGCCTATATGAGCGTTTCAGGCGTTTGGCCAGATGAATTGTCTATATGAAAAGATTGGCAATGACATCGAGGACTAGCAAAAACAAGGAAGATTTATGATTATTCTTCAGATTAGGAACCTAACCAAGCGCTTTGGTGAATTAGTAGTCGTTAAAAATCTGAGTTTTGAAGTGAATGAAGGAGAAATATTTGGTATAGCCGGGCCAAACGGTGCCGGTAAGACTACTCTATTTAATCTCATTACCGGATTCCACCATGGCTCGGGGGAGATTGTTTTCAATGGTGTAAATATTAGTCGGCTTAGACCGCATCAAATCTGTCATTACGGTATAGCCAGGACATTTCAAATCCCTGAACTCTTTCTGACCTTATCTGTGTTTGAGAACATGATGGTTGCCGCTCATTTCGGCATGATAGGATCAAGCAATGAAAAGAAATTTGTAAATGAAATATTGGATTTTGTCGGATTAAAACGCAAGGAGCATGTTGTTGCCGCCAACCTAAGCCTTTACGATAAGAAATTAGCAATGATGGGAACAGCTCTAGCAACCAAGCCAAAATTACTGTTAGTAGATGAGCCAATAGGCGGCTTAAGTCCAACCGAGACCAGACAATTTGTAGATTTGATACTGAGAATTAATGAAACACTAGGCTTAACAATCATAGTTATCGAGCACTTAATGAAAGTTCTTACCACCCTATGCCAACGGCTTCTGATTATTGAAAACGGGGAAAGGATTGCTCTTGGCTCACCTGAAAATGTATGCTGTGATGAGAAGGTTATAGAGATTTATTTGGGAAAGGGCAAGTCACGCTGAGGGGAGGGCAACCTTGCTTAGAGTGAATAAAGTGAACACTTTCTACGGAGAATTTCAAGTTTTACATGATGTCTCTATCCAAGCTAACGATGGTGATTTCATTGCTGTTTTTGGGCCCAATGGTCATGGTAAAAGTAGTCTGCTGAAGACAATATGTGGTTTGTTAAGTCCTGCTTCGGGCTCCATAGAATTTGATGGCAAAGATATAACTGGAGTGGGAGCGAAGAAGGTGGTCGAAATTGGTATTGTGTATATTGCTGAGGATAGACACCTCTTCCCTCAAATGTCAGTACTAAACAACCTAAGACTAGGTGCCTATAATCTCAAGGCTCGCCCAATGGAAGGACAGAACCTCCAACTTGTCTTTGAGTTATTTCCAAAGTTGAAGAATTTTGCTAATCGTCGGGCTGAAACACTGAGTGGGGGGGAGGCGAGAATGCTAGCTATTGGTCGAGGATTGATGTCCAACGCTAGACTTCTAGCAATTGACGAGCCATCAATGGGATTGGCGCCAAATCTCAGAGTTGAAGTGTTCGAAAAGATTAACGAGATCAACAAAACCGGTATCACTGTGCTTATGGTGGAACAAGACGTTACAGAAGCTTCTGAATACGCTGACAGAATCTACCTTATTGAAGATGGTAGGATAGCACTTGAGGGAAATAAGGAAGAAGTTATGAGTAACAGGCATGTGCGGGAGGTATTTCTAGGTATATCTTCAGTCTAAGACGACAGAAATATCGTTTCGCTATCCCTACGCCGTAATGAAAATTCAAAAAAATGGACTCGTTGTTGGGCGCATAAATGCATAAAGGTATCGAGTTGGCCAGCGTATTCTACTTCAGGTAGACATTTATCCAGGCGAGTTATCTGGTGAAGTACTGTCTAAGCCAAGTAGAGAGAAGGGAGATCAGCTAATGGAAACTAAGCTTACGAGTGCTACCAGGGAGTTAGTGATCAGCCATGATGGCCCTACCGTGATTGTCGGGGAACGCATTAACCCTGCCGGCAAGAAGAGGATGTCAGAGGCTCTGCGGCAGGGTAATCTGAATATTGTCTGCGAGGAGGCCCTGGCTCAGGTTCAGGCCGGGGCGGATGTTATCGATATTAACGTGGCTACCAGTGGGGTCGATGAGGTAAGCCTGCTACCTAGGGTTGTAAAGGCGGTAACGAACGCAGTAGAGGTGCCCCTCGGCCCGTAATGAAGGGTATCGTTATATAGACCTATAGGCTAATTAGGGACTGGGGTTCAGAACACGTCCTATAAAGATAAGTGCCCCAGTCCTAATATCACGAATCAGGAAAATGAACGGACGGTCAATATTGACGGTCACTGGCTTCTCGGGTATAGCAGTTAAGCCAACAATGACGGCAGTGGCCGCAGCTGCTTCTGTTCCAGCCTCATCTAAAGAGACAAAAGCCTTGTGAACGACTTCCGTGATAAACAGTTCACGATTTCCAGTCATGCCGGAAAAATCAGCGTCTGGCAAAAAAGCAACCGGCATGCCCATATCTGATAAAGCGCCTTTGAGAGAAAAGCTTGATTCGAATTCAAACTTTGGCATCGTAAGGTCTACTTGTTTATATTTCAGTTCACCAAGAATCCGGTTTAACTTTTGTAAGTCAAACGAACCCTCGAAAGTATCGAATTCACCGCTCTGAGGAAGCAGAATCACCATAGATAGCTCATTACCATCGTAAGACAGCTCAACGGCCTGATAGTTATCACCCTCAGCATAGCAAAATGATTCGGTCTGCCTCATCATTGGTACGGTCACTTCATCACCCTTGAGTAGATGAAAAGCGCCATCACTGGTTGCATTCTCATTAAAAGGAAATGACCATGCCGCATTAAAATAGATGCCGTTGGTTAGGACAAGACGGGTCAGTTCATTTATCAGTCCCTGCGGAATCAGGTCTTCAATCTTACCCTCAGTTTGTTCGCTTATCCAATCGTTAATGGTAATACGGGAATCCTCAGGGGCCTTAATAAAATCGAGTATCCTGAGTCCGGCACCGTAGTTTTCAGCAAGTACATCGAGGAAACTATTAAGGAATTTGTAATCCTTCTGGCCCCAGATGGCATTAACTATGTTCAGCCTGAAACCTTCACTATCTTTACCCTCCGCGCCTTCACCACGCTTAGTAAGTTCAATATCAAGACTATTAAAAGCCGGATGTAATCGATCTTGTGTAAGACCAAAATGCAGAGTGTCAGCCATCTGCTCCTCTGTTTCCGCACTAGCACCAGCATAGGTCATGGCCAAAGCCACCGATATGCTGTGGGGAGAGTAGAATAGATTGCCATCCTTTGTTCTCAATTGCTGATAAAGGTCAAGAGCGAAAGCGCTATTATCGCTAACTAATCTACCGAGATCAACTTCAGTTACGCTGGGCGAAGTAACTCTGGGTTTATCCGATTGCAATACGCTTGCTACTGCTGGACTTGCTGCTGGTTGGGCACAGGCAGTCAACCCAATCATGAGGATTGCCACTGAAGCACAGACTATTATCTTCTTCACTAAACAGCCCTCCCTTTGGTGTTACTGATTAACATTATAACGGAAAACTCGACCTCCAGTTAGCAGGGTCTGTGATCAATTGAAACGCTAATGTTTGATTAGTTCAAACAAACCGTCATTTCGTTGTCTTCGCCGCTCTGGTTTGGTATGCTGTGCGCTGGTGATTACATCTATAGGGTTTTGTTGGAGGAGGTTTGCAGTGTCAGAAGGTGATATTGCATTAGAGAAAGAGTATAAACGATGGAGGGATTATGCAAACATACTACTGATAGCTCTAACTGTTCTGTTTGCGGGTCCTATGATCAGCGGACAAAAGAGTCTGTTCTCAATCATTTCTGGTATATCTGGAGCAGTAGGGATAATATTAGTGGTAATGTGGCATGCCAAGGAATACAGGATACAGATCAACAAAAAACCGGCATTTCTCCTAGCAGCTTCAGTGGCGCTGGGGGTTCAAGCTACTTTTCTGGTGTTTCAATTGATTTTCCTCTGATGCCTCATAGGGTGGATAAGAGGCTCACACATACGCAGCGCGAAACTGAGGTTAATATGCTAGCGAAATAACCCTGCATTTTCCTGGCAGTACTTACGGACAACGTCTACCCAACGGTCATACCATAACCATTGACCCGGTAGTACTTCCGTTCCGTAACCCTTACCCGGGTTCTTTCCATCCAACCTTTTCCATAACTGTGTGTGGTTGTAGATCCCAAACCGGGGATAGCCTTCTTCATTCATCAGACTCACGATATCAGTGGGGCGATATTTCTTACGTTCGATCTCCTTTAGAACCCAGTAGTCATGATCAACAGTCTTGGCAAGCGGTGAATCCGCAGAAACAAATTCAACAGCCCGATCTGCCTGTCCCTTCTTGCTGGTCAGTTTTCGTATGAACAGAAGACGGTAAGCATAATGTGGTGATTGAAAGTCCTTGTCCGGCAAAGCAGCGTCAAATTATTGTAGATACTTGGCCACGTTCGAAGGCAGAGGCTCCGATGCCTCTTCCGGTACTGGAACCTTTGTAATATCTCGGAACTGCATAGTGAAAGTCAGGTTGTTTCCCAAGCCATGTTTTTCGCCGAATAATTCCGTAATGACTCTCTCATAATTGAGACAGCAAGCCAGATACCTACCGGACAGATGCTCGTCCAGGCCAGCAGATTTATGATGTTCTATCTCATGACGCAGCCCTATAAGAAAGCGTAGGTTGCCTTTAGTAGCAGAATCCAGAGGACAGCACTCTTCGTTTAGACACCTTTCCAATTCCCAGTATTTATAGGCACCGGACTTCGTACGATCATAGCGTCGACGATATGTTTTCCTCTGGTAGTATCTATAGTCTACATGCTTTTTCCTATAATACGCATGTAGAAGATACATCCAAGCGATAACCATCAGGACAATAAAGGTTTCAGTCTTAAATGTAGTGAGTGGATTGTTGAAAGTTTGGCCTGCATTCAGTGCAGCTTCTCTCGACTTTGCTGGCAGTTCAGTCTGGATGGAGCGTATTCGTCGTTTTCGATTAGTCATAGATGTCCCATCCCGAACTGGACCATGGAAGCCTCTGACCACAATCTAGCCCTGAGCTACACATTTGTCAAGAACTCTCCATTTCGTCCAAAGCTTCTGATAGCTAGGATCATACCTCGCTGGCCGATTCGTATTGAGAGGAGCAAAAAGCCTATGACTCTAAGTTGCCAAATTGTTTTAGGACCACCCGTACTTTTTGACAGAAATCCTTATACCGGGGAGCTTCAATGAGGCGAAAATAGTCCGGCAATGTACAGAAGTCAGCCTTCAGGTTCAGGCAATAGAGCTCTTTGCCAGCTAGGCTAGAACGCTCGATAGGGAGTTCTTCAGGATTGACCTCTTCAAGCAACTTGCAGTAGATATTTAGTGAGGTAATGCAATAGATGACAAGAACCGTCTCTCGCCAATAAGTTAGATATGTCTGAAGGGTAGGTTTTGAAATCCAAAAGCGAGTTTCATCAGGCGTGTTAGTCGCCTTGATCTCAATGAAGAAGCCCTCATTGAATTCCCGATCGTAAACAAAGAGATCAGGGGTAGCTCTCACCTTTCTGGCCGGGATATTCGCATTTGATTTCCGCAAGAACTTGATGATGTTGGTCAAGTAACTTTCGTAGCCATAAGGATAAACTTCATAACCAAATTCCTGGAATATAGTCTCAATCACTACCTGAGCCAAACGTCCCTTAGTGAGGTTAAGTAAGAACTCAGTCTCTAGCTTCCTCTCCCTTTCCTCCTGAATAAGGTCTGCATCTGAGATCCCAAGTATCTCCTTTGCACAGGTAATGCAGACGTAATCGGTACAAGGGTAGGCGACCTCAAGTAGCTGAGTGTACTGAGCAGAGGTATAAGCGTCATCTATGGGTACTAGCTTCTGAACAATCCTACCGCATCTCGAACACCTATATGGCATAATTTACTCCCTAAGTAGGATTATACCCCTTACAAGTCTTGTTGCTAGAAGTTGTGCTCGATGTGGCCACAATAACCTACACCAAGTTCAACAGTAAAGCTGAATATAATATCGAAAAGTTCACATGGAAATCCAGTGAACTGAGAGTTGCGAAAATCAGTATCATTAGATCATGCTCACGGCAGTAACAGGCGACCGCTTACACTATGATTGACAACTATCCACACTTGGCCTATTATCAGCGTTGGGAAGTCTTTGCAGCAGGGGGTTTTGATATGAAAGAAATCGCTATTATGACCGATACCGTTAGCTATATTCCTCAAGATCTTGCCGATAAATACGACATCAAGGTTATTCCTATGAACGTCCAAATAGAAGGGAATAACTATCTCGAGAATGAGGTAGACCTAGCCAAATACTACGATGACTTTCCTCGGTGGAAAGAAGAGGGGAAACTACCGACAACTTCGGGTATCCCTATTGGGAACGTGCTGCAGGCATACCGTGATTTGAGCAAAGAAGCGAAAGCGATTATCTTCATAGGTCATAGTAATAAGCTAGGCATGACGGTCAATGTAGCGATGCAAGCCAAGCAGAAAGCCAAGGCCGAGTTGCCCGGCACTCATATTGAAGTCATTGATTCCTTAAGTGCTTGCGGTGCTCAAACGCTTGTTGCCCTTGAAGCCGCTCGCGCGGTTGCCGCCGGGCAAGACCTCTCCCAGGTCATTGCCCTGTGCAATGCTATGGTAAGAAAGGTTAAGCTAATAGTTCTTTATGATGACCTCTATTATATAGCAAGAAGCGGCAGAATTGCTCGGGGTCGGGCCTGGGCTGCTTCTAAGATAAGTAACACAGCAATAATGGAAATGGATGCCTCCACCGGAGGCGAGCACAAGCCTATCGCAAGATACAAAACGAAGGGTCAGACATTAGCGGCCCTGTTTAACATTGTGAGGCAGGAAAGCGCTGATAAGAAATTACACGTGATTTTGAACCACAGCAATATGCCATCGGAAGCTGAAGAAATCAAAGGGAAACTACTGTCTCAATTCTCATGCACTGAGATGCATGTCACTCAGATTGGCCCGGTAGTAACGGCTCACATTGGTTTAGGGGTACGTCTCATCAATTGGTGGAGTGAGGGGTAGACACATTTCATCTTGTTGTGTAGCAACACTAAGAGGAATACACTAATTCACACAAAAGAAGGAATTTTAGCGGCGCTGAAATGTATAGCTATAAGCGACACCTGGATCACTGGTTCAGGCACGGATTTTCTCGCTACGCCGAAAATGATATCATCAGTCTTGACGTTAGATCTTATTGTATCCAACACATCGTAGAATTCGTCAAGGAGTAAATCATCTCCTCCGACTACCCTAAGTAAAATCTTTCGGGCACCAACTAATCGATTATCTAAGAACGAATCTGTCAGTGCGCTACGAGCGGCCTCAATAGCGCGGTCCTTACCTGAACCTGTGCCTGTTGATAGCCACAGCTGTCCCGCTTCTGCCATTATATATTTGAAGTCATCAAAACTAATCATGACGCTATCAGTTACGGTCATCATTTCGACTATGATGCGAACAGCATTTGATAGCGCGTTTATTCTAGCCCTACCACCGCCCGCATAAAAGAGCCTTGGTGTCATATTTAGAGTGAAATAAGCATCTACCGGTGTCATGATTCCTTTGTGGAGTGTATCCAAGCTGCACTGTTTGCTGTTCTCTCCACTATTCACGGTATTGATTACAGCCACATTGAGGGTTTCACGTGATAAAGCAGACAAGGCAGAACTTAACTGTGCTTGAAAGTCCTCCTCCGGCTCCATAGTGCCGACAACAAACACCAAATCACCCACGCTAGGTAATTCCAGAGCCGATTTGTATTCCCCAGTGTCCAACTCTGTAAGACAGGTTTCGATAGTCCCATCACAAATCAGTTGCCTCGCGGCCTCTGAGCCACCCTTACCAACCCCTATGACAGCTGTTCTTGGTGTGGCTATATTCATCTTCTCATCTCACAATCTGTGCACTTACACGAATTAACCGTGACTAAGCACTCCGTAGATTGCAGCAGTCATTGTACTCTTCGGATAATTCACGATAGTATTCTTGGTACTTTCGATAATACTCAGGACTTCCGAGACCAGGAGTTTCATTGAATAATTGCATAGCCTTCTTAAAACACATGGCTGCGTCAGCGTAGTTGCCCATCCCTTTCAGGGCATAAGCTTTCTTAACCCATGCCTCTTCACTCTCGGGATCTATATTAAGCGCCTGGTCGTAGCAGTCTCTCGCCCCCTCATAATCCTTGTAATGAACATCCAATAGATCACCTTTGAGAATCCAGATATATACGTCCGTGGAATTACGTTCCAGGTAGTTATCGATGCATTCCAGAGCCTCTTTAGCCTTACCCAAAGTGCCTAGAGTGTTGGCTTTCGCGCCCACGGCCCATTGATTCACCGGATCTACAGCCAAGATTTCGTCGAGGTAATACAAGGCCTCCTCATCACGATCCTGCAACATCATGTCATTGGCCAGCCCAATCCACATCTCAAACCAGTTATCGTCTTCGTATTTTATCACCGTTCTCTGTTCTCTCCCGGATTAGCATCAGTGCGGTTTCTGTGATGATTTATTATACACCCTTCGGGGAAGCCGATAGGCCTTAGGCAAGCGAGGAGCTTCTTCTCTGAGTTTCTCTACGATACTATCGAGATTACCAATTTTCTCTCCAGTTAACGCTTTTTTCTTTAATTCTTCCAGCTCCAATGTAACACTTTCCCAGGGCGCACAGTTCATTCGCGGTTTAGCCTCATCCTCTGAAACCACTAATAGTCTCTCGTCTAACGACACGTACCATCTCGTTCCGCCAAGACCCCGAATCAATCCATCGAAGCCAGACATCCCCGCGTTCAGGGCCATGACCGGGTCTCTACTGACTAATCCTCCGATAGCGGCGCTACCCAGCCCAATCAGCCAACTCAGCCGTCTAACTTGTTCGTAATGCCAGACTACACCGAATCCCCGCATACGCTCGATTACCTCACGCTGGTATCCCAGACGTTTCAGAACATAAGCAGGTTTAATCCATTCCATCTCTCTCATCAATGACTCAATATCCTTAATCAGGGCAGATGCCTGCTCCCTGACAGAGCCCAGTTCATTCTTGAGATTAGAGAGGTTTTCTTCCCAGGGTGATTTCATCCTTGGTTTCCTCCGACCTTAGCCTTTACTTCGGCGATGAATTCGTTAAGACTCGCTTCTGCCTCCTGACCGTCTTTCACCATCTTTTTCATCTGGCCTATTCCCTGCCCCGTAACCAGAGCCTCAGCCAGCAGATTATCAAACTGCTTCTTCATCACATCTAACTGCTCACCTAGCTGCAAAGCCGATTCTTCTCCCAGGCCCTTTAGTCTCTCTGAGGTAGAGATCACTGCAGCACCTATCTCACCAAGTAACAACTGCTTCCTGGTTTCCAGCCCGGTTATTTCTCCACTCAGCATAGATTTCCTCTTACTAAGCTCTTCTACCCTCGCTTTCTCCGAGTCAACCTTTAGTTTTAAGTCTGACATATCGTTGTACAGGGACAATGCCAAAAAGAAATCTTCTCTGACCTGGCTAATTTCACCGTTACTTTTTTCACTGATTCTCTCAATAAATCCCTTTACTCTAAACAATTCTTCCTCAGAAAAGCCCATCTCACTGAGCTTGCCAAGAAGCTCTTCTTTAGCATCCACCTCCGAGGAGAGTTCCGTCTTCCTTCTCTGGAGCTGCTGCGTTTCGTATCGTAGACTGGATACTTCCTTCTCTACATCGTTAAGCCTAGACTTGAGTTCTTTCAGTTTACTCATCTGTATCCCGATTTCACCGGTGAGCTTCCTTTTCTGTAATTTCATATCCTCAAGCTTTTTGGAAAGCCGCTTTGCTTCCCCGGTGAGCTCTGATTTTTGCTTGTTTAGTGAGTCTATAAGGCCCTGGAGCTTATCCGCTTCAGTCTGACACACTGTGTACTCACGGATGAGAACTTCAAACGATTTACCCTGCGTTACCTCAAGCTGGTGTAACCTCATTGCGGTGTTGAGGAAGTCTCTAACGGGGAAATCGGGTAGCTTTAATTCCTGCACTAGCCTCGACCAGAGTTGGATATCTACCGGGGTTATTTCCAGAGCCCTCATTTGCTGAAAGAAACTCAAACCGATTAGAGCCTGCGATGTCGTTAGACCCCTGGATTTTATTTCAAGAGCCAATTGATGTAGATCGTCCACCTCGTCGGTGGCAACGCCGGGAATGGTGAGGGCCCCTTCCTCGAGTTCTCTGATGACATTAGCAACGCTGCCGTGCGATACCCCCGTTTCCTCCTCGATTTGCCGGTAGGTATGACCGGTCAAATATAGTATTGCCACTTCCATTCTTTTCCTTCTGGGTACTTCTTTCATACTTACCTCCTGTAAAAATATATACTCTCCTCAGCCATTAGTAGAAATGGCGAAAGAGCCATTATGGATTGACCAATTGACCGAACACCTGACCATCCTGACTACTCTTATTGACCATATGAGCACCTTTTTGACTGCATCTAACTAAGAAATGACTACCCGCTGCCGTAGAGGGCGAAGTGGGGGTTTGACCAGGCTGAGTCACCGGCTGCCATACCCACTGGTGTCAAGCGGTAGTAAACTCTTGACTTGCCACTGGGGTAACGGTCCTGAAATGAAGACGCTTCCTCTAAGCCCGAAGGCTCAACCCAACCCAGTCGCCGTAGTGTGGAGAAGTAGGTAACAAACGAGTGATATCGGCATCCCTTTGCTTTATATGGGATCCTAGACAGGTACTTCTCGAATAGTATGTTTATGTTGTCGGGGTTAATAGAGCGCCTCTGCCGTTTAGCTTCCTTCTCTTCATGTCGGACTGCCCAGTCCATTGCGGTGGCTCGCCGTAAAGCCATCTTATAGTGGTAGAAGACATCAGCCTGAGGAGCTCCGATAGCGGGGTCAACCGGAGGTGAACCGGCAGGGGCATTACCGGACAGGTATTCCCGAATAAACCACCCGCAGCCGAAGGGTCGGAGAAAACCGCCACGTTTAGGTCTTGCTAACAGCGTCATGAGTTATCTTCCCAGAGCCTGTCGCACCACTCCCTGTGCTCCTCACCGGAGATTTTTCGGTATTTCATGGTGGTGCTGATACTTTGATGGCCGAGGTGCTCCTGAAGTAGCCGCAGCCCGTCGCCGGAGTCATCTATTTTCACAGCATGAATCGAGAGGGCGTCGCGGAGCCTATGGGGGCTGACCCCACGTACCTTGCCTGTCTCTGGGTTCACGAGGTCAGGAATACCAGTCTTCCTTGCGCACTCTCTCACAACCTGCCAGGCCCGATGACGGTTGATGCCGAAGAGCAGTGTCTTCCCATCCCTAACAACCGGGCCCCGGTCCGCAATGTATTTTCTAATCATCTCAACGGTTTCACCGTCTATGGGTAGACTCCTTACACGGCGGTGTTCGGTTGCCCTAGCTACCACTTCTTTGACCCGGCAGCCACAGCTCGGACAAAATGAATGACACCTGCCGAGCCGTGTGCCGCAACTCGGGCAGGAGAGCTTAAGCCGGCACTTAAGGTGTTGAATGGTAACCCGGGCTCGGTCAAGGTCGACATCACTTACAGCTATCGCCAGGACCTCCGAGACCCGACAACCCAGCCTGAACAAAAGCCTTATTAGAAGCCGGTCACGCTGATTGGTGGCCGCCCTTTCCATTCTTAACACCTCTACCGGCTCGACATATGTCCTCATTACCATCCACAGCTAAGCCTTCGTGTTTTGGCCACAATTATGAGAAGGAATAACAGTCCGCCCATCTCCAAGGTCAGTAGTTCTTATCTGCCTGCCTACACCGTTGGTAGGCGAATTTTTGGCCGCATGAATCCTGGCGATCATCCTGGCTAGAATACGAAGCCCGTTGTTGGGATCGCGGGTTACCCCGATATCAGATTGTGGTTGATTCTTAGCACTAGACATTTACTGCGTTACCTACTATAATTATGATATGCACAGATAGCTCCTTAAGTAAAGAGGAATATGTACATTTTTCTGCAATTTTGATTAACTTGATATTCATAAAATGACACTTGACAGCATAGCCTCAAAGTAGTATCATACCAACAGAAATACGGTTTTCTGCCTGAAAGGGGGACATCATTATGGCAAAGAGAAATAAGCGACCTCCGGTGGAGCCGGAGAAAAGGCTTGACTGGGTCAGGCGTAAGGACAAAGGGGAATCGTCGCCCCAAATTGCTAAGGAAGATGGGTATGATGTTCGTACTGTCCGGAAGCATATTGAGATCGGCGAGCTTGAAAGAGAGGCCAAGGAGGCGCGGGCGGCTGTGGTACGCGATGCGCTGGAAAGACACTATAGAAGTATGGTAGGCTTCGCGCGGAAACTCGACAAGAATGTAAATGCCGAGTTGGTAATACCACAGGCGCTACGTGATGACCGCATGTGGGTAGCACTAAAACAGCATCAACCGCGTTCCCCTCTCTGGAACCTCCTGGGGCAGTGGGACAAGATACACGATAGCCTTAAAGACTTGGATAGGAAGTTAGAAGCCCGGCTACAGTCAGAGTTAAGAGCTGATGTCAGGTTTCAGGGTATGACTGCATCTCAGCTTGAGGCTGCGGTTTCCGGCATCGTGGCAGCACTCGCTTTCGAAATGAAACTGTGGGCCCGGGGGGCGGAAGGTCTAAACCTCAACGAGCATTTCGGCAAGACAGAGAAAGGGGTCAATGCCTTTGAGGTTAATTACGGGTCATTCTACATGGGCATTCAAGACGATAAGCACGCGGAATTAATGAAGGCCGTGATCCACGACTACGAGAAGGTGGTCACTGCTTGGCAGGAGTACGGAAAACTGCAGGAAGCTACCGAGCAGCTATTGGCGGTCAAGGATAAGCTTGGCGATGAGCTCGCGGTTGTGATCCTGAAGGGTATAGTCCCAGGACACTGTAAATACTGCCCGCTTTAGCGAGTAGTATTTAAGAAATGGAGGTGACGAGATGAAAGTTGCTTTGTATGCCAGGGTCTCGTCTGACAAACAGGATGTCGACCTTTCTATCTCAGCCCAGCTTCGTGCGCTTCGAGAGTATGCAGGAAGGAATGGGTATGAAGTCGTGAAGGAATTTGTCGACGAGGCGGAAAGCGGTAGGACAACGGCCAGGCCAGCATTTAAGGAAATGATTTCCATGTCTCGCCGCCCCTGGAAACCGTTTGGGGCAGTCTTGGTATGGAAATACTCACGTTTTGCGCGCAGTCGAGAGGATTCGATTGTGTACAAGACCCTGCTTCGTAAGCATGGCGTGCAAGTTCTCTCAATTACCGAGCCGTTTGAGGACACGCCTACGGGGAGGCTCCTTGAAGCAATGATTGAGAGTCTGGATGAATTCTATTCAGCCAATCTGGGTGAAGAGATTCTGAGGGGGCTAAGGGAAAGTGCCTCAAGAGGTTTCTACGTTACCGGCTACACCCCATTTGGCTACCGGCGAATCAAGGTAAGGGATGGCAGTAAAGAACGCACCAAACTGGAACCAGATCCGGGTAAGGCCGTTGTAGTCAGCCGAATCTTCAACGAAGTGTCAGCTGGGAAAGGGCTAAAGGAACTGGGGAAGGAGCTTAGAGCAGAGGGCGTGGCAAGTCCAACTGGTAAAGGATGGGGTAAGACCACTCTTTACCACATTCTTACTAACGAGGTTTACACTGGCACCTTAGTTTGGGGCAGGCACAGTCGAAGAAATCACAAGCAGCAGGTAGTGAGAGTTGAAGGTGCCTGGTCGGCCATCGTAGACAGGGCGACTTTTGAGCGCGTTCAGATGGTCATGAAACAGAGGTCTCCAATCTGTTCGCATCCAAGACGGACGGAAAGCCGATATCTCCTGAGTGGCATCGCCCGGTGTGGCAACTGTGGCAAGGCTCTGATCGGCCAGGAGGCGAAAGGCGGCAGATTCGCCTATTACGTGTGTGGCACTTTGCTGAAGAAAGGGGCAGGTACCTGCCCGGCACGCTACCTGAATGCCAGAAGATTTGAAAGCCTTGTTATCGACAAGATTAAGGAGCACATCCTTACTGAAGAGAATCTTACGAAGTTGGTGGGTCTCGTCAATGAAGAAATGGATAGTTTCGCTACCGGATATAGAAGCCGGTTGGAAGCAGTTGATTCGGAGCTTGCCGATGTTAACCGACGTCTCGGGCACCTGTATGATGCTCTGGAAACCGGAAAGTTAGGCCTGGGGGATCTCGCACCTAGAATCCAGCATCTAAGACACCGTCAGGATCAATTGGAGGCGGCCAAACAAGACATTGAGGATGCCCTTCTGAACCGAAGGGTAGAACTGGCCGACCTCAATACCGTCGTTGAGTATGTCGAGGATCTCAAGACGGTCCTAATGGATAGTCCCTTAACCGAACGCAGAGCCTTTGTCCGCAGCTTCGTGAAGGAGGCGAAGGTGACTGGCGATGAGGTACTCTTATCTTACACAATACCCCTACCTCCTGGCGGCATCGTGGAAGAGAAGGCAGGAGTTCTGTCTATTGTACAACATGGTAGCGCATACCGGATTCGAACCGGTGATCTCCTCCTTGAGAGGGAGGTGTCCTAGGCCACTAGACGAATGCGCCTCCCCAAAAAGCTCACCATTGGGTTACTCGATAAGTCTATCACATCACGCCCACAGGGAACAAGCATAGATAGCATTGAAGCCTATCACTATCCTCTTAGCAGCCTTACATGCGGTAACGGTAAAGCTAAGTTTTATTTCTGTCTTAGAGCGCTCTGTAATTGGCTTCACCAGAAAAGATTGACACTATAGGCGCATACGATTATAATTAAAATTAGGTTATATATGTATAGTGTAAAAGAAGCGGCAAAAGAAATGGGGTTATCGGAGAGCCATCTCAGGCTGCTACTAAGAAATGGTGAAGTAAAGGGGAAAAGGTTGACCCGAGACTGGGTAGTCCTAGACCTAAACTATGCAAGAAGAAGAAAACCGAAGCGGAGTGGGAAATAATGGGAATAATGAATCGAATTGTAGCGATGACGATTTCCCGGATGAGCAAAGAAGATAAAGAACGATTAATTGAGGATATGATTAAGAAATTCTTGGCGGACATGACAGTCGAAGACAAGCAAAAGATTGCCAATAGCATTATCGATAGGTTCTTTTCTGACATGACAACTGAGGACAAACAGAAGATAATAAGGGAAATAATGCCCCAAATGATGGAAGGCTTCAATACGACCGTGATTATGCCTCAAATGCTGATGGCTATGATGGGACTGGGTCAGCAACAAGAGGGTATGTCAGGTGTGATGCCTATGATGGTAAATGTCACTGGTAAACCAGAGGAGTCTAAAAAAGCGGACACAAAAATCCCAGATGATTCTATGCCAGGGGAGTCCTGCCCGAACAGTAAGCTGTGTGAGAACAATGTTCAAAAACCAAAAAGGGGGAAGAAATGATTGAGTTAGGAAACGAAGCACCCGACTTCGGATTAAAGGACCAAAACGATAAGATTCTAAAATTATCGGATTTAAAAGGGAAACTGGTTCTGCTTTCCTTTCACCCCCTAGCCTGGACAAGGGTATGCGCCCAACAAATGCAGTCCCTAGAAGCAAATGCTGATAAGTTTGCTTCCTTAAACACTGTGCCTTTAGGTATTAGCGTCGACTCGGTGCCGACTAAGCGAGCCTGGGCTGAAAGTCTGGGAATAAAGAAAACACAATTATTATCAGATTTCTGGCCCCATGGGCGAGTAGCTAAATTGTATGGTATTTTCCGAGAAAAGGAAGGTTTCTCAGAGAGGGCAAATATCTTATTAAACGAGAGGGGACAGGTCATATTCGCTAAGACCTATCCCATTCCAGAACTACCAGATATTGACGAGATAATTAATATGCTGGGTAAACAAGAGTTTACGTTCAGGTGAACTTTGAGTGGGGAACCTGATTGAGAGGGAGCCCCAAAGATTTCATTTAGCCCGACGGCCCTGAATAGATTTTGACAGGGTAACTGCCGGATTTACAAAGCACTCCCGCACTATGGTACGCAAAGTTCGATGCCTGGAGATAAATCCAGCCACGGGAGGACTGAGCTTGTAATAGACAGCTACCAAGGTCCTACCAGCCGGACTGGCGAGGAGGAACTCGTCCCGAAACTGACGCAAAATGTCCACTTCCTCAGCTAAAGGCGTGCCATAGACCACGGTAGCAATGAAGCATGCCTGGTCACTCGACTCATCGTTATAATCATCTTCATACCTAGCCATCTACTACCTCCGTCGGGCTGTTTTCCTTCTTACCTAGGCATCAATCCCAAACAATACTTTCTACCTCCGAACCGATGTAATTCGAAGACTGCCCCCCAAAATGGCTGGGGAAGAAGGATTCGAACCTTCCCTACATGATCCAGAGTCATGTGTCCTACCACTAGACGATTCCCCAACGCGCCAAAATTATAACATGTAGTCAGGCTTGGAGCAACCGTGTATTGCTCAACATCACTCGCTACTCTAGCACCAGGGACACCCGATTATTGAGCAGACAATGCGGGCATTATCTACGGAAATGAGTATATGCAACGAAAGTATCATCGCGCTGGATAAAAACTATCCAAATTGGTGATTGTATGCAGAGTCAGAATGAGTTACAAATACTATTAATCAATTCTGGGATAGGTCTGATGTATTGGCTGACCAAAATTAGAGACCACGATAAAGAGAAAACGATCGGGGTTACCCTGAGTGAATCAGAGGCTGTGCGCTGGCTGGAGATACTCACTAAAAGTGGTTTCTGTCCCGCTGGAATAAGAACCATCCCTAGGCACACTTCGAAGGATGAGGTGAGAGGAAACGGAAGCCGAAAGGCCTAAGCCAGCCTCTATTCAGTATTAGACGGTTCTTTATGTCTGATAAAGATGCCTATCTCTGGAGTCCTACCAAGGCTACCTACTATTTTACCCAAGACAGCGACGCCTTATAGAACTTCAGGCAAATCCACCTGCTTAATGGATAGTCCTATACAGCCTCAAGCTCTCCTCAAACTTAATACTCCTCGTATATCTCAGTACCACCTCTAAGCTCTCCCACCTACCCAGGTCCCCGAAGGTCATGGTATCTACTAAAGTTAAACGCGAGGTTTTCCTGAAGACAGGATAAGCATTAGAAGTAGCCCGGTTATTGACAAGCAGCAGACATGCTCAAAAAGGCGGGAAGCTTGGGCTATCGTCCTCTTAGTGGTGAATATGTGGACAAGGGCACCGGAACCACCAATTAATGGCGGCGGGTGCCCTTTATGTTCTGCCTGGATAGCCTCTGTCGAGAGAAGATGTGAAATAACCCGAAAACGACCGAGGCACTTGTGTGGGTGGGGTCATATTAAAGATAACAGGGCATATTGCTGAAGAAACGAAGCCCAGCATATACCGGCTAACACCCAGCCCACATGTCAGTCACACGTTCTAAGCAAGTATACTCTACTATTTGGAATTCTGGACCCGGCGCTTTCTCAGCACCAGCAACACGACTAAAAGAGCGACTGCTATACCAACACCAACCCAAAGCGGCATGTCTATTTCCCTCCTGTATCTTTACTTCTTATTGGACTAGTGGCGACTTCATAACCCAGTAAGCTTCACGCTCACAGAAACTTAGCCCTAGTAAAAGACTGGCTCCTGTTTATTATTGAGAACTAACTATAAATAACCAATCATTATTCAGACTAACTTATCCCAACTAGATTTGACAATCCCCCAAAAGTCCCACTTATGTGAATACCCTTAAAACGATAGTACTAGATGCTTTAGCGATCAAAAGTCTAGGTAGATCATGCCACCGGGGTTCCATGTCCCCCGGGCTATTGACAAAGACAGTTGCCCATATCTAAAGTTCTATTATCCAGTCATGGTAATACCGATTTCGAAGAACATCTATCAGATTAGCGCCGTATCGGGCAGAGGGCTCTGGGGCAGTAATGTATTTCTGCTTACTGGCCACAAACTGACTCTGGTCGATACTGGCTACAAGGGTGGTTCTGCTCATATACTTAGTGAGGCCAGCCGGCTGGGCTATGCTCCGTCTGATATAGCCAACATAATTATCACGCATCATCACGCTGACCATGTTGGCAACCTCTTTGAACTGAAGAGAGTTTCCCAAGCCACGGTGTTTGCCCATCCTGCCGACGCTCCATACGTTGATGGCAGGTTGCCACAGCCAGGGCCTGCCAGACCAAGATGGCTGAGCCGATTAATAGCCCCCATGCATAGACTCTGGTCAGCCCAACCAGCAACCGTAGACATATTTGTCAACGATGGTGACAAGCTTCCGATACTCGGTGGCGCTAAGGTATTACACACCCCCGGGCACACCCCGGGGAGCATTTGTTTGTTGTTGCGGCAGGAACAATTAATCATTGTGGGTGATGTGCTCAACAACCGGCTTGGCCTGGGTTTACCCTCAAAAGTGTTCACTACTGATATGGCGCAGAATATCCGCGCCATAAAGAAACTGGCCGGCCTGGATTTGAAATTGGCCTGCTTTGGTCACGGTCCACCGCTTACCCATAACGCTGGCACCGCCATCCTTAAGCTTGCTCAGAGATTGTGAACTCTATATACACCTAATCAAGACACCACCTCCCAGAGAGACTTCATAGCTCACCGTATTACCAAGCGACTTATGCTACTAAAGAAGGACAAAAAACATCCAAATCTTAACGAAATTTTAATATTTAGGTGTTATCATCAAAAGTAGTAATAGATACTGCCGTTTATATACACGAAACGGCAGTAATCGCTTTGGATGTAAAAATGATGACAAAGCAAACAGGGAAAAGAGAGCTGAGGTTAAAGAGCCTGCTCAAATATATCTTTATTCCGTCTTATCGCCGGTCTTATCAGATAGCCAGCTACCTCCGACACGGATATACCGCTCAGGAAGCTCTGGCTAAGGTAAAGGCAATAGAGGCGTAGCAAAACACCGGTAGATGAGAGTACTAGCGGCGGCCTTGACGAACCAGCAGGCGTGTCTTACCTTCGCAGACAGTGCGCTACATGCATCTCGTGTTAAGCCGACAAAGCCCATAATGGAACCGAACCAGAATATGACCATTAAAAGACTAGAAGCAAAATGAGACGACAGATTAAAGCCCCGCTAATCGAACCAGAGTATGATGCTAGTCCTCCCAGAGTCTGCCCCAAGCCCAGTTGCGGGGGAACGTTTTTCATACCTCACGAGGATGGCTGGCAGTGTTGGAACTGTATGAAAATCATCTATCGAGATCAATCAATCCTGTCCCATATTCTGAACAGTCAGGATAGCGATACCTCACAGAACTTTAAGCTACCCTAACTTCTTTAATTGCCCCAGCTTTCTAAGCCTTGACTTGACCCCGTACTTACTCACACCCCAATTACAGTGTGGTTTTGCCTTTCCATATCACATCTGGGGGGTATTATGGAAATTGTTGAAGTAGCTCGTCCCGACATGTTAAGCCAACAGATGGTCATGTGCCATGATAATAGCTAATTATCCCCAAATGTTGGAGAGGATGAGCAAGTGACTTTGGAACCTATATCCGATTTAGCTCGTGAATGTTACCTTGGAGATGATTTCACTGAACAGGGGCAAGCCCAGCAAGCTATTACCGACTACAACTGGGTAAAAGAGAACATATTATATCGCTGTTCCCATTGGGGAGTACCTGGCGAAACACTGGTTCGGAAATCCGGTCATTGCGGTGCCAAGACTAAATTACTGGGCGAACTACTTGAGTTACACGGTATGAAGGTGAGATACGTAGAAGGGAGACCCTTATCTGGAGACCTACCCATAGCTAAAATCGCCATTTTTCAGGTGCATTTTTGGCTTGAAGTAGCTCATCCTAGACGCTACTCCTGATAGCCGTATAACACACTTCATGGGCGAGACTGCACCGGGTTATCATTTGGGTAAGCCCACCTACACAGCGAGGTGGAACAAAATACCCAGCTGGTTTAAGAAGGCCTATAATCACCCCCTCACCTCTCCCCTAAGATGGGTAACCAATATTAAGCTAGACCGGCAAAGAGGGCGAAGGATACCCTAATCACTGGTTAACCTAAATAGCTAGGCTACCAAGCCTGAATTCCCACTGACAGCAAATATCATCTCGGCTCTCTCTGGGTGGTAATTTAAGGCAGTCTACTTTTATATCAGGGCTGAACTGGGAGGCGATAATCTCATTGATTCGGCGGCAGACTACGTTACATGTTTTGTATTCTGTTCCCTGACCCTTATTCTCCAAAGACTCTAAAGTAGGGCAGTAAACTACCGTAAGAGTTGCCCGGCTGCTATCTTCAATCTCTATGTTGGATATCGTAAGTTGGAACCAAGGACAGAGCTGAGTCACCTTCATAAGAGAGGTTATATCATTCCCCCTAATCTTCAGTTGCCGCCTAATCATTAACGTTTCATACTTAACCATGTCTTCCCAAACTTTTATATCGCAGGCTAAAGCCTCTTGATCGCCAGCCCTTTCTTTCACGGCAAGATACCAGAACCCGTCCATGGCCATATATAATTTGGAGTATAACTTTAATAACTGCACCAACGTATCGGGCGAGAAGTCGCTCAGCTTCAAGTCGGGAAAGAACTCGCCTCGGTAGTCATCTAGTTTCTTCAAAGATAGCCTCCTTAAGAGGAGATTGGGTGAAACTCTAGATTTAATTAATGGCTCCGGGAGATACCCCCGTTATGACTGGCAGGACGGCATGAACCCGGACATCAGGCTGATAAGCGACTTAGGAGCGATTAATCTTTGGGGACACGTTTTTCCTTTCCCCTATCGTCTTGAGGAGGGGCACTAGTGGGCAGATCGATTGAGTGTTCCTTGGCCGTAAAGGGTGAATAACCCTTAGAAACCCGCTGGCCATGCTCTACAATCTCAAGCCCAACACCACACCTTCGACATATCTGATGCCGCGGAAAGCGCAGCGCCCAGCCGAAGTAGCTGGTGCCACACTTTGGGCACTTACCCTCTAACATACTTCCATCATATCAGAAAGGCTCTCTCAGAGTGTCAAGTCTGTGCTTCCACCAAATCAGGGCATTTTCTAGTTAGGTCAACCTCAATATTTGGCCTATCCCGCTATTTTCGGCAAGTTTTGGGGTCACCCGCCACGGCACCTAGCCTGGTAAGCTAATGCCCAGCCCGGCTGCTAGCTGGAAACCCGGCAACGTGGTAGAATAGGGGGACATGACAGAGCATATCTACGAACAGATAGACAGCTTATTCACGCAACTTAGGCTCCGCCTGCTCGAAATCAGGCAGAGTGACCCGCAAGCCGTTGAGGAGCTAAAGTCATTATTGAGTCAGCTTGAAGATTACATGGAACAGCTAGTCATTGACTCCCTCAGACTGAGGAGTCTAGAGAGCAAAACACAGAAGGTAACCAGAAAAAAGACCTCGGGAAAGACCGGCCAGAAATAGCCAGCCTCTGAGGAGGAAGATGGGTTTGGCTGATTTAGCAGCTCTTCAGGAAAGCTTAGGGATCTCCTTTAATGACCTATCACTGCTGAGGCAGGCCCTAACCCACAGCTCCTACACTAATGAGAACCCCGGCTCAGCCCCAGCCGCCAACGAAAGGCTGGAATTCCTCGGCGACGCCGTCTTAGGCCTAGCAATCACCGAAAAGCTGTACCAGCTCCTGCCTGATGCCAGCGAAGGTAAGATGACCAAGCTTCGCGCCGCCCTAGTAAGCCAGGATACCCTGGCTCGGCTGGCCAGAGCCACCAGTCTCGGCGATTACCTCTACCTCGGGAAGGGCGAAGAAGCAAGTGGTGGGCGTGATAAGCCAGCTAACCTAGCCAGTGCCCTAGAAGCCGTAATCGCGGCTGTCTTCCTTGACCAAAACCAGCCTGCCACCAAGCACTCCATCCTGAGGCTGTTCAAACAAGAATTAGAGAAAGTTGTTAGCCAAGGCGGTGAAATCAACTATAAATCACAGCTTCAAGAGCTCCTCCAGGCGAGAGGGCAGCCAACGCCTGCTTATTATGTACTGAAGGCAAGCGGCCCAGACCACGACCGCTGGTTCACCGTTGAGGTGCGCATCAGCGACACGGCTCTGGGAAGAGGGATAGGTAAGAACAAGAAGCTAGCCGAGATTGAAGCTGCCCGTTCCGCACTGGAAAGGCTTTCAAAATGACTTCACCGTCAGTACTTGAAAATACCCCACATCTGACTCCGTAACCCAGCACCTGAGCGACTCTCCAAAAGCCGACTTTACACCACTTTCTCCCTTTGCTAAACTTTATTTATAAATACCTTCAGAGCAATACTTACACAGAGGTGCTACCATGGGGAGACGAGACTACCGGCATAGAGAACCCAAGAAAACCAAAAAAGCGGACAAGAAAATATCGGCGGAGACCATATTGCAATCACCACCTGCGGTAGAAATAATTAAAAAGAGGAAGAAGGAACCAGAGACGGAGGAGTAAGGGAAATAGCCGCTTACGAACAGCTTCACCGCACCGGAGAGCTTAAAGCCCGGGTAGAAAAAGCCAAGAGGATACTAGAGGCCTGCCACCTCTGCCCCCGCCACTGTGGCATAAACCGCCGTGCTGGCGAAATTGGGAAATGTCATATTACCCGCCAGGCTCTAGTTTCAAGCTACGGCCCTCACTTCGGGGAGGAAAGTCCTTTAGTCGGCAGGCATGGCTCAGGAACAATCTTTTTTACCTACTGTAATCTAGGTTGTCTTTACTGCCAGAACTACACCATCAGCCAGCTGGGCGAAGGCAGCATGGTTAGCACCGATGAACTAGCCGAGATGATGCTTTCCCTCCAGAGAAAGGGATGTCATAACATTAATCTGGTGAGCCCCAGCCACGTCGTACCTTACATTCTAGAGGCGCTGGAAATTGCCGTAAGTAGCGGGCTTAATTTACCCCTAGTGTATAACAGCGGTGGCTACGACTCTATAGACACGCTCAAGCTATTGGACGGGATTATTGACATCTACATGCCGGATATGAAGTATTCTGACGATAAGACCAGTGAGCAACTCTCCGGTATAAAGGATTACCCCAAGGTAAATAGAGCCGCCGTTAAGGAGATGCACCGCCAGGTGGGCGACCTTCAAATAGATGATTCAGGGGTAGCCCAGCGCGGTCTTTTGATACGTCATCTGATGCTGCCTTGCGGTCTAGCCGGAACTCAAGAAATAGTGAGGTTCCTCGCTCAGGAAATCTCGACTGATACCTATCTGAACATCATGGCTCAGTATCATCCCTGTTATCAGGCTTTTAACACATCGCAACTAGCCCGCTCGATAAGTGAAGCCGAGTTTGCTGAAGCTATCAATCTGGCTCACCAGCAGGGCCTATACCGACTGGATAAGCATAACTTCCGGCTGCTAAGACTTACTCCGAGGTAAAAGGTAACCGGAAAGACGATGAGTGATTTAGCTGCAGTTCGGGCAAAGGTATATGGTCTGGTACAAGGTGTCTTCTTCCGCGCCTTTACTAAGCAGCAGGCCACAGAGCTAGGGCTAACTGGATATGTCCGTAATCTACCCGCAGAGGAAGCCGTGGAGGTCTGGGCTGAGGGAGAAAGAGATAAACTAGAACTGTTAATTGGTTACCTCAAGTTGGGACCGCCGACAGCCAAGGTAAATAAAATCATCACCAAGTGGGCAGAATACACCGGGGGTTATTCCAGCTTCAGTATCAGGTATTAGGTTGGCACCCGCTTTATCCCATAATACCGTTCATCCTTGAGCAGGCGAGACAGGACCTCAGCCGAGGCACGGTAGGTATCCCCCCCAAGCCAATTACTAAGCTGAACACTCAGGTCAGCCAGATTAAGGGGCTCATTACCATTAGCCAGGAACAGGCGGAATATACTTTCTAAAACAGCCATCTCGCCGTTAATAAAATCGGGGAGCTTAGAGCAGCACTCCTTAATATTCGCCACCAGTTTAGCCTCTGAAATCTCACCCCTATCCATTCGCTCACGGCACCTAGCGCACAAGCAACCTCGCGCCAAGTGGGGAAATGAGCGGTTATGCCGTTTATACCAGTCCAGATCAATGAACCAGTGCTCCCTGCCTTCTTCCATACCCAGTCTCTCTTCAACCACAAAGGTACCTCCACGATAAGATTTCTTAGCCCTCAAACAATACCTTAGCCACCTGAATCAAATCAATATATTCCGTCTTAAGCCCCAGTAGCTCGGAAGCTTCACAATCGACCTCATAAGGGTCACCGATAAACACCTTACCACACTCCACAGCCTCACCCTGGGTAGGGTCATTTTGAGTCGTGAACTGCTGGTGAGCTTCAATGATCCCTAAGTCAAAGGGCAAGGTAAAATATAGATCAGCAATTACCTTCTCTATCCCCAGCCGATATAAATCGCGCCAACCGACCCCATACTTGCTAACCGGCAGCAGGCTAAGCAGGTTCATCAGGCTAAGACTACCCTGGCCTTTAACCACCTTCAAAGGAGACACCGTTATCAGGTAGTCACTAGACAGGATAACATTCGGGATCCAAAAGGTTGGTACCGCCAGGGGCTTAGTCAAAGGATTATCAACCTCCACCCAGATACAATCCTTTACGTCCAGAGTTAGTACTCGCGGAAAATCATAACCCAAGGTCTGATAGATCGGTTTAACCGGCTCTTCCCCAGGGCTACCTTCAAGCAGAAGAATATCAGCATCACTGACCCGCCTGATGCCCTCGATTATCACCGCCAGCATATCCCGACTCGTAGTTACCGGATAGGGTACCGTATAGCTGGCACAGGGCTTGATCAAGACACGACGCGCCCGGGAGACCACCGGCGGTGGTTCAAAAACAAATTCTGAATCCTTAAAGATCAAGTTTTATACCTGCCCCCCCAACTAATCTAAACCCCACCCCCTATTCCCTCCACCAATCTAACATCATCACCGAAACGGTCTCCCCAGCCACTACCATCTCCCTATCTTCCGGAATAATTGCCAGGCCATTGGCCTGAGCCATAGAGGTTAGAATCCCCGAGCCCTGGGGGCCGGTTAGCTGCGCCAAATACTGCTCACCACGTTTTTTCAATACCACCCGGGCAAAAATACGACGTCCATCAGTGTTGAGCACAGAATCTTCCATCACCGCGCTAACCAAGGGCCTGGTCAAATTCTTCTTGCCCATCATCTTCAGGATAGCCGGGCGAGCAAACAGCTCGAAGGTAATCATGGAGCTAACCGGATTGCCCGGCAAGCCAAGGTGGGGGATAGTTCTAGCCCCACCAGCCCCCCTAATCATGCCAAAGGCTAGCGGCTTCCCCGGCTTCACACGAACTGTCCAGAAGCCAATCTCACCCTGTTTCGCCAACACATTCTTGACCACATCATAGTCCCCAACGGAGACACCACCACTGGTTAAGAGCATATCAGCAGTAAGCCCCTGGCGAAGACTCCGAACCAGGGAATCCTCACTATCCCGGGCTATCCCCAGTATCTCGGGGATGCCCCCATAGTGCTTAACCAAAGCCGCCAAGCTGTAACTATTACTGTTATATATCTTACCCAGGGGCAGAACTTCACCAATATCAGCTAACTCATTTCCGGTAGCCAAAATAGCCACTACCGGGCGTCGAATAACTTTCACCACCCTCCACCCTAAAGACGCCAAAACGCCGACCTCCGAGGGCCTAATTACCACTCCCCTTTTTAATACCACTCCACCTTTAGCGATATCCTCACCGGCGCGGCGAATGTCTAAGCCGGGCTCTACCTCCTTCAGAATCCCAATCTCAGTCGAAGGAGTTGGGCGCAGCGCCTTATCCGTATCCTCAAACCTGACCACACTATCCGCCCCCTCGGGGACCGGAGCCCCGGTCATAATGCGGATCGCCGTGCCCGGCTCCACCCGACAGCTAGAAATGGAGGCCGCGGCCACGGTGTCAACGACACGTAGCAACCGTGGCGAGTGCTCGCTAGCCCCACGAGTATCCGCTGACCTAACGGCGTAGCCGTCCATGGCCGAATTATCCAATGGAGGGATGTTGATGCTGGAAGACACGTCCTCAGCCAGAACCTGCCCCAGAGAGTCCAAAATAGGGCTCTCTTCCTCATCCAGAACAGTGACGTTACCAAGAATCTTCGCTAGAGCCTCTTCAACACTTATCACTTGCCTTATCCCTCAATAAGTCCCTGGCTTTGGCCAAATCAGACTTGGTATTGACGTTGAAAAAGCTCAGGTAGTCGGGGTCAAACCTGTCTATCTCCTCAGTCTCCACATACCGTATCCGGACCAGGCTAAAAAGCTCCCTAACACTCAAACTCCCCTGTTTCAGCAAACACTCTATCGGGGCCAGGCAGGCCCTTGAGTAGACAGCATGAAGCGGTTCCACTAAGTCGCCGAGTCGCGGAACTACCAACTCAAAGCCAGTGGAAATCTCTATCATATAACGTAATAAGCCCCGGTTCAAAAAGGGCATATCACTCGCCACAACTAAGTTATAGGATGAACTTGAAAATTGCAAACCGGTATAGATACCACCTAGGGGACCCCTACCGGGATAAATGTCACTAACTACTCTCAAACTTGGATAATCATCAAGCCTATGGTAAGACTGCTCCTTAGCGGTCACCAAGAGAATATCGCTATCAAGAAAGCTGAGTCGGGATAACACCCTCTCCAGCAAGCTTCTCCTACCAACGCTTTCTAACGCCTTGTTCCGCCCCAAACGCGAGCCACCACCACCAGCCAGCACGATACAACTTACATCCAAGATATATTTCTCGGTTACCCAACCCCTTCTACCCTATTTTAACATGGCAGTCAATAGCCCCCGGCTTTTCTGGTAATGTATCATTTTGAAGTTATGTAAATTAGGGGAAGTGATTTTTAGTTCGGCACCTATTGACATATTGATTCAATTGGCGGATAATTCCCACTGTTATGCCTAGATGTAATAATTTCGCTTTCATAGATGGTGCGAATTTACATATAACATATGAATACCTGGAATGGGAGTTAGATTACCAAAAACTGCTCAATTACCTAAGAAAAAAGCTAAATGTTGATGTTGCCTACTATTTTATCGGTAAAACTGAAGATACCGAGGACATTTACACAAACCTTGATTCATATGGTTACACAGTTAGACTAAAGAATCCTTCACCCTTTACACTTGAAGAGCAAATTTGCCCACACTGTAATAATCAAATCGCCCCTGAGATAACCCGATATAAATGCGACTGTGATTCCTCTATGACCCTACAAGTTATATCTGACTTACACTTATACGATAAGGCAGTTCTTATAACAAGCGATGGTGATTTCGATGAATTAGTTAAAAGACTTCTAAGACAAGATAAGTTAAAGATGGTATTTGCACCATGTAAAAAAGGATGCTCTTGGTTACTAAAGAGTGCTGCTAGGGGTAGGATTGCGTTTGTGGATGATTATAGAGACGAGCTAGGAAAGATTTAGGAGAGAACCCTGTGGGACTGGAACCCACAAGATGCTCCCCACTCGTGATACGTATGTAATATACCATATAATCCAATATTTTGTCAAATTACTAACTGCACAACATCTTCCATTGTCCAAATTCTATTAGTAATTCCCGCTGCCATAGCCGGCATTACACCCAGAGAGGCTAGCCCCCTTCAGCCAGAGACAGGACAAAATTCACCAGGGTGCGCACGGGCACCCCAGTAGCCCCCTTAACCAGGCAGGCTCGCTCCTTGTCACTCAAATAGGTACCGGCAATATCCAGATGAACCCAGGGGGTATCACCAACGAACTCCGCCAAAAACTGGGCGGCGGTAATGGAGGCACCATAGCGCCCACCACTATTCTTGATATCAGCGACGTCACTCTTGTTCTGCTCCCTATACTGCTCATACATCGGCATCTGCCAGCTAAGCTCACCCGCCTCGGCCGCGGCGGCAAGCAGGCAGTCAATAAGCTCCTGACGGTTACCAAAAACGCCGCTACAAGCGTCACCCAGGGCGACACGGCAAGCCCCAGTTAGCGTGGCAACATCAACGATGCGCTTTGCCTCAAGCTTCCGCACGTAGCCCAGAGCATCGGCCAGGATAAGGCGCCCCTCAGCATCGGTGGAGACAATCTCAATGGTCTTACCGTCCATGGCAGTGAGGATGTCGCCCGGCTTGAGAGCCCGGCCACCGGGCAGGTTTTCCGTGGCCGGGACAACGGCGACCACGTTAAGTCTAGGCCTAAACTGAGCCAGTGCCACCATGGCAGCGATCACGGCCGCACCCCCCGCCATATCCCCCTTCATCTCGGCCATCTTTTCCGCGGGTTTTATGGAAATACCGCCGGAGTCAAAGGTTATCCCCTTACCCACCAGGGCCAGGTCAGCTTCGGCGGCGTCACCACCCTGGTAACGGAGTACAATCAATTTAGGCGGCTCTTTACTTCCCTGAGCCACCCCGAGTAGTGCCCCCATACCCAGCTCCTCCATCTCGGCTCGCTCCAGAACACGACACTCAAGCCCGTAGCTTGCCGCCAGTTTCCTTGCTTCCTCCGCCATGATGGTGGGGGTCATATAGTTAGCTGGTTCATTGACCATATCACGAGCCAGATTAGTTGCTTCCGCCAGCACCTTCCCCCTCTTAGAGCCAAGTTCCAGGCCCTCCCGCTCAGCCTGGTTTTTAGCCACGATAGTAAGCTCACTAATCTCGCCGAATTCAGCCTCTTTGGTTATGTGCCTGCGGAAAGTATAAAGACCGAGCAGGGTACCTTCGGTTACAGCCTGAGCCGCAGCCTCCAGACTTATGCCGACACCCGGCACGATAGTGGCCACCGTGGCGACCCCCCTCTTGCGGAGCAGACGGCAGGTCTCAGCTACGGCACCACAGACCTTATCTCGAGATAGCTCGGCTGGCTTACCCAACCCGGTAACTACCACCCGAGCCGCCGGTAGCTTGCCCAGGCTATGAATGACGGTAATCTCATTAAGCTTACCCTTAATCTCACCCTGACCAATGAGCTCAGAGATAGCGCCACCCAGAGCTTTATCTAAAGTAGCGATATCACCGTCAAGCTCCTTTGCACCTTCAAAGAGGGTTACTAGAATTGCGTCAGCCTTAATCTCAGCAATATTACCGATGACAACCTTAATTTCCACCTTAACCTCCTTTTACCGATTAATCTCCCTCACAATCTTATCTATCACCGGGGTAATATCCCGGGAGGTATCCACAGCATAGTGACGGCGGCGGATTCTCTGGGCTTGCGACTCCATCCGCTTATAAACCGCCCAGTCGGCATCTGAGTTGCCCTCCGAACTCGCCACCCTTTCCTTTAGTCGCTCGTATACTAACTGAGGGGGGGGCTTCAACCCGCACCAGCACCAACCTGCCCTCTAAACGCTCAGCAATACGGTAGAGGTGCTCACGATTGTATTCCGACAGATTCGTAGCGTCAAAAATAAGAGAAATGCCCGTACCCAGGAGTCTCTCAATAAGGTGATGACAGGCTCGAAACAGCCGGGCACTCTCCGCGGCACGATAGCTTGGTGATGGGAAAAGAGCCTTACGCAAGCCGTCACTTTCTAGGATAATAGCCGGGAGCCTCTGGGCTAACCGACGACAAAAATGCGACTTCCCGGTTCCGGGTAGGCCACTGACCACAACCAAGAAGGGCCTAGCTCCTGGTTCCGGGAGCTCACCCAGCTTCGCAGCCAGTTGCTTTACATCGGAAGTAGTCTCCTCCACACCCTAATTATAGAGTTTCTATCCTTAGTTCGCTAGGGGTAATAACTTCTTTGGGGCTTCCATCTTGCCAGGGACCATTAAATCCCTAATCGCCACTAAAAAAGGCGACACCAACCAGCCCCGGACCGATGTGAGCCCCCATTACCGGGGTAAACTCGGTAACAAATAGCTCACTACATTGAAATCGGGCGGAAATTTCGTCCCTAAGCGCGACAGCATTATCCAGAGCATCAGCGTGCATAACGGCAACATGAAGCGGTTGCCCCCTTATGACTCTCCGCTTCATTATCCCCAGCATGCGCTTTAGGGCCCCGGACGTGGTTTGAGCCTTAGCTAGCGGGCGGGCATCACCATCATTAATAGTGAGAACGGGCTTAATCCTGAATAGTGAGCTAGCCATAGCCGCCAGCTTAGGCACATGCCCCCCTCTAACCAAATAATGGAGATTATCCACCATCGCCAGTAAACTCACCCGCCCCGCCACACTCTTAGCCTCGGCCGTCACCTCATCCAGGCTCTGTCCTGAGGCAGCTGCCCTTGCCGCCGCCATAACCACCAGCCCCTGAGCCGCCGCGGCAGTGCCACAATCAAGAACCTCAATCGCCACTCCCGGAAGAGACTCCTTAGCCAACTCCATAGCTACCCGTGCCGAGCTAAATTGCCCACTAAACTTGGTGGAGATGGTGATACAGAGAATACTGGGGGCAGCTTGGCTGGCTTTGCGATAAGCTTCAAGATGAGTCCCAGCTGATGAGTGGGAAGTAGTGGGGAGCTCCGCTACCTCCCGGAGGCGAGCATAAAACTCCACCGGGCTGATATCTATGCCATCCTGATAGGTCTTATCGCCAAAAATAACATTTAGTGGCACCACCCCAATACCATAATGCTCTGCTAGCTCGGCGGGAATACAGGCACTACTATCGGTGACTATAGCTACCTTCTGAGCCATAAAAACTGGCTACCTCCGTTAAACGATAAGGAGTCCCCTGCTTTAAGTCATTTCTTACTGACTTACTGATGTATAAAGTATCTCATAATAACACCTGAGGGCACTTTATACAAATATACGTCTACCTCACCACTTGTTATATTTGATATGCTCCGTTCTATAGCATATATAGCATATAATGTTACCAGCAAGATAATTTAACGACTTCAACTTCGTTTAGATATCGATCAAAGAGTAGCCCCGAACACCAAACTGGCCGGAACGTGTCCGTCGTACAGCTATAGACTAGAGGTGAGAAAAATATGACACCAGTAACTCCGCTTAAGGAAGCGGTCGATATTAGATATTATGCCGATATTATATGGGTAGTGTAACCAAACTCCAAATACTAAAATAATAGACACCCAAGTAGGCTCGTTAGCGGGCATAAATTAGACAGTACTTAGTAAGCAACCCAGAGTCTTCCCCCCTCACTCCACAGTTACGCTTTTGGCCAGGTTCCTCGGGGTATCTATGGGACAGCCCCGCTCACGAGCTGCATAGTAGGCAAGTAGCTGCAAGACCACCGTATTAACCACCGGGGAAAATATAACATCAACCCTAGGCACGGTGATAATAAAATCGGCTAATTCTTTTATGGCGTCATCACCCTCTTCCGCCACTGCCATCACGGGGGCTCCCCTAG
The DNA here is from genome assembly GCA_034414575.1 of Dehalococcoidales bacterium. Taxonomy (GTDB): domain Bacteria; phylum Chloroflexota; class Dehalococcoidia; order Dehalococcoidales; family UBA5760; genus UBA5760. The sequence continues at coordinate 99,789 of DAOULZ010000004.1, read as the reverse complement.
CTTTAGCCTCCTTAATATTGGACAGCATCGCCTCATAGGTATTATCACGGGCCGCAATGGCAATAACCGGCGTCCCCTTGTCCAGTAGCGCAAAGGGACCGTGCTTTAGCTCACCAGCCGTGTAGCCTTCAGCGTGAATATAGGCAACCTCCTTTAGCTTGAGCGCCCCCTCCAGAGCCACCGGATAATTTATGCCCCGCCCAATAAAGAATACATCCTCATATTGTGATAGGTAACGAGCCAGCTCCCTAATCCTATCCTCCCGGTTCAGCACCTGCTGCACCCTCTCCGGCAGCGCCCTCAGCTCCATAACCAGCTCGGCCAGTCTCCTGGAGTCAATCTTGGAATATGACATCAGTAACCAGTACAACACCATAAGCTGAACCATGAAGCTCTTGGTGGCGGCGACGCTTATCTCAGGACCAGCCCGTGTATAGATGGTATGGTCAGCCAGTCGGCTGGCACTACTACCAACCACATTAGTGATGACCAGCACCAGACACCCCGCCACCTTTAACTTCTTTATCGTCTTAAGCGTATCTGCGGTCTCCCCAGACTGGGTAATGGCAATCGCCGCCGTCCCCCCCAGAGTTCGACCATAATAGTTAAACTCAGAGGCTATCTCAACCCTGACCGAGATGCCGAGTAGCTCCTCGATAATATATTTCCCTATCAGCGCCGCATGATAGGAAGTGCCACAGGCCAAGATGAGCATGGACTCCAAGTTACGGCGCATCGTGGCCAGATCAACCACTGATTCCGCCACGGTGACCCAGTTGACCAAGGTATCCCGAATCACTTTGGGCTGCTCGTGAATCTCCTTAAGCATAAAGTGCGCATATCCTGCCTTTTGGGCATCCTCAACACTCCATAAAACCTTTTCCTCTCCCCGCCTGACCTCGGCCCCCCGACTCCTGATGCTTATACCCCCCGAAGTGACCACCCCAAGGTCACCGTCCTCTAAATAGACAACTCGATCGGTGTAATCCAATACCGCCGGCACATCTGAGGCGACCAGGTGCTCCCGGTCACCGACTCCAATAATTAAGGGACTACCATTCCGGGCAACAACCAACTGAGACTCAGCGGTCGCTAACACTATGATGGCATAAGAACCCTCTACTTCCCTCAGAGCTGCCTCCACCGCCTGCTCCAGGCTGCCATGGTAGTACTTCTCAATCAGGTGTGGGATCACCTCGGTATCGGTCTCGGAAACGAAGTTATGTCCTTCAGCCTCGAGTCTACGTCTTAGCCACTGAAAATTACTTATTATCCCGTTGTGTACCACCGCGATACCACCCGAGCAATCAAGATGGGGGTGGGCATTAATCGGCGAGGGTGCCCCGTGGGTCGCCCAGCGAGTATGGCCGATGCCCGCCGAGCCATCAAGCTGGGGCACGACTCTGGCGAGTTCCCCAACCCTCCCCACATCCTTATATACCCTGAGACTACCGCCATTTAAGGCAATACCACAGGAGTCATACCCCCGATACTCCAGCCTAGCCAGGCAGTTAAGCAGCACCGGCTGAGCCTGCCTACGGCCGATATAACCAACAATGCCACACATAGCTAAAACACCAGACTCCGGTCGGGCAATCGACCACTGATCAGTTTTAGAGCCTGCACCCGGCTATAGTTACCGACAATAGCCCCCGGCCGGGCAACAACACCGCTATCAAGGTTACAGCCCTCACCCAACATCGCACCCACCTTCACCGAGTGGTGTTCGTCATTAATCTTGATCTCAGCTTCACCAGTTGAGGCGGTAAAATGCCCACCGACAACACAACCGCGGTCAATAACTGAATCCTGGATAATACCACCGGGGCCAATACTAGCGTCGCTGCCAATAACGCTGTTTTCCACCTCAGTAAACGGTGCTATGGCAACATTGTCGCCGATACTGGTAGCGGGCAGAATACAGACATTGGGGCCAATATCACAACCGTTCCCGATAACTACCGGACCCACTACCGAGGAATTTGACCGTATCACGGTATTCTTCCCCACCGAAACCAGTCCCTTGAGTGACACCCCCTTCTCAATAACACCACCTAGGTCAGACCTACTCTGGTGCAGGATAAGCCCGTTAAGGCTTAAGATATCCCAGGGATAAACAACATCCAGCCACAGGCCACCGGTTTCATGAGCGTAGAGGGACTTGCCCTGAGCGATCATACTATTCAGGGCCTTCGAAATAACCAATTCGGTCTCGATAAAGCTAAAGATTTCTCTACTGAGGGCATAAACACGAGTCGTGATCAAATTGCTTTCCGCTCCCTTAGGCTGCTCAACAATACCCTTAACCGCTTCATCCTTAATGGTTACCACCCCATATCTGGTCGGGTTACTCACCCTCCTCACCAGCACTGCCTCAGGCCTTACGGTAACAAACTGGGCAACGGTGTCAGCGCTAATGAGTTTATCCCCGGAGAGAACCAGAAACTCGCCCTCCACCACCTCCCTGGCCTGGGCCAGAGCATGAGCCGTACCCAGCCGCTGTTCCTGAGTCAGGTAGGTTATCTCAACACCAAACTGCTCACCTGAGCCAAAGTAGTCAAATATCTGCTCTCTCCGATAACCGACTACGAGTGCGAGGCTACGGACGCCATTCTGCGCCAGCGCCTCAATTACATATTGCAGTATCGGCTTACCGGCAATAGAGAGCATCGCCTTAGGCCTAGTAGCCGTAAATGGTCTCAGCCGACTCCCCTCACCGGCTGCCAGAATTACCGCTTGCTTCATGGCTCACCCCCTAGAATACCCTTGAATCGGGCAAGATAACCCCACTGACTACGGCACCTGGCCCGATACGAGTGTTAGCGCCAATCACGCTGCCAACATTAATCGCGGCGTTAATCCCAGTTTCCACCCCATCCCCGATGATCGCCCCTAGCTTTCGCCGTCTGGTATCAATGCCGGCTATTTCGATGTCTTTCTCATCCAGCCTCAGATTGGCAATCTTGGTGCCCGCACCCAGATTACAGCTCTCACCAAGCACGCTATCCCCCACGTAGTTATGGTGAGGGATTTTGCTTCCCTTCATAATTATGGAGTTTTTAACCTCAACCGCACTACCGATATGGCAGTTATCCTCGATAGCGGTATAAGCTCGGAGATAGCAATTGGGCCCGATGTCGCAACCGTCACCGATTATCACCGGCCCAACGATATAGGAGCCCGACCTTACTCTGGTGCCCTTGCCGATATAAACCTCCCCTTTGATTACCACATTCTCTTCCACCTCACCCAGGTTCCGCGCCCTAGTCTCGTTAAGGAGTGACTCATTAGCCGATAGTAAATCCCAAGGATAGCTTAGGTTTAGCCAGTAGCCAATCTCCCGGTAAGTAATCTGACACTCCCCAGCCATCATTAAGGCTAGCGATTCGGTTAATTCATACTCTCCTCGCGGCGACTTTGCCGTCTGGGATAAGGCATCAAATATATCCGGTGTGAACAGATAGAGACCGGCATTCACCAGATGGGAAACGGGCCGGGCCGCCTTCTCGTAGATCTGGACTACCCTTTCTCCCTTCACCTCAACCACGCCCAAGCCCCCGACATCCTCAACCTCGACAACCCCCAGAGTACATTCATTGTTTTCAGCCAGGCGGCTAATATCTTGATGATTAACGATAATATCACCATTAATCACCAGGAAGTTCCCGCTAACTAAACCCGCCACCATCTTGAGGGCATCAGCCGTGCCTAACTGCCGCCGCTGAGTACAGTATTCTATCTTCACTCCCCACTTATTACCCGGCCCAAAGTAATTGCGTACCTGCTCGTCGTGATAGCCCACAATAAAGATAAACTCCTCAATACCCGCCTCCCTAGCCTGAATGAGTAGATGCTCCAGAATAGGCCTACCCGCTACCGGTAGCATGACCTTGGGCCGACTATAGGTAAGGGGTCGCATCCGGCTCCCCTCTCCGGCCGCCAAGATAACCGCCTTTTTCGTCCTGACTTCGCTACCCATTCTTCACGCAACCCTTTTTGTCCTGACTCTGCTGCCCATTCTTCATGCAATCCTTTATGACCCCTACGGCACCATCATAAAGCTCACGCCCTCGCGCTTCGCTCTCAGCCTCAACCGTTACCCTTATCTTGGGCTCGGTACCTGAGGCGCGGACAAGGAGCCAACCATCATTAAAGGTAAGCCTAATACCGTCAGTAGTGCTCACTGATAACGGCTTCATCGCCATTAACTCTGTCTCCAGCCGAGACATCTCTATCCCGTCTCTACCGGTACTGCCCCGCAACATCGGATATGAGGGTATCTCATCAAGCAAACGGGACAACTTCTGCCGACCAGCTATAGCTACCAGCCGAGCGGCAGCGTAAATGCCGTCGGGACATAGGGAGATGCCAGGGAAGACCCAGCTGCCCGACGGCTCACCACCAAAATCTCCCCCCCTCCCCAATGCCTCGGAGACATAGGTATCACCGACCCTGGTTCGGGTAACCTTGAAACCCATTTCATCAACGACCATCGAGGTATCCACCGTAGTCGCTATTTCTCTAGCCCCTAGCTCTTTAGCTAACAGGATCAGCAGCTTATCCCCAGGAATAAATCGACCCCTGTCATCCACCGCCATCATTCGGTCGGCATCCCCGTCGTGGGCAATCCCTAAGTCAGCCCCGTTCTCCCTAACGGCCCGTAATAAATCCCCCAGACTTTGCTCAGTCGGCTCAGCACTGCGTGGGAAGTGACCGCTGGGATAACAATTTAAGGTAACGACCTCGCAGCCCAGCTTGGTTAAGAGGTAAGGGGCAATATAGTAAGCCGCCCCACAGCCACTATCCACCACCACCTTAAGCCCCAGCCCATGGGGAAAGTCCTTGAGAATACGCTCTACGTGCTCCTCCACGGCACCCGCAAGGGAGTTACTATACTTAATGCCACTCCAGGGAGCTACCGTAGCCAGGTCACCCAGCACTAACTCTTCTACCTCGCCACGCTGAACGGAGTCGAAGGCAGCGCCATCCGGATTCAGGAGCTTGATACCATTGTACTCAGGGGGATTATGTGAGGCGGTAATCATCACCCCCGCCCGGAAATTCCTAGCGGCTAGGGCCAAAGTGGGGGTGGGCAAAACCCCGGCATCAGAGCAGCCGGCACCGCTAGATAGCACCCCGGAGACAAGAGCATGCTTCAGGGCACAGCTAGAAGTCCTGGTATCACTGCCAACGACCACCCTGTCATATATCTCCCCCACCGCCAAGCCAACCTTCAAGGCAAGCTGGACTAGCTCCTTATCAACGACCCTTCTTATCCCGGAGGTGCCAAATAAATACATTACGCCATAATTTTACCATAAAAATGCCAATTGTCAACTACTTGGGAATTCGTCCCCTGATATGCTATAAATATAGCGGTATAAGATGAGCAAGAACCTGGACACTCTGGCTGAGAGAGTAGCTGAGCTGATACTGGCGGCCCGAAAGGTGGTCGCCTTCACTGGGGCGGGGGTCAGTACTGAATCAGGTCTCCCCGATTTTCGCGGTCCCGGCGGCATCTGGGACCGGTTTGACCCGGATGACTTCACCTACCAGAAGTTTATTAGCCGTCCCCAAACCAGAAGGCTCTGGTGGCAACTAATTCATGAAGGCAGCCTATCCACCGAAATTAAACCCAACCCCGCCCATCACGCCCTCGCTGAGCTGGACCGGCTGGGTAAGCTGGATTCAGTCATTACCCAAAACATCGATAACCTCCACCAGACGGCAGGGGTGCCCGACGAGAAGGTATTTGAATTACACGGTAATCTCAAATGGGCTGTCTGTCTCGGCTGCGGACGGCGCTACCCCTTTGCAGAAGTCAAAACTAGCCTGGATGAAGGTAAAGATGTGCCTGATTGTCAGGTCTGCTCCGGCATCCTGAAGCCGAGCATCGTTTTCTTCGGCGAGATGCTACCCGAGGGGGTTTTTGAGGCAGCAACCCACCGTGCCAAAGGTGCTGACCTGCTTATCGTAATCGGCTCAACCCTGATTGTTTACCCCGCCGCCGATATCCCGGCCCGTGCCTACCGATCGGGGGCCAAGCTGGTTATCATCAATCTCAGCCCCACCCCGATGGATCGTGAAGCTGCCGTCCTCATCAGGGCCAAAGCCGGGGAAACCATGACCAAGGTAATGGAGCAGCTCAGAAAGAAACTAAGTGATTAAGGCCACTTAAATATGAGAACCGACCAAGCCGGCTAGCGCACCCTGGTTACCGCCACCCAGACACCCAGCGCCACCGCCAGAATGTTAATCACTAAGCCTAGAGTGCTGAACCACAAAAACCAATGGCCCCAGGGAGGAAAGATACTGATCACAAAGCTGAGCACGACGCCAACACCAGCCGTAACCGCCAACCCTCTACCGCGCTTACGGTTAACGGAACGGCCCACCAACTCCCCGATCGCATAGCCAAAACCAGTCGCCAACAGGAAACTAAGGTAAGGGATACCCATCACCGCCCTAATGGCCCACCAGGCAGCCCCGCAGGCAAAAGCCATACCTACCGCAGCCCCGATTGCCCTCAGGTAATAGTGTGTGGTGACCTGAAAGGTGGGTAGCTTCTGCAGCTGAGCACAATCCCGACACCGGGCACCAACTGGTGTCTGCACCAGACACTTAGGACATATCGGCTTACCACACTTACCACACCGGAGATTAGTCTCAATATCAGGATGCGTGGCGCACTTCATTTTTTACTACTAACCAACTTCCCCTCTTTTTCCTGTTGCTCAAGGACTAAAGACATCCAGGCTTCCTTATCCCTCATATCCCGGTCAAAAAGAAGGCGATTAAGCAGCACCTGCCTTTTGCTAATCGAGGTATCTCTTACCGGCTGCCACGCCGTCAAGCGCCTAAGGGCCAGGATGAGAAACATCACCAAATAACCCAGGGTCAGGGGAAGTGACCCGGTAAGCCCCCAAGTAACTGGAGGGAAAATAGCCACAATGATGAACACTCCCAAAGGGAAACGCTTAAAACGGGCACTAACTAGGGCAATCGACCCATAGCCAACGGTAATCAGAAACGAGGTTCCCAAGGGAACCAGATTGTTTATTATGGGCAGCAGGAAACCGACCCCCATGGTGGTGATAACCCCCCTGCCGCCTCTGAAGCGGAGAAAAACCGGCCAGTTATGGCCAACAATGGCCGCTATACCCACTACCAGCTGCTCGGTAACACCCAGACCCAACCGCCAAGCCACCGCCACCATTATCATGCCCTTGACCGAATCAAAGACAATGACCGGGAGAGCTACCCGCTTAGAAGTGAAACGCAGCAGGTTAGTTGCCCCCACGTTACCACTACCATACTGCCGGATATCTATGCCACGAAACCACCTACCCGCCAGATAGGCAGATGGCACCGAGCCCAAGAGATAAGCACCCACTACCACTGGCCAGAAATTGCTAGACATAGGTTCTCCCTTATATAGTAAAAATAAACCCTCGAAATAATAACAGCATTATACCACAGGCTGCCCTAGCTGGGCATTGGCGACTGCATCAAAGCTATAAGGTGCTCAGCCGCCGAAAGCGGAACATCAACACCGCCAATTGCGATCTCACCTTCGGTATCCAATCCGTGGTAATCACTACCGCCAGTAACCACGAGGTCATACCCCCCCGCCAGACTCTTAAGCTTGCTAACGTCATCAACACTATAATCCTGGTAATAGGCCTCGATACCTACCAGACCAGCCGCCTTTAGCTCAATAACCATAGCCTCAGGGTCACTCACCGTCAAGGGGTGGGCCAGTACGGGGAGGCCGTTAACCCGCAGTATTAGCTCTACCGCCGCTGCTGGGGTCAATTTGCGACGCTCCACATAGGCCGGACCACCTCGACCAAGGTAACTGGTAAAGGCCTCCTTAAGCGAGGCGATATAGCCCTTTTCCAACATGGCCTGAGCCAGGTGAGGACGACCTACCGAGCCCTTGCCCGCTATCTCCTGCACTCGCAACCACTCAATATTAACCCCCAAATCCCTCAGTTTAGCAATCATCGCCTGAGCTCGCTCTAGCCGGGAATTACGCATCCCTTCCAATCTAGCCAATAGCTCCCCATCGGTATAATCTATAAAGTAACCGAGAATATGAACCTCGCCCTGAGAGACGTCAGTGCTGAGCTCAACGCCGGGTATTACCCTTAAGCCAGGAAAAGCCCGAGCTGCAGCTAGGGCAGGGACCACCCCACTAACAGTATCGTGGTCAGTAAGGGCAATAACAGAGAGTCCCTGCCTCGCCGCCTCCCTAACAACCTCTTCCGGGCTGAGCCTGCCATCGGAAGCACTGGAATGTATATGGAGGTCAACCCGGGACACGCTTACTCAACCTCCTGAGAGAGGCGCTCAATGCTTAACGCCCGACCAGTGGCCTCATCCACCCCAACCAGCACCGCATTGAGCGCCACCTTACCCCTACCCACCGATAGGCGATGGGGTATCATGGTCAGAAAACGGCGGGTTACGGCCTCAATGTCATCACCGATAATGGAATCAATGGGTCCGGTCATGCCAATGTCAGTAACATAAGCCGTACCCCGAGGTAGTAGCTGAGCATCGGTGGTGCCCACATGAGTATGGGTGCCGAGCACGGCGCTAACCCGACCGTCCAGGTACCGCCCCAAGGCCACCTTCTCCGAGGTCGCCTCAGCGTGGAAATCAACAATAATAACCGACGGCCTACTCTCCAGCTCGCTGAGTAATTTGTCCATAGCCCGAAACGGGCAATCAAAATTACCCATGAAGGTTCTCCCTATCAGGTTAACCACCATAACCCTACCAGCCAGTAAATAACCCCTACCCGGCACGCCTGGGGGATAATTCAACGGGCGTAGCAGAGGTAGCTCACCATCAAGATGAGGGATAATCTCCTTCTCCGCCCAGATGTGGTTCCCCGAGGTCAGCACGTTAACCCCGGCGTCCAAGAGTTCCTGGGCCGTGGCTAGGGTTACCCCGATGCCACCGGCAATATTCTCCGCGTTAGCCACCACCAAGTCCACCTCGTACTTCTGAATAATACCGGGCAGAAGCTTAACTACCGCCCGTCTCCCCGGCCGACCAATTACGTCACCAATCACCAATACCAACACTAAATCTTTTCCTCAATCCCTAGTTTGCGGATTTCCGAATAGCAACCAAGTCACCCCGAGATAACCAGTAAAGTCAAAACCACTACCGCTTTCTCAAGGCTATTTAGCATAGTCTACCGCTCTTGTCTCCCTGAGTACGGTCACCTTAATCTGGCCTGGATACTGCAGCCCCTCCTCTATTTTCTTAACGATGTCACGGGCCAGCCTCATCGACCCCAAGTCATCAATCTCCTCTGGCTTAACCAAAATGCGAATTTCACGGCCGGCCTGGATGGCAAAGGACTTCTCCACCCCCTTAAAGCTACTGGCGATGTCCTCCAGCGCCTTTAGCCGCTGCAGGTAGCCCTCCAGTGACTCACGCCTGGCCCCAGGCCTAGCCCCACTTAGAGCATCAGCAGCGGCGACAATAAAGCCCCAGACACTGGTGGTATCAGTCTCACCGTGATGCTCAGAAACACCCTGGAACACCTCAGTCGATTTATCCCACTGCTTAACCAGATCAGCACCGATAGCAGCATGAGTGCCTTCCACCTCGCGGTCTACCGCCTTACCGATATCATGCAATAGCCCCGCTCTCTTAGCGATAGCCACATTAGCTCCCAGCTCGGCGGCAATCATACCTGCCAAATGCGCTACCTCAATTGAGTGCACCAGGACATTCTGTCCGTAGCTAGTGCGAAACTTGAGTCGCCCCAGGAGTCTAATCAGCTCCGGACGTAAACCAGCCACGCCAACTTCATAGGCAGCCTGCTCCCCAGCACTATAGATAGTAGCCTCGACCTCTTCCTTAGCCTTAGCTACCACCTCTTCAATACGAGCCGGGTGGATACGCCCGTCAAGGATAAGCTTGTTCAAAGCAACCCGAGCTACCTCCCGCCGCACCGGGTCAAAGCTGGACAGGGTCACTGCCTCGGGCGTGTCATCAATAATTAAGTCAACCCCGGTCGCCTGCTCGATGGCTCTAATATTACGCCCCTCACGTCCGATAAGCCGACCCTTCATCTCGTCACTGGGCAGAGGCACACTAGCGACCGTAGCCTCAGCAACAACCTCAGAGGCACAGCGTTGAATAGCCTGAGCTAAAATCTCCTGAGTCTTTTTACTCTCTCCCTCTCTTAGCTCGGCTTCCCAGGCCCGAAGACGCCGCGAGGTCTCCTCCTTTATCTCAACCTCCATCGCCTCAAGCAGATACTTCCGCGCCTCATCACTAGACATGCCCGAAATCAGCTCTAGCTGCTGTAGTTGCTTGCCTCTCGCCTCTTCAAGCTGAGTACGGAGGGACTCTATCCGTTCTTCTTTGTTGGCCAGATCACGTCCGCGACGTTCCACATCCTCTAATTTACGTTCCAGGGTGTTTTCCTTTTGAACTAAGCGATTCTCGTTGCGACTTAGCTCATTACGCCGCTCCCGATATTCCGCCTCTGCCGCCGCTTTCATCCGGTCTGCCTCCGCCCTAGCTTCACGGATGATGTCCTTAGCTCTGTGTTCCGCCTCAGCGGCAACTTTGGCGGCCTTCCTTTCGGCAAGGCGCATCTCTCGGGTAAGCCTAAATCGTCTGAAAAAGTAGACAAAGGCAGCCCCCGCCACCCCACCAATGATAAAACCAAACAGAGCTAACAGTACGTTTACCTGCGATACATCAAATTGCATTTTATACCTCGCTTCTGATAGCAGCTTCGCCTTAAACGAAGGATAACTCTAAAGATGCCCAAGCTATCCACCCGACCAAATTAGCGTCCAAGACAAACTACCCAGAGTTACTCCCCCTCATTTCCTGCCATAGCTGCTCCACTGTGTTATTTATGACACCATAACTAAAGCCACGCCGCCTGAGATACTCACCTAGCCGTCGGCGAAAGCTCTGATAGTCGGACCCGGGCAGTCGGCGAGTCTTACCGAGGGCGGCCCGATAAGCACTCTCGCCATCACTGGCGGTGCTAACCACCCGGCTGATAACCTCCTCCGCTACTCCTTTGCGTCTCAGCTCCAATCTGGTCAGCGTACCGCTGCGCGGGCTAAATGCCTGCCGATTATCCTGCCAGAACTGGGCAAATTCCATATCATCTACCAGCCCCCGCTCCTTTAGCCTCGCCAGCACTGCCTCCACGCTATCACCATCAAAACCACGTCGGCGAAGCCGCTCCCTCAGCTCAAACTCACTCCGGGGGCGATAGCTGAGATAGTGCATGGCGGCATTGAGACAGCGCTGAAAGTTATCAGCCTTGGCCAGCGCGCTAATCTGCTCAGCGGCCAGCTCCTGCCCCAGCTTTAGTCCCTCGGCTAACACCACTTCAGTCTCCAGACTAAAAGCGAGCCTGCCGTCAAGATACACGCTCACCCTTTTTCTCCGCCCCCCCTTAGAGCGGAGGGCAGTAATCTGCTTCACTAGACCAATCCTCACTAAAATACATAAGGCCGAAGCCTTTGCCTCAGCCTTTTAGTTACTCTTATTACTAACCGCTACTGGTTATAGACTATTCTCAGTTTTCAGACATCGTAATACGAGTGGTGACGGCTGAGGCTCTAACTCGCTGCTCAATTTCCTGAGCCAGCTCGAGATTCTGACTCAGGCACTGCTTGGCATTCTCCCTGCCTTGCCCCAGACGAATATCACCATATGAGAAAAAGGCGCCTGCTTTCTTAACCAGCCCCAACTCAACACCAAGGTCAATAAGATTACCCTCGCGGCTGATACCACGGGCAAACATGATATCAAACTCAGCACTTTTAAATGGGGGGGCCACCTTATTCTTGACTACCTTGGCCCTAACACAGCTGCCTATTGCCTCGTTCCCCTCTTTGATCGTTTCGGCACGCCTTAGATCGATTCTGATTGAGCTGTAGAATTTCAAGGCTCTACCACCCGGTGTCACCTCTGGATTGCCAAAGACGATGCCAACCTTTTCTCTCAGCTGATTAATGAAGAGCACCGCCGTCCCCGACTTACCAATCGCCGCCGCTAGCTTCCGCAGCGCCTGCGACATCAGGCGGGCCTGCAAGCCGACATGAGCATCTCCCATCTCGCCTTCAATTTCAGCCCGGGGCACCAAGGCGGCTACGCTATCAACCACGATCACATCAACCGCCCTACTCCTGACCAGCGCCTCGGTAATCTCCAAGGCCTCCTCCCCGGTATCGGGCTGGGAGATTAGCAGGTCTTCAACATTAACACCACAACTAGCTGCGTAGGCAGGGTCTAAAGCATGCTCAACATCAATATAGGCTACCACACCCCCCCGCTTCTGCGCTTCAGCAATTACATGCTGCGCTAAAGTAGTCTTGCCCGACGCCTCGGGGCCAAATATCTCGGTAATCCGCCCCCTGGGGATACCACCCACACCCAAGGCAATGTCCAGAGACAATGAACCAGTGGGGATGGCCTCAATCGGTGGGGCTACTACTCCACCCAGCTTCATCACTGACCCCTTACCATACCGCTTTTCAATCTGGCTAATAGCTAGCTCTAGCGCCTTCTCCTTCTCTGTGGTCATCTTCGCCTCAAATCAATGATAACACACCCTCCACCCCAAAACAAGATGACTGCCCTCCCTTTAAATCAGCCCTGGTCGGGCTGCCATTCCTCATCGCTATAGAAGCCGAGGCCAAAGAACCCCGGACCGATGTGACTCCCCAGCACCGGGCCGAGTTCAACAAGATCCATTTCAGCGCAGTTAAAAGCGTCCTGAATCTCCTTTTCCAACTTAAGAGCCCACTCAAGCGCATTAGTGTGCGCCAATCCAACGTGAATCGGAGTATTTCCGGTTACCCGGCCTTCCATAAGTCCGATAATGGACTTTATCGCCTGAGCGCCGGTCCTTAGCTTAGCCAAAACCTTAACCTCGCCACCCCTGAAATCCAGGAGCGGCTTAATCCTCAGTAAGGTGCCAAATAAAGCCTTGGCCCCACCAATACGCCCCCCCCTCCATAGATATTCCAAGGTGTTTAGTACCCCGACAGTACTTATGCAGGCGTTTAGCTTTTCAATAGACGCCTTGAGCTGGGGTAAGCTCTGCCCCCCTGCCGCAGCCTTAGCCGCCGGGGCAATCAACATCCTCAGCGCTACGGTGCGGGAATCTACTACCTCAATCTGAGCTTGGGGTAACTCCTGCCTGGCCGCCATAGCTGAATTAACCGTCCCGCTCAGCCTGCTGGAGATATGAACGGACAAGATAGGATGACCCTTCTTCGCCAGCTCTCCGTACACCTGGGTAAAACTGCTTACCGCTGGCTGTGAGGTGGTAGGCATCAACCCGCCGGTAGCCAGCCGGTGGTAGAATTCCCGGCTGGTCATATCCACCCCCTCACTATAGACCTCCGTCCCGAAGATAACCTTGAGCGGCACCACGTGCACATCATAGGCCCTGATTTCCTCCGCCGAGAGGTAAGCCGTACTATCAGTGACGATTTTAACCTTACTGGCTACCACTTTTTAATCACCCCCGCTAAAGGTCAGGCACCGGAGGGAGCACGCGCTTATGGGCGCCCGCCCTCATCTTAGCCTCCACCCTCCTCCTCAGATCACTCGAACCCTGCCCGGTAACCAGATAGCGGTCAAGCTCGTCATAGCTCAACCCCAACTCTTCCTCATCAATCTGCCCCGGCCACAGGCCAGCCGACGGCGGTTTATCAATAATCGGCTGAGGGATACCAAGGAACCGGGCGAGTTCCCTTACCTGCCCTTTAACCAGGTTGCCCAAGGGTAGAATATCCACCCCACCATCGCCATACTTGGTAAAGTAGCCGGTAGCCAGTTCGCTGCGGTTACTAGACCCAACCACCATATACCCAAGCTGATTGGCAAAATAATACAGGGTGAGCATCCTCAATCTGACCTTGAGGTTAGCCTTAACACGCTGGCTACATCCAGGCACCTCTCCCTCGGGGGGCAAAACTCCGAGCAGGGCATCAAGAGCACTATCCAGAACCACTGTCCTAGTAGGGATGGAAAATTTACTGGCCGCCAGCTGAGCATGCGCACTATCCTGGGGGCTACTGTAGCACGGCATGAGCACTCCCAAACAGTCTTTGGGAAAAGCCTGGTGGCACAACACCGCCACTACCGAGGAATCAAGGCCGCCGCTCATCCCGAACACCACCCCCTTACACCCGGCAGAGGCCACCTGCTCCCTTATCCAGGAGACCAGCTTACCCGCCGATGACGCCCAATCCATACTAGTCCCCCTCTATAAGCAAAGTATACTACCTCAAAGCTAGCTAAGCAAAGGGATAAAGTTACTTATTAAGCTACGCAGGCAGCTATTTATTAATACAATAGGGGCAAATATCAGCGAGGCAGCATTCCTGACACCGCGGTTGGCGGCGGCAGACATTCTTGGCCAGACAGACAAGCAGGGCATGGTACTCGTTAAACAGTTCGGCATCAGCAGGCAGGTTATCCATAAAAAGGGCTTGATAGGCGGCATAGCTACTACTTTCTGGAGCCAAGCCAAGGCGTCCTATGATGCGACGGGTATAAGCGTCGATGACAAAGACCGGATTACCCGCGGCATACAGAATTATAGAATCGGCCGTCTCCTCACCGACGCCGTGGATGGAAAGCAGCTGCTCACGAAGGGTGTCAGTGTCACTAGCGAAGAGCTGATTAAGGTCATCAGTGCAGAATTTCCCCAGCCACCGGGCCAGGGACTTGAGCTTCACCGCCTTGGCATTGTAGTAGCCACAGGGACGGATAAGCTCGGCAAGCTCAGCAAGGGACAGCCGACGCAGCGCCTCCGGTGACAGCGCCCCGGCCGCCTTGAGACTGGTTATCGCCTTCTCCACATTACTCCAAGCCGCCGACTGGGTAAGGACGGCCCCCACCATTACCTCAAAGGGCCCCTCCGCCGGCCACCAGTGCTGCGGCCCGTAACCGTCCCTAAGCCGGCGGTAGATATCCTCTAGCTGGTGGCCCCTCTCGTGAGACTGGGTTATCCACGAGGGCACTTTAGCTCTAGCCACCGAGTCATACCCGGGGATGTATGGCTTGATATCAATCACCGGGGTGCCATCAATGGCATCCAGTCCCTCAACCATTAGTATATTCCCCCGGCGCCCAAGCAGCCTGACGGTGGTTTCTCCGATAGGGTTAGGTCGCTGCGGTGAGCGGGTGGCAAAAAGCCCCACCAAGGGAAGCTCAGCTTGACCCCTGGGGTGTACTTTAAGCGGCGGCTCTCCCGCCGCCGCTTGATGCATCCAGAGGAGGACTTTGACGTGAGAGAACCCGTCAAGACCATCCAGAGCCTCGGTCAGACCCTGGTCAATCACGATTTCAGATATAGCCCTTTCCCAACCTTGATGCCGAGGCTCTCCACCTTCATTTGTGACAATACCGATAGCCCGTAGCGTCATACTCGGTTGCTCAGTAACCACTTCCCCACACTCTGCCTGAATACTTAAACAACGTCTCAATAATAGATTTCTGAACTGACTTCGGTCAAGATAAACTTAAGGAGAAGCGAAAATGATAGAGAAAAATAGGGTACCCTAGAGCTGGTATGATTTAGGCTAACTATTTGTCACCTCCGCAGCGCCCAATTTTTCCAATCCGTAGCTATAGCCCCGCTCAAATGCCTTAAGATTAAGCTCCTCAGTCCCCTTGGGCACTGCCGCTAGGAGCGACTTCTTCATTGACTCTGCCGTCACCAGATTGGTAACGGCGGTGAGGAAGCCCAACATCACCATGTTCGCCACCGCCACTCTGCCGAGCTCCTCAGCCATTCGCCGGGCGGGTATACTCAGAAGCCGCCGGCTATCCGGCAGTGGCTTAACCAAGTCCTCATCAATAACTACCAGGGTATCATCGCGGTTGTGCGGGTGATACTTGTCATACCCCTGCTGCGACATAGCCACCAAAACTGAAGGCTCCCTAATGTAGGGACAGGTCACCGGCTTATCAGAGATAACCACGTCTGCTCGACAGGCTCCGCCTCGTGCCTCAGGTCCGTAATCCTGAATAAAGGTTGCCTGCTTATGCTCAAAAACAGATACCGCCTGACCAATAATGTAGCCCGCCAGGATGATACCCTGCCCACCATAGCCACATATTCTCAGCTCCCGCCGCTCTGCCATACGCCTCTCCTCAGCCAACAAACTTCCCCACAACAATCCGCCCGTCAAACTCAATAGCCACCTGTTTGGGATCGACGCCAGATTTAATAACACTGTTATCACGGTAATACTTCATCTGCTCCAGTCCGGTTAACTGCCGGTTCATCCGGCCGTAATAGGTAGGGCAGGGACTAATTATCTCCACCAGACTAAACCCTTCCTTGAGGAGAGCCTCAGTAACAGACTTCTTCAGCCGACGAACGTGGGCTGTCGTCCAGCGAGCGACATAAGCAGCACCGCTAGCGGCCGCCAGATACGAGACGTTAAACGGCTCTTCTACACTACCCAGCCTTGAGGTTGCGGTTCGGGCTGTTAGTGGTGTCGTCGGACCCAGCTGCCCTCCGGTCATCCCATAGATGAAGTTATTGACGCATAATACCGTTAGGTCGGTATTGCGGCGTGCAGCGTGGATAAGGTGATTCCCCCCAATCGCCACCAGGTCACCATCGCCGCTTATTACCACAACCTTTAGCTCTGGATTAGCTATCTTAAGGCCGGTGGCGAAGGGGATAGCTCGCCCGTGAGTCGTGTGGAAGGAATCCAGATTAACATAGCCGGCTATCCTCCCGGTACAGCCTATCCCGGAGACGACGACCACCTTATCCAAATCAAGCCGAGACCCGAGCAGCCCTCTGAGAAAGCAGTTAACCACCAGGCCCAAGCCGCAACCGGGGCACCAGATGTGCGGCATCCGCTCCACCCTCAGATAATCATCCAGCGGGTGCTTTTCTAAGCTAACTTGGCTCATTCGATGACCCCTACAGTTAAAAAACGAACTTCCCTATTCACTTAACCGCCTGCCTTATTGCCTCTAATATTAACTCTGGAGCATGCACCCCACCACCCATATGAGGTACCAAAACTACCTTCGCCATGCCACAGGCGCACCGCTCTACTTCCAGAGCTATCTGTCCGTAGTTAATCTCGGGCACCACAAAAGCCTTAACCCCACGGGCGATATCCCTGATCCGCTCATCGGGGAAAGGCCAGACAGTTATCAGCCTCAGCATGCCAACCCTGATACCCTCACCCTTGGCCTGCTCAACCGCAATTCGGGAGACCCGGGCTGAAATCCCGTAGGTACAGATAACTACCTCGGCACCCCGCATGCCATCCTCTTCAAGCTCAATGATATCGGCCTTGTTCTTCTCAATCTTATCGACCAGCCGCCTCGCTAGCTTATCCTGAGCCTCAGCCGTCATCGCCGGATAACCCCGCTCATCGTGAGTGAGACCGGTAACATGCAGTCGGTAGCCCTCACCGGCATTGGCCATCGGTGGCACTAAATCAGGATCAGGTTTAAACGGCAAGTATGCCTCCGGCGACACGGTGGGCTTGCGCCGAGGCACGAGCTCTATGTCGCCGGCGGGAGGGATAACCACCTTCTCGTACATATGTCCGGTAGCCGCCTCGGACATAACCAAGACCGGCAGGCGATATTTTTCGGAGAGGTTAAAAGCCCTTACTGTCAGGTCATAGAGCTCCTGAGGAGAGCCGGGAGATAGAGCAATGATACTGTATACCCCGTGACTGCCCCAGCGTGCCTGCATCATATCCCCCTGGCCGGTCAGCGTCGGTAGTCCAGTTGACGGTCCCGCCCGCTGGATGTTCACCACCACACAGGGGGTCTCAGTTAT
Source organism: Dehalococcoidales bacterium (assembly GCA_034414575.1). GTDB lineage: Bacteria > Chloroflexota > Dehalococcoidia > Dehalococcoidales > UBA5760 > UBA5760. Next base: position 81,950 of record DAOULZ010000004.1, on the reverse strand, counting down.
AATCCCCAAACCGATATTTTCCATCATCAGGCTGAACCCAGGCCCGGAGGTAGCCGTCATCGCCTTAGTGGCAGCCCAGGAAGCCCCCAGAACCGCCGCCATTGATGCCAGCTCGTCCTCCATCTGGATATAGTTACCTCCGACTTCAGGGAGTCGCTCTGACATCCGCTCTGCAATCTCGGTAGCTGGTGTGATGGGATAGCCAGCAAAGAAGCGACAGCCAGCGCTTATCGCTCCCTCGGCACAGGCATCGTCCCCGCTCATAAAGAACTCGCCAGCTAGATATTTCCGCTCTGTCACTTTAAACTCTTGGCTCTAGCAAGGGCTTTGGGCAGTATCAACCACACCGATAGCAAAGTCAGGGCAGATCATCCCGCAAATATCGCACTTGGTACATTTAGATGGATCACTTATATAAACCGGGTGATACCCCTTACTATTAATCTCTTTAGACTCAAAGAGAACCTGCTGAGGACAAAACCCAATACAGAAGCCACACCCCTTACACCGCTCCGGTATGATAATAACCTCTTTATGCTCGGCCTTCATATTAACCCCACCCCGAAATCGCCTCTGATTTCTCACCGAACACTTCTAGACACCTGATAACCAAAGTACAATGTCAAGAAATCTTAGCATATGCTTACCGCCAACGACAAATGCCGGGCCTGGCCGCCTCTCACAAACGGTAAAAATATGCTACAATAGGGCTTAATCAGGGCAAGAAATGGAACCACAAATACAGAAGAGGCTACGCCGGGGAATAATTATCCTAGCCAGCATTATTGCGGCGGGTATTATCGGCTATTCGCTCATCGAAGGGTGGTCAGTCACCGACGCCGCTTATATGACGGTAATAACCATAACCACGGTGGGTTATGGTGAGGTACATCCGCTCAGCACCGCCGGGCGGATTTTCAGCATTTTTTTAATTCTCGGCGGCGTTAGCGGAGCGCTATTTGTACTGAGTGCCCTTGTCGAATACGCACTAGCCGGGAGATTAGGCGTAGCTCGGAGGAAGCGACAGATGAAAGCCAAAATAGCTAATTTAAAAGACCACTTTATTCTCTGCGGTTACGGAAAGGTTGGGGAGGAGATCGCCCGCACCTTTAGTGAGGAAGGTGTTCCCTTTGTTATTATTGACAGCCGCCCGGATAACATTGCTCTGGCCGAAGAGCCGGGCTATTTCTACTTACTTGGCGATGCCACCAGTGATAAGGTGCTCCTGGAGGCTGGCATTGAGCGAGCCCGGGGCCTGGTCGCTGCTGTAGGGAGTGACGTGGATAACACCTATATTGTCCTTTCCGCACGAGGGCTGCGTCCTGACCTATTTATTGAAGCCAGGGCGACTGACCGGGAAGCCGAAGTAAAGCTAAAGAGGGCAGGGGCAAATCGCATCGTATCGCCTAACAGCATTGGCGCCCGGCGTATGGCCCTGCTCGCGATACGACCGACGGTAGCTGATTTTATTGATACGGTAACCTTCCGCCGCGGACGAGAGCTACAGATGGAAAACATAATCGTACCTGACAGCTCACCGCTTATCGAACAAACTGTTGAGGCAATTCGCCAGCATAGCCAGGCTAATGTCCTAGCCATAAACAGAAAGAATGGTAAGCTCCTGACTAACCCCACCGGCGAAGAAGCTATTGAGCCGGGCGACCGCCTAATCATTATGGGTACCGCTGAGCAACTGACCGCTCTGGAATCCCTCTGTGAAGGAGAAAAATGCCGATGAATAAATATAAGGTAGGCATTATCAATGTAACCGGCTATGCCGGGGTTGAGCTGGCCCGCTTACTTTACCAGCATGCGGGGGTAGAGCTTACCTCGGTCACCGGGCGGAGTAGCGCCGGAAAGAAGCTGGGCGAGGTCTTCCCTCATCTGGCGGATACGGAGCTAACTATTGAAACTGAGTTAGGCGAGGTCGATTTCGCCTTTTCTGCGATGCCCCATAAAGAGAGTGCCAAGGAGGTCATCCCGCTTATAAGCCGCGGCACTAAGGTGGTAGATATCAGTGCTGATTTCCGGCTCAAGGGCGCCGCCGAATACCCCGCCTGGTATGGATTTACCCACCCCTCCCCACAGCTACTGGATCAGGCGGTCTACGGCCTACCTGAGCTCTACCGCCGTCAGGTAGCCGCAGCACAACTGGTGGCTAACCCCGGTTGCTACCCCACCGGGGCGATACTGGCTCTAGCCCCAGCCATCAAGACCGGGATAATTGAGCCGGAGATTATAGTTGATTGTAAATCGGGCTTGTCAGGTGCCGGCAGAACCCTAAGCCTGTCCACCCACTATGCTGAAGCCAATGAAGACGCCAGCGCCTACGCTCTAGACGGGCACCGACACCTACCTGAGATTATCCAAGAGCTAACCCAGCTTCGTCCCGAAAAGCCTCCTGCAGTTACCTTCGTACCTCACCTGATACCAATGACTCGGGGGATACTGACTACCGGCTACGCTCCTCTAGCCGCCAGTAAGATAGCTAGTAACAAAAGTGGTATCAAGGAGGTATTTCAGCTCTACCGCGACTTCTATCGGGGTGAGCCCTTTGTCAGGGTGGTGACGCATCCGCCACACACCAAGCACACCTGGGGCGCTAATACCTGTTTAATCCACCCTACCATTGACCTGAGGACCGGGAGGCTCATCGTTATTAGCGCTATTGATAATCTGGTCAAGGGGGCTGCCGGACAGGCCATCCAGAATATGAACCTCATGCTGGGTCTGCCTGAGGTAACCAGCCTGGAAACACCCGCCCTTTACCCTTAAAGGGCCCTTCTTAAATAGAAGCCGTGCCTGCCCTATACAGATTGTGCGCAGGCAGTAATCATAAAAAAAGAGCCGAACCTATTGACATAGGCGCACAAATAGATTATCGTTCATAATCAGAATAGTCAGCAAAGAAAGGAGGTTAATGATGCAAGCATACTGTGTGAAATGTCGCACCAAAAGGGAAATGAAGGATGCCAAGAGCATAACCATGAAGAATGGCAAGCCGGCAACCCAGGGAGTATGCCCCGTATGCGGCACTAAAATGTTCAGAATCGGCAAGAGCTAAGACAAAACTAACCGAAAATGTACCAAGGCTGGATATGCCTTAAAGCGGGTATCCAGCCTTTTTGTTATCATCAGTATATATTGGCCGTTGTATACGTTGCCTATGCTACCCCCACGCACCCAATAAAGACGTTGCCCACAGTATCAATATCTGGGTTATCTAGCCTATATCCTTCACTTTATAGCTAAACTGTGCTATAATAAATAAGTGGTTACCCCGGTAACATATAAGCTTTCTGCTAGGTGGGTGGCCTCTACTTTTGTCACCAGTGCTGTCTTAGTTCACCACCTTCACTCATCAGTATACTTTTTCCCTTAAACTAACTGCCAATACGGAGGCAAAGACTAACTATGCTACAGGACACACCAGCCTCACCTGAACCATCAGACAATAAATACACTGCCGCGGATATCCAGATCCTGGGTGGGCGGGAAGCAGTCCGCCGACGACCCGGCATGTATATCGGCAGTACCGACCAGCACGGACTACATCACTTGGTCTACGAAATCGTCTATAACAGCGTTGATGAAGCCATGGCCGGCTGTTGCAGCAAAATCCTGATTACCATTCGGGAAGATGATTCCGTCAGTGTGGAGGACAACGGGCGCGGTATCCCCGTGGATATTCACCCGGCGACCAAAGTTTCCGCCCTAGAAACCGTTATGACGACGCTCCACGCCGGGGCCAAGTTCGGAGGGAAAATCTACCAGGTATCAGGTGGCCTGCACGGCGTCGGGGCCTCGGTAGTCAATGCCCTCTCTTCCTGGCTCAAAATCAATGTCAGGCGCGACGGCAAGCTCTACGAGCAAAACTACAAGCTAGGCATACCCCAGGATACGGTGACTGAGGTCGGTGAGGCCGGTGATACCGGCACCACCATTACCTTCCTGGCCGATAAAAAGATATTCGACAGAGTAAGCTACAACGTCGATACTTTGGGCGAACGGCTGAGAGAAGTGGCCTACCTGAACAAGGGGCTGGAAATATGCCTCCGCGACCAAAAAAAGGACGTCGAGACGACCTTCTACTTTGAAGGCGGTATTACCAGCCTGGTCCGCCATCTCAATCGCAACCGGGATGTCCGTCACCGCCATCCCATTTATATCTCGAAAACACTTAATAGCACCATAATTGAGGGGGCCATCCAGTATAACGATGGTTTCGCGGAGACTATCTTTAGCTTTGCCAACTGCGTTAATACCGCCGATGGAGGGACTCACCTCACCGGCTTCCGCTCGGCGTTAACCCGAGTTCTCAATGACTACGCCCGCAAGAACAAGTTCATCAAGGAGGACGAGCCCAACCTGACCGGTGAGGATGTCAGAGAAGGCCTTACCGCAGTCATTAGTGTCAAGCTCAGCGAGCCACAGTTTGAAGGCCAGACCAAAGCCAAGCTCGGTAACGCCGAGGTCAAGAGCCTAGTAGAGAGCGCCGTAAGCGACGGCCTTGCCCTATACCTTGAGGAACACCCCGTCGAAGCCAAAAGGATTATCGACAAGTGTCTCACCGCCGCCAAGGCTAGAGAGGCGGCACGGAAGGCTCGCGACCTCATTATCCGCAAGAACAGCCTTGATACCGGCACTCTGCCCGGCAAACTAGCCGATTGCTCGGAAAGAGACCCATCCCTGTGTGAGCTATATCTGGTGGAGGGACCCTCTGCCGGCGGTTCTGCCAAGGAGGGGCGAAACCGCCGCTTTCAGGCAATCCTGCCCCTACGCGGCAAGATCCTCAATGTGGAAAAAGCCCCCTCGGATAAGATGCTAGCTCACGAAGAAATCAGGGCCATTATTACCGCCCTGGGGGCCGGCATCGATGACGATTTTGACCCGGCGAGGCTGCGCTATCACCGGGTTATCCTGATGACTGACGCCGATGTTGACGGCGCTCACATCCGCACCCTGCTCCTGACCTTCTTCTTCCGGCACATGGTTGAGCTGATTAACCGTGAACACCTGTTCATTGCCCAGCCGCCACTTTACCGGATAAAGAGAAATAAAGACGAGCACTGGGTCTACTCGGAGTTAGAAAAAGAAGCGATACTAACGGAGCTGAAGGGAGCGAAAAAGGTAGGGATTCAGCGATATAAGGGTCTGGGGGAGATGACCGCCGAGCAACTGTGGGAGACCACCATGAACCCGACCACCCGCACCCTCCTTTCCGTTACCCTAGAGGATGCCGCCAAGGCAGACCACATCTTCCACGTACTGATGGGGGGGGAGGTCCCACCCCGCAAGGCCTTTATCCAGGCCCACGCCAAGAGCGTCAAGAACCTGGATATCTAATGGGCTACCCGCAGGAGAGCGGTAAAATTATAGCCCGCCGTCTTTAGCCGGTCACTGCCACCTTCATCACGGTCAGCGAGCACGATAACCCTGACCACCCGGCAGTTAGCCGCCTCCACTGCCTCTATGGCTTTCATTACCGAGCCCCCGGTAGTAAGCACGTCTTCCAGGATAGCTACTCTTGAGCCCTCCTTCAGGTTACCCTCAATCCGTCTCATCGCCCCGTGCTCCTTAACCACCTCACGGACAATAAAGATCGGCATCGGTTTACCCTCAAGGTGGCTGATTAAGCCAACTGCGGTCACCATGGGGTAGGCCCCCGTGGCTACTCCGCCGACCGCCTCCACCTCACCCCCGGCCAGTTCATCAAATATCGCCTTACCCACCAGATAGGCACCCTCTGGCGACAGGGTTATCCTTTTGCCATCAATATAGTAGTTACTCTTCTTCCCAGAAGTAAGGGTAAACTCTCCGGTTAAAAAGGCCCCAACCTCAAAGGCAATCTCCCTAAGCCTTCGGACACCTTCGGTATTCAGCCCCAACTCCAGTGTGGGATACGTCTCCATAATGCAATCCCCCTCTCACAGACCAGAAAACCTAACCCTGGCGGGCATATAGTCTGTGCTCCTCAATATAATCAGCCACTGGCTCAGGGACAAGATGGCGAATGGACAGCCCCCGGCTGACTCGCTGCCTGATTTCAGAGGCACTGATATCCACATATGGGGCCTCAAGCAGGATAACTCTCTGGGCTAACCCCGGGACCGCCGCCTCCAGAGCTCTGAGACCAGGAGGCGGATAGCCCAGTCTGGGGATAGCTACCAAAGAACACATCTTAACCAGTCGAGACGGCTCATGCCACCGGGGAAGCTCAGCCAAGTTGTCCCAGCCCAGGATGAAAAACAGTTCGTCCCCCTTGTCAAGCTGCGCTCTCAGTTCAGCCATGGTATCAACGGTATAAGAAGGGCCTGCCCGCTCTATTTCCGCAGGGGACAGTTTGTAACAGGGCTCATCGGCAATAGCCAGATGTACCATCTGAACACGATGCGCCGCCGCAGAGAGGGGGTTACCCATTCTCAGCCAGGGCTGACCGGCAGGCACAAAGATAACCTCGTGCAGAGAAAGCCGTAACCTCACTTCCCCAGCAATCGCTAGATGGCCGTTATGGATGGGGTCAAAGGTACCCCCCAGCACCCCCTTCTTCATGCGACTCCGCTACCCCTCTTATAATAATGCCAACACCACATCCGGACTTCCGTAATCTTCCTCAACTAATACCACTCCCACTCGCGGCTCCCACACCTTACCTTGTCACCAGGCTTGGCTCCTGCCTTTCTCAAGGCCTGGCTAACCCCCAGCTTGTCCAGCTCTTTTCTAACCTGAGCATACACTACCGGGTGTGACATATCCACCCGGGCCACGATCCGCTCCAGCTCTGATGATCTGACCACAAAGGTATCGCCTTCCTTCTGCACGCCGACACCGGTAACCCTGGGCCGAGGGTGAAAAACCTTCCGGCTAACCCCCTCCCCGGTCACTCTCTCAACCGGAACCTGCCCCAGCATCTTCACCGCTCCGGCCATAATCTCCGGGACTCCCTCTCCGGTTACCGCAGAAATAAAGGTGGGCGAAATCCTCACCTGAATAAAGGCATCCTCAATCTCGGTCAGCCGAGCCCTGACCTCCGTTAGGTCGAGCTTATTTATCGCTACCAGCTGTGGCTTCTTGGCCAGCGCCGAATCATAAAGGCCCAGTTCAGTATTCACCTGCACTAAGTCTGCTACCGGGGACGCCGAGCTACCATCTATCAGGTGAATAAGCACCTTGGTGCGGGTGATATGACGCAGGAAATCATGGCCCAGACCGCGGCCAAGGTGGGCACCATCCACTAACCCCGGAATCTCAGCCAGAATCATACTCTGGCCGCCGACCTCCGCTACCCCCAAAACAGGCTCCAGGGTGGTGAAGGGATAGCTAGCCACCTTGGGCCTAGCGGCAGAAACAGCCGCGAGCAGGGTTGACTTACCGACATTGGGAAAACCAATGATACCAACATCAGCGATAAGCTTTAGTTCCAGTATCAGGGAGTATTCTTCCCCCGGCTCTCCTTTCTGGGCAATCTGTGGTGCCTGATTCGTTGCCGAAGCAAAATGGACGTTCCCTAATCCTCCCCTGCCACCGCGAGCCGCTACCACCCGCTGCCCCGATTGCTCCAAGTCCGCCATTAGAGAGTCCTGACCCACCTGGGTCTTAGGCGAGACCAGTGTTCCCACCGGAACACCTATCACCAGATCTTTTCCCCCCTTACCGTGCCTCTTTTTCCCCAAGCCGGCCTTCCCATCACCGGCCCTAAAAAACCTCTTCTGCTTAAAGAGGCGCAGGTTGGTGACGCTGCTGGACGCCTCTATAATCACATCACCGCCGTCACCCCCATCACCTCCATCCGGGCCTCCAAAGGGGACATATTTCTCGTGCCGGAAACTGACCGCCCCATCCCCCCCTCTTCCAGCCTTCACCTTTATTTCCGTCCAGTCAAACATGGCCCCTTTTCCCTATCATAAAATTCCTATATACTGCTATCAATTTTATCCTAACCCTTAGATTAATTCTATTTAGCTTTATTAATCTTAATAATAGCATAACCTAGAGGGGATAGAAGCTAAAGATTCAGCCTAGGGTTAGAAACCCTGTTATTTTTGGGAGAATCTCACTGGGGGCTTTCTGGACTTATCATAAAAACTTCGAAGTTGTCAAAAAAGCCGGCGGGGATTTGCACAAACTATGCTAAGGGGTCTTCTGGCGTAGGTTGGAGATTCGGCGCCTTAGGTGGGGATTAATATTGATCTCAGCGGATATCTTCTCGCAGGCGTGTCTTACCGTTGACGGGTTCCGGTTGCCGAGTTCGACCCCGATTTGTGCTAGCGGGTAGCCGGTTTGCTCCCGGATCAGGTACATGGCTATCTGCCTAGCTAAACTGGTTTCCTTGTCCCGCTTTGGGCTCACTAGGTCAGCGTGGGTGAGCTGGAAGCTACGGGCTACCGACTCTATCACTCGGGCCGGTGTTGTCGGCTCACTTTTAGGGGCTTTATCAGCTATATTCTCGAGCGCTTTAGCGGCAAGCTCAGGGGTAGCTCTAGCTTGGAGAAGCTTAGCGTAAGCAATGACCCGGTTAAGGTTGCCCTCCAGTTCGCGTATGTTTTGTTGAATCTGCCGGGCAATAAACTCCAGGGAATCTAGGGGGACATCCTCACCTCGCTGTTTAGCCTTAAGTTGGAGAATAGCGAGGCGGGTTTCCAGATCGGGCGGCTGAATGTCAACAATTAGACCCCACTCAAAGCGGGAGCACAGTCGCTCGGCAAGCTTGGGGATTGATTTCGGCGGGCGATCGCAGGTTACAATGATCTGGCGGTTTTGGTTGTGGAGCTCGTTAAAGGTGTGGAAGAGACACTCCTCGGTCTGCTCTTTACCACTTATGAAGTGAATATCATCGAGCATCAGCATATCAACGCTTCTATACCGCTCGCGGAATTCCTCCGTTTGCTTCTCCCGAATAGCTGAGATAAACTCGTTGGTAAACTTCTCACAGCTGGCGTAGCGTACCTGGAGGTGACTAGATAGGGCCTGATGACCGATGGCGTGTAAGAGATGGGTCTTACCTAAGCCGACACCGCCATAGATAAAGAGCGGGTTATAGGTGATTCCCGGGCTCTCGGCTACCCCGAGGGCAGCCGCATAAGCCAGACGGTTGCCGCTACCGACGATGAAGGAATCAAAGGTATATTTGGGGTTAAACATTGGTGAACTCGCTTTCTGGGTATCTGAAATCCCGTCTCGGTGGTGAGGCTCATCCGGGAAGGGCTGATTTTGTGCCTCCACCTTAAAGAGGACGCGAGTATCACGGTGAGTAAGCCCGATGAGTGTCTTCTCGATTAGGGAGTGCTGGTTTTTATCCAAGTATTCCGCCACGAAGCTATTGGGCACACCGATAACAAACTGGTCATCTTGGTAGCTTAGGCCGAATGTTTTTTCCAGCCAGGTCTGGTAGTTATGCTTAGAGACCTGTATTTGTAACTCCCCCAGGGCGGTTTCCCAGATTCTTTGCGCTGACTCGGCTGCCATCAAATTCCCTTCGTTCTGATCCGCAATGTCTAAGATTCTATATTCCTGGGTTAGTGGCCAAGTATGGACTACACAGTAGCTAAAGCAGGAACGCTATAATGATAACAAGCTTTCTAGATTGGGGAGCAAGAGTTTTGGCACTGGTTTTGGGGCGTTTTTAGGTCTCTCTTTCCGTTAAAAGGTCTAGAAAACTTGCTTATTTGCCTAGTTATTTACCCGCTAGGTTTGAGCTATCCTTTTGGCGAGCAGATTTGCTTGCCTTAGGGTGTCTGGCCGCCACCGGCTTAGTTGGCCTCTCATTTTCATAGTTGGAGACTTGGGATTTGGCTATACTCCCCGGGGCACTTTTTCGTAGATGTCAAGATTTCTGAAGGTGGTTTGGGGATGTTTTTGGGTCCTGTTTTCCGTTAAAAGGTCTAGAAAACTTGCTTATTTGCCTAGTTATTTACCCGCTAGGTTTGGAGGAGGGTTTGCTGGGAATTTCTTTTGATGTTAAGATTTAGCCGTCGGGGGTTTAGTTTGCGCGTTGTTTTCATGGGTAGTCCAGAATTTGCCGTGCTACCGCTTGAGCACCTGATTCTCGACCAGTATCGAGTGGTGGCTACCTACACTCAGCCCGACCGGCCGGCGGGCAGGGGACGGGCTCTGGAGCCCTCACCGGTAAAGGGGGTAGCCATACGGCTGGGGCTACCCGTAGTGCAGCCCACTAGTTTAAGAAAAGCGGAGGCGGAGGCGGAGCTCTCTAGCTTCCGACCTGATGTCATCGTGGTGGCCGCCTTTGGACAGATTCTGCCCCAGCCGGTTTTGGCCGTTCCCCGCTATGGTTGTCTTAATATTCATCCCTCCCTGCTGCCTAAATTTAGAGGCGCCTCACCAATCGCCGCCGCGATTCTGGCCGGGGACGAATTTACCGGGGTCAGCATCATGGTGATGGATGAGGGTCTGGATAGCGGGCCGGTATTGGCCCAGGCGCAGATTCCTATTTCGGCATCGGATACCACCGGCTCGCTGGGTGGTAAGCTGTCCCGCCTCGGAGCGCAGCTATTACTCGAGGTTCTGCCCCGCTGGCAGAAGGGGGAGCTTACCCCGCGACCTCAGAATGAAGCTTTAGCCAGCCACTGTCGCCCGATTTCCAAGGAGGCGGGTGAGATTGATTGGCACCTAGCGGCGACCAGCATCTGGCGGCAGGTGCGTGCCTACAGTCCCTGGCCCGGGTGTTATACCCGCTGGCGGGGCAAGCGACTCAAGATTGTTGAGGCGGTACCCCTTTCCGAAGAAGAGGGGGCTGAGGTGGGGCAGGTAGTAGCTTTGGCTCTGACCAGCGAGGAGACAGCACCGTCATTTGGAGTCAGTACCGGGGAGGGAGTCTTAGGGGTGGTTAAGGTTCAGCTTGAGGGTAAGCGGGTGGTGGGGGCGGCTGATTTCTTAAGGGGACAGAGAGGCTTCATCGGGGCGCAGCTAGGTTTGAGTTGAGGTAAGGATTAAGGTAGAATTATATGTTTAGCCTAAGGACTGGGGGGACGTTAATTTGTCTTTACCACAGAATCTAGACCAGTTTGCTACCCTAGTAGACATTATTGCCAGGCTGAGGGCTCCAGATGGCTGTCCTTGGGATCGAAAGCAGACCCACCTTTCACTGCGGGAGAACCTGCTTGAGGAGTGCTATGAGGTGCTTCAGGCTCTGGATGCGGGAGACCCGGAGCGGCTTTATGATGAACTGGGCGACCTCTTGATGCAGGTTGTGCTTCATGCCCAGATTGCTCGTGAGGCTGGCGAGTTTGAGCTCGGCGACGTCTTGCGGAAAATAAATACCAAGCTCATCCGCCGCCATCCCCATATCTTTGGCTCGCAGAAGGTAAAGGACGCTGACGAGGTGACCCATAACTGGGAAGTCCTCAAGCAGGCAGAGCGGGAGGAGGGGGCCTCCATGTTGGATGGCGTCCCCAAGGAGATGCCGGCCCTGGCCTTTAGTCAGCGGGTTCAGGCTCGGGTGGCCCGGGTTGGCTTTGACTGGGAGGATACTAATGGCGTTATCGATAAGCTGGCAGAGGAGGTTACCGAGCTTACCGAGGCTACCAGCCAAGAGGAAAAGGCGGCGGAGTTTGGAGACCTGCTTTTTACTCTGGCTAACATCGCCCGCCGGGAGGGGATTGACCTTGAGTCAGCCCTGCGGCAGGCTAACGAGCGCTTTTATACGCGCTTTACTGCTATGGAGGAGCTCTGCCGAAAGCGGGGGCTTAACTTTAGCCAGTTATCCTTTGCCGAGCAGAACGAGCTGTGGGAAGAGGCGAAGCGGAAAGTGGATAGGTAGGGCTTTGGTCGGGGTGAGAGGACTTGAACCTCCGACCTCAGCGTCCCGAACGCTGCGCGCTACCAAGCTGCGCTACACCCCGCACTCGATATTATAGGCGGATTTTAGCGGCGGGGCAACCTTCCTTGACTTACTAAAGGTTATTAAGGTTATTATGGTATTGAGAAGCAATGAAATACTGCGTGTTGATAATTGACGGGGCTTCTGGCTTGCCGCTACCTGAGCGGAGTGGTAAGACCTCGCTAGAGCTGGCAAGCACCCCTAATTTGGATTCTATGGCGTCTCAGGGCATACTGGGGCTCTGCCGCACCGTACCCGAGGGGATGGAGCCAAGCAGTGCCTGTGCCTGTATGTCGGTCATAGGTTATGACCCCAAGGTTTACTACCGGGGCCGGAGCGCTATCGAAGCCAGGAGCATGGGCATCCCCATTGACGCTGGAGAGGTTACCTTCCGCTGTAATCTGGTGGCGGTTAGGGACGGCTGGATGTGGGACTATAGCTCGGGGCATATCAGTACCGAGGAGGCTGGGGAGCTTATCTCGGCTTTGAACCAGAGCCTGGGTGATGATAGAGTGTCTTTCTACCCCGGGGTGAGCTACCGTCATATCTTGAAACTGAGGGGAGAGAAGGCTACCCTTCAGGCGACCTGCACGCCGCCTCATGATATCCCCGGGAGGCCTATCGCTGAGTTTCTGCCCCAGGGTCCAGGGAGTGAGCGGCTGCGAGACCTGATGAAGCGCTCCGAGGCGGTGCTCCGAAACCATCCGGTGAATATGAGGCGGATATCTCGCGGTGATTTGCCAACCACGATGATATGGCTCTTCTGGGGTAGTGGTCAAGTGCCTGACATGCCGCCTTTCCAGCGGGTTTATGGTCTTAGGGCGGCGATAACCTCCGGAGTTGACCTGCTGCGGGGGTTGGGAAGGATGGTGGGCATGGATATCTTAGAAATACCAGGGGTTACCGATGGTCTGGATAACGACTGCTCGGCTCAAGCTGCCGGGGCTCTGGTGGCCCTCGGGGAATGCGATCTGGCCGTCATCCATGTTGAGGCGCCGGACGAGGCGGCTCATGCCGGCTCAATTGATGATAAAGTGGAGGCTATCGAGAGAGTAGATAGCGAGGCGGTCAGGCAGCTCTGCGGCTGGGAAGGAGATTCTATCCGGGTTTTGGTTATGCCCGACCATCCCACCCCGATCGCAACCCGGACCCACTCTCCAGAACCAGTGCCATTTATGCTCTGGGGACCCGGGTTTAAGGCTAACGGGGCTGAGAGATTTACCGAGGCTGAGGCACGGAAAATAAATTTACTTCTTGACCCCGGTTATAGTATTATGAGCCGATTAGTGGGGGTTAAAGATTAAGTGGCTTTAATTGTGCAGAAGTATGGTGGTACCTCGGTGGCAGATGCTGGGAGAATTAAGAGTGTCGCCCGGCGCATTGTGGCCACTAAGGATAGGGGTAATCAGGTGGTGGTCGTCGTTTCGGCGATGGGAGATACCACTGACGAGCTTGTTGAGCTGGCTTATCAGATAGCCAGGGAGCCCAGTGCCCGGGAGCTTGACCTTCTTCTCTCCACCGGGGAGCTTGTTTCCTGCACCCTGCTGGCCATGGCGCTTCGGGATATGGGCTATGAAGCCGTTAGCCTGACCGGGGCTCAGGCTGGGATACACACTGATTCCGCCCACCGACAGGCTCGAATCCTTAGGGTTGAGTCCAAACGGGTGATTAAGGAGCTGGAGAAGGGGAAGATTGTCATTGTGGCCGGCTTTCAGGGGGTTACCGGGGAGATGGATATCACCACCTTGGGGCGGGGAGGCTCAGACACGACGGCGGTGGCGTTGGCCGCGAGCCTGGGGGCCAGTGTGTGTCAGATATATACTGATGTTGATGGCGTCTATACTGCCGACCCGCGGCTTACCCCTGAGGCAAAGCCGCTAACTGAGGTTGGCTATGAGGAGATGCTGGAGCTGGCCACCTATGGTGCCAAGGTGATGCACCCCCGGGCGGTGGAGCTGGGGGAGCTGTATGATATTCCAATCCTGGTAGCCTCAAGCTTTAACGATAAGCCGGGGACTTTAATTTATGGAGGAGCGCCAATGGAAGTGCGAAATAAAGTAATGGGTATCGCTCACGACCTGAACGTGGCTAAGATAACGGTGGTTGGTGTTCCTGACCGACCGGGGATTGCCGCTGCCATCTTCCAGCCTTTAGCTCAGGCTGGTATTAGTGTTGATACCATTGTTCAGAACGCCAGTATTGAGAATATCACCGACCTGACCTTTACCGTGGCTAAGAGTGACCTGACGGGGGCGATGCAGGTCGTTGAACCCATCGCCAAGCAGATTAAAGCCAGGGAGTGCGTTAGTGATTCCAGGCTGGGTAAGGTCAGTATCATTGGTACCGGCATGCAGAATGCTCCGGGCTATGCCGCGCGTATGTTTACCACACTTAGTGAACAGGGCATCAATATTCAGCTAATCACGACTTCAGAGATAAGGATAACCTGCATTATTGATGCGGCTAGGGTTGAGGAGGCAGTGCGAACCCTGCACCGGGCGTTTGAGCTGGAAAGCGGGGCATAGCTTGTTTTAGGCTTCGCTTTCCCTGGTTTCTCGAGGGTTGGTTTTAACTTGTGATGCTAGGTGGACTGGAATATAATTAGCAAAGCAGATAACTGGAGGGCTTTCAGGCTGTGGTGGAGACGGAAGCAGCCGGATTAAGGCAGCGTCGTAGCAGGCAGGCTGTTGAGCTGGCGATGCAGGGTCGCTGGCAGGAGGCGGTAGCCATTAATCAGAGCCTGGTAGAGAGCTTTCCCGGTGATGTCAGTGCTTATAATCGGCTGGGCAGAGCCAATATGGAGATTGGCGATTTCTCTCACGCTTGGGAAGCCTATAGCCGGGCGATAGAGCTTGACCCTTATAATACCATTGCTCGCAAGAACCTCAATCGGCTGTCTCGTTTAAGGGAGGCCATTATCGGCTCACCGGATGATTCTCACGTTGAGCCCCTGCATTTTATTGAGGAGACAGGTAAGGCGGGGGTGGTTAATCTCTATCACCTGGGGCCACCGGAGGTGGTGGCTGAGATGGTAGCCGGTGATAAGGTTTATTTAAAGATAGCGGGCTCCAGTTTAGTGGTAGAAAATGGCCGCGGTGAGTATCTGGGGCAGGTCGAGTTCAAGCATGCTCAGCGGCTTATTAAATTGATGGCTGGTGGCAATGAGTATACGGCGGCTGTTGTCAGCTCAACAGAAGATACCGTGAGCCTCGTTATTAGAGAGGCCTACCAGGACCCCAGCCAGGTTGGGCGTCTTTCCTTTCCGGCCAAGGGGTTTAAGAGCCCACGGCCCTACCTCAGTGATAGGGTAATCAAACATGAGCCTGAGTTAGAAGAATATGAGGAGGAGGTGGGGGAGGAGGAGCCCGATTATACGGTAGTGAGTATTGAGGGCAAAGGCTTATCGACTGAAGAGTCTATTAACATAAATGATAGCGCTGTTATTCACGAAGAATAAGAGGTCAAGCGAGTATGGTTTTAGGTAAAGTCAAACCAATCAATATTGAAGATGAGATAAAAAGTTCTTATCTCGACTACGCGATGAGTGTCATTGTTTCCCGTGCCTTACCTGATGTCCGGGATGGGTTAAAGCCGGTTCACCGGCGCATTCTTTACGCGATGCACGGTCTGGGACTAAATCATACTGGACCGCATCGAAAGAGTGCCCGTGTCGTCGGTGAAGTGCTGGGTAAATATCACCCCCACGGGGATACCTCGGTTTATGATGCTATGGTGCGTATGGCCCAGGATTTCTCCATGCGCTATATGCTGATCGATGGACAGGGTAATTTTGGCAGTGTCGATAATGACCCTCCGGCCGCAATGCGTTATACCGAAGTAAGGCTAGCGCCCATTTCTCAGGAGATGCTGGTTGACATTGATAAGGATACCGTGGACTTTATGCCCAACTTTGATAATAGCTTGAAGGAGCCTACGGTCCTACCAGCCCGGTTACCTAATTTATTGGTTAGCGGCAGTGCTGGTATTGCGGTTGGTATGGCCACCAATATCCCGCCGCACAATCTGGGCGAAGTCTGTGATGCCATCTCTTATCTCGTTGATAGCCCCGAAGCAACCGTTAATGAGCTTATCCAGTTTGTTAAAGGTCCTGATTTCCCTACCGCGGGCATCATTCTGGGGCGAGAAGGGATTAAGAGTGCCTACGCTACCGGGCATGGCAAGGTGGTAGTTCAGGCTAAGGCTCACGTGGTAGAGGCTAAAGAGGGCGGGCGTCGCCAGATAGTGGTCACCGAGCTTCCCTACCAGACGAACAAGGCGGCCCTTATCGAACGGATAGCGGAACTCATTAAGGACAAGAAGATCCGGGGGATTAGTGACATCCGTGATGAGTCAGACCGTCAGGGTCTGCGCATTGTTATTGAACTGAGAAAAGATGCTCAGCCCCGGCCGGTGCTTAATAACCTCTATAAATATACCTCTATGCAGTCGGCTTTCTTCATTAACATGCTGGCTCTAGTTGACGGGCAGCCCCGGGTAATCAGCCTTAAAGAGGCACTTCAGCATTATATTGACTTCCGTAGCCAAGTTATCACCCGGCGCTCTCGTTTTGAACTCAAGGAGGCTAGAGCTAGGGCTCATATTCTGGAAGGGCTTAAGATTGCCCTGGACCAGATTGATAAGGTAATCAGCACCATCCGGAAATCGGAGACGGCTGAGGTAGCTCGCCAGAACCTGATGGCTAATTTTGGTCTGTCTCAGGTACAGGCACAGGCGATTCTTGATATGCCGCTGCGTCGTCTGGCTAACCTTGAGCGGCAGAAGATACTCGACGAGCATGCTGAGGTAATAAAGAATATCGCTTATCTGGAAGAGCTGCTGGCTAATCCCAGACGGATACTTATCTTGGTGAAGGAAGAGGTGAGCGAACTTAAGTCTAAATATGCTGACCCACGGCGGACTGAGATACAGGAGCAGGGGGTAATAGAGTTTAGTGAGGAGGACCTTATTCCTCACCAGGGAATGGTGGTGACCTTAAGCAAGCGGGGTTTTGTCAAGAGGGTAGCCTCTCAGGCCTACAGGGTGCAGCACCGTGGCGGCAAGGGTATCATTGGCATGGTAATCCGGGAGCAGGATGCCGTCAGGCTCTTGGTGGTGGCTGATACCCATGACTGGCTCTACTTCTTCACTAACCGGGGCCGGGTCTTTTGTCTGAAGTGCCACGAAATTCCGGCTGACAGCTCTCGTACCGGTAAAGGGACGGCGGTGATTAATCTTTTCCCGGTGGCGGAGGAGGAGCGGGTTACCGCTATGGTGGCGGTGAGTGATTTCAAGCGGGGCGATTACCTTATCATGGCGACCTGTAGTGGGGAGGTGAAAAAGACCGGTATCGAGAGTTTCACCCATGTGCGCTCCAGCGGGCTTATCGCTATGGATTTGCCCGAGGGTGATGAGCTATGTTCGGCAAGTTTAGCCAGTGACCAGGATGATATCATTATGGTAACGAAACACGGGCAGTCCATCAGGTTCCCGGTTTTGGAGCTAAGAGCCAGCTTGAGAGCCAGTGGCGGGGTGCGGGGTATACGCTTAGCTCCTGATGACAGGGTAGTGAGCATGGGGATTGTCCGCCCGGATGTTTTTCTGCTAGTGGTCACCACTAACGGCTACGGTAAGCTCACACCAATGAAAGTCTATCCCAATCAGCACCGGGCAGGCAGCGGCGTAAAGACCTTTAAGGTTATCGAAAAAACGGGCGAGGTGGTTGATGCCAAGCTGGTTACCCGGGCGCACCAGCTGATGATTATATCGGCGGATGGTATTATCACGCGCACGCTGGTGAAAGGGAAAGACCGCAAACAGGGTATTACTATTCAGGGTAGGAATACCCAAGGGGTGCGGCTGATGAGGCTGGGGGATGGTGATCAGGTAGTGGCTATCGCCTGTTTTGAGTAGTAGACCGAGCTAATCCCTGCTTAGAAGAGAATTCAGATGAAGCTGCTCTTTATCCCTGGTGCCGCTTGTGGTCAGAAGGCGTGGCTGTGTCAGACCCGGTACTTTATTGGTTCGGAAGCTATTGCCCTTCCCGGTCATCCTGAAGGCAAACCCTGCTCTAGCATCGGTGGTTATGTGGAGTGGCTGCGTGGCTACCTTCAAGAGCAGCCGTATCAAGATATCGTTCTGGCCGGTCATTCTATGGGAGGTGCCGTGGTTCAGCTATATGGGCTGAAATATGGTGTTGAGGTAAGAGCCCTGATCTTAGTTAGCACCGGAGCCAGGTTAAGAATTCGCCCCGACCTGCTTAAGGCAGTCGGGGGAATGGTCACCGGTAGGTTAGCCTGGGGGGATTATCTGGAAGGGCGCCATGGTACCACTGTCCCTGAAGTCAGGCAGATGGTGATTGAAGAGAGAATGTGCGTTGGGCCAGCAGTGATGCTGAACGATCTACTCGCCTGCGATAAGTTTGACGTGATGGCGGAGGTCCATAATATCAAGCTGCCGACGCTGGTGATTGGTGGCAGTGAGGATGAGATGACACCGGTTAAATATACTCGCTATCTGGCGAGCCAGATTAAGGGAGCGCGTGAGGTCATCGTTCCCGGTGCGGGCCACTGGGTGCTGGCGGAGCAGCCGCTGGCGGTTAATCAGGCGATAGAGAGATTTCTTTCCGAGCTTGCCTGAGTTGCTGATGTTTTTGCCGGCAGGCTGGGCTCAAGCGCTGGAGTCCGCAGGCACTACAATCTTGGTAACGGCAATCAGGGGTTTCTTTATTTACTAGGGCCTTCTTATATTCTCGTTTGAGGAAGGCCTGGGTTACCCCGGTATCAATATGGGCCCAGGGCAGCGGCTCGTCTAAAGATAGTTCCCGCTCCGCATAAAAAGCGGGGTCAAGCCCGGACTCTTCAAAGGCGCGGAGCCAGTTTTCATAGTTAAAGTGCTCACTCCAGCCATCAAAGGTATTACCCAGCTGCCAGGCGCGGTGGATAACCCTGCCCAGTCGCCGGTTGCCGCGCGACATGACGGCTTCAAGCTGGCTTACTTTTGGGTCGTTCCAGGATAGCCTGACCCCCTTGCGGGGTAGCCTCTGTTTTAGAAGCCCGATCTTGGTGTTGAGCTGAAGCTCGCTTTCCTGGGCCGCCCACTGGAGGGGGGTATGCGGCTTGGGGACAAAGGTAGACAGGCTGACCCTTATTTGGGGTCTCCTCCCTTTGGTTCTTCTCCCCAGAGAACCGATTTTATCTATCAAGCTGGCAATCGCTTCAATATCGTCGCTGGTTTCGGTGGGTAGGCCGAGCATGAAGTAGAGCTTGAGGCTGTTCCAGCTGTGGGCGAAGGCTTCGGCAGCGGTGGCGAGGATGGTATCTTCTGTGGTGTTCTTATTGATAGCCTGCCTTAGTCTCTCGCTACCGGCCTCAGGGGCAAAGGTGAGGCCGGTTCTCTTGTGGGCGGCCAGTGATTCCAGCAGTTTTACTGAGAAGCTATCAGTCCGCAGGCTGGGTAGTGACAGGATAAGGTTTTGGTCCTGATAGCGGTGGAATAAGCTGGCGACCAGTTCGTCAATCTGGGGGTAGTCACTGGTGCTCAGTGAGGCCAGGGAGACCTCGTTATAGCCGCAGTTAGCCATAAGCTCGCCGACTGCCTCAAGCACCTCATGGGGGGGGCGCTCACGTACCGGGCGGTATACATTTCCTGCCTGACAGAAGCGACAGCCTCGGCTGCAGCCTCGCTGAATCTCTATGGCTCCCCGATCATGGATAATCTCGATATAGGGGACAACCGGTTTGGTGGGGGGTGGTGGCAGCTTGGCCACAATCCGCCGCTTAATACTGGGGCTGGCTTCAGCTACCGAGGGGGTGATGCTGCTAAAGTGACCGTTAGCTGTGTATTCTACATGATAAAGACTTGGCACATAGATGCCAGGTGTTGCCGCCAGCCGGCGCAGTAGCTCTTCTTTGGGAGCCCCGTCACTTTTCCAGTCTCGGAAGCAGTTAACCAGCTCAAGGGCGACCTCTTCGCCATCTCCGATTACGAAGCAGTCAATAAAGTCCGCCATCGGCTCGGGATTAAGGGCACCGCTACCGCCGGCGATGACCAGCGGGTGGGAGTCGTTTCTCTCTGAGGTAAATAGGGGAATCTGAGCGAGGTAGAGTATATTGAGCACGTTGGTATAGGTGAGTTCGTAGCCCAGGGAAAAACCAACGATGTCAAAATCCTTGAGCGGGTGCTTGGATTCGAGGCTATATAGAGGGATACCGCCGGTGGGTAGCTTGGCTGCCATGTCCGGCCAGGGGGCGAAGACCCTCTCGGCGAGAACGGTCGGCTGAGAGTTGAGTAACTCATACAGAATGTGTAGCGCCAGGGTGGACATACCCAGCTCGTATAAGTCCGGATATGAAAGGGCAATCCGAACCGGTGTTTTATCCCAGTCTTTGGTGGCGGCGTTCCACTCGCCGCCGGTGTAGCGGGCGGGTTTGATTACCTGGCTTAATATATTATCGAGCTCGGTCAATTCAAAAGCTCCCAGCGGTATGCTGCCTAGACGGTCAGTTTAAAACCTCCGATGGCTAATTATAATTTAAGATGGGGCAGCAATCCAGCGTTTTGGCAGTGTTGGCTAGCTATCCAGCTGCGTTAGGTCAAAGCGCATACCGTCCCGGGCACTAATCACCCTAACCCCGGTCTCCTGAGTGAGCCTTTGGGCTACCTCCCAGGGTTTGGCCCGCCACATCGGTATGCCGAAGTGGGTCAGGATGGCTACCTTTGGTGCTAGTTCGCTGATGAGACGCTTGGCATCGGGCACCGATAGATGGTCAACCAGCGGTTTAGGTTCGAAGAAGACGACATTAATGATGAGTAGCTCGCTGCCGTAGCTCTCAAGCAGGCCGTCAAAATAGCGGGTATCGGCGATATAGGAGAAGGTGTGCTCAGCCGTTTTAAAGAGCATCCCGTAGGTTTCCACCGGGTGTATGTGCCGGATTGGGGTGGTAAAGGATACGTCGCCGATAGCATAGGTTTTGCCCTCCTTGAGGATCTCAATGCCCTCGAGGAAATCTCGTAGGTAGGAAAAGATAACCGGTTCACTCTCCAGAGCATCAGCGGGGGTAAAAAGCCAGCCGCGGTGTTTGAATCCTCCCTGAGTCATCGCCTCGGCCATAACATTAATATCTCCGGCATGGTCTAGGTGGCGATGCGACAGGATAATGGCGCTCAGCTTATCAGCTCTAAGTTTCCTCTTGGTGGACTGGACGATACAGCCCGGCCCGGGGTCGACCAGTATTTCGGTGCCGCTCAGATTAAGCCACATGCCTCCTGAAGCCAGAATCTGGGTAGCCACCATGATTCGGGCGCCGCCTGTTCCTAGAAAGGTGATGGTATCCGAAGGAGTCTTTTTGTCTTCCATGGCTATAGACACTATAAGGTATGGTGGTGGTTTATGACAATTTCTTTACCATTGCTTGAGAAAAAGGGGGTTGAGATATTTCCTTGTGGTACCGGCTTGGAGTATTATAATCTTAGGGAGAAGCTGAAGGTGGGGCGGTGAGTAATAATATGTAGGCCACGGTGGACGCCCTGCTTTCGGCGGCTAAGTAATCAAAGTTTAGGGGGTCAAATGGAGCAGATTTGGGCGCCATGGCGTATAGAATACATCCGGATGGAGAAGCCATCAGGTTGCATTCTATGTGAGAAACCGGCCCAGAATAGTGATGCCCAAAACTACATTCTCTATCGCGGCAGCCAAAACTTTGTCATCATGAATTGCTATCCCTATAATCCGGGGCATCTTATGGTGGCTACTTATCGCCATGTGGCTAACCTTGATGAACTCACTGATGATGAGCGCCGCGAGCATTTCGAGATGGTCAGCCGGTGTACCAAGCTATTGCGAGCGGTGTTCAGCCCCCAGGGTTTTAACATCGGGATAAACATGGGCAAGGTAGCCGGGGCTGGTATCGATGAACATGTCCATACCCATATTGTGCCCCGATGGCAGGGAGACACTAACTTTATGCCGGTGATATCTGATATACGGGTAGTCCCTGAAGCCCTGACGGAAACCTACCAGAAGCTTAAGGATAGGTTTTAAGCCGAAAAGCTCAGGTTTCAATCTTCAAAGAAGCCTTTGTCTAGGTCGGCGCTGTTGGAGTAACCCCGGCTTTCCCAGAAACCTCGGTAATTAAGGTCACTGGATAGCTCGATTTCGGTGATCCATTTTATCCATTTGTAGCCCCATTTGCTCTCGGCAACAAGCTCGAAGGGGAACCCCCGCTCCGGTGGTAGCGTCACGCCGTTCATCTTGTAGGCCATTAGGATGTCATTATCCGTGATGTAATCGATGGGTAGCGAAGTGGTGTAGCCGTCGTAAGCGTGGAAGATGACCACCTTTGTCTCGGGTAAGGGTTTTGCCTCCGTAATCAGGTCTCTGACCAGCACCCCTTCCCAGAGAATCTTGGCGCTCCACCCCTCGACACAGTCGAGGGTGACCACTTTCTCATACTGCTGATGGTCGCTTACGACTTCATGGTAGGTGAGGGCTAAGGGCTCGCTTACCAGCCCGGTTATGTTAAGCGTGTAATTCTCTATCTCTACCTGCTGTGGCCCCTTTATCGAGTTCTCCCGGAAATCGTTTATTGACGAAAGCGGCTCGCCCTCGTATTCTCTAATCTCTACTGGTTCTAGCGGCACCGGTTCCTGAGCACCTCTATCGGTTCCGCAACCGCTAAGACCTAACACGCCGGTGCCAAAGATAATGGCCAGAACAATAATGCTGATGTCAGTGATTATTTTTTCACTTCTACCACCAATCTTCCATTTATTGAGGTACAAACGGGCAAACTAGTAACCTATACCCTAGTTTAATTATACGCCTTTTTGAACAAATGTGCTAATAATCGCGGGGAGTTATTTTCGAGTGGAAAGCCAGGGCGAGCTAAGATGAAGAGCCTACTCAAGTATTTATTGCTTCCGTCGTGGCGACGTTACTATTTGCTCGCAGAATATATCCGTAATGGTCTTACAGCTGCGCATTGAGCTTTCTGGGCAAACAGAAGGTCTGAGCCTAGGACAAGCCAACATTTGTCATTCATTATTCGTACCACCAGCTAAAAGCACGGGTTCCAAGGCCCGTATGAATTGTAACTAATGGTCCGATATTACTGACGAAGACTTCAGCACATTTGAACTGTGATATCGCCTTTTCCTTAAGCTGTTCAGCCTCAGCCAGGGCGTCAGCATGGTTAATGGCAACGTGTAATCTGCTATTAGCACCTGTGCTTTGCACCAAGCCAAAGAGTGTCTTAAGCGCCTCACCTTTAGTCCTGCACCTTGCAAGAGGAGTGGTCTGCCCTTCAGTTGAGCTATCCAGCCTTAAAAGTACTGTATTGCTAATCTTGGAACCTGCCCAAGGACGAGCTCTATGAATTCTTCCACCCTTAGCTAGATAATATAGGTTATCGGACAAGATGACGAGGTTCACTTTATTTATTATATTATTAGCCGCCTTTAATACTTCACCAAGATTTTCGCCAGCAGATGCCACTCGCGCAACCTCTACTGTGACAAGCATTTGGGCGCCCCCCCAAGATTTTGTATCAAGCACTTCTATGTCGGTCTGAGCTAGTTCATCTTTGACCAAGTCCTTGGCAAGCAAAGCTGAATTGATCGTCATGCCAAGGTGTTTACTGTAGCCAATGTATATAATCGATTTATAATCCTTGGCCAGTTGACGGTATACCTTCACGAAATCATCAGGAGAAGGAGACGAAGTTGTGGGTAGGTTGTTTTGTTGTTTCCATTTTGGCATCTTCTTGTAGAATGTTGCTAAATCTAGCTGATTTTCGAGACGTGTTTCACCATCAATAATGATATGTGTTGGTATTTGCGTTACGCGGTATTCACTAGCTATTTCTTCAGGCATATAGCTTACAGTATCGGTCATGACAGCGATATCTTGCATTTGAGGCCCCCCTCTCAACTACACATTTGCAGGATGGTGGACTTATTTTATCACCAACTTGTCTGATATGATACCATGTTTCAACTCTGTTGTAGAGTTGCGTCTATTCCGTTTTTTTAATTAGTTTTTCGGCATATATTTATAACCCGAAATTTTGTAAATCATTTACAAAAGAGAACCTTCGTATTTGGGGATATTGACAATTTGCTCTGCATGAAGGCTAGGCAGAATCGTTTTTGGTCTCTTGGGAGGGTCGATTTACCTTAATGGGTTTCGACCTACCTGAAATGAATACAATAGCTAATGCCCCCAAGGGAATTCGAATCCCTGTTGCCGGCTTGAAAGGCCGGTGTCCTAGGCCTCTAGACGATGGGGGCAAGCTGGTTAAATTATAGCAGAGACAGGGGCGGTATGCTACTATAGAGACCAAATGCGCAATATATTCAGCCGTATTAAGCCGGGTGGCGCTGGGAAAAGAGACTGGCTGGGGTTAGTCCTCAAGGGGAGGGTGCTGCCGATATTAGGCATTACCCTGGTCGTGGTCATTACGGTGGGCATCTTTCTCTATCGCGACCGGATTAGCGAGCTCGGGGTCTTGGGCTATCCTGGAGTCTTTGTGGTCAGTATGGTCTGGAACTCTACCGTGCTGGTGCCGATTCCCAGTTTCTGGACCTATTTCTTTCTGGGTCAAATGTTCCATCCGGCCCTGGTCGGGCTAGCGGGTGGAA
Source organism: Dehalococcoidales bacterium (assembly GCA_034414575.1). Taxonomy (GTDB): domain Bacteria; phylum Chloroflexota; class Dehalococcoidia; order Dehalococcoidales; family UBA5760; genus UBA5760. The sequence goes on along the minus strand of DAOULZ010000004.1, from coordinate 57,478 downwards.
GCGGGGCGGCGGTTGGTGAGCTGACTAGCTACCTTGCCGGTTATAGCGGGCGGGTGATTTTGGAGCAGAAGAGGCTGAAAACCTACACCCGGGTCGAGAACTGGGTAAAAAAGTGGGGCTTTATCGTTATCTTCGGGTTTAACCTGGTGCCCTTCTTCCCCTTTGACCTGGTGGGGATAGCGGCCGGGGCCACTCGTTTCCCGCTGTGGAAGTTCTATCTGGCATGCCTGGCGGGCAGAACCCTATCTTATGGTTTTATCGCTTTTTGTGGCTCTCAGGGGTGGATACCGCCGTTACCGTTTCTTAATCCCCCACAGTAGCACAGAACTGGCTATAAGCGAGGCAAAAGAGCTTGAGAGCATGGCGGTGTAGCCCAGGCCAAACTGGCGGGCATTAAGGAAGTCGATCATTGGTCCCTTGAGGCGGGCAAGAGCTGAGCCGCCGGCAGAAGCCAGATTGGTGAGACCGATATACTTCCCGGCCTCATCCTTGGGGACCACGTCTACTGCCAGGGCCCAGTTGGTGCTCATCAGGCCGCCGAAGCCAATGCCCATCAGGATGGCGCTAGTTAGGATGAACTGGTAGCTACGGAAGAAGAAGAGGAGTCCGATTCCCAGAGCCCCAATGAGCCCTGAGACGAGGCCGATGGATCTGCGCCCGAACCTGTCAGACAGGTGCCCGGCCGGGTAGACCATGCCGAGCATGCATAGGGAAGACACTAGGGTGAAGTTACCCATGGTGGCAGCCGGATTGGCGACCCCGAGGTAGTCCCGGAAGAAGTAAAGCCCGAATGCCTGGAAGGCAGTCAGGGGAATAACGAAGAAGAGACGGCAAAGCACAAAGCGGATGAAATCGGGGTTTGCCTGAAGGTCGATCCTGAAGGTTTTACGTAGGATTGATACCAGAGGTAGCTTGGGCCCACCAGCTCCGGGTGGCTCCCTGACCAGAAATATCGTGGCCAGCATGGTGCCTAAAAAGATAGCTCCCAGTATCCCCAGGCTCAGCCAGAGCCACCAGCTGCTCTCACCGATAGAGTAGTTACCCATTAGCTGGCCGATTAGCCAGATGGCGACGCCTGCCCCTGCTATCTCGAGCAGTCCCTTCACCCCGGAGGCCAGTCCCCTTTTCTCCACCGGCACCAGGTCGGGGAAAAGGGCGAGATAGGGCCCCAGCGCGGTATTGGCGCTAATCTGCAGCAGGTAGTAGATGGCAAAGAGGACGGCTAGGCTACCGGCTAGGCTGATGCCGGGCAGGAATGACAGCGTCAGTATCGCCCCGATGAGGATATAGGGTCGCCTGCGGCCCCACCTTGAGCCAGAACGATCGCTCATGGCGCCGGCTATGGGCTGGGTAACTATCGCTAGGATTAGGCCGGTAACGGTGAGCAGCCCAAGGTAGGTAGCCTGTCTACCTGCGGGAACGAAGTCAGCTATACGCAGGGGCAGAATGATACTGTGCAGGCTGCTCCACAGGGCCGTCATCGCCAGGCCAAAGATTGTAATCTTGGCATAATCGACCGGGCGGAACTCCCTCTGCTTGACGCTGGCATCCATATTGTTAGTGACCTCTGGCTGGTTATGGTTAAAGCATAGCAGAGGCAGGACTACGAGACAATATGGTTAGTAAGTATCAAGGCTATACGGGCAGCTCGAGCTTGCTTTCGGCCGCTGCTACCAGCTATACTTTGGATAGTTCTTGGGGGGTTATCTTGTGAGTGAAAGTAAGTCTCCTTATCTGGTAGACTGGGCAATAACCTCGAAGTGTGACCTTAGCTGCCGTCACTGCCGCGGTTTTCCTGAGGGAGAAATCTCCACTGCCAGAGCCAGAGATCTCATTAGTGAGATAGCTGAGTTGAGGCCTGGTTGGGTGATTATTGAGGGCGGCGAGCCATTGCTGCGGGGGGATATCTTTGAGTTGTTGGGCTTGCTGCGGGAGAGGGAGCTTGAGGTTCATCTGATAACCAATGGCATGCTGGTAGGCCCGGAGATAGTTACCAGCCTTAAGCGGCTGGGGGTAAGGGTGATGGTGAGCATCGATGGCGCCACCCCGGAAACCTATGAGCGGGTGCGGCACGGCGCCAGTTTTGAACAGGTGGTTCGCTCGGCGCGTGAATATGCCAGGGCCGGGCTTCTGGAAGCGATTAATTTCACTATTTTGAGGATGAACTACCCTGAAATAACGGCGGTTTTCAGATTGGCAAGCTCAATTGGAGCACCCAAGATTACCCTGATCGGGCTTAAGCCGTGTGCGGACTATGCTACCGAGCTTCTCTCCCCCCAAGAGTATAAGGAGGCCATCAAGCTTACCTGCCAGGCAGCACAGGAAACGGGGGCCGAGTTTTTCTTTGACGAGCCCTTCTTCTGGGCTACGGTGAAGGAGCACAAGCTTACCGCCGAGCTGCCAGATGAGGGGGCTGGCATCGTCGTTGCCTCTACCTCAGCCTGTGCCTTTGGCGACTACATTTTCATTGAGGTTAATGGCGATGTCAAGCCCTGCAGCTATACCTCGATGGTGGTCGGTAACGTTGGTGAGAAGTCGCTGGTTAGAATTTGGGACGAGATGCTAGCCTCCCGCCTTATTAACCAGATTAGAGACCCGAAAACCAGAACGGGAGCCTGTCTCAGTTGTAAATATCTGGAGGAATGCAAAGGGTGTCGCTCCCGCACCTTTGCTCTTACCGGTGACTGGTTTGCCCCTGATCCCGTCTGCCCTTTGACACCTGAGATAGAATCTGTTAAGGAGAAGATTAAGTGAGAGTTATCGGGATTGACCCTGGAACAGGCAGCTTTGATTTCTTCGGTATGGAGGGGGAAGAGGTTATCATAGATACTACCGTGCCGGTGCCTGAGGTTGCCCAGAACCCCAAGGTGCTCCTCGATACCGTAAGAAGTGTTTTCCCACTGGATATGATCGTTGGCCCTTCTGGTTACGGCATGCCGGTAACCCCGATTAAGGATATCACCGAGCGGGAACTGACGATGATGGTGCCCGATGACAAGAGCATCCCGCTATATGATGGTATCCGGATGGTGGTTCGGCTGATGCGGAAAGAAGGCTTCCCGCTCTATTTCACCCCCGGGGTGATTCATCTCCCCACCGTCCCTCTCTACCGGAAGGCGAACAAGCTTGACATGGGCACCGCCGATAAGGTTTGTTGCACCGTCCTGGCGGTGAGAGACCAGGCAGAGCGTTATGGCATTGACTACACTGAGACCTCCTTTATCTTGGCTGAGGTCGGCTATGCCTTTAACGCCGTCATCGGTGTTAGCGGGGGTAAGATAGTCGATGGGCTGGGGGGAACCGCCGGTGGTCCCGGGTTTATCACCGTAGGTAATATGGACTCCGAGCTGGCGGTGAGGTTGGGGAAGTTTCCCGGAGTGGTGCTCTATAGTGGTGGGGCCAAGGATATGAGTGGCCAGGAGGATTTAACCCCCGAGGAGCTGGCGCACCATCCCGATAGATACGTTGGTGCCTGGAATATGCTTCTGGAGAGTGTGGCTAAGGGGGTGGCGGCGATGATGGTTAGCGTGGAAAAGCCGAGGGAGATTCTCCTTTCCGGTCGGCTCTCCCGAGTTCCCGAGATTGCTCGGGCGCTGGAGACCAGGCTGGCTCACTTCGGCAAGGTGCGTCGGCTGGGGAGGCGGGCTAAAACCGCCAAGGAGGCAGCGGAAGGGGCCTATATTATCGGGGAGGGGTTAATGGGCGGCAAGTATCAGGGCATTGTTGACTCTCTGGAGATTAAGGGCGCCAGCGGCACCATGTACGATTATGTCTTGCTCAAAGGGGTTAAGGTAGAGAGACCTTAATCATTCCCTAGCCCGCAGCTATCATCTTCCCGGCCAGTTTGGTGCGGGCCAGCCCGTTCTACGAAAGCTCCTGCTATTTCGCCCCCCTCTCAGTGCCTGTGCTATAATATTCGTGGTGAATTAGTTATGGGGATGCTAGACCGTTTAGCCGAGATAGAGAAGCGTTATCAGGGGTTGTCTGAGGAGATGGCACGTCCCGAGGTAGCCTCGGACGTAAGGCGGCTCCAGGAGCTGGCTCAGGAGAGGGCCGGTGTCGAAGACCTGGTGACCAGATACCGGCAGTATCGAGCGACCGCCAAGTCACTGGAAGAAACCAGAGCCATGCTGAACGGTGAGTTGGATGAGGAGATGAAGGCTCTAGCGAGGCAGGAGATAGAGAGCCTGGAGGCCAAGCGGGAACGCCTGCTCTCCGAGCTAAGGCTGGGTCTCTTACCTAAGGATGCCAATGATGAGCGAGATGTCATCGTGGAGATTCGGGCCGGGGCGGGGGGTGACGAAGCGGCCCTATTTGCCGCTGACCTCTTCCGGATGTACAGCCGCTATGCTCAGGCCCAGGGCTGGGCGGTGGATATTATTGATGTTAATGAGAGCTCAATCGGGGGCTTTAAGGAGATCATCTTTGAGGTAAAGGGCCAGGGTGCCTTCAGTCGTCTCAAGTATGAGCGTGGCGTCCACCGGGTGCAGCGGGTGCCGGTCACCGAGTCTTCAGGGAGGATTCATACCTCAACGGCAACCGTGGCCGTTCTTCCCGAGGCGGCTGAGGTAGAGGTGGCCATTAATCCTGATGAGCTACGGATTGACATCTTCCACAGCGGTGGGGCGGGGGGGCAGCATGTAAACAAGGTGGCTACCGCGGTGCGCATTACGCATCTGCCGACGGGTATCGTGACCACCTGTCAGGATGAGCGCTCCCAGCTTCGGAATCGGCAGAAGGCGATGGCGGTACTCCGGGCTCGATTGTTGGATATCGAGCAGCGCAAGCAGGAGGCGGTCATAACCGCTCAGCGCCGCGCGCAGGTGGGTACCGGAGACCGGGCCGAAAAGATAAGAACCTACAACTTCCCTCAAGACCGGGTTACTGACCACCGTATTGGCTTGACCCTGCGTAATCTGCCCCAGATTCTAGAGGGGGGACTGGACAGGCTTATTGACGCCCTGGCGACTGATGAGCAGGCAAAACAATTGGAAGAGCAGCTGGTATGACGCTTGAACAGATTCTCCGTCAGGCAAGAGAAGTCCTTGCCCACCAAGATATTACTGATTCCGGCTTGGAATCTGAGCTGCTTGTGCGGCAGGTGCTGGGCATAAGCCGGGTTGAACTCTATCAAGACCTTGACCGCGAACTAAGCCTCAGGGAGGAAACAGATTTTGGGCGGTTAATTAGCCGTCGCCTGAGTGGGGAGCCAGTAGCCTATATAACCGGGCATCGTGAGTTCTACGGGCTTGATTTCTGTGTTGATCCTAGTGTCTTAATACCCCGGCCGGAGACTGAGTTACTGGTTGAAAAGGTGCTAGAGCTTGCCCAAAAACGGCCTGTCGCCACCATAGCTGATATTGGCACCGGCTGTGGTGCCATTGCCGTCAGTCTGGCACTGAACCTACCCCAGACCCGAGTCTATGCCACCGATATCTCAGCATCTGCTCTCCGTGTTGCTCTAGGTAACTGTCGGAAATACGGCATGGAGGATAGAGTCTGCCTCCTGTCGGGTAATCTGCTCGACCCCTTGCCCGAGCCGGTTGACCTGATGGTGGCCAATCTTCCCTACCTTAGACAGGCAGAGGTCTGCCGCGAGGGTATGGCTGATTTTGAACCTGAGTTAGCGCTGAATGGGGGTTGGGATGGGCTGGAAAAGATACGAAGTTTATGTTTTAATTTGAGGGCTAAGCTTTATCCTGGGGGGGCACTGCTTCTAGAAGTAGGTATGGGTCAGAGTCGAGTCGTCGTGGATTTGCTGTATAATCTCTTCCCTGGAGCTAGGGTCGAAACCATCCCTGATTTGAGCGGTATTGACCGCGTAGTAAGTCTAACCCTGGGTCTGTACCCAGTCTGCCATGGTGCTAGAATATCTCGTCAGGTTTTTAGCCTGAACATACCGCTGGTAGTCCAAGAGCGATTATAGGGAGGGGGTTACGCATGCCATGAATATGATGGTCTGTGTTAAACAGGTAATTGACCCTGAGGCACCGCTGGCCAGCTTTAAGGTTGATGCCACCAACAAAATGGTAACGCTACCGCCGAGCATTTCACCGGTAATTGACCCATATGCTGAGTATGCGGTGGGAGCTAGCCGACCACCCTGTGATAATGGCTGGGTACCAGCTGGTTATCAGATTGGTCTTACCGGTAAAATTATCGCGCCTGACCTTTATATTGCGGTAGCCATATCCGGTGCCAGTCAGCACATAACCGGTTGCTCTGGTGCTAGGACGATTGTGGCCATAAATAAAGACCCGGAGGCGAACATCTTCAGGGAGGCCAGCTTCGGTGTCGTCGGGGACTGGACAAAGTTACTACCCGCCCTAACCGCCAAGGTTAAGGAACTAGTGGCCGATTAAAATCAAGTGATGCTCGTTGGCTAAGGTTCTCCCGCTAGCTAGATGAGTATTGAGATGAGCTACTTTTAGCCCTTCTTTTCGGCCTGCTTTTCAGCGATGATGCGCTGGCTGACTTGGGGGGGCGTCTCTTCGTAGTGGCTAAATTCCGCGCTGAAGCTACCCCGCCCTTGGGTTATTGACTTTAGGTCAATAGCATAGCGTAGTATCTCAGCCTGCGGCACCTGGGCTTCAATGATATTCATGCCATTCTCTGGGTTCATGCCCAGCACCTTAGCTCTTTTGGCATTGAGGTCACCAATAATATCACCGGTGAAGTCCTCAGGGACCCTCACCTGCAGGTTCATTATTGGTTCCAGGAGGATGGGCTGCCCCTCAGCTAAACCCTTCTTTAGGGCACCGGCCCCGGCAATCTTGAAGCAGATGTCTGAGGAGTCAACTTGGTGAAAGCTGCCGTCATATAGTGTGGCTTTTATATCCACCACGGGATAGCGGGCCAGCGTGCCCTCACCCATGGCTTCGTTAACCCCCTTCTCTACGGCAGGGATGTAGTTCTTGGGTATGGTACCGCCCACTATCCGGTCAATAAACTCATGCCCGCTACCGCGGGGCAAGGGCTCCAGTTCCAGAAGGACGTGTCCATACTGGCCGTGACCTCCGGTTTGCTTCTTATGCTTGTACTCAGCCTTGGCGGGAGCGGTTATGGTTTCTTTATAGGGAACCCTGGGGGTCTTGAGCTCCACATTGACCCCGAATTTACGCTGCATCCGGTCGGCAGTTACTTCTAGCTGGGTTTCGCCAAGCCCTGATAGTAGTGTCTCGCTGGTGTCAGCCTCTCGGTGAATCTTGAGAGTAGGATCTTCCTCAACTAAGCGGGAGAGGGCCGTCCCCAGCTTATCTATGTCAGCCTTGGTCTTGGGGTGCACCGCCTCGCTGAAGACTGGCTCGGGGAATAGGGTGGGGGCGATTTTCAGCGGCTTATCCCGACTGCCCAGGGTATCCCCGGTGCTGGTTACGCTTAGCTTGGCCACCCCGCCGACGTCTCCGGCGCTGATCTGAGGCACCGGCTCTTGGGTCTTGCCTCTTAGCATGAATAGCTGACCGATGCGCTCCTGTTCCCCCCGGGTAGTATTCCACACCTGGGAATTGCTCTCGATGGTGCCGCTATAGACCCGAAAGTGGGTGAGCTTGCCGACATACGGGTCGGCGCTGGTCTTGAAGACTAAGGCGGCCAGGGGACCGTCGGGGTCTGGCTTTAACTTCGGCTCGCCTTTGGTGTCAATAGTAACTACCTCCCGTTCCTTAGGTGAGGGTAGGTAGTGATATATCGTATTGAGCAGGTGGGTAGTGCCTATATTTTGGGTTGCCGAACCGGCGAGAATTGGGACAATCTGGCCACTTAATACCCCCTGGCGTAAGCCACTGGTTAGCTCCTCAAGGCTGAGTTCTTCGCCACCGAGGTACTTCTCGATGAGGTGGTCACTGGTCTCGGCGATAGCCTCAATAAGTTTTTCCTTAAAGGAGTTGACCTGAGCCTCCAGTGATGAAGGTATCTCACCTTCCTTGGGCGGGGAACCGGTGTAGCTTTTCATGGTAACGAGGTCAACTATGCCTTGAAAATCATTCTGAGCGCCGATGGGTAGCTGTATCGGGACGCACTTAGAGCCGAATTTTGTTCGGACCTGCTCCACAGTTTGGAAAAAGTCGGCATTCTCGCGGTCCATCTTGTTGATGAAGATTATCCGGGCGAGGCTAGCTTGCTCACTGTATTCCCAGACCTGCTCCGTGCCGACCTCGACACCGGAGGCAGCGCAGATTACAATTACCGCGCCTTCACTGACTCGGATGGCGGCTTTGACCTCGCCCACAAAGTCGGCGTATCCCGGGGTATCAATCAGATTGACCTTGGCATCCTGCCACTCGGCGGGTAGCAGAGTCAGGTTAAGGCTGATCTTGCGTTTTATCTCGTCGGGGTCGTAATCCGAGGTGGTCGTCCCGTCATCGATCCGGCCCAGTCGGGTGATCGCGCCGGCCGTAGACAGCACTGCCTCGGCCAGTGACGTCTTACCAGCCCCACAGTGAGATAGCAAGGAAACGTTGCGGATGTTCTCCAGTCCATACTTCTTCATCTAATCCCCCATTCTCCCTAGTTTATTCCCTCATATTATAGTCGTAGTTGGCTGAAGGCAGCAAGTAGCCCCGGCTTCTTTGCTTAATGCGTGTTATTGGCTACAGCCGGAAAGCAGACTTGAGAAAGCGGATGATTTTCCAGCTGATGAGGGGATACCATAGCCAGACGGTGGCGTGGCCGCCGGGAAGCCATGAGATGGCGGGCCGGCCACTTGCCTCCCAGAAGTCAAGAGTGGCCCCTTTAGGGATGACCTCGTCCCAGCGGGCGTTGATCAGTAGCAGCGGGCGGGTACGGAGTAAGTGGGCGTAGGTCATGGCGTCAATAAGGAAACCCCTCTCCGGTGGGTTGACCTCCTCGACCCCCTTCTCGGCTACTTCACTCAGATACCGGCGGTAGCGGTGCTGCTGGGCATTAAAGTCCGCTTCAGTGTGCTTGAACCCCCAATTTTTGGGCAGGGTCTTACTCATAAAGGCAATCTTTTCCAGGTTTCCGCCGCTGGCGATCAGCACCCCGGCTTTAATCCGGCGGTCGATACCCATGGCGATCGCCGAGATGAACCCGCCGAAGCTTATGCCGATGACTCCAATCTGCTCTTTATTTATCTCGGCTCTGGTTTCGGCCCAGTCTGTTACCTGGCGCACATCAATTACGGAAATTTGGTAGTTATCAAACCATTCGTCTGAGCTGAGGGTACTGGGTCCGCTTGGCGGCATGCGGCTGGAGTGCAAAACCAGATACAAAATAAAGCAGGCAACGCCTTTTCTAACTAGAGACCGGGCTAGGATTTTTAAGGGAATTACGCTCCGGTCACCCAGCCCGTGAATTAGAATGACCAGAGGCAGGTTGTTGCCGCTGGGGGGTCTGAAGTAGTCGCCCCAGACGGTGTTACTCTTCTCATAGCGGGTGGGGTGGGCAGTGGGAAAACTAACCGTATAACTTTGCCAGCTACGATTTTCCCCCGTTAGCTTAACGTTGAAATCCAGATTGTCGGCTTTATAGCGATATGGATTCATTATCTCACAGGGTCTAACAAATTTGCTCTTGTTAGTTAGGGGTTTAGCCTTCCGCTTGCTTCTGGCGCTCACGGTAGGCTCTGATATAGCGCCGGGCATAGTCGTCGTGGTTAAGGAGAAGGTCGGCTGCCAGAACAATCGGGCGTACCTTAGCTACGTCAGTAATGAGGCAAGTTGCGCCGGCGGCAATAACCATGGCCACAAAGGTGTTGTTGAGCAGATTACGGTCAGGCAGGCCAAAAGAGACGTTGCTGGCTCCCAGGGTCAGGTTTACTCCCAGCTCAGCCCGAATACGCTGAATTGTTTCCAGAATGACTGGACCAGACCAGGTGTCAGCTCCCACCGCTAAAGCCAGGCAGTCAATGATAACATCCTCGCGGGGGACACCCACCGCCTCGGCGCGCTCAACAATCTTATAAGCGATGGCTAGCCGCCGCTCCGCGTCTCTGGGGACGCCCTGTTCGTCCTGCACTAGGCCGATAACCGCCGCCCCGTATTCCTTGACGAGAGGCAGAACCTCCTTCAGGGATTGCTCTTCACCGGTTACTGAGTTAATGAGCGGCTTGCCCTGGTAGACTTTGAGGGCTGCTTCTAGAGCCTCGGGATTAGGGCTATCGAGGCATAAGGGCGCATCGATGGTGTCCATTGCTACCTGAATTGCTTGGGGAAGTAGGGTTACCTCGTTAACTCCGGCACTAGCTACATTGATGTCGATAATGTCTGCCCCCGCCTTTACCTGAGCCAGAGCTTCCTGGCGGATAATCTCTAAGTTGCCGGTCTTAAAGGCTTGCGACATCTTTTCCTTGCCCGTGGGATTAATACGTTCGCCGATAAGCACGACCGGTCGGTCATGACCGATGATTACTTCTCTGGTGGCACTGGAAACCCTAGTTTCCATCATAAATCCTCCTTTTCTTTCCGTGTGTCATCCTGTACTTTCCTAAAGAACCTGTTTGGATGAAGGTGGTCATGAAATCAGGGGCATTGGCTAATTCGATATAGCTAACTCGGGAGGCTAAGGTTTGAGCCTGCGCTCGCTTGTGGCTGGAAACAAGAGCTAGCTTAGCTCCCTTACCGGCCGCATTGCCTACCTGTCGGAAGCGGTTTAGCGGCAGTGCCGGGAGCATGCCGATGGTTATGGCGCTAGCCACATTAATGTAGCTGCCAAAGGCGCCGGCAATGATTACCTGAGATATGTCTTCTTCGGTACACTGGTTAGCCTCTAACAGTACCTGGATGCCAGTGCGGATGGCTGCCTTGGCCAGCTGTAACTCGCGTATGTCCTGCTGGGTGATGGCGAGAGCTGACTTCCCACCCCGTGCTTCCTCGCCTACTAGGACAAACTCGCGTTGCTTCCGGCGGCGGCGCAGGCGGGGGTGGTTAGCTATCATCCGGCCGCTTTCTTCGATGATGCCCGCTAGATAAAGTTGGGCGAGGGCGTCCAGTATGCCTGAGCCACAAAGACCAACCGGGGGGGCACCCTCAATGGTCTGATACTGGATATCATCACCAACGATGCGTAGCCGCTCGATGGCCCCGCGGGCCGCCCGCATTCCGTCCTTGATGTGACCACCCTCGAAGGTGGGGCCAGAGGCACATGAGACGCTGGTTATCTGATCACCATCTATCAGGGAGACCTCAGTGTTGGTCCCGATGTCTATCGCCAGCAGCACACCCTCGGCCAGCCACACTTCGGTGGCCAGCAGCATGGCCACGTGGTCAGCACCAACGAACCCGGCAATGTTGGGGAGGAGGTGGGTATAGGCTCCGGGGGCAATCTGAAGTCCCAGGTCACGAGCCTTTATATCTACCGCCTGGCTGACGGCAGGCACAAAGGGGGCATGGGCTAGCTGCGTTAGCGGCAGGCTAAGAAATAGGTGGTGCATGGCAGTGTTACCGACGACTACGGCGTCAGTGATTTCGTCCACTCTGGCCTCAACCTGGGCGCATAACTCGCTGGCTAGCTGGTTAATAGCTCTAGCGGTTAGCTTTTGTAGGCGCCTGCCTTCGGTCGGTGAGCTTAAAGCGTGGCTAATGCGGCTGAGGACGTCTTCACCGTAGCTTATCTGGGGGTTCATAATTCCTTTCGCTGCTAAAGTCTGACCATGACTCAGGTCAATCAGGTAGCCGGCCAACTTGGTGGTGCCCAAATCTATAGCCAGCCCTAGCTCACGGCTCGGCCAAGGGCCAATTGCTACCACCTCATCATTGCGTACGGCTACTTGACACTCCCACTCCCAGGAGCGAAGCCGTGGTGAAAGCTGTCGCAGGACATCGATGTCAGTGGTGTGGCAGTGTAGGCCGTGCTCCTTATTTAATGTCTCCAGCAGGCGCTCGCTGTCACCCCGTACGTCCGATAGCGATGGGGCGGCTGGCTTTACCCGGTGAGCATGGACGAGTGGCTCTGGGCGAACTGCTATCTCCTCCCCCTCTATTTGGATGCGCTGGGGGGTGGTCATTGATTCAGTGGGCACATTCACCTTGACATCACTGAGGGGATAGGTTTGGCAAGCGAGGCGCCAGCCACTCTCGAGTTCTTGGGATGAAAAGACCTCCCGTTCACTAGCTGTGGCTTCTGAGACGGCACCTTCTAGGACCTTTATCTTGCAGGCATGACAAGTCCCTTTACCGGAGCACAGGCTGGTAATGTCGACGCCTACTTGGTGAGCACAGGTCAGAAGGGAGTCACAAACCGGGCACTTCCCTCGGCGACCTAGGGGCTCAAAATTAATGTTGTAAGCTGTCATACCCTTCTCCTGTTGCCCGATATTAAGAAACTATGTATCTTTATCTGGCTTCTGGTTGCTGGGCCTCCACCCTAGCGGTTCGTTCCAGGGCCTTAACCAGGGCTTGGGTGCCGCTCCCACCCTCACCGGAGTGCTGAGGCGAGTAATACATCTGGTTGATGAAGCCGGTTACGGGTAGGGGCAACTTCATCTCGGCGGTAGCTTCCATTACCAGTCTCATGTCTTTCTGTACCAGATCAACCATGAACCCGGGACTGAAGTCCCGTTTAATGGTCTGCGTACCTAGATTGGCCAGCTGCCACGATCTGACAGTACCAGCCTTAGCAGTATTGATTGCCTTCTCCAGGTCAGCCTCTGACTTTTGGGCAAATACCAGTGCCTCCACCAGGGCGAGGAGATTTATCACTCTAGGTAGTCCTTTAATCTACGGCTGCGGCTGGGATGGCGCAATTTGCGTAGTGCCTTGGCTTCAATCTGGCGGATTCGCTCTCTGGTGACATTGAACTCCTTACCCACCTCCTCTAGGGTGCGGCTGCGTCCGTCTTCGAGACCAAATCTGAGCTGTAGTACCCGCTGCTCGCGTGGCGTTAGGGTGGATAGCACGTCATCAATTTGTTCCTTGAGTAGCTGTCGGGAGGCAGCATCGGGGGGTGGCAAGGCGTTACGGTCCTCAATAAAGTCCCCGAGATGGCTGTCCTCCTCCTCACCGATGGGTGACTCGAGTGAGATAGGTAGTTGGGCTACCTTGATTATCTCTCTTACCTTTTCTGGGGGGGTTGCCATTTCCTCGCCGATTTCTTTGGGGGTAGGCTCGCGTCCCCGTTCTTGAGCCAGACGACGGCTTATCCTCAATAATTTATTGATGGTCTCAATCATGTGAACAGGAACACGAATAGTGCGGGCCTGGTCGGCAATGGCTCGAGTAATAGCCTGCCGGATCCACCAGGTGGCATAGGTGCTGAATTTATAGCCGCGGCGGTAGTCGAATTTCTCCACCGCTTTTATTAGCCCGATATTCCCTTCTTGAATCAGGTCGAGGAGCGACATACCTCGGCCCACGTGCTTCTTGGCCACGCTAACTACCAAACGTAAATTGGCTTTAATAAGGTGGTTTTCCGCCTGCTCTGCCTCAAGTAAAATATTATCCAGGTAGGCTTTGAGTCGCGGTTCATAACTCCGAATGGAATTACGGAAATCATCACTGGTTACACGTTTTTCTAGGTCGGCTAGGTAGACCCTGTCTCCCATGGCATCAAGAGCTTCCTTAGGTAGCAGACTACTGTTTAATGAGAGGTTAATAAGCAGTTGTTCTGTTTCAGATGCGGAACTACCTGTCTGGAAAGTAATTGTTTGGAGCAGTGGCTGATTTATTTCACCATCAATACTGCTACGTAATCTAACATTGGAGATGATTTCCTTAAAGCTGGTGGTAGGGGATAAACCGAGTTGTTCTAGAAGGAGGTGGATGGTGGTGGCATTCTGTCCTATCTCCTCGAGCATGGTGCATATTATCTCGGCTGCCGGTGGATGTCTTAAATACCTCTGGAAGTAATCTTGCTTGATTTCGCTGATGCGTTTACCCTCCGCGATCTTTCGGGATAGGACCTGTTCATCCCTGGCGGTGAGGAGGGACACTCTACCGATTTCGTGAAGGTAAATACGAACTGGGTCATCGGCTATCTCGTGCTCTTCCAGCTGTGGTAGCGGTATTTCCAACCCGGAGCCGGCGGTAGCTTGGAGGCCACTGCTTACCTTCTCCGAGGTGGTTAGTTCCTCTTCCTCTTCACCATTATTATTATGATTGTCGAGGGAGAATTCTGGGGACTCTTCGGAGTTATCCAGTTTCATTTCTTGGCTCCTTGACGGATACTGCGTTTTCGATTAAAGACTTCACCAAGTTGAGTGCTGATTTCTATGCCCTGCTCTTTAAGCTTGGCCAGCTCAGCAGCGGAGCCGCCTAGCTCGGCTTCCAGGGCTAAGGCTGCTCCTCTCTTCATCTCTAAGCTGCGCAGAAACTCTTCTCGCAAAAGGAGAACGCAGTTAGCATACTTCTCCTCGATTTGGTTGTTCGGCAGGCTTCTTTTCTCCAGAGACTCCAGATGTTCCCAAATCGCCGGGTCAAGCCTTTCCCTGAGTGATGACGGCTTGCCAGATTCCTGCCGGGCAGTAAAGATGGCGCGGTTTTCGCTGTTTTGGAAGTATTCCGGTAATGGCTGCTGACTCAAGTCTTTAAGCTCCGGGTGCTGGAGGAGGAGAGCCAGGCAGTATTCTTCCCGGGGGCGGGCTAGTATCGGGCGTGACGGTCGGCTGGCGGCTTCTTGTTTTGGCTCTTCACGCCGACGCCGGCTTGGGCTTGGTTTAATCCTGGCTAGTTCCGCTTCCAATCGGCGCTCGGTTACATCGACCAGGTGAGCCAGCCTCTGCAGGTAATGGGCCTGGCGTATCGTATCCTTTATCGCGGCGATAGTAGGGAGCAGTCTATCTACGGCTAATGACTTGTCCTTAGCCTGAGTCATGTCAAGCTCCGTAGTAATCATATCAAAGGTATAATCAACTACCGGGCGAGCCTGTTCTATCAGGTGTTGCCATATCGTCGGGTCTTCCCTGATTACGTCATCAGGATCTTTACCCTTGGGCAGGGTGATAACTTTCATCTCGGCATCAAGGATGTTTTCGTAGCCGACACAACGCAGCATGGCTTCCTCGCCGGCTTCATCAGCATCCATCGCTAAGATTACATTTCTGGATAGTCTTTTTAGAGAATTAACTTGGCTCTCAGTGATCGCGGTGCCCATGGAGGCAATCACATTGCTAAAGCCGTGCTGGTGGGCGGTAATAACATCCGTGTAGCCCTCCACAAAGACTACCATGTCCTGTGTTCTGATGGCTTGGGCTGCTAGGTTTATCCCATAGAGGGTGCTGCTCTTATCGAAGACGGGGGTTTGCGGAGAGTTAAGATATTTCGGCAGCGAATCATCAAGCACCCTGGCCCCAAAACCGGTGACGTGTCCCCTAAGTTCACATATCGGGAACATCAAACGATTGCGAAAGCGGTCGTGAGTTACCCTACTCTCTCCCTCTATTATTAAGCCGGCGGTCATTAGTTCATCTTTAGCGTAGCCAATATCCACTAAGTGCTTTTGCAGTGCCTCCCGGCTATTGGGGCTGTAGCCCAGTTTGAATTCAGTGATGGTCTCCAGTGACAATCCCCGCTTGGCCAAATAATTCCTCGCCTTTTCTGCCTCCTTAGAGTCAAGTAGCAGTTGATGAAAATGCTGGGCAGAGGCCTCATTGATTTGATATAATCTTTCTTTTTCGTCTCTCCTGGTGCTTGGCTCAAATCGTGAGGGCAGGCTGACGCCGGCTCTCTCCGCCAGCAGGCGGAGCGCCTCTCCAAAGTCGATACCCTCCTTGCGCATAATGAAGGAGAAAGCATCGCCGCCGGTATTGCAGGCACCGAAGCAGTGCCAGCTTCCCTGCTCGGGGTAGACGAAGAATGAGGGGTGCCTCTCGCTGTGAAAGGGACACAGTCCCCTAAAGGTCCTTCCCGATTTGGTTAACGAGACATACTGGCTTACGACCTCGACAATGTCGGTCTTCTGCTTTACTTCGTCAATAGCGCTCATCTTGCCACTTAACTTTAACTAACGCTAGCTTCTCGGCCAATCTCAGGGCATAGTGATCGGTCATGCCGGCGATATAGTCAACCACCCTTCGCTCTGTCTCAGTGCTGTGAAGGCGGTATTCCGGCGGCATCTCGTCTTCGTGCTCCCTGAAATAGCTATAAAGTTGGCGGATTACCTCTCGGGCCCTTTCCGATTCCTCCTGAGCGGAGCGTATGTCATATACCCGCTCGAATAGGAACTTGCGCAGGGTATCGGTTGCCTCCAGCACCTCGGGGCTCATCCCGATAGTTGGACTCTCTTGGGTATTAATCCCGGTGGCGGACCATGAGTATCTGACGATATCGCTGACCATAGTATTGATACGCTCCGAGTGGCTTAAGCCCAGAACCTTGATGGCGGAAAGTGGCAACTCTCCCTCGGCGATGATGTCGGCTCTGACGGCGTCACCGATATCATGGTTGATGTAGGCCACCAGGTCAGCAATTTTACATATCTCCCCCTCTAGGGTGTTTCCCTTTCCCCAGTCCTGCTTCAGAGTCTCCAGCCTGGTTTTCGAGTGATTCAGGATGCCGTCTCTCACTTCCCAGGTAAGATTGAGTCCGTGCCCGTCATTTTCTAGTAGGTCAACCACGCGCAGGCTTTGCTCGTTATGTCTGAACCCCGGTGAGTAGAGCTCATTAAGCATGTCCTCACCCACATGTCCGAAGGGAGTATGCCCTAGATCGTGACCCAGGGCGATGGCTTCCGAGAGGTCCTCATTGAGGTTTAGGGCGCGGGCTATAGTGCGGCCTATCTGGGAGACCTCCAGGGTATGGGTGAGGCGGGTGACATAATGGTCACCCAGCGGGGCGATGAACACTTGAGTCTTGTGCTTGAGACGGCGGAAGGCCTTGGCATGAATGATACGGTCCCGGTCGCGCTGGAAGGCAGTACGTATCGGGCAGGGCTCCTCCGGCCTAGCACGGCCCCGCGATAGCTTACTCTTGGCGGCGTGGGAAGATAGGCTCTCTTCCCTTTCTTCGGTAAATTGGCGAATATTAAGCTGGCTAACCATTAAGCTTCAGTTTCGCCTCTACTTTAGCGATTATCTCTCGGGTAGTGCCAATCATGTCCGGACTTATCGAGACTGAGGTGATGCCCCACTCTACTAGCTTCTCCGTGAGATCGGGGTGGACTGAGGGTGCCTGACCACAAATGGAAGAGGTAACCCCCATGCTCTTGGCTACTCTGATCGCCGTTTCTAGTGCCATGAGCACGGCTTCATCCCGCTCATCAAATTCTTTAGCCAGAACGGCGTTATCTCTATCAATCCCCAGGATGAGCTGGGTCAGGTCATTGGATCCGATGGATATACCGTCAATGCCAACTTCGAGAAATTTCTCCAGGAGGAAGATGTTAGAAGGTATCTCAACCATCATCCAGATTTTGAAGTTTCTAGACCTCTTTAGTCCCGCCGATTCCATAATGCTTACCGTTTGAGCCAGTTCCTTAACAGTTCGGACAAAGGGAATCATAACCCAGAGATTGGGATAGTTCTGCCTTACCTGCTTGATAGCAGCTAGTTCCAGTTTGAAGACATCGATATCCTTGATATAGCGAGCCGCCCCCCGGTAACCCAGCATGGGATTCTCCTCAATCTCCTCATAATTCTCACCGCCAGTAAGCGCCCGATATTCATTGGTCTTAAAATCATTGGTCCGGTAGACTACCGGGCGGGGGTTAAAGGCTTGGGCGAAGGTGGT
The DNA here is from genome assembly GCA_034414575.1 of Dehalococcoidales bacterium. GTDB lineage: Bacteria > Chloroflexota > Dehalococcoidia > Dehalococcoidales > UBA5760 > UBA5760. The sequence continues at coordinate 39,860 of DAOULZ010000004.1, read as the reverse complement.
AATACCCTTGGCGAGCTTGGTGATAAACTCATTACCCCGTTTCTGGCTGAGCATGTAGTTGGGGTGCTTGCCAATATGAGCAATCATGAATTCGGCTCGGAGCAGGCCGACCCCATCTACATTATGGCTGGCGACTCTGTCTGCCAGCTCAGGTTGGGCTAGATTGACGTAGACCTTGGTCCTGGTCTTAATCGATTCTTTAAGGATGCTGGAAACAGAGGTAGTCTTTATTCGTCTGGTTACTTTCCCCTCGTAAACCTTACCGTGAGAGCCATCAACGGTGATTACCTGCCCATCGGTCAGTGTGGTTGTTGCCTCTTCGGCCCCAACGACACAGGGGATACCCAGCTCCCGGCTGACGATGGCGGCGTGAGCAGTTCTGCCCCCGCGGTTGGTGACAATGGCTGCGGCTCTTTTCATAGCTGGGACAAAGTCGGGTGTCGTTATTTCCGCAACCAGAATGTCGCCATCGTATACCCGGTCTATGTGGGCGGCATCTGAGATTATCTTTACCGGTCCCGAGGCAATACCGGGGCTGGCAGCTACCCCGGAGAGAAGCGCCGGGGCTTTGATTTTTGGTTCCGCCTCGGTAGTTTCTTTGATGGTAGTCACCGGGCGGGTTTGCAGGATAAAAATCCTCCTATCTTCCTTAGCCCACTCGATGTCTTGAGGGAACTCGTAGTGGTATTCTATCTGTTTTCCTATCCAGGCTAGCTTGGCGATGTCGGTATCGCTTAATTTCTGCTGGGTTTGCTCTGATTTAGGTACTGGTAGCCAGATGTTAGTGTCTTTGTCATCCGCTTTGGGGTTGATGGTCAGTTTGCGGTCCTGGCGGCTCAGTTTCTTTGAGCTAATGATTAGCTTTTCTTTATCTATAACGTAGAGGTCAGGGTTTATCTCCCCCGAGACAATGGCTTCCCCCAGACCGTAGATGGCTTCAATCACGATTTTGCTCGGGTCGCTGGTAACCGGCTCAATGGTAAACATAACCCCGGAAGCTTCGGATTGCACCATTTTCTGCACTGGGACAGCAATGCCAACCTTGAAGTGATCGAAGCCCTGTTGCTCCCGGTAGAAAATGGCGCGAGCTTCAAAGAGGGATGCCCAGCATCCCTGTACGGCGGCGCTCACCTTCTTTTCCTCTTGTAAATTAAGGAAAGTGCGTTGCTGGCCGGCAAACGAGGCCTCGGGGAGGTCTTCGGCAGTGGCTGAGGAGCGTACCGCAACCAAACCTCCGCCTAATTTTTTGTAGGCCTCCCCAATCTCAGAAGCGAGTTCTGGGGGCATATCGGCAGCTAGAATTACCTTTTGCACCTTTTGGGCAATTTGCTGAAGTTTTTTGCTGTCGTTGACGTCTGTTGGCTCTAGTAATTGGCGAATCTTGTCTGTGATTTTTGTCTGCTCTAAGAAATCGAAGTAGGCAGTGGCGGTCACGATAAAGCCGGGGGGTACCGGAATACCGGCGTTAGTCATCTCGCCGAGGTTGGCTCCCTTCCCACCGACGGTAGGGATGTCCTTCTTGGTTATCTCATCAAACCAAACAATGGCCTTTTGACCTTTGCGCATATTAGGATAGACCTCCGTCTTAGCTTTTGGCTCTCGACTTTCGTTGCCTTCTAAAATTATAACACAAAACCTAATCTAATATAGTGACTTGATTTTAAATCCTGTTATCTTGGCTGGTTGACAGTGGTGGTAATGATAGGTAGAATTATATTATCCAGAGGAGGGGAGTGGCTATGTTAGAAATGACAATTGATAGCATCCGGGTTAGTCTGATGAATTATCAGCGGGTTGTGATCCTGAAGGAGAAAGCTGCCGAGCGCTATCTGCCGATTTGGATTGGTGCTGCTGAGGCTGATGCTATCGCAGTTAAGCTGCAGGATGTTTCGGTGCCGAGGCCACTGACTCACGATCTACTGCAATCGGTGATTGACGTCTTGGGGGCCACCGTCAATTCTATTATAGTTAGCGACCTCAAGAATGACACCTTTTATGCTCGCGTTCTACTTAATGTCGATGGGGGAGTGGTGGAGGTTGACTCTCGTCCTAGTGATGCTCTGGCATTAGCGGTGAGGGCAGAAGTACCTATCTATGCTGAGGAGGCTGTCTTGGATAAAGCCGGTATCTTCTTGGACAAGGAAACGGGTAAGCCAATAGCTGGGGAGGCGGAGCTGGGCAAAGCTGAAGCTAAGGGTAAGGAGCTTAGCGAAGAGGAAAAGAAAAAGCTATCGGCCTTCTACGATTTTATTAACACCCTTGACTTAGACGATTTTGATAAGCGCAAGTCCTGAGATATAATCATATAGGGTCTAGAAGGAGGCAAACAGCTACCTCTTCTTCCCTGGAGTGCTAAAATTAAAAAGCCCTGTGACCAAGAGCCAGAGGGCTTTTTGTGTATGTAGGTATGGTTAGTATAGCTTTGCCGAGGGAATCTGTTGGGAACCAGAAGTTGGCATGCGGCCGGGCTGTGATTTATCAAGAATCATTTACGATATAAACTACGATTAAGATTTAGTATTACAGAGCTTGTCGGCCCGAATGGGTACCTCGATGCTCTGGTGGGCGCTCCTTTTCGGCGGCTGCTTTGGTGGTAACCTGACCATGGTAGGCTCCACCGCCAATATTGTGGCTCTGGGAATAATGGAGGATAGGAAGCACTACGGTATAAAATTCAGCCACTGGGTAAGGGTCGGTCTTTTGGGTTCCTTGGTGCCGATGGCAATCGGGACAGCGGCCCTACTAATTTTCGGGGCTTTTTAAGGACTACAAAAATCCCCTCTCTGGGGAAGATGCAAACGACAGAACTAGAGAGGGGAATTCTCCTCTTCAGGTTGCTAGGTAACCAAGAATTTACCTATTAAAGGATGGCTCTTTATAGTTTTAGAGAATCTCGAGGGTGGCTCTGGTGCCGGCTTTAGCCGCCTTTACCCTGATTAGGGTGCGGATGGCAGCTGCTATCCGACCTTGCTTACCAATAACTCGCCCCTTATCCTCATCGGCAACCTGCAGGGTAAACTTGGTGCCTTCTTCATTGGTTTCCTCGTTAACTACTACCTCGTCAGGCGAATTAACAATTGACTTAGCGATGTATTCTATTAGTTCTTTCATGTTTTCTCCTTGGCTTTTTTGAACTTTTCCATGATACCTGTTTTTGATAGCAGTCTGGTGGTGGTAGCTGTTGGCTGTGCCCCCTGACTTAGCCAGTGCAGGGCTTTCTCTTCATCAATAGCTACTGTCTCAGGGTCGGTTAGCGGGTTATAGTGCCCTATAATGTCAATAAAGGCGCCATCACGAGGGGAGCGGACGTCAGCCACGACCACACGGTAACTTGGTCTTTTTTTAGCACCGACTCGGCGTAATCTGATCTTTACCAATTCTTGACTATCCTTCCTGCCTTGTTGAGAGGTATGTTTTATTATGCGCTATCAGCTATCTGGCTGTCAATAGTGGTTTAGCCTATAAGTTTACAGACTGTCCCCAGTCTTTACCCTTTTCTGGATGATAACCTTTCTAGGTCAAGATTGCCACCGAGGTCGATAAGCGCCTATAATCAGGGTGTGAAGGTGGTAAGTCTGCATAGCTGGCAGGTTGGTATTCCTGAGGCTAAAGATATCCAGCGGAGACTGGCAGAAAGGGTGTCCCGAAGTGGCGAGGTAAAAAGTCCCCGCTTTATTGCGGGGGTGGATATATCGGTGCGGAGGGAGGCGGGGACAGCTACCGGGGCGGTGGTTGTCTTACAGTACCCAGAGCTTAAGGTAGTGGCAGCCAAGGTGGTCGCCGGGAAGCTCGGTTTTCCCTACATACCAGGTCTTTTATCCTTTAGGGAAGCACCACTGGTACTGGCGGCTTGCCAGGAGCTTACTTTGGTACCTGACCTTATCCTCGTCGATGGGCAGGGCATTGCTCATCCCAGGCGGATGGGGCTTGCCTCTCATCTTGGGCTGTTTCTGAATACACCAACTATTGGTTGTGCTAAGTCGTTGCTGTGCGGCCAGCATGAACTGCCTGGTGAGGAACCGGGAAGCTACGCCGAGGTGATGGATCGGGGGGAGACTATTGGCGTGGCTTTGCGTACCAAACTCGGTGTCAAGCCTGTCTATGTTTCTATCGGGCACAAGATTAGCCTTGAGTCGGCTGTCAGTTGGGTGTTAAAATGTTGTCGGGGCTATCGCTTACCTGAGCCGGCTCGCTTGGCTCATCTGACCGCCGGGGGCAATCTAAAACTGCCAAGAGATAATAAGCCCGTTGAACTAGGTTACCAGGAGAGGCTATTATAGGGACTCAAGTGGAGTAAGATGCAGGAACTGAGAGATAAACTTGAGGATTTGAGGACTAGAGTATCAACGGCCCTGGTGCATCTTTGACATTACGGCTGAGGAGAAAGAGGTTGCCCGCTTGGAGAGGGAGTCAGCCAGGCCGGATTTTTGGCAGAACCAGACTAGGGCTCAGACAGTCATGCGCCAGTTGGTGAGGCGGAAGAGGGTGGTTGAGAGGTGGCGTGGGCTGGAGAGGAGGGTGGCGGATACTGGGGAGCTGATGTCACTGGTCGAGGAGGAAGAGGATAGCCGCCTTAGAGTGGAAATTCAGTCTGAAATAGACAGGATAGCCTCCGAACTTGACGAACTGGAACTGGAGTTGACCCTTAGTGGTGAGTATGATGAGAGGAGTGCCATCCTGTCCATTCATGCTGGCGCGGGCGGCACTGAATCTCAGGACTGGGCGGAGATGCTGATGCGGATGTACCTCCGCTGGGCGGAGCGTCGTGATTATAGGGCAGAGGTTTTGGACGTTTCCCCGGGAGAGGAGGCAGGACTGAAGAGCGCAGTTATTGAGATTAGTGGCAGTTACGCCTTTGGTTACCTGAAATCGGAGCACGGGGTTCATCGTCTGGTTCGTCTTTCCCCCTTTGATGCCGACCATGCCCGGCATACCTCTTTTGCTCTGGTTGAGGTTATGCCCGAGGCCGAAACTGGCGTTGATGTCAGGATATATCCTGATGACCTTAGGGTGGATACATTTCGTTCCAGCGGCCCTGGCGGGCAGCATATGCAGAAGACAAGTAGTGCTGTCCGGCTGACTCATCTACCCACCGGGCTGGTGGCTACCTGTCAGAGCGAGCGCTCTCAGCATCATAATAAAGAGATTGCCCAAAAGATACTTCAGTCTCGTCTGCTTGAGTTGGAGCTGGAGAAAAAGGCTGAGGAAAGGGCTAAACTTAAGGGGCAGCATGTGTCTGCAGGCTGGGGTAACCAGATTAGGAGCTACGTCCTCCACCCCTACCGGATGGTAAAAGACCACCGCACGGGTTATCAGACCTCCAATGCCGACGGTGTGTTGGCTGGAGATTTGGAAGAGTTTATCACCAACTATCTGCGGTCTACTATGGGTAAGGAAGAATGATTAAAAAGGCTGGCCTTTGGATTTTAGCTATTTTCTCGCTATTGACTTGGTTAAACCCAAGCCTGATTAAGGCACAGGGCGAACTGGTAGTACTGGATAGCTCGGCTCAGGTGGTCTTTCCCTTAGCCATCAGCTTCAGTTTATCGGCGGAGAGCGATGTTGATATTACTGATATTCGCCTCCACTATCGGGTTGAGCGCCTGAGCTTTGCCCTGGTGACCAGCGAGGTCTATATTGACTTTACGCCGGCGCCGGCGGTAACTGCCAACTGGTCTCTGGAAATGATAAGAATCGGTGGTCTCCCCCCGGGGTCTAATGTGGAGTACTGGTGGACGGTTAAGGATGCCAGGAATAACAAGGTGGTAACGACCCCGCTTAAAGTGGGTTTTGAAGATACTCGTTATCCCTGGCAGAGCCTGACCGAAGCTAAGGTAACTCTATACTGGTATCAAGGGGATGAGGCTTTTGCCCGGGAGCTAATGGCTACCGTGCAGCAGGCACTGGAGAGCCTGAAGGAATATACCGGTGCCGAGCTTGAGAAGCCGGTCAAGTTATATATCTACGCCAGTTCCCAGGATTTGCAGGGGTCGATGATTTATCCCCAGGAGTGGACGGGGGGCGTCGCCTTTTCCCGCTATGGGGTTATGGCGATTGGCATCTCGCCGGATAATCTTGATTGGGGGAAGAGGGCGGTTGCCCATGAGCTGACCCACCTGGTCATCCATCAGGTGCCCCTTAACCCCTATAGTGACCTGCCGGTCTGGCTTGATGAGGGTCTGGCTATGCACAGTGAGGGACCGCTACAGCCGGTGTTTCAGGATTATCTCAACGGGGCGATTGCTCAAGATAGGCTTATTTCGGTGCGGAGTCTCTCGTCCCCGTTCTCCGCCTATGCCGGCGAGGCGGCTCTATCCTATGCCCAGAGCTACAGTCTAGTTGAGTTTCTTAACACAACTTACGGGCAGGACGATATGTTTGAACTCCTGAGTACCTTCAGGGCAGGCGCTACCTATGACGGTGCCCTGGAGAAGGTATACGGCTTTGATATGGACGGCCTGGACATTCGGTGGCGGGAGTGGCTTACCCCGCTCGAGCCTTCAGTTTTAGAATTGGAGCCAGTGCTGGCGGGGGCCGGCTATTAGGTATTTTAGAAAAGGACGATTTAAGCCATCAATTCTTGATTTGTTTAAGCAATGAATAAAAGAATCTTATACATAGTTCTCTCAGCACTATTACTATCTAGCCTGCTTCTGGCTGGTTGTCAGTGTGGCACCCAGATAGTCCCCTCACCGCCCACCTCTACCCCCGAAGGTGGGGGGGTGCTTAATCTTTACGGCGTTGATCCCCATACCCTAGACCCGGGTGTTTCTGGTGATGCGACCTCCCACGAATACATCATGCAGGTTTTCAGCGGCTTGGTCAGGCTGGATGATAACTTGGCACCGGTAGGGGATATCGCCGAGAGGTTTGAATTAAGTGAGGATGGCCGGACCTATACCTTTTATCTCCGAAAAAATGTCAAATTTCACGATGGCCGCGAGGTTAGAGCTGAGGATTTCAAGTATTCCTGGGAGAGGGCCTGCGCCCCGGCTACCGGCTCGAAAACGGCTGAGGCCTATCTGGGTGATATTGTCGGGGTGAAGGAGGTGCTGGCTGGGGAGGCAGCGGGGATTAGCGGCGTCAGGGTTATTGATGATTACGCCCTTGAGGTAACCATAGACGCCCCCAAGTCTTACTTTCTGGCCAAGATGAGCTACCCCACTGCCTTTGTAGTTGACCGGGATAATGTTTCTTCAGGGGGGGAGTGGTGGCGCTACCCCAACGGTACCGGCCCGTTTCGGCTTGGTGAGTGGCAGGAGAGTAGCCTGCTTATTCTGGAGAGGAACGAGCTCTACTACGGTGAGGTCGCCCGGGTGGATTCAGTGGTCTTTCAGTTATACGGCGGTGTGCCCATGAATCTTTACGAGACGGGGGAAATTGATGTTACCGGGGTCTACACCTACTATATTGACCGGGTTACCGATGAGCGGGGTCCCTTTTATCAGGACTTGAGGGTTTACCCGGAGCTCAGCTTCTTCTATATTGGCTTTAACACCGAGAAGCCGCCATTTGATGACGAGAATATTCGGCGTGCCTTCTGCCATGCAGTTAATAAGGACAAGCTAGCTTCCTTAATCTTCAGGGATATGGTGCAGCCAGCGGGTGGTATCCTGCCCCCGGGTATGCCGGGCTATAATGAGAATTTAGCGGGCTTGGAATATGACCTAGAGCTGGCCCGGGAGCTGATTAGTAATTCGAAGTATGGCGATGTCGCCAACCTGCCCCCGATTAAGATTACTGATGCCGGCTATGGCGGGCTCATCTCAAGCGACCTCGAGGCGATTATCTACGAGTGGCGGGAGAACCTGGGTGTTGAGGTGGAGGTGAGACAGCTGGAGCCGGAGAGGTACCTTTATCATCTTGATGAGGAGTTGGATGAGATGTATTTTTCGGGGTGGATTGCCGATTATCCCCACCCGCAGGATTTTCTTGATATCTTATTCCGCAGCGGTGCCGAGAATAATTACGGTGGCTATGCTAACCCTGAGGTGGATTCCTTACTGGATAGGGCTAATGTGGAGCCAGACAGAGAAGCAAGCTTGGTTTTGTATCAGCAGGCGGAGCAGAAGCTGGTTAGCGATGCCGCCTGCCTGCCATTGTGGTTTGGCCAGAATTACGTGCTGGTTAAGCCCTACGTTAATGGCTACGAGCTTAATGCCATGGGTCTCCCCGTGCTGAATGAGGTGTCTCTTGAGGAACACTGATGGCGGAGGGGGTGGGATTCGAACCCACGGTCCCCTTGCGGGGACAACGGTTTTCAAGACCGTCACCATAGACCACTCGGACACCCCTCCTAGCTTCAAAATGCCATTACCAAAATGGCATAATCATAAAATTGCTACTAATTTGCTACTAAAGGTTTTCAACAGCTTCTTTTTCACGCCTAGGAAGCACCATTCTGTCAAAGCCTTCCGCTGCCGCTTGCTGAAGTCCGGGAGAAATGTGGCTATAGGTATCAAGCGTTACTGCTATTGTAGCATGGCCTAGTCGTTCCTGCACTATCTTGGGGTGCACACCCTGCTTGAGCATTAAACTGGCATGGGTATGGCGAGCATCATGAAGACGTATGCCCTTAAGTCCACAACGGGCGGCCAACATAGACCATGCCCGTGTAACCGTATTGGGTCGTAGTGGCCTGCCGTCCAGTGTGCTGAATATCAGGTCATCTTCTTCTAGTGGTATGCCCAATATAACCCGATGTGCTGCTTGCTTGTCTCGATGCTCTTGAAGTAACAGAGCGGCGGAGGGAGACAGGGAAACCAAGCGGCGTCCTTTGACTGACTTTGGTGCTCTAATAACCAACTCACCAGTCCTTAGTTGGTGAATAGTGCGGGTGACGTGAACCTGGCATAGGAGTAAATCAACGTCACACCATCGTAGGGCTAATAGTTCACTTCTCCTCATTCCCGTGAATAGTGCCTGATAGAATAGCACGTAATAGGGCGTAGCTTTGGCAGCCTCAAGAAACCTAGTCAGATCATCTTCAGTCATGGTGTGCATTTCAGAACGCTGGGGATGTGGGGGAGTAACCGCATCGGCAGGGTTACGGTTCATCAGTCCCCACCTGAGCGCCATCTTGAGAGCACGATGCAAACAGGTATGATGGTGTAATACCGATGTCTGGCCGAGTGACCCCTTTCCGTCATAGCGTCCTCCTGACAACTTCTCTGAGTAGTAACGCTGCAAATGCTCTGGCCTTAATTGAGTTAGGGGAATACTCCCCAGGGCCGGGATGAGATGGCAGCGAATGATAGACTCATAACCCTCAACCGTCCTGGGGGCTAGACTAGGCCAAGCGTAGTCTCTCAACCACTTCTCCAGGTATTCCCCAAGTGTCGTTTTACCCGGCTTCATGAAAGTGCCGTTATCAAGCTGGTGTAATAATTCGGCCAGGTGCTTTTCAGCATCCTTTTTGGTGCCTTTGACGGATACCCACTGGGACTTATACTTACCTGTGGTAGCATCCTTCCCTAAACTGACTTTGATTGAATAGCTATTCTTACCCCGTTTACGTATGTGGCCTCTCATTATCTGCCTCCTTATGGTATCCAGTTAATCGCATAGCGGCGTACTCGGTCTCCTGTATTGATAGATTGAGTTTCATGAGCTTATTCTCATCAGCGCCATACCGCTCTGCAATCAGTGAGATCGCATCTCGTCTCCGTTCGCCATAGAATTCGTAGACATCGTCCATCACGGCTGTATCAAGCTCTCCGCTGTCGAACGATTCTCCCTCAATTTCAGAAAGCAATTCCATTTTTGAGTAGTAGTACGCACAGTCCAATATTAAGTCTTCCGTCAGTAGGCTGGGCTGTATTTTCGAGATAGGCCAAGCACCTTCTGGATCTTTCCATTTTCCAGACATTAGTATATGTCGTACGTCCGGGGGAATGTGACCCGGTTGATATAACTCGATTATTTTGTGCAACCGTCCAATCCACAGCGCCTCTCGAATGGTGAGGTCGTAGTCACCTCCTTGGATTGCACACTTTCTACGAATTGACATTACTGTTGGTAACGCCTCATACGGTATAGGGTGCTCTATTAGAGATCCGAGAGACCAGGGTTCATCAAGCCTTCTTGATTCAACCGAGCGCTCTTCATCATTTCCCTTGAATTTCTTTAGATAGACTGACACTGTACTGACATTGGGGTAGTTAGGGCCAAAGTTTCTGTCAAGGCCCCTTTGCTTCATTTCCTTAAGCAACTCTTTGCGGGCTTCGGTTGGCCCTACAGCTCTGTTCTTAAGATATATCGCCGCTATCGAGCTTCTAATCTCGGGGGTTATATTGGGCCCTTTTCCCATCTTTTTGTCCTTACTTCTTTATAATGTTATGGAAAATCAGCCGCTGGAACAGCAGGTATGGAGCGAAAAGGCAATAATGGAGCTATTAGACGTAAATCGAAAGCAATTAGATCGCTTACGTCAAGAGAAAGAATTCCCTTGCGTCTATCTCGGACAAAGAATAAGAGTCTATCTCACAAGTGAGGTCTTGGACTTCCTAAAACGGTGTGCTGGTTCGGGATAAACAAGGCTCGGATTGACGAAAAAAGGTCTTGGATGAAGGGATTTTTTCTCATAAGTACTAAACCACTAGGGATGACCTTATTGGAGTAATGATATGCCGTACAAAAACAAAGAGGACAGAACTGAAGCCGTCAGAAGGCATCGGCAACGGAAGAAGGAGGAAGAAGAGCGAATTCTGGCTGGCGAGCAACTGCAGAAAAAGGTAAGCGAGTTTTTGACGGAAGTTGGATTCAGTTCAATTCCCTATCGGGATTTCGTCGAGATTACCCAGCAGGATTGTATAATTGAGAAAGATGGGATACGGAGTAGAAGGACTGGACGATTAGAATGCGAACCAGAGGTATTCTACGGCCTGAATATGTTAATCGTAGTCGACACTGTTCATATCGAACTTAAAAAATAAGAGGATTACGGGATTACGGAAATGTTTTTATCGTATGCGTGGGTTAGGGGTCTAACCATCCCTATTTGGGAGACACATTTCAAAAAACAATCCTTCGTATTTGGGGGTTGACAACAGCGTGCTTGTGTAGTATGTTATGACCTGCAATTTCATACGTTATTATACGGTGCTTGAAGTAAAGAGGGGGTATTGAGCCGCCACCCTTAACTGGGCACTTGGATGACGGGGAGCCAATAGTGAAACCGACCTCAAGGGGTCGGTTGTTTATATTTATGAGTAGTACGAGAAGATATACAAGGAGTATGGCCATAGATTGATGCCGTTCCGGCTTTGTGCAAATTACTAGTGTTTGACGAGGGGAAATTCATGAAGTTTCCTTACATAACGAAGAAAATAGACTCTAAGACTCTCAAGCTTAATAAGAAGGCTCTGAAGTAGATCAACGGGAGTGCCTATGGAGCAGAAAGGTTGAGCTTGGTGAGAATATTATAGAAGGGGGAGGGAGTAAGTAATGAACAAATACATTGTACCAATATTAACGATCGCTGTAGTATCGTCTTTGATTCTTGGCGGATGTGCTGCACCGGTGGAGCCGACAACACCAACAGAGCCGACGACACCGACAACACCAACACAGCCGACGGAGCCGACAACACCAACACAGCCGACGGAGCCGACAACACCAACACCAACGCAATACAAGGTAGCCATACTTACGGGTAGCTCAATGACCGACAAGTCGTGGGGGGAGAGTAATTACATGGCTTATCTCCACATCGAGGAGAAATTTCCTGAAGTTGAGACCGTCTTTGGTGACGCAGTTGACTATCCGGAGACTCTTAATGCTCTAAGGTCATCAGCGGATGCAAACGATCTTGTTCTTATGGATACATGTTTCTACGAGGCAGCTATGACAGCTGTACCCGAAAGTCCGGAGGTCTGGTTTGGAATGTGGTGCCCAACTGAGGAGGACTTTGAACGCGATTTTCCGTATGATAACATTGTTGGTTATGAAATGAGAGACCAAGACGGCGGATTTCTAGCGGGAATAGTCGCAGGTATGATTACTAAGACAAATAAAGTGGGCTACGTCGCCGGTCAGGCTTATCCTGAGATCATTAGATACGGGTATGGCTACAAGCTGGGGCTGGAATACATTAATCCAGAAGCAGAACTGATGGTCCTATACACAGGAAGTTTTATCGATATAGAAAAGGCCTATGAGGCTACTAAAGCCATGATCGATCTAGATGCCGACGTAATAGCACATTACGCTGATGCTGGTGGGTTTGGTGTGGCTAAGGCTGCTCAAGAGTCTGCGGGCGTGTATTTCATAGGAGAGGTCCTGGACCAGCGTGAGTTAGCTCCAGATAGGACACTAACCAGTTTCCTCAATTACCATCCACGATTTGCTGAGCACGCAGTGGAGACACTAATAGATGGGACTATTCATCGAGCACATTACTCATTTGGCATTAAGCTAGGTACCACGCTGTTGGAACAAGAGGATTGGCCACCTATTGCCCCGCTAACAAACGTACCAGATGAAATCAAGGCGAAAGTAGAAGAGGTTAAACAGCTTATTTACACTGGTGAGATAACGGTTCCTCTGGTAACTGATGAGGAGGAATTGCGACCATTGTATTAGGGACCTACAGAAATGAGGTGCGTAAGTGAAGCTCTAAGGGTGTCCTAATTTGATAAGAATTGTGATGATCGAATAACAGAATAAGGAGAAATTACTGTGGCAGAAAAAGAATATAGGTTTGAAGATATTCCCTTTTACGAAAAGGGGAAACCACCTAGGGTTGATCTGTGGGACAAAGTCGATTATTTGGATGAATACGAACGAATTTGGGGCAAAAAGTGGGGAGCACCCGGCATAGGTAAGTTAAGGGAAGTAGCACTTGTTAGACCAACTGAGTACGAGATCCACCCCTTCTTTCTACAGGACCCAACTTATTGCATGATACCCAAGGGAGAGCCTATCAGTGTGGAGAAGTGGCAGAAAGACCACGATGCCTATGCTCAAATCCTGCAGGGCGAAGGTGTCATAGTCAATTATATCGAATACCCGGACCCTCCGATTAGTATCTACGGACCTATGTATTGGATGTGTTACCCGGACAATATCATGGTAATTAGGGGAGGGGCAATTATTCCGAGATATGGTATGCAGGTATTCTCTAAGGGGTCTGAACCGGTCTTGGCAAAATGGTTAGTTAATCATGGTTGCCCAATTCTGCTAACAATAATCGGTAAAGGTATAAATGAATTGGGTGGCTCTCGTTTCCTTTGCGAGGATGTTGTGGTGACCGCACTCTCGGTATCTTACAACAGGGAAGGGCTAGACCAGTTTCTCCCTGTTTTCTACAGAACTGGGGGAAAAGAGGCTCTTATTATGAATGTACCAGGAGCGGTAGGGGCTTCAGAATGGCAATGGCCAAAGTACGGGTTCCATCCCGATATGATTATTGCCCCCTTGGACATTGGGAAGGTATTGATATACCCACCACTTTGTGACTATGAGACAATCAGGTGGCTAAGGGCACGGAATTTCGAACTTATTGAAGTAGCTTCTGAGGAAGAACAAAAGCTGTACATGCCGCCAAATCTGACCATTCTTGAACCAGGAAAGGTAATAATGCATGCTGGTGCGAAGGAGACAATCAGCAGGGTGAGGAGAGCGGGGGTCAAAGTCATCGAAACTGAGATGAGTGAAATGCTTAAAGGTGGAGTTGGAGGTGTGTGTTGTCAGACAATGCAACTTATTAGAGACCCTGGTCCAGGTCTTGAAGACATGAAATGAATGCTGTTTGGGTTCGTTATGTGAACTCTTCTTGTGCGACTATCCGAAGACAAAAGGGGGGTGGATTGACGTAAATGAGGCTTGGATGCAGGGATTTTTTGAAATGGTTGTAAACCATTAAGAAATGGCATTGATTAATAATACAAACTGATTATCGTGCGATGGGAGGGGGTGTCAATAAGGAAAAAGGAAGCATTATTGCCCCATTGTGTTATATTACATGGTATGGATTGGCGAGTTGATTTTTACGCAGACGAAAATGGTAATAGACCCGTTAAGGATTTCATTCTAGGGGAATCTAAAAAGGCGATAGCAGAAATCATACATGTATTCAAATTGCTACGCATCAATAACGTTACATTAGGTTTACCTTATGTTAGAAAAATAAATAAGTCGGGTATTCGAGAACTTAGGATACGGCATGGTTCAGATTTATATCGTATCCTTTTCTTTGCTTTCACAGGTCGTATGTTTATCATATTGCACGCTATCAAAAAAAGAAGGGAGACAAAATTCCCGAAGGTGATATAAGGATAGCTATTCGCCGCATGAACGACCATATTGAGAGATTTAGCACTTGACACGATATAACATATATGTTATATTCAATAATAACTCATATAGGTGCTAATAGAATGACAAACAGAAAAGCTACAAGCTATGAGGAATTTGAGGCAGAATTACTGCAAGACGCAGAAATTCGCAAAGAATACGAGGCTCTAAAGCCCAAGTATGACATGATACAGAGTTTGATAGAGCGTAGAAATCAACTGCGTATGACACAAACGAGGCTTGCACGGATCATCGGGACAAAGCAACCCGCTATCTCTAGGTTGGAGAGTGGTGATTTCAATATTAGAATAGGTACTTTCCTAAAGGTAATCCATGCTTTGGATCTGAATTTACAGGTGCTGCCTAAAACTCGCAAACAGCGTGGAAAAGTGTTAGTTGATGGTTAAGACAAAAGACGAAGATATTAAGAAACTATCCACAACAAGGCAAGAACTCTATTCTGCCCTGAAGAAGGCAAGCCAAAAGCCAACTAATTTCTAGTATTTTCGTGAGAGTGGTTTGACCACTTTCCCTAATTTTCGCTCCGAGGAAGCCCCCCAGGTTATTTTTTCTTGTCTGAGAGACCTGAACTAAGCACGAATGTTAAACCCAGTGTTAAACCCATCGCTCACATAATCCCTGACTTCATAACCCATTTCTACCCCATTCATATCCCTAAAATATGGCTTTTTGGTTATATTTCTGCCCTTGTTTTTTCTATGTTTTACGCACGAAAAAACTGTTAGATAAGCAACACAATCTTTGCGTTATGTAAAAACAAAAATGTTTTTGACCGTGTGCGCGCGGCTGAGGTCTAACCATTTTAAGCTTGAAGCTATGTATGAGGACACCCCCTATTCTTCATAGAACTATGCATGTCTTGCGTATTATGTTTAGTGGATTCTAGAAAATGGTAATTGCAGTCAGGGGGTTATACCTCCCTTACCTGAAAATGTCTATTTAGAATAGTCCTTCGTATCTAGCGGTATTGACAAGTCGATGGAGCAGAATTAGACTAGATGCCACAGTTATGGACGAAGCAGCAAAGCGGGATTCTGACCTTAATCGCTTATTCCAAAGATTGAATTTCTTTTTGATCGGAACGGCGTTTCTAATTGCTGCATTTGTAGCAGTCGTAACATCGAAGTACTTTTGGCCAATAGAACCTGTACATAGTCTGGTCACATTAGCACACTCCATAGCTGCGATTGGTTTTTATCTCGCTTTGTTTTTCGCCCTTATGAACTACTGGAACATATGGTGCCCTGAATCGCCGCTTGGCTCTTATACCTGTATCTGTTAACTCTACTCCCATGTCTTTTTTTCTATGCTCTTTGCTAACCCGTTGTGAGTTTTTTGCGTATTTGTTGATAGAACGTCTAGAATCCCTATATCCTAGTATTTGAGAAACCCCCACAATAATACCCACGACTGAAAGTGCCCCCGTACCACCCCAATAAGGGACAATTTTAATCCTTGTTAAATAAATCGCTAAACTACACCATATTACTAGTGCTAAGCCTAATGCTAACTTACCTTTGGGAGGTAGTTTTGGACGTCTAAATGTAGGCATATATTTACCTCCTTTAAAAACATTTAAACCGACCCCTTGAGGTCGGTTTCACTATTGGCTCCCCGTCATCCAAGTGCCCAGTTAAAGGGGGCGGTTCAACGCCCCCTCATCCGCATAATTCATATGCGAACTAGAATATACTCCCGTTAACAGTGATTGTCAATACCCGTAGAAAATAGAATTACGCTTGAATAATGAAACGGTTTACCAGACCGTTGCTGTCGATTAAATTTATGATGAAAGTTTTTGTCTGATTCCTTGAATCTAGTTTTAGAAGTCGGCTTGATTCCTCATCACACTTAGTAAGCTACTGTATAACCTTGACTATTGGGGGTCAACTAACCTAATCAAGATATTTCTGCAGCGACTCAGGTACTAGGCTCTGGTCATTGGTCTGGGCTGGTACCACCGGAGGTTGACCGCTTGCCTCCATAATGGCATTACCTTCTTCACTCAGCAGATAATCAATCCAGGCTACGCCCAGGTCATGCTCAGGAGAATTGGTGGGCATGGTAACCCCATAGACGATGGCCTTACCCTTTTGCTCTATCGTAGTTCCTGGCTCCGTACCCGCAATATCTACTACGGCAGTAGCATAGAAATCACTATAGGTTTCGTCAGCCAGGTTTATCTGAGGCGGTAAGGTTACGTAGTTCAGCCCGTGCTGGGAGGCTACTGAAGTGTACTCAAAAGCATAGTCCAGGTCGCCTGACTCCAGAAGAGCAATCAGGTCAACGGACTTCGGCCGCATGACGTCTCCTTCGGCTTGATAAAGGGCATCATATAACCCGGACGCGCTGTAGTGCTCCTCGGCCAGCTGCCAGACCATCAGCGTCCGGTAGCCGCACGGGTCCTGGTCAGGATCACTGCGCCCGTAGGTAACGCCTTCTCTCTGGAGTATCTCATACCAGTTGTCGCTATTTATCTCATTGGCAGATTGAGAGCTGTCGGTGTATACAATACACATCTGGTTGGTAGCGAAGATGATATACCAGTCAGCATAATCTGGGAACATGAGCTGTGGAATAAGTGTGTAATCGGCTGAACCGATAACGCCACACTCCCTCTGTAATTCGGTTACCTTACGAATGGTAGTCGCGCTGCCGGCTCCCTCAGCCAGAACTTCCACATCGGGATATAGCTCATTAAAACCCTCGGTTATTTCTTCAAACGGTATGGTCAGGCTTCCTGCGTGAAATATATGTAGCGTTCCTGATAGTTCAGGCTCGGGAGCCGACTGACGGGCACACCCGACCGCTAGGCTTGATACTAGGCTCACGGTTAAGCAAAGCCCAATAACTGAAAATCTCTTCATGTAACTAACCTCCAGATAATCACCTTTGATATGAAACTTTAGAAGTGTTTACTCTTTCACAACGCGCCTCCTCTCTAGAAGATATTGACGGCAGATGCCTTAAAAGTCAGGTAGATTTTGTTGCCAACCGATAGACCCATAGCGTCGAAGGAGTTCCTGGTAATAAGGCACACAAAATCTGGGGGAACCTTTACCGTAAGGAGTAGTGTAGAACCCTTGTCGATGATGGAGGTTATGATCCCCGAAAATGAATTACGGGCACTGGATGGGAAGGGGGCATGGGAGACAATTATGTCTTCAGGGCGAAGAGAAGCGTGACCCTTCCCACGGTGCTCGGTGACAACAAATATGCGGGTTCCATCGAAGTAAAATAAGGTGTCTCCCTTTTCACCATCGACTACTTCCCCACGGAAGATATTCCTCACCATAGCGAAGCGGGCTACGAACTCAGAACCGGGCTGGCGGAATATCTGCTCCGGAGTACCTATCTGTTGGATGCAGCCGTCTCCGATTACAGCGACGCGATCAGCCAGAGCAATGGCCTCTTCAAAATCGTGGGTAACGTGAACCGTAGTGACCCGGTATTGTTCATGTATTTTGCGAAGCTCGCGCTGTAGGTTTTCGCGATTATTGGGGTCAAGGGCACTGAGTGGTTCATCAAGCAGGAGGAGCTTTGGCTTAACACTTAATGCTCGAGCCAGAGCTACTTTTTGTTTTTCACCACCGCTTAGTGTCTCTGGCTTACGATTAAGCAGGTGATGTATTTCCAATAATCCTGATAGCCAGCTCAGAGTCTGTTCTGTTTCTGAAGGCCTCATCTTACGAATTCTTAGGCCAAAGGTGATATTGTCCCTGACGGAGAGGTGAGGGAAAAGCATCTGGTCTTGATAGACGATGCTAATGCCTCGCTTTTCAGGTTCGAGCCTCGTAACCTCATCGCCATTTAGCCAGATGCGCCCTTCTTTAAGTGGATAAAGACCGGCCATAGACTCAAGCAGAACTGTCTTACCGGCTCCGGTGGGTCCCAGAATTACAAAATATTCGCCGTTAGAGATATCTAGGTTGGCATTTTGTAACACGAAGTCACCCAGGTCTACCCACAGGTTCCTTACCTTAATCATCTTTTCGCCCCCCTCTGCACTAAGGTTCTGAGGACGACAAAAATGATGAGGCTAATCAAAATGAGTAATACCGCCACGGGCCGGGAGTAGGTGAGACCATAGGTTTCGAATCTCTCATAAATTAGTGTTGGGGCAATCATGGGGTGATAGGCAAGAATGATAACTGCCCCAAACTCGCTTATACCACGGGCCCACATCATTATGTTTCCCGAAAGTATGCTTCTCCAGGCTAGTGGAAAAGAAACCTTGAAGAATGTTTGCCAAGATGAAGCACCTAGGGTACGAGCTACTTTTTCTAGCCTTACATCTACCTTTTTAAAGCCCTCCTTAGCCGAATCTATGAGGAAGGGAACACTGACAAATAGCATAGCCACCACGATACCGGCTGTGGAATCAACGAATTGGACACCTACCGAGTCGAAGGCCCTGCCCATGAGAAAGTTGCGACCAAACACAAAGAGCAGAGCGATACCAGCGGCAGTGTGGGGTACGACTATCGGGACATCAATTAACCCCTCGACTATTCTCTTGCCTCGGAATTCATGACGAGCCAGCAGGTAAGCCAGAGGTACCCCAAGTACGAAACCAACTGCGGTGGCGATAAGGGCTGCCCATAAGGTAAGTAGTATAGCTTTCGTTACCTCAGGGTCGAACAGGGTCTCCCTTAATATGTCGGGGTCGGAGGCAAAAATCATACGGAATAGAGGCACAATGATGAACAGGAAAATGATGGCCCCAAGTAGCACAAAAGTCAGTGTCAGTTTATTGGATCTCAGCCATTCTTTAACCAAATGAACCCCCGGCGAATAAAAATCGCGGCATGAAAAAGCATCCCTGATCTTGAGATGATTATCAGAAAGGGTGGGGCTGTGGCGATCAATGCTACCTCTCCTTTCCAAATACGGGAGGCGTCACCGTTTCCAGTGATACCCTACCGGCCAATTACCATAGGTGAGCCCTTTAGGTAAACTGGCTCGGAGAGTTTAAATTCTGTAGCCTGGTGTAATTAAACAATACAAAAAGAGAAGGCGTTCTCACTAAGAATACCCTCTCTTAACAAACAACACCTTAGCAAGTTACTCTCCTTTCCAAACACGGGAGGCATCACCGTTTCCAGTGATACCCTCTCGGCTACTTACCCTGGGATTTCCTTTAGGCAAAGTAGCTCGGAGACTAAATTCCACTGGCGAGATTAGCACAGAGGGAGGATCTCTGTCAAGCTAGCCACCGTGCGGAACCCGCTCGGGCTGATCGGGGCAGGGTTAATGAGCTCGTTGTCAATCAACGGCAATCATGACGTTGGAGGCTTTGATAACAGCATAGACATCTTTCCCTGCTGCTAAGGCTAGTCTTTCAGCGGATTCCTTCGTTATTATTGAAGTAATAGTGCCCCCACCAGGAAGTTCGACCACTACCTCTGTATTCACAACCCCGGGCTTCACGTTCTTCACTTTGCCCTTTAACATGTTTCTGGCGCTGATTTTCATCTTGATCCTCCGTACATAGTTTGTTATTAGGTGCGGACACAGCATATGACCACAACCTCAGATTGTCAATACTTCAGGGTAGGTATTGATACTGAGGTCAGCCCTAAATGAAGCGAGATTGCACATTTGTCAGGAATGTGCAGTGGAGAAACCAGTTCATCACACCGTGCCCTTAATCTTACGCTGGATGGAGTTATACATTGTTTGTATGACCCCTCCCGCTGTGTATAATTATGCATACCAATGCTCGGCTAGATTTCTAATAGCAAAAGGGACTCACCCGGGAGTGAGCCCCCTCATTCTGAGATGGTATAGATAGTTTCTATTTAACGGTGACGGCTGCGGTAAAGGTCCACACTCCCTTTTCGCCACCTTCCCACGGCCGGCTGTACTGGATGGAAATGGTGCTGGTGCCTTGCTTAAGCGCCTGGAATGTCCAGACGTCTCTACCCGCTGCCCCGACCAGATTCTCGTCCTCAGGGCTGATATACTGGTGGCTTGTCTCTTTGAGCACACTCTGGTCGCTGATTACGGCGGACTCCCACTGGAAACCGGTGGTGGGGTTGGAACATAGAGTCACGGTGAATGAGTTGCCGGCTTTGATACTCAGTTCGCCGAGTATGTGGTTTTGACTCGCAAAATCGTCACAGGAGACTTCAATAGAAGCTTGTTGCGAAGCTGGCCGCGCAACCAAACAGCAGGGTTGCTACTGTTGCCAGAGCGCATATCATAACTATCTTGGCTTTCATTATAAAAGCCCCCTTATTTTTTTAATTTTCATCGTTTACATTCTAAATCTTTCATCAAGTGTAACGCAAAAAGCCGGGCAAATTCCCGTTAGGTATTGACAAGTGTGCCATCTGGAACTATTATTCACCAGAGATTTAGGGAAGTAATTTAGTGGCTTCAAAATATGAGATAGGACAGAGAGTCGTAATAAGGCCGGTCAGTACCCAGTCACTGTCCCCCAGAGACTCGGCTTTAGAACCTTACGCTGGGCAAATTGGTAGAGTTACCGATTTTTATTGGATAAGCCTGGACAGGGGGGCTCAGGTCTTCTATATTTACACGGTGCAGGTTGAGACTGACCAGAAAGAGCTTGTGGTACACGAGGATGAGATGGAGGCACAGATAGAGTAGTTGTTAGTTTGCTCTGCCTAATCCACGGTTACGACGCCCTTTTTGCTGATATCATACGCCTGCTTAAACTCGGTTGCGCCGCCGAACTTGAGGAGATAATCATCCAAACTATATGCTCCATCCCCGGCAGTAACTGCCTGAATTTGTTCAGATGTTTGGACCCCGTAATAATCGTCGTCTAATTCAGGCTCTTCCTCAGTCTTGCCTGCATCTATTATCATTACCTGTACCACCAACTGGACATTGTGGTGCTCAGCTCCCTTCGTTTCCTCTTCCCCTTTATTCATGAATTTGAGTACACTGGGGATGGCTATGGAGGCCAAAACACCGAGCAGACCGATTACTACCAGTAGCTCGATGAGGGTGTAGGCCTTATAGCCGTAGGCAAAGCGGGAGAGTAGTTTTTTTAATCTCATCTCTCCTGACCGTCCAGATTTTGCCTGATAGCAAAGGTTGCCATCTTCTTGTTATGGGTTCTCCCGGGCAAACCTCTTTAGGGCTATCCTAATCGTAAGCTGGGGAGTTGTCAACCCTGTAGGCGGTTCTTGGTTACAGGGGCTCTAGTGAAATCGCTCAACTTATTCTTGGAGCAGGTATTCCATAATGATGTTGTGGGCCTGGTGAGCCTTGTCACCGCCCCTGAAGACAAAGGTTCTCGGCTCAAGTCCTATCGGCTCGATGGTGAGAGTATCACTGACCAGGAAACCGCTCCTGATGAAGAAACCGCTATTATCCTCACTGGCTACGCAGGCAATGCGATTGTAAGGGATGCTCACCATCGCCTTCTTTTTCTTCAGGAAGGCTTTGTCGTAGTAGATGACTCGCCTGTCAGTAAGCCCAATGAACCCAGTACCACCGCCCTTCATATCGAAAACGGCCCTGATTGTCTCGTTGGGAAGACACACCCCCTCAATCTTCTCAAGCTGGTCTTTCTTATCCACCAGCATGTCCTCGGCATATCGTGCCATTATCCCCTGTCTCCTCCAGTGACTGTTGCCGCCAAATGGTGTTTAGTCGCAGTTAAACCCAATAAGCCGTACCTTACTATCCGCCTCATTGATCGTCCAGATAGTTAAGCACTCGCCCCAATTTTTAGTTATCACTGGGCCTCGGACTTCCCATTTACCGTCACCCTGGTAAGTGGCATCCCACTCTCCGGTTGGGGTCGCCGTCCCTATCTTGCCGTAGGCCTGAGCCTCTTCCTCCCCTAAGGCTTCCACGATGTAATCATCAATGTAGGGGGTACCGGCAACCAGGATGATGGCAACGGCCTCTTGCCTGTTTAGGGCAGGTGGGTTTATCAGGTTCTCTAAAAAGCCACAACCGAGGGTTGGCACCACCAGTAAAGCCGCCAGACTGCTTAGCAGAAAGATTTTAGCCTTACCTCTCAATTTGGTCTCCTTCCGTCCTGTGTCCCCTGGGTCTATACGTCTTATATACTATGCTCTTCCGGGATGCCAAGCCCCCATTTGCAGACGGGACAGGTTATGCTTCTGATTAGGTATTTATCGGTTGCCTGGCCCTCTTCCGGTGTCCCTTTGAATTCTAGTGCCAGTTCGCTAATTCGGTTCTTGCTGATTTGAACGAAGGTTCCGCATCGAGGGCACAGGATATACTGCTTATCGCCTTTAATGAGAACACCTGTCTCCGGTATCGGCTCTCTCGGTTCGAGCTGTTTGCTTAGCTGGGATAGCTCCCTTTCTACTTCGGGTAGTTGCTCGTGAGAAGAGGGCATTTCCCCATCCAGTATGTCCTGCTTGAGGTCACAAAGCTCTTCCCAGCGTCTAATAATCTTCCGCCGCTCTGCCTGAGTCTTGCCTTCCAATCCTTCCGGGATTATATCCTCGTAATCCATTGCCACCTCCTTGTCAGAGGACTAGCCGTCTTTATTCAGGGCATGAACCTTGGCTATTTTTAAGGCTATCTGATTACCTGAGCATCTACATAGGGCTGGAGAGCTTCCGGGATGGCAATACTGCCGTCAGCTTGCTGGTAGTTTTCCATGACGGCGATAAGTACCCGGGGTAAGGCTAGCCCCGAGCCGTTCAGGGTGTGCACGAACTGGGATTTGGCATCGGGGGAAGGGCGATAACGGATGTTGGCCCGTCGGGCCTGGAAATCACCGCAGTTGGAGCAGGAGCTTACCTCCAGCCACTCGTTGCAGCCGGGGGCCCACATCTCAATATCGTAGGATTTGGTAGAGGCAAAGCCCAATTCTGCGGTGCATAGTTCCAGAACGCGGTAGGGTACTTTAAGTCTCTGGCAGACCTTCTCCGCAGCGCTGACCATTGTTTCTAACTCCTCATTCGAGGTGGACGGCTCGGTGAACTTATATAGCTCTACTTTATCAAACTGGTGGCCCCGTTTTATCCCTCGCGTGTCCTTACCGGCGCTCATCTTCTCCCGGCGAAAGCAGGCGGTGTAAGCGACATAGTACAGGGGCAGCACTCCTGGCGGTATGATTTCTTCGCGGTGAAGGTTGGTCAGTGGTACCTCGGCGGTAGGCACGAACCAGAAGTCATCTTCATCATCGTGGTAGAGGTTATCGGCAAATTTTGGCAGGTTACCCGTGGCCGTCATGCACTCCCGCTTGACCATAAACGGTGGATAGATTTCTTTAAAGCCGTGTTCCTTGGTATGGAGATCGAGCATGAGGGAGATGAGGGCTCGCTGCAGGTGGGCGCCCAGCCCTTTGAGTACGTAGAAGCGGGAGCCAGATAGCTTCACCCCGCGGTCAAAGTCAATGATACCTAGAGATTCCCCTAGTTTCCAGTGGGGGGTCGGCTCGAAATCAAAGCTCTTCGGCTCTCTCCAGGTGCGCACCACGACGTTATCTTCCTCACCGCTGCCTGCGGGCACGGTGGGCTGGGGGATGTTGGGGACCTGTAAGAGCAGCTCCTCCAGCTTGGTATCCAGGTTTCTGACCTCATCTTCCAACCCTCTTATCTTGGTGCGTAATTTGCGACCTTCCTCAACTGCGGTTTTCTGGCGCGCAGCTTCTTTTCTGGCCCGCCTCAGGTCTTCCAGTTCGGTTACCCGCTGGCGGCGCTTAGCATCGAGTTCCAGAATTTCATCCAGCGGGGCGCTGTCTTTACGCTTGGCGACTGCCTCCCTCACTAAATCTATATTCTCGCGGATAAATTTCAGGTCAAGCATGGTATTCTCCTATTTATACCTCGTGCTCTCCTGCGCTTCACTCTCATTTTGCCAGAGAAGAGGATTGAGGTGGGAGTTGTCCTCTGTTTGAATCTCGAAATCAAGACTGTGGAGGCGCTTTCTGGCTCTGTCTAATTCCTCCTCCGTGAAGAGCTCCTTAAACTGGGTGCGCAGTACCAGGCATTCTATGCAGATGTCAAGCCTGCCGAGTTTATGGAGCCGGTATAGAGCGTTTCTAGGTGTGTCACTGGAAAGCCGCTCCTTGGCTACCGCTAGACCACCTATCTCTTTCACCTCCTGGAGAAAGCGGTCGGCATGGTAGTTACATTCATTTTTGGCTTTCTCATACAGAACTAGCATTTCTTTATGAAACTTCTCTGTGCTGTTTTTGATTTCTGTCCTCCTGTTTAGCTCCTAAGCTTTCTCCTTTAGCTGGGGAAAGAGGATGACCTCGCGGATTGATTGCTGGCCGGTGAGCAGCATTACCAGGCGGTCAATACCCACCCCCAACCCACCGGTAGGGGGCATACCATACTCCAGGGCGGTGAGAAAGTCCTCATCAATAGTCTCTGCTGCGCTGTCTTCTGCTTGGCGTGCTTTGTGCTGCCTGACGAAGCGTTTTCTCTGCTCAATCGGGTCGTTAAGCTCGGTGAAGGCGTTGGCAATCTCCATACCGCCGGCAAAGGCCTCAAAGCGCTCCACTAACCGCTCGTTATCTGGTTTTGTTTTTGCCAGGGGCGACATCTCAATCGGGTAGTCCACGAGAAAGGTGGGCTGTGTAAGGTTTGGTTCGACGAAGGTGGCTAGGAGCTCGTCTATCAGTCGGCCCCGGTCTTTTTCCGGGTCAGCCTCCATATCAAACTCCCCCATTTTAGCCCGCAGCGATTCGACATCTGGGTATTCCTCAAAGTCGATGCCGGCGTATTCTATAATTGCCTGGCGCAGTTCCAACCGCCGCCACGGCAGTTTAAAGCTAATGGTGCTACCGGCAAAGCTAGCCTCATCCTTGCCTAAAATCTGCTTAGCTACCTGACATACCATTTCTTCCAGTGTTTTCATGATATCGTTGTAGTCGGCGTAGGTTTCGTAGCTTTCCAGCATGGTGAATTCGGGGTTATGTTTGGTGGAGATGCCCTCGTTACGGAAGGTGCGCCCCAGCTCGTAGACCTTGTCAAAACCACCGACGATCAGTCTCTTGAGGTGTAGCTCAAGGGCAATGCGCAGGTATAGGTCGCGGTCAAGGGCATGGTGGTGGGTGATAAAGGGCTGAGCCAGAGCCCCGCCGGCCGAGGGCTGGAGTACCGGGGTTTCCACTTCCAGAAAGCCGCGCCCGTTCAAGAATTGCCGTATGGCAGAGATAACCTGACTCCGTATCCTGAAGGTGTGCTTCGTCTCGGCATTGGCGATGAGGTCGAGGTAGCGCTGTCGGTATCTGGTGTCGGTATCACTGAGTCCATGCCACTTCTCCGGCAGGGGCTGAAGCGACTTCGCCAGCAGGGTGAAGTCGCTTGCCTGGACGGTGGGCTCCCCCCTTTTTGTCCGGAGTACCTTACCTTTGACTCCGATGATGTCCCCGATGTCTAGCTCCTTAAATAGGTTGAGGAGTTTCTTATCAAATCGGTCAATATCTTGGAATAGTAGCTGGATCTTTCCTGAGCCATCGCGTAGGTCCACAAATGAGCTCTTGCCCATTCGTCTTATGGCGGTAACTCGCCCGGCGACGCTAACTTCCTCAGCCTGAGTTAGGCCCTTCTCTTTTTGGGTAAGCAGCTCTACGGCCTCTTCCGCAGTGTGGCTGCGGTGGTAGCGGTGGGGGTAGGGATTAATACCTTGAGCTCGGAGCCGCTCCAGTTTTTCTAATCTCTGCTGTGTGATGCGTTCTAGTCTGGATGTCATCTAGATACCCTGCGTAACTATTATCAGAAAGGCTGAAGGGGAAGACCCTGAGCCGTAGCTACCAAGAGCACTCAGCCCAATCTTAGGGTTATTATATGTTTTCTGGGTGCTATAGTAAAGCGGTTGGTCTGGTTTGTTCCCTCAGGGTATCCAGCCAGGTGGTTGATTTGACCTCTCGTTCCAGGAGGTATTTGAGGTGGCCTCTCATTACTAGCTCCAGCTCGCGGGACAGGGCGGGGGCTATTTTCAGGTGGCTGGCGGTGCTGAGGTCAACACCCTGCAGCCACCTCAGCACCTTCAGGGCGTCAACTGAGAGGGAGTAGGTTATAGGCTGGCTCTGCTGGCAGTTGGGGCAAAGCACCCCGCCGGCGCGGGGGGAGAAAAAGTTCGTTACCGGTCGTGGCGGCTGGCGGCAGGAGACACACTGCCCGAGTTGAGGCCGGTAGCCGACCCGGTCGAGGAGATGCAGTTCGAAGTAGCGTAGGGTTACTTCGGAGCTGTTTTCCTGACACAGCTGGTGCATCGTCTCGAGCAAGAGCTCGAACAGTGGGTAGTTTTCGTCATGGTCGGCGGTAAACTGTTCAACCAGCTCGGTGGTGTACAGGGCGTAGGAGGTAAGCTCTAGATTGCTCTTTAAGGGGAGGAAGCTGGCTATGGTCTGGCTGCCGGTGACCGTGTCCAGGTTTCGCCCCCTCGCCAGTGACACCAGACTGTGGGTCAGGAGCTCAAGGTGCCCTGCCATCTTGCTCCGGGGGCGCCGCACCCCCTTGGCGACGGCCTGAATCTTGCCCAGGTGAGGGGTATAGAGGGTGAGGATTCTATCCGCCTCCCCCAGCTTAGTCTTCTTGATGATGATGGCCTCGGTTTGATAGTTACGCGGTCTGGTCATTTTAAGTAGGTCGTGTTTATTTATCTGTACTCGATGTCGTCCTTAGTTACGACTTGCCCTTTTTGGATATCTTTTCTTGCCTTGATTTTCAGCATGGCTTTTTCGAGGGCAAGTCGAGGCAGAAGCTCCTCATCCGCATCATGTGAAGGGAGAGAGTCGAGGTAACCGAGAATCGCACCTCGTATTACTTTAGCAAACCATCCCAACCCGGGGGTTTTTACCTCTTTGCCTTCTGTAGCGTGTTTGAAGTAACTGGAGTGGGCTTTGTCTGCCATTAGAGATGCCGATGAAACCTCTTTCCCACCATGGACGAATCCCGACCTGTGCGAGTAATATGCTGTTCTAAGAAGCTCGTCAAAGAGTTCTTCATCTCGCTCATCTTCTCCCTTATACTCTTCTGGAAGAAATGAGACGATGAAGCGACAGAAGCGATCGCATTTTTGGGAATCGATTTTTAGCTCTGAAGACGGGATGACCTTATCTTGGCTTGATAGGCACTCTCCGGCGACCACAAGTAGAAAGAATGCGAAGGTTGGGTCTGAAGGGATAAAACCCAATGCAAAGGAGTAGGCGCGACAGGCTCTAACAAGCTGTCTTGCCAAATCTATGTCTAAGGAAAGTATTTTCCTAAAATATTCGTTTAGCCTAGCGTGGTCAAGGTTTCCGAATAACTGGGGGTACAGAACTCGTTCCCCCTCTTTTGTGACTGGAATATTCACATTGTTTACTCTTAGGCCTTCTCTTCTTACGCGTGTGTTTAGCAATACAGAGATAAGGTTGCATATGATATTGGCTTCTTCCTCTGGATTACTGCCTCCCACCTGGCCTTCGAAGCTATCTATGAAGTGGAGTATTACCTCTTGTGAGGCAGTTGATGCCGATGGAACAGCCTGAATTCGATATCGACTGAAAATAATCTCTGAAATACCAGGCGGGAAAAATTTAGAAAGCAGGAGCTTTGTTTCAATTGGCATACTTTTCGCCATTTTAGTTTTTCCTCGTGCTGTTTATAGCTCCTGACGGCCCTCCAGGGCTCTGGTCAGGGTAACATCGTCGGCGTATTCCAGCTCGGTGCCGAAGGGGAGCCCCCTCGCCAGGCGGGTAACCCGGATGCCCAGGGGGGTAACGAGCTTGTTTAGGTACAGGGCGGTCTGCTCTCCCTCAAGGTTGGTATTGGTGGCCAGAATGACCTCGGTTACTGAGCCATCCCCAAGCCGGGCCATGAGCTCTTTAATCCTGACGTCACCAGCACCGATGCCCTCGGTGGGCGAGATGGCGCCGTGGAGCACGTGATAGAGTCCGCTATAGACCCCGGTATGCTCCAGGGCCAGGATGTCCTGGGGCTGTTCCACGATGCAGATTTTGGTGCGGTCGCGCTGCTCGTTAGCACAGATATGGCAGGGGTCAGCACTGGTAACATTAAGGCAGACAGAGCATAGCTTGGTCTCCTGCTTTACCGAGAGGATAGCACTAGCCAGCAGCCTTGTCTCCTCTTCGGGGGCGCGAAGCAGGTGGAAGGCAAGCCGCTGGGCACTCTTGGGGCCAATTCCGGGTAGTTTATTAAGCTCCTGTATGAGCCGAGATACGGCATCAGCAGTGGGTTTAGCTTCTTGATTCACGCTTGCCCCCTTATTGGTTTACTAAAGAAGGAGACAGTACCTCCCGTTTAGTTCAAAATAGCCCTGGAATCTTAAGGCCGCCGGTTAGCCCCTTTAATTGTTTGGCCGCAGCCTTTTGGGATTTTGCCGAGGCTTCATTCACTGCTTTCAGTACCAGTTCTTCTAGGAGCTCTGGCTTTCCCTGGTTTATTATGTCGGGTGAAATCTTGACGGACTTTATTTTCTGCTGACCGTCCATGGTGACTCTAACGGCACCTTTACCGGCCTCAGCTTCAATAGTGAGGTTGCTCAACTCTTTCTGAGCCTTGTCTAGCTTTGATTTAAGCTCCATGGCTTGTTTCATGTTGGCAAGATTCATTTCTCCTCCACGCTGGTAATTTGTGCCCCCATCTTCAGGGCTGCCTCCACTAGATGATTGGCTTCCGGCTTGTGAGTGCAGCGTAAATGGCAGGGGTGCCCTAAAAAGCTAGATATGATTTTTTCGGCAATCTCCTGGTTTTGGGGCTTCTCCATATTCTCCTTGTGCAGCGGGTATCTAAAGGCTAGGACCAGGTTGTCGTTCTCGAAGGCGACTGGCGTAACGCCGGCACTTCTCAGAATTGCCATGGCTGGGGTTCTTTTGGTGTCCGCCGGAGCCTGCTCAATAACCTGTTTCCAGTTTTGTCTCAGGCATTCAAGCTCGCTGCCGGGCTGAGGTGGGGTAGCGGTGGGTTCTGTTGAGGTTACTTGGGAAGTAGCCAGCTCGGGCGCTGGTGGAGGTGGGGTGGTGTCTTCAGGTTCTAGTGGTGGTGCCGCCGCCCTCGTATCAGGTACTGGTGGCGCAGCGGGTTTCGTAGTTTCGGTTTGGGTTGCTTTGGCCCTCCGGTGAGTGTCAGCTTCAGGGCGCTTGGTTTCGGCTTCCCCCTCTTCTTCTGAGCTCAGGGCGCAGTCAACTAGGGCTAGCTCCAGGGGCAGGGTGGAATAGCTGTCAAGACCGAAATCGAGCTGTCCGAATAGCTTGACCGCGGTTAATATCTGGTTGAGGGAGGCTCTAGCGGCCAGAGCCTTTAGCTCGGCGATGTCCTCAGCAGTAAGGTCTACGGCTTCGTCGGAGCCGGTCTTTACCAGTAGCAGGCTGCGGAAATACTCCACCAGTTCTCGGTTGAATTGGCGTAGGTCCAGCCCATCGCTTTGGACAATGTTGATGGTGGTTATCCCGCTGGCAATGTCACTATCCACGATGTACTTTATTAACTTTTTGGCTCGTTTATCTCCGGTAATCCCCAGGGTGGCCTGAACCTGTTTTAGCTCGAGTTCGGAGCCGTAATAGGTGATGAGCTGTTCCAGAATATTTTCCGCGTCCCGCAGGCTACCGGTAGCGCTCCTGGCGATGAGCCGCAGTGCCTCTGGCTCAATCTTGATGCTCTCCAAACTGCAAATGTGAGTTAATCTGGAGACCATATCTTTTTGGGCGATGCGCCGGAAATCAAAGTGCTGGCATCGTGACATAATGGTAGGCAGGACTTTGTGGGCTTCGGTGGTCGCCAAGACAAAAATGACGTGTGGTGGTGGCTCCTCCAGCGTCTTTAAGAGTGCATTGGAGGCCTCTTTAGTCAGCATGTGGACTTCGTCTACGATGTAGACCTTGTAACGGGACTGGCTGGGAGCATAGTTGGCTTTCTCACGGAGGTCTCTTATTTCATCAATCCCCCGATTGCTGGCGGCATCAATTTCTATGACATCCAGAGATCTGCCCGCGGTTACTGCCTGACAGATGGGGCAGGTATTGCACGGTTCCTGGTTACCCCCGGTGGTAAGACAATTTACGGCTTTGGCCAGAATGCGACCGGTGCTGGTCTTACCGGTGCCGCGTGGGCCACAGAAGAGATAAGCATGAGCGACACGACCGTTGCTCAGGGCGTTAAGTAGGGTCTGGGTGACGTGTTCCTGCCCCACGACTTCGGCCAAGGTTTGCGGGCGCCACTTACGATAGAAAACCTGAGAAGTCATTTTTGTTGTGTCTATTATACCCCATAATATTATCTGGTTGCCAAAGGCTTTGCCAGTGTGAGCGCTAAAAATCTGGGGATAATTTCGGGAAAAAGGTACCCCCTCTCCTCACCAGGGGAGGGGGTACCGAGACCTCAGCTGATAAGCTCTCCCGACACAGCTAGGTTGCAAGTTATAGTAGCGAGGGTATGTCTTTAGCGGCGTCTTCGATCGCTTTTACTTTACAGGCTATTTCTTCCTGCTTTTTCTGAATCTCTCCGATAACTGTGGTTGATTCACTGTAAAGGGCGGTGACCTTCTTTATGGTGTCCAGCTCCGATAGTATTACGGTGACAGCCACCACTCCCCTCTCCCTGGGGTAGTCACCGTTTCTTATGATCGCCTTGGGGCATATATCTCTCAGATAATCGCCGAGTTCCTTAACCAGTTCCATGTTCATCTCACCGGCTGGCGCTCCCAGCAGGTAGAGGGCGCGGTTAGCATCCTGGGGGTTACAGGTTAACGATAGCTCGCTTATAGCCTCATCCATGGCGTGAATGCCCTGAGAGGTTTCGGTGCTTTTCTTCCTGAAGTGGCGCTTTTGTTCAAAAGGAAGCCTGATTAGGGGCAGCTCTGATTTACCGTAGCCAATCACTGTCCAGCCAACTAGGGTTTGCATGATGTCCCCGGCATCAAGCGTCCTGGCTCCGATATGCTTTCGTTTTTTCTCCTCGCCGGCACAGAGCAGGTTATAGAATGGCTCAGCGATTAGGGCATTAATCTTGGCCATATTGTTTCTCAGCGAGGCATCCTTTTTAATATACCGTTGGTTATCGATGAGAAATACGGCATCGGCTACGGCGCCGGCTGACTTGAGGCAGGTGGCTGAGTTATAGATGGTTCTTTCCTCGGTTTGCTCCTCATGCTCGAAGGGGAGAATGATGAGATTATATACCGGTTTATCCGCATGGCGTTCTTTTATGAGCTGGGTCATGATTGGTAGTGAGCCCGAGCCAGTGCCGCCGGCTGCCCCGGCCACCAGCATGAAGGCGTCTGATTCGGCAAAGTGTCGGGTGGTTCTGATAGCATCGATAACCTTATCACTGTCTTCTCGAGCTACCTCCGCCCCCAGCTCATTAATCTTGCCGACCCCATGCCCTCCGGTCTTGCGCCCGCCGATGAGGATCCTGTGTTTGTAGTCGGATCGTATGGTGGATAAGCCGCTCAGGTCGGCAGCGTCTGTGTTTACCGCATAGGCGCCGGTGATTATCTCGATCCCTCGATAGCTGCGTGCCCGTCCGTTTAGTCGGGCAAACTCGTCGGCCATACGGCCGCCGCATTGACCAAAACCTATGACTACTAATTTCATTTTTCACTCCAGTAGCAGTAATTGCCCCATTTTAGGCACATTTAACTGACAATGTCAATCAGGCACACGTATATTTGTAAGTGGCGAGGGCGGTTTCAAACTGAGTAGTTATAACTAACGCGACAAAGGCTTTCTGATATGTCCTCACCTAGCAAAGTATACTACATACTATAACGTAGAAAAGAGTTTTTGGTTAGTAACATACGAGTAGGATTCCTCAAGACCAGTCTGAAGCGGGGAAGTTTTATTACTATCTACCCGGAATGTTTTCAATTAAACTCATAAAGCTACACCATTATGTTTCGAGGCTTGACGATAGCCCACTACTATATACTTAAACTTACAACTATACCCAGTCGCCTTCTTCTTTTACCCACTTCTCTCTTTGAGAATCATAAGTTCTACTAGTACTCGTATAATACACGTCTTTAGAAACCCCATAATAGTCAACGGTCATACTCAACTTTAACTCTTTCGAACCGCTTAAAATCGCATCTTTATCAACATCTTTAACGCCTATTATCCATGTTGGCAATGCTGTGGAAGC
This sequence comes from Dehalococcoidales bacterium, assembly GCA_034414575.1. GTDB lineage: Bacteria > Chloroflexota > Dehalococcoidia > Dehalococcoidales > UBA5760 > UBA5760. Next base: position 7,485 of record DAOULZ010000004.1, on the reverse strand, counting down.
TGGAAAGACTGAGCCTCTAGTTTCACATTCAAAATCTGTCTCGCCCTCGCCAGTGACGAAGAATTTCCCGTATAGTTTAGCATTTTTTGCGGGCAAGTTACCCACATTATTTACGAGAACATCAAATTCAAGTTCGTTTGTCTTATCACTATCCCTCCTCACTATGTTAGCAAATCCAATGAATGGTCTAGTTCTAATCATAAATTCGCGTCTGGTCAAATACAGCGAATAGACAAGAACTCCAAGAACGCAGAACTGGACGATTTCATAGCCGGTCATTTTAAGTTCCTCCTTACTATAGAGCATTTTAAGGTTTGATACTCTAACTAATATAAACTCTATTAATAAAAAATAAAACAGGAATTTCAGGGGGTATCTCCTCTTCTGCCTCAATGGCGTGGGAGGAGTCCATTAGTAGGGTTAATCTGAATGGATTTTGGCTGGATAGCGGCTTTTAACTAAGTTCATATTGCAAAAATGAGTAGCCTGTCATAAAATATAGTTTGCTATAGTAGTGTTAATTCTTTGGCTTGAATGCTAGGGGAGACGTGTTTTCTAGTGTCTTTAGGGGGTAATAAGGGCCATGGAAGAAGAACTTGGGCCAATTGAAAAGGCAGTAGCTAGGGCTGAGACGCTGAGTAAATCGGCTATCGAGGCGGCTGAGGCAACCATAAGAGCAGCCCAGGAAGCGATAGCCAAAGCTGAGGAAATAGGCAAATCGGTTAAGAAAACCGCTGATGAAGCAGCTAAGGCTTCTCGGAAAGCCATAGCCAAGGCTGAGAAGGTAAGCAGGGAGGCTGAGGAGAATGCGGAAGCAGTTGACAAGGCATTTAAGGAAGCCATAGCCAAGGCTGAGGAAGTAATTGAGTCGACTAAAGAAGCTACCAAGGTTTTAACCAGGACGCTTGAAGAGGCGGTATTTAAAGCTGAAGTTTCGGTCAAAGATGTTAAGGAGACTGCGGAATCGTCACTGAAAGAGTCAACGGAGAGAATAAATCGGGTGGAGAAAACTGGTACCGCGGCTAAGGAGGCGGCTGAGGAAGCCAGAAACTTATCTCGTGAGGCTATCTCCAAGGTAGAGGAAATAAGTAAATCAGCTCGGAAGTTTGCCTCTGAGGCTACTAAGGCATCTCATCAGGCAGTAGACAAGGCTGAGAAAGCAAGCAAGTCACTTCAGGAGTATACTGAGGCATCAACTAGTGCCTTCGACAGAGCCATAAGTCGGGCGGAGGAAACTACTAAATGGTCTAAGGAGACCGTCGAGGCGGCACAGGAGACCTTTGAGGGGGCGATAGCTGGGGCTGAGGGAGTCCGTGAGAAGGCGAGGGAGGCGGTTGAGCTGATGACAAAGGCCTCGGAGGCGGCGGTAGCTAGGGCGGATGAAGTGAGTAAAGAGGTTACGGAGAGAGCTAGTGCTGTGAGCCAGGAGGTTGCGGCGAAGGCTGACGAGGTGATTAATGAGGTTCGGGAAGCTGCCGGAGCAGCGACCATGGCGTCTCAAGAGGCTTTGGGTAGGGTTGAGGAGGTGAGTCGAGAAGCCAGGGAGGCGGCTGAAGAAGCCACCAGATTATCGGGGGAGGCGATTGCTAGGGCAGAGGCAATAAGTAGAGAGGCTAAGGAGGCAGCTGAGGCGGCGAAGCGGGAGGCCAAGGAGGCGGCTGAGGTAGCTAGGAGAGCCGCTAAGGAGGCGGCCGAAGCGTCGATACGAGCCTTTGAAGCTGCCGTAAGTCGGGCTGGAGAAACAGGGAGGCTTTCTGAGGAGACGATTGAGGAGGCGATAAAACGGGCTAGAAAGAGAGGCGGGTCATCTGAGGAGGCAGGCGAGGAGGCCGATGAAGCAATCGAGGCCGCGATAAGGCGGGCTAGGGGAATAGGTAAATTATCTGAGGAGGCGACTGAAGAAGCAGCCACAGTCCAGGCTGAGGAGACTGGTGAGCAGGAGACTGAGGCGGAGAGAGACCAGGTTAAGGAGGCGGGTAAGCAGGTGGGGAGGATAATGGAGAAACGTTTGGATTTCCTATCCAAGATGTATGCGGCGGGCAAAGATAAGCGGCCTAAGGAAAAAGAGGAAGACTAGGGAGTTTGAGACGCCGGGAAGCGGCTTAAGCAGAAGACGTATAGCTACTTTATAGTGAGAATATCGACTGGAGACACTGACGAGTTGCGATGTGATAAAGTGAGCAGGAAAGAAGCAGGATATTTGGTTTTCAGCGGGTTAGTGACTTGAGCAAAAATCAGAGTGAAGGAGGTCCTTGGTAATGGATCAGAGAGAACAATCCCCTAAAACCCGGGGACAGGTTGGACAACCGTCCGAGAAGGCGGAGAAGCCGGCTGAGCAGGCAGTGTCTCCCCCTTCTGAGGAAGCTCGAGAGCGACCGGCCACATCCTTGAGTGACATTCTAGTACGGGCAGAGAAGGCATATGCGGCCTATGTGGAAGCTCAAAAGGACGTCGCCACAGCCTATCGTGAGAGCGAGCTAGAGGCGGAGAGGGTCTATAAGGAGGGTGAGCAGCAGGCTAAGCACGCCCGTGACGGGGGTATAAGGCAGGCTCTGAGGGCCCGTGATGAGGCGGTAGAAAAGGCGGTAAAAGCTCGCGAGGAGGCAATTGCGCAGGCCGAGCAGGCCTATAAGAGTGCTCGAGAGCAAGTCGAGAAGGTTTTTAAGGATAGCGAGCTCAAGGCTCAGAATACCTATGACGAGAATGTCAGGCAAGCCCTAAAGACCTATGAGGAGGCTGCGTCCCAAGCTGCCAAAAGGCGAGAAGCAACCATAGAGCAGGCGTGGAACGTCTATACCAAGAGTGCGGGATAGGTGGCAGAATTTCAGGTATGTAGGCTGCTATTTGATTTGCCTAATTATTTGACTGGGTTATAAGAGTGAGGGTATATCTCTAAAGGCTTCGGATATATCTCTGTGTTCGACCTGTATGCCCTCACGTTTTCTTTTGATAAGATCGATGAGCTCAATCGTTTTGGTGAAGTAGTCAATAATCTTATTGACTCCGCTCAGTTCAGAGAGCATTACGGTAACGTTCAGGGGGCCCTTTTCTCGAGGATAATCACCGGTTCTTATTATCGCCTCTGGGGCGATGCGTCTTAGATGGGTCCCGATGTCTTTAACTAGGTTCATGTTCATATCCTTGTGTTGTGCCGAGATGAGATACAGTCCCCGGCCGGCCTCGGCTGGGTTACAGCGCAGCGATAACTCGCTGACGGCATTATTTATTAGCTGAACCCCTTTTTGCCCCTCAGCCATCTTATCCCGGAAGTCAAAGAGATTTTTTCTTCGTCCTTTTTGGGATCGGCTGTAGCCAATCACCGTCCACCCGGATAGCGTCTGTATGATGTCGCCGGCGTCCAGTATTCTTGACCCGATATACTCGGGCTTGGTCTCCTCACCGGCGCAGAGCAGATTATAGAACGGCTCGGCGATTAGGGCGTTGATTTTGGACAGATTGCCCCGGATGGAGTAGTTCTTGCTGATGTAGCGTTGATTGTCAATCAGGATTACGGCATCCGCCACCAGGTAGGCAGATTTGAGGCAGGTAGCCGCGTTATAGATGGTTCTACCCTCGGTTTCCTCCTCGTGCTGGAAGGGGAGGACAACGAGGTTGTAGAGTGGTTTTTCGGTGTAGCGCTCCTTTAGCCGCTGGGTTACGGCAGCAATGGCTCCGGATCCGGTACCGCCGGCGGCCCCGGCAATGAGCAGAAAGGCGTCGGTTTCCTCGAATTGCGGGGTATCCCTGAGGGCGTCTATCAGCTTGTCCCCGTCTTCTCGGGCAATTTCTGCCCCCAGCTCGTTAATCTTGCCGACACCGTGACCACCGGTCTTGTTACCCCCGATAAGTACCCGGTGCTGGTAGTCCGGCCTGACGTTGTATAGTCCACTCAGGTCAGCTACGTCGGTGTTGACGGCGAACACGCCGGTAATTATGTTGAGTCGGCGCTCAGTGCGTGCCCTCATTCCCAGCCGGGCAAACTCATCAGCAATACGGCCACCGCATTGTCCCAGGCCGATAATCAGTAATTTCACTTTAACCCTCTTCTTTAGTTTAGGGTTCTAATATTTTAGACCCACTTGGGTAAGGATGTCAATCAGTGTCAGTTATGCCCGTGTTGTATTAACTAAAGCCCTTTAGCAGTGATGTAGGCGGCTAGGTCGGCTAAACGGCAGCTATAGCCCCACTCATTATCATACCAGGCGACTATCTTGACTAGGTTACCCTCAATGACCATCGTACTCAGCGCATCAAGGATGGAACTTGAGGGATTACCCCTGAAATCCAAGCTGACCAGCGGCTCCGGGCAGTACTCCAGAATGTTAGCCAGCGGTCCCTCGGCGGCGGCTCTAAAGGCCTGATTTATCTCCTCGGCACTGGCCTCTCTACCCAGTTCGGCGACGAAGTCCACTACCGATACGGTGGCCGCCGGGATCCGGAAGGCCATTCCGTGAATCCTACCTTTAAGTTCTGGAATAACCATGGTTACCGCTTTGGCTGCCCCGGTAGTTGTCGGGATAATGTTGATGGCGGCGGCTCGAGCCCGGCGCAGGTCTTTGTGATACATGTCCAGAATCCTCTGATCATTGGTATAGGCATGGATGGTGGTCATTAGTCCCTTGGTTACCCCGAAGCTTTGGTGGAGCACCTTGACTACCGGGGCGACACAGTTGGTGGTGCAGGATGCATTGGAGATAACTCGGTGCTTCTTGGGGTCATAGTCCTTTTCGTTGACGCCGAGGACAACGGTCACGTCTTCGTTCTTGGCGGGAGCGGAGATAATCACCCTCTTGGCACCGCCCTCAAGATGTGCCGCCGCCTTGGTAGCGTCGGTGAATAAGCCGGTTGATTCTATGACGATATCAACGCCGTAATCCTGCCACGGGATTTTCCCCGGCTCACGCTCAGCCAGTACCTTTATCTTCTTACCGTCAACGATAATTGAATCCTCAGCGGCTTCTACTTGGCCGGGATAGAGACCGTAGGTGGAGTCCCATTTTAGCAAGTGGGCGTTGGTCTTGGGGTCGGTTAGGTCGTTTACGGCAACTACCTCAAGTTCACCATCGTGGTACCTTTTGATTGACCGGAAGGTTAACCGGCCGATGCGTCCGAAGCCGTTAATGCCGATTCTGGTTGTCATCTCCTACCTCCTGAGGTTTTCATCTCTATTTGTGCTCTGGCGCTTCATTATATCACAAAATCACAGGACCATCTTGAACTGTCGGTAGCGCCCTTTAATCGTTTGCCTGTTTTAAATTATAAAACGCTTTCGTGGCAGGAAAGTTAGCTCTTTCGCCCAGCTCCGCCTCTATCTTGAGGAGGCGGTTATACTTGGCGGTGCGCTCGGCACGGCAGGGGGCCCCGGATTTAATCTGTCCCGTCTCCTGGCCTACGGCCAGGTCGGCGATGGTGGTATCTTCCGTCTCGCCGGAGCGGTGGCTGATAACTGCCGCCCAGCCAGCCTGCTTAGCCATCTTTATGGCGGCTATGGTTTCGCTGAGGGTGCCAATCTGATTGAGCTTGATGAGGATGGCGTTGGAGGCTTTCCGGCTGATGCCCTGTCTCAGGCGCTCTACGTTGGTAACGTAGAGGTCGTCGCCAACCAGCTGGACTTTCTCCCCCAGTTTCTGGTTAAGGAGCTGCCAGCCATCCCAGTCGTCCTCAGCCATACCGTCTTCAATACTGATGATGGGGTAACTGGCCACCCAGTCAGCATAATAGCTAACCATCTCACGGCTGGTTAGGGAAGCCCCCTCCCGCTTGAGGATATACTTGCCGTCTTGGTAGAACTCGCTGGATGCCGGGTCCAGGGCGATAAAGCACTCCCTCCCTGGCTTATAGCCGGCTTTCTCAATCGCCGTTATAATTAGCTCAACTGCCTCCCGGTTTGACGGAAGTGACGGGGCAAAGCCTCCCTCGTCGCCGACATTGGTGTTTAGGCCCTTATCCCGAAGCATGCTTTTCAGGCTGTGGTAGACCTCGGCGCCAATCCGCAGGGCGTGACTGAAGTTCCGGGCTCCCGCCGGCATCACCATGAACTCCTGGAAGTCTGTTGAATCCGCAGCGTGACGTCCGCCGTTCAGGATGTTGAACATCGGGACGGGCAGGGTGTGGGCTTCTTCGTCCAGGTAGCGGTAAAGGGGCACTCCCAGCCAGTTGGCGGCGGCATGAGCCACGGCCAGCGACGCTCCCAGGATGGCGTTTGCCCCCAGCCGGGACTTGTTAGCGGTGCCGTCAAGCTCGATTAGCTTCTGGTCAATAAGGGCCTGTTCGGTGGCGGTCATGCCCGTTATGGCGGCGGCAATTTCCTTATTGACATTGGCCACTGCCTTGAGGACACCCTTGCCGTTAAACCGGGCTTGGTCGCCGTCCCGCAGCTCGACGGCTTCATGCTTACCGGTGCTGGCGCCGGAGGGCACGGCGGCCCGTCCGGTGGTGCCCCCGGCCAGTCTTGCCTCGGCCTCAAGGGTCGGGTTACCTCTGGAGTCAAGGATTTCTCTGGCTCTGATACTCTCGATAGTTGACATTTTCACCCCGCTAGATATTGATTTAGTCTGAAGTCCATCCGGGAAGCTGTCGGGGTTAGTCGACGGCTATTTCCAGCGCCATCTCTACCGCCTCAGCCGGGCTCTCCGCCGGAATGATGGCTTTATCCCGCTTGTCATTCCGGGATATCGTCCAGGTGTTAAGGCCGATAACCGGGATGCCGGTCTGCAGGGCGTAGCCTATCTCGGTGAGGGTTCCGTAGCTACCGCCGATGGCGATAACCGCCTGGGCTGACTTGACCACCGCCGCATTCCGGGCGTAACCGATGCCGGTGGCAATAGGAATCTGGACGTAGGGATTGGCGGAGAGGCGGTTTTCCCCGGGGAGAATGCCGATAGTCATCCCCCCCTCGGCGCTGGCCCCCCGGCAGGCCGCCTCCATGACGCCGCTCAGGCCGCCGCAGACCAGAATGGCACCGCGTTTGGCAAGCTCCTGCCCCACCTTCTCGGCTAACTTGGCTTCTTTTGAGGTGGGCTGCCCCCCACCAATAACGGCGATAACCTTCCTCTTATCATGTGACATTTACTAGGTGCTCCTAAAGAAAGACAGGGAAATTATAGCACGCAAGCTCAAGCTTTGCACAGCTTTCTCTTGTCGTAACTGCAATTATAATTATCTTAGTGAGGGCTAGGTTGTGAGAGCAAGAGGGTTGATTATAGGTAAACTGAATGCTAAACTAATCTTCCTGAAGGGTAAAGCTAGGAGATGACTATGGAAACGAGACAAGAGTTGATGCGTGAATTAGCTAAATGGACAAGAATACAGGTGGATGCCCATAACAAGCGCATGAGTCTGTTGCCACACGTTTCAGATTTGACAAGGGGGGAACCACTGATACCTTGGATGCCAGATGAGGGAATATTAACTGAATGGGATAAGCTCGTGAAGGAAGAGGAAAGCGCTTCAGCTAAATGCCGAGAAATAATAGCAGAACTAACA
>DAOULZ010000003.1:0-49065 GCA_034414575.1 Dehalococcoidales bacterium | reverse complement strand
AAAATTCCTTGCTGCTGCCTCCCGTAGGAGTCTGGGCCGTGTCTCAGTCCCAGTGTGGCTGATCGCCCTCTCAGACCAGCTACCGATCATCGCCTTGGTAAGCCCTTACCCTACCAACTAGCTAATCGGACGCAAGCCCCTCCCCAAGCGCCTTGCGGCTTTAGTGATGTCGCCTTACCCACACCACCACATGGAGTATTAATTCTAATTTCTTAGAGCTATCCTCTACTTAGGGGTAGGTTACTTACGTGTTACTCACCCGTTTGCCACTCTCTTGGTCCGAAAACCAATACCGTACGACTTGCATGCATTAGGCACGCCGCCAGCGTTAATCCTGAGCCGGGATCAAACTCTCCAAACAAACATATTGCTTTACTTTGAACCTTCCTTCCGCTATCCAGTTGTTAAGGTACTCTTCCGTAACAGTGATATTAGCATAAGCCCCAAATTTTGTCAATTTAGTTAGCGCCTGCCTAATTGCCGGAACATAACAGCTAGGGCAGCAATAACCGCCACCACGATGCCAATTCCAGCCGCCCCCCAAACGGTGGGTGATTGCACTCGTATCCTCAGGGCTACCTGTTCTTGTAGCTTGATGTTCGGGGAGTCGGCCGCGGCCCTGATGACCACGCGGTAGTCACCAGCTATTGTGTTCCGGGGTGGGGTGATTATCATCTCGGCTTCCATCGACTGCCCTGGTTCCAGGGTTTCTGTCGAACTTGGAGTGAAGGTGGTACCCCAACCCTCTGATTTGGTGGAGGAAAAGCTAATGTTGGTAATAGCTCCGGTCCCTGAGTTGGTTACATTGAACAAGATGGGATTTCCCTCCCCACCTCGTACTGGGAAATCGAGTCGCCCGGTAGTGGTCGCAAATTTTAGCTCGTAGGTAGGGGGGAGGTCGGTTATTATTGCTTTAAGCTCGATGCTATCCCTTAGGTTACCGGAAGCTGCCTCAAAGGTTAGTACGTGCTCACCCGGTTCTGGTAATATTCCGGGCAGCGGACTAAGTTTGATCTTAACCCTGTCTGGGTAGGTCTGATTAGGTTCCAACCTCATGGCAAGTAGCGTTGTCGGTTGCTCCTCTGAGAAGTAGCGGGCAACTGCTACCTCCCACCCTGGTGGCGGGCTTATGGTGAATTCAAATACCTTTGGCTCAGTGCCCTGGTAATTGAGCGAAACCTCAAACTCAAAGCTTTCCCCAGCTTCCCCCTGCTTTACGGGGAACCGGGAGACAAGCTCAAATCTTTCCTCAGTAGGCTCTTCAGGTGGGGGCTCCTCCTGCGGGGGCTCCTCCTGATTTGGTTGTGGTGGGGGAGAGGGGTTACCGATTTCTTGGGCAGCGAGCACCACTTGGCTACCTAACAGGATGCTGAGCACCCCGGCGATCGACATAAGACAGAGAGGGTATCGAATTCCCTTAAACCTCTTCATGAGTTATCTTCTCCTTCACTACGGACTACTTACCATTTGAACTTCGGTATAACGGATAGAAAATGAAAAAGCCCTGAGTTAAATCTAATACCCGGTGACTATCCCTTAGGGCAACCGCATATAGAGAATCTATAAAGTAGTATAGCCTGTGCTGGGGAAGAAATCAAGTTTCTTGGCTTGAGCCCGTGGTTAAAACCGACTATAATTTGGTGGATCTATAATTACTGGCTGGCTTAGAGCTTTAACTCAGGTGGCTGGTTTAAATTTCTGTTTTGGAAGTAGCCATGCACTATGTTGGTGTGGATATCGTAGAGATTACTCGTCTGGAGAGGGCGATAGCTTGCTGGGGGGAGCGGTTTCTGCGGCGAGTATATACCGATTCTGAGCTTGAGCTTTGTCATAACCATTCCTCATCCCTGGCGGCTCGTTTTGCGGGCAAGGAGGCGGTGATAAAGGCGCTGGGTGGTTTAAGCAAGGGCTTCCGGTGGCAGGAGATTGAGATATTGTCTGACCCTAGAGGGAAACCTCTGGTTAACCTTTACGGCAGTGTGCGAGATAGGGCGGATGAACTGGGGGTGAGTGGTTTTGATATCAGCCTTTCTGATTGTGACGAGTATGCCATTGCCTTTGTCGTTGGGGACGAAAAGGGTAGGTAAGCGCTTGGTCAAGGGGAGACGGTAGGTGTCGTTAGCCAGAAGAGCCGCCATTGGATTCCTGAGCTTCCTTCTTTTTGTTTCCCTGTCCGGGTTTGGTCTGGCGTTTACTGTTAGCCGTACCGTTCTCAACCCGGATTTTGTCGTCTCTCGACTGGATACACTCGATGTATCCTCACTAGCAGCGGAGGTGATGACAGAGCAGGTTCCGGAAGAGGTGATGGCTATGGTGCCGTCGGAACTCATGGATGAGGTATTGGATGACGTTCTTACCGACCTTGAACCGTGGCTGAGGGAGCAGGTAAGCGAGGCGGTCTATACCGGCTATAACTACCTCTTGGGTAGGAGTCAGAGTTTGACCCTAGTGGTTGATGTGGGGTCGGTGAAGGATGAGGTGAGAGACAAGCTGCGGCAGGCTTTACTGGCGTCGCCACCGTCAGGGCTGGAGATGATACCCCCGGCTGAATTAGGGAGGCTGTTTGATGAGTTCTACGAGCAGGTTTCGGGGCAGATACCATCAACTCTGGAAATTAATGAGAGCGCGCTGAACGAATTAAGCCCGGACATTATGCCGGCTCTCATTCAGGCAAGGCGATATATCGGCTATTTCCAGGTTATCTACTGGGCACTAGTGGCTAGCACCGCCCTCTTTATTATGGGGATTATCCTCCTCGATCGGCGGGTCAGGGGGGCAACTCGCTGGATAGGGATACCGTGTCTTATTAGCGGGATTGTTAGCTACGTGGGCACTTTTATCATTAGAAATTTTGCTGAGGTGATGATGGTGCCGGTTGACCTGCCAGCGTCGCTTCAAGCTTGGTGGCCGCAGTTCCTTAGCGACTCTTTGGCTCCGATGCGGGGATATGGCATTGTTCTGATGGCGGTGGGGGTAGCCCTGCTTATCGTCTCGTTGGTTTATAAGCGGCGGCGTTATGATTATCTGCCGGAGTAATGGTGGTGGGGTGGGGTAATTCTCCTTTGACCGCGGGTAGCGGCGGTGATAGAATTTAAGGTAGCTCCATTCTGGTTTGGGAGGAGAAATGTCAGGGCATTCGAAGTGGTCTTCAATCAAGCACCAGAAGGGTGTAGCTGATGCCCGGCGGGGTCAGCTCTTTACCAAATTGACCCGTGAGATTATGGTGGCGGTGCGTGAGGGCGGTAGCAGCCCGGATACCAATTTCCGCTTGCGCCTAGCGATACAGAAGGCCCGGGATAACAGTATGCCCTTGGAGAACATCGGGCGGGCGATTAAGCGGGGTAGTGGTGAGCTGGGTGGGGAGACCCTCGTTGAGATGACCCTTGAGGGCTATGGTCCCGGTGGGGCGGCTATCTTGGTGCAGGCCCTGAGTGACAACCGCAATCGAACCCTGCAGGAGGTACGCAACATATTCACCCGTAACGGTGGCAGCCTGGGGGAGAGCGGTTGCGTTGCCTGGATTTTCGATTTGAAGGGTTTCATTACCATAGATACTAACGGTCTGGATGTCGATGAGTTGTCCCTCAAGGCTATCGACGCCGGGGCTGAGGATGTTGTCCCGGGGGATGGTTGCGTCGAGGTTTATACCAAGCCCGATGAGCTGGAGGCGGTGAGAAAGATACTGGAGGCGGAAGATGTTGCCGTAGCTTCGGCAGAGGAGAGTCTGATACCGAAGACTACGTTACAACTTGACGAAAAGGCGGCTCTCCAGACGCTGAGGCTTCTGGATAAGTTAGAAGGCCTGGATGAAGTGCAGCAGGTCTGTAGCAACGTTGATTTTGCCGATGATGTTGTGGGGAAGTATCAGTCGCGTACCTAGGAACGAGGGTTTGGTTTACAGGTGTCATGAGAATTTTAGGTATTGACCCGGGCACGGTTACCATGGGCTATGGAGTGATCGAGGATAGCGACGATAAAATGACCCTGGTTGACTGTGGTGCCCTGGGCTGTCCTGAGCGCTCTCCGGTGGGGGAGCGCTTAAATTTTCTATATACCGAGCTCAGGAAGATCATATCACGCTACCAGCCGGATGCTGTCGCCATAGAACAGCCCTTTGTTGCCAAGAATGTAAAATCGGCGCTGGCGATTGGCAAGGCTCAGGCGGTGGCTATTCTGGCAGCGGCCAGTGGTGGTATCTCGTCTTATGAATATACCCCGGCGCAGGTGAAGCAGAGGGTGGCTAACTACGGCACCAGTAGTAAAGAGCAGATTCAGGAGATGGTCAGGCTTCATCTTGGCCTATCCAGTGTGCCCCAGCCGTCTGATGCTGCCGATGCCCTGGCGGTAGCTATCTGCCACCGGCAGGAAATACATCTGGCGAACCTGCTGGCTAACCAGCAGCCATAAAGGAGAGTCAATGATTGCTAGTCTAAAGGGCGTACTGGAGTCGCTGGGTAGTGATGGGGCGGTAATCGATGTTAACGGCATCGGCTTTCGGGTTTATATGCCCACCTCCACCCTGAGTTCGCTGGCGGGTATCGGCAAGCAGGTCTCCCTCCATACCTACCTCCATCTCCGTGAGGACAGCGCCACCCTCTACGGCTTTGCCTCGCCGGATGAGCTGAGGCTTTTTCAGACCCTGATTGCGGTCTCCGGGCTGGGCCCCAAGTTGGCGCTGGCGATGCTCTCGGCCATGAGCCTGGAGCAGCTGACCCTGGCCATTGCCACCGGCAATAGGGAACTGCTGACGGTAGTCCCCGGGGTGGGTAAGAAGGTGGCGGAGCGCCTTATCCTTGAGCTTAAGGACAAGGTGGCGGCCGGCTGGGTGACCGTGCCGGCGTTTGAGCTTGCCGAGGAGAATACCGATGTCCTGGCGGCGCTCACCGCCCTGGGCTATTCCGCTTCCGAGGCCAGCCGGGCCGTTGCCAGCCTGCCGGTGGATACCGAGCTATCTCTTGAGGAGAGGGTCAAGCTGGCGCTTCAGTATTTCGGGGGGAAGTGATGGAAAGAAAAGTAGATGCTCTCATAGAGCGAGAGTTGCTCGTTTGGGCAAGAGAGAGCGCTCACTTAAGCATTTCGCAAGCTGCTAAGAAAGTCGGGGTGAAGGAGAAACGTTTGCGAGCATGGGAGGCTGGCGAAATACTTCCGACCATTAAACAACTTCGGAAGCTGGGGCAGGTTTACAGGAGGCCAATCGCAATCTTCTATCTACCCGAGCCACCGAAAGACTTCGCTCCGTTGAGTGACTTCCGTCGGTTTGCTGATACGAAGGCTGGTATTCTGTCGCCTGAGTTGCAATTCGAAGTAAGACGTGCGCAAGACAGACGAGAGATTGCAATCGAGCTATATCAGGATTTGGGTTGTGAAGTGCCTAAGCCACCTCCGCAAGTCAATTTATCTGATGAACCTGAGACTCTCGCACAGAATATCCGAGAGAATTTGAAAATAACCCGCGATAAGCAGTTAAGATTTAGCGATGGTCGAGAGGCATTCAATTGGTGGCGGTTAGCTATTGAACAAAATGGTGTATTAGTGTTCCAGGCAACCGATGTAGATCTCTCGGAAATGAGGGGTTTCTCTATTGGTGAGTTACCGTTGCCTGTCGTGGTGATGAATAATAAGGATTCGCAGCGGGGGCGTATTTTTACAATGCTTCACGAATTCGTTCATATAATGTTGCGGACTTATGGTTTATGTGATTTATATGAAGAGTCAAGTTTTCCTGCAAAGCAAAGGATAGAGGTATTTTGCAATAGAGTTGCAGGAGCAACTCTTGTACCTGAGGAATACCTTCTACTTGAGGAACTTGTATTGGATAAAGAACCAGGGACTGAATGGTCAGACGAAGAAATTAGTGAACTCGCTAACAAATATAGAGTGAGTCGCGAAGTAATAGCACGTCGCTTGCTGATTTGTGGCCGCATAACCGCAGAGTTTTATCGGAGAAAAAGGGAGCAATATGAGCGAGAATATGCAGGGTCTTGGAAGCATAGGCGAGAATGGTTCCCGCTGCCACATCGCATAGCTATGATAAATGCAGGCTCTCCATTTATTCGCCTTGTATTTGACAGTTACTACAATAGAAAGATTACGGCTAGCGACCTATCTGATTTTCTAAATATCAAGTGGAAGCATGTTGGGAAAATTGAACAAGAATTTCTCGGGGTGAGATGACCGGGAATTGGTGGTGGGTAGGTTGGGGTATAGCATTGACACAAGTGCGATTATTGAAGGTTGGACAAGGGATTTTCCCCCAGATGTCTTCCCTTATGTATGGGCAAAGATAGAATGGTTGATTGACAACGGAGTGTTACTAGCTAGTGAAGAGGTGCTAGTTGAACTCGAGAGAAAACACGACAAAGTGCATGAGTGGGCTTGTAAGCGTAAGCATATGTTTGTATCCACCGATGAGAAGATCCAAGAAGTTGTGAAAGATGTGCTCCGAGATCATAGAAAGCTTGTCGATACCCGCACAAATCGCTCTGGAGCTGACCCGTTTGTGATCGCGCTGGCGCTTGTTGAGAATTTGTCAGTAGTGACTAGTGAAAAACTTAGCAACAGTCCTGTGAGACCAAGAATTCCAGACGTGTGTGAAGCCTTAGGCATACGCTGGCTCAATATGGTAGAGCTCTTTCGTGAGCAGGGATGGCAGTTCTAAGGAGACCTTTATTGTCACCTTCGCCTTGGCGGGATATACTATCCCTGGGAGTTAGCTATGCCACCCTTTGAAATAGTCTCCGATTTTAAGATGACTGGTGACCAGCCCCAGGCAGTGGATAGGCTGGTGGATGGTTTACATAAAGGCTACCGGCACCAGACGCTGCTGGGGGTTACCGGCAGCGGTAAGACCTTCGCCATGGCCAATGTTATCGCCTGGGTACAGAGGCCGACACTGGTCATCAGCCACAATAAGACCCTGGCGGCCCAGCTGGCCTCGGAGTTCAAGGATTTCTTCCCCAATAATGCCGTGGAATACTTCGTCAGCTACTATGACTATTACCAGCCCGAGGCTTATGTTCCCCAGCGTGACCTCTACATTGAGAAAGACGCCGACATTAACGAGGAGATTGACAAGCTGCGCCACTCGGCGACCCGCTCTCTCTTGGAACGCCGCGACGTGGTTATCGTGGCTTCGGTGTCCTGTATCTACGGTCTGGGTGAGCCTGAGGAATACCGCGGCTTCGTCTGCAGCCTGAAGCGGGGGGGCAGTTACCCTCGGCCGAAGTTGCTGCGTCAGCTGGTGGATATGCAGTATGAGCGCAACGATATTGACTTCACCCGCGGTAAGTTTCGGGTTCGGGGGGACACCCTGGAGATTCAGCCGTCCTATGAGGAGCTGGCGGTGCGGGTTGAGTTCTTCGGCGATGACGTCGAGCGCATCGTTGAGATCGACCCGCTGACCGGGGAGCTGTTGCGGGAGCTGGACAGCGTGGATGTCTATCCTGCCAAGCACTTCGTCACCTCTCACGATAAGCTGACGAGGGCGATTGAAAGCATCCAGGAGGAGCTTAAGGAGAGGCTGGCTGAGCTTAAGGAGCAGGATAAGCTGCTGGAGGCTTCCCGCCTTGAAGCCCGCACCAACTATGACCTGGAGATGCTTAGGGAGGCGGGGTACTGCGCCGGGGTGGAGAACTACTCTCGCCACCTGTCGGGGCGCGCTGCGGGGAGCCCGCCCTGGACGCTCCTGGACTACTTCCCTGATGACTTCCTGATGATTATTGATGAATCGCATATGACACTGCCCCAGGTTCGGGGGATGTATAATGGCGACCGCTCCCGCAAGGAGACACTGGTGGAGTACGGCTTTCGTCTGCCCTCGGCTCTGGATAACCGCCCGCTTAACTTCACCGAGTTTAATCGGCATGTTAACCAGGTTATCTATACCTCGGCGACGCCCGCGCCGTATGAGTATGAGCATAGCCAGCAGGTGGTGGAACAGCTGGTCCGCCCCACCGGTCTTCTCGAGCCCACGGTTGAGGTTAAACCGACCCGGGGGCAGATTGACGACCTCCTCGACCAGATTAAGACCCGGGTTGACCGGGGGGAGCGCTGTCTGGTGACCACCCTGACCAAGCGGATGGCTGAGGAGTTGGCGGAGTATCTGTTGGAGATGGGGGTGAAGACCCACTACCTTCATTCCGAGATTGATACCCTGGAGAGGGTAGATATCCTGAGAGCGCTGCGTCTCGGGGTTTATGATGTGGTGGTGGGCATCAACCTGCTCCGCGAGGGGCTCGACCTGCCCGAGGTAAGCCTGGTGGCGATTCTGGATGCCGATAAAGAGGGCTATCTCCGCTCCGAGGAAGCCCTGATTCAGACGATGGGGCGTGCCTCTCGTCACATTGACGGGCATGTTATTATGTATGCTGATATTATTACTAATTCCATGTCGAGGGCCATGGCCGAAACGCAGCGGCGTCGCCAGATTCAGGAGGCTTACAACCGGGAGCACAACATTACTCCCCAGGGGATACGGAAGGCGATCCGGGATATTACCGAGCGGGTGCGGACTGTCGCCGAGACCCGTACCCCGTATGTGGCGGCTCCACTGACCAGGGAGGCTATTGCCCGTCTCATTAAGGAGCTTGAGTCGCAGATGAAGACGGCGGCCAGGAACCTGGAGTTTGAGAAGGCGGCCCTGTTGCGTGACCGTATCATTGAGCTGCGCCAGGAAGTTGATTATGTTGAGATAAATAAATGAGCGACGAGAAGGTAGAGACGAAGCAGGAGCGCCGGGAGAAGAAGCTCAGGAAGAAGCGGGAGCAGATGCCCAAGCACGGGCAGAATCTAGCACGGGTATATATGAACGCTATTCTCAAGCGGTTAAAACGTCACCGAGGTGAGAAGTAGGGTAAAGAGTAACTAAGGAGGAGCTTCATGTCACTGATACCAGCCTTTGAAATCGGTCTGTGGAACGCCCGGATTTTCATGCTTTATCAGGTCTTAACCATCCCTTTCTTCTTCCGTATCGCCCGGCAAAAGGGATCCAAATCTCCAACCAGAGAATTGGCTGGTCTGTCCCGACCTAAGAGGCTAGCCTTTGCTGCTTCAAAGATAATTTACTTCCCGGCCGCGGTGTACTCTATCTTCCTGCCCTTGAAACTGGGGACGGTGTGGTTTTACGTCGGGCTGCCGATTACTTTAGCCGGATTGATTACGAGCACCATAGTCCTGGTGAACTGGGCTAAAGCCCCGCTCGATAAGCCGGTTACCGGAGGGCTGTATCGTTATTCCCGGCACCCGATGTATATCACCAGCTTTTTCTTTTTTCTGGGGGTGAGTATCGCCACCGCTTCCTGGGTCTTTCTCGTGTTCACCATTGTGATTAACGTGGCCTCGCTGTATAGCAGCCGTATTGAAGAGCAGGGCTGTCTTAGGCAGTATGGCGATGCCTACCGTGACTACATGAAGCGGACCCCGAGATGGCCGGGAATCCCGAAAAAGGCGGCAGAGTGATTAAAGGCGCTGGCGTGTTGACAAGCAGTGGTAGAATTATTAGAAGGATTAACTACATAAGAAAAGGGGGGTAATATCCATGGCTTATCATTGGGAGAAACCTATCAAGGATCGTGAGGAGCTAAGACCTCTCATTCGTTCGATGGGCCTGCAGGGTCACGTTTGCTGGATCCTTGGCATTGTATTTGCTATTTTGGGCATTGTTGCCGGGGCGATGAACGCCTCCCTCGGCCTGAGTTCAACGGGTTGGCTGCTATTGGCACTGGTTACCCTTGTGGTTAGCATGCCTGCCTGGCTTACCATGCTGTGGGCTCGGCGTTTACTTGGCATGGAACCTAAGAAGGATTAGACTCCGGCGGGCTAGGGAGTAGCAACCGGCCTATCCCTCTCCTCCGCTTTCTTCCTCAAGCTGTTCCATGATACGGGCAGCTCGGGGATAGCCGATGCGTAATTTACGCTGCAGGAAGGACGTCGAAATGTGCTTGTGTTCCTGCAGGAGTTCTCTGGCGGTTTCCAGGAGCGGGTCTTGAGGATAGATGCCTCTAGTGGTAGCAGTGGAGGCTGCCGTAACCCCTTCAATCTGTAGCGAGGGCATCTCTTCTTTCCGCTGACTGCCCCAGAAGTAGACCAGCCTCTCGGTCTCGGCGTCAGAGACGTAGGCGCCCTGGAGACGCTTGGGTTTGGCGGCCTCGGTGGGCATATAGAGCATATCACCTCTACCGAGCAGCTTTTCGGCACCGCCGATGTCGAGGATGGTGCGTGAGTCTACCTGTGAGGTAACGGCAAAGCTGATGCGGGTGGGAAAGTTGGCCTTGATTAAGCCGGTAACAACATCTACCGAGGGGCGCTGAGTGGCCACGACGAGATGGATCCCGGTAGCTCGTGCCAGTTGTGCCAGTCGGCAGAGGATGTGCTCAACCTCATCAAAGCCGGCCATCATCAGGTCAGCCAGTTCGTCTATGATCAGCACCAGATAGGGGAGCTTCTCTTCCCCCTCTTTGTTTTTGTTGTAGCCCTCGATATTGCGGGCCCCGGCGGAGGATAATTTTTGATATCGCTTATCCATCTCCTGATTAAGCCAGCGGAGTGTGGACAGGGCTTTATTGGTGTCAACGATAACCGGTGCCGCCAAGTGGGGAATGCTGTTGAAGGGGGTGAGTTCAACCCGCTTCGGGTCAACCATGATGAAGCGGACACTGTTGGGTGAGTTATGGAGGAGCAAACAGCAGATGATTGAGTTCAGGCAGACAGTCTTACCGCTTCCGGTAGCCCCGGCGATAAGCAGGTGCGGCATTCTAGCCAGGTCAGCCACCACGGCTTCGCCGCCGGCTCCCTTACCCAGTGCTAGGGTGAGCCTCGACTTAGCAGTGAGTTTCTGAAAGGAACTGGTCTCGATGACGCCACGGAGGTTAACCATACCCAGGATGGTATTGGGTACCTCAATACCAACTACCGGTTTACCGGGCACCGGGGCTTCAATTCTGATACTGGGGGCGGCTAGGGCCAGAGCTAGGTCGTTAGCTAGTGCGGTAATTCTGTCCACCTTGACCCTGGTCTTGGAGACCTCTTCCAGTCTTATGGTGACATTGCCGTCCTTGTCTCGTTCCCTTATCTCCTTCATCTTTCTATCCCAGCCCGGTTCCACACCGAACTGGGTGACGGTTGGCCCGGCGTTTATCTGGACTACCTTCGCCTCAACGCCGTAGCTGGCAAGAGCCTCCTCAATGAGCCGGGCTCTCTGTAGGTTGTCCGCCTGACCAAATTCGATGTCTTGGACTGAATCCAGGATGTCAATTGGCGGCAGGCGCCAACCATCATCGGTAACCAGAGACGGCGATTCGCCGTATTTCCTCCATACCTCCTGAGCCACCTGTCGCAATTCTTCCTGAGTCGAGGCTGGTGCCTGAGGAGCTGCTATTGGTTGCGGGATGGGTGGTGTGGTGGTTGGGGGAGGTGTCGGCTCCGGTCGGGGAGTCGGCGTCATGGCAATCGGTGGCGGCGCTGCTGGGTACGGTTCGGGGTATGGTTTGGTTGGCTCAGGTGCGGGGCGTCTTTGCAGTTGCTTGCCGAGCCAGGAGTTTGCCTTCTTGGCGGCGGTGGCGAAAATGCTGGGGGCTACCAGAGCTATACCGGCCAGGATTAAGCCGATTATTCGGGGGATGCCGATAAAGCTTGAATCGGGAAAGCCGATGAGATACTGACCAATACTCCCTCCCAGGGCAAAATAGGCCAGTATTCCCCAGACGACGAAGGTGAAGGCGATACCGCCGCACCTCTGGCGGAAACGAACCATGAGGGGGGTGCTTTTGCGTAGCCGCAGTACCACCCCCAAGCTAATCAGGGCGATAATAAGTAGGAGCAGTCCCCAGCCAAATAGCCTCAGGGTCTCATCTCTAACATTGGCTGCCCATGAGGTTATGTTTGGCCACTGCCAGTACAGTACGCCGATAATAGCGGCGGTTAGTATCACTCGCCAGGCTATTCGCCAGCTCGGTCGGGGAAGGGAGCTACCTTTTGGTTGCCCTCCCTTAGCCTTTCCTCTGGGTTTATTCTGGGTTCGGGCTTTTCTCTTGGCCATAATGAACTCTCAGTGAGGCGAATATTTTCAGGCTATACCTTTACCATGAAGGGAAGTACCATGGGGCGGCGCTTGGTCTGCTCGTAGTAAAATTTATTCAGGACATCTTTAACCTTGGTGTGGACTAGGCTCCACTCGGCGGGGCGGGTACCGCTGTGGTCTAGGGTATGGGCTACCAAGTCACGGCTCTCTTCCAGCATTTCTTTGGACTCTCGGGTATCAACGAAGCCTCGGGAGACAATGTCGGGTCGACCCATTAGTTTACCGGTTTGCTTGTTAATGGTGATAATGACGACGACAATGCCGTCTCTGGATAGCATTCGTCTATTACGAAGAACCACGCTGCCGATGTCGCCGACACTCAGCCCATCCACGTAGACATTGCCTGAGGTAATCTTGCCCGTAACCTTACCCGTCTCGGGGCCGAGCTCAAGGATGTCACCGTCTTCCAGTACGAAGATGTTCCCCTCGGGAATACCCACTGATTGGGCTAATCTGGCGTGGAGGCTGAGGTGGCGGTATTCACCGTGAATGGGCATAAAAAACTTGGGTTTAACTAGGTTTAAGAGTAGTTTCAGTTCCTCCTGGCTGGCGTGCCCGTGGACGTGAACCTGGGCTAGTTTACTGTATAGTACTCGGGCTCCCTGTTTGAACAGGTTATCTATGGTTCGGTTGATTAGCCCTTCATTGCCGGGAACCGGGGTGGCGGAGATAACCACGGTGTCGCCGCGGAGGATATGGAGCTGGCGGTGGTCCCGGTTAGCCATGCGCACTAAGGCTGAGGTAGGCTCTCCTTGAGAGCCGGTGGTGACAAAGACAATCCGGTGGCGGGGCATACCCTTAAGTTCATCAAGGCGGGCCAGGACTCCTTTCGGGTCATAAAGGTAGCCTAGCTTGAGGGCCATCTGAGCCGTGTTCATCATGCTGCGCCCGACGATAAAGAGCCGGCGCTCATGCTTGGCGGCGGCATCAATAACCTGCTGAATACGGGAGATAAGTGAGGAAAAGGTGGTTATAATCACTCTTCCCGGTGCGTTGGCCATGACATTGTCTAGGTTTTCCCCTACCACCTGTTCTGATGGAGTGTAGCCGGGTAGCTCAGCATAAGTAGAGTCAGCCAGGAGAAGCAGCACGCCTTTAGCTCCTAGTTGGGCCAAACGGGATAGGTCAGTTGGTTTGCCGCTGACCGGGGTATAGTCAACCTTGAAGTCGCCACTGTGAACTATAGTGCCCAGCGGTGTATTTATGACTAGCCCTACGGCATCCGGTATGCTGTGACAGACCGGGAAGAACTCTATCCTGAATTTACCTAGGTTGAAGCTTCCCCCGGGCGGGATCGTTTTAAGCGTGGCTCCGGCTAGTGCTTTGCGTTCTTTGAGTTTAACCGAGATGAGTCCCTTGGTGAGTTTGGTGGCATAGACCGGCACATTGAGTTGGGGCAGGATGTAGGGCAGGGCACCGGTGTGGTCATCATGCCCATGGGTGATGATGATGCCCCTTATTTTCTCCCGCTTCTCCAGAAGGTAGCTTACGTCAGGGATTACCAGGTCAATGCCCAACATCTCCTCTTCGGGGAACATGTGCCCGGCATCAATGACGATGATATCGTTTTCATATTCCATCATCATCATGTTCTTGCCGATTTCGTTGAGCCCCCCGAGGGGAATAATCTTTAATCTTGCCTTAGTCATTAATTTAGCCCTCAAACATATTTAGTTGCTTCGGCTCTGGTTTTAGTTCGCTGACAGTGTCTGCCTCAGCGAGAATTGACGGGATCTTGAGCATATCAACCTCGATTATCTGGCGCAGGCTCTGCTGGTGAAGGGCGGCGGCTGGATGGTACATGGCGTAGTAGATGACGTTGTCCTGCCGCTGAGCGGTGCCGTGGATTTTGCTGATGCTCTTGCCGGGGAAGAACATGGCCATGGAGTAGCGTCCTAGAGTCACAATCATCCGGGGGCTGATTAGCTCGATCTGGCGGTCTAGCCAGCGGCGGCAGTTGTGTATTTCGGTGGGTAGGGGGTCGCGGTTCTGCAGGGGACGGCATTTAATTACATTGGTAATATAGACCTGCTCCCGTCTTAAGCCGATAGAGTTGATCAGTTCGTTTAGGAACATACCGGCTGGGCCAACGAAAGGGCGCCCCTGCTGGTCTTCGTGCCAGCCCGGTGCCTCACCAATGAACATGATATCAGCATCCTCAGCGCCTTCACCGGGAACCACTCTAGTCCTTTTGTCGGCTAGTGCTTGACACCGCTGGCAAGTGAGGATTTCTTGACAAAGCTCACTTAGCTCCGACATGTTATTTTTTACTCGATCAGGAATTAGCCGCTATTCAACTATGATGATAGCACGGGCACTATACCAAGTCAATTAGACTAGAGCACTATCTCATGTGTGGGAATGGGGGAGGGAGTCATGGTTATGGCCTGGGCACGTGGTTAGTTAGACCATGACGCCAACAAAAGATAACCCAAGTTTTTCTCTGGGCCAGTTTAAGTTTTACCGTTTAACCATTATAATAGAGATGGTGGGTTGTATTGCCAAGTCAGCCAGTTGAAGGTTGGGTGCTACCCCATTCTCTTATTCTCTTCTGATATTCAAGTATGTCCCCGGCTTTGGTGCGGGATTATAAGAGTTATTTAAATGAGGTTGTTGACAGTGTCAGGGTGCGGTTGTAGACTTCAAGCAGGGAGGGAAAATGAATATTTTGGATCGAGTTGATCCAGAAATCAGCCAGGCGATCAATATGGAGCTGGAACGGCAGAGGGAGACGATAAACCTTATCGCCTCGGAGAACTATGCTAGTCGGGCGGTGCTTGAGGCTCAGGGTTCGTTTCTGACTAATAAGTATGCTGAGGGTTACCCGGGGAAGCGCTATTACGGTGGCTGTGAAAATATGGATGTGGTGGAGAGCCTGGCGATAGCGCGGGCTAAGGAGCTGTTTCATGTCGAGCATGCTAATGTCCAGCCCCACAGCGGGGCTCAGGCGAACATGGCGGCATATTACGTTTTACTTGATTACGGAGATAGTGTGATGGGTATGAGTTTGGCTCACGGCGGTCACCTTACCCATGGTAGTCGGGTAAGCTTCTCCGGTAAGTCGTATCATTTCATACCCTACGGGGTTAATCGGGAAACAGAAAGGATTGACTATCAGGAACTGGAGAGGCTTGCCCTAAAGCACAAGCCCAGGTTGATTGTGGCCGGAGCCAGTGCCTACACCAGGATTCTTGATTTTGAGCGTTTCCGGTATATTGCTGACTTGGTGGGAGCTGAGCTGATGGTTGACATGGCGCACATAGCGGGCATGGTGGCCACCGGTCTGCATCCCACCCCGGTGCCCTATGCTGACGTCATAACCTCAACCGCCCATAAGACACTGCGTGGTGCGCGTGGTGGTTTTGTCCTGTGCCCCAGGAAGCTGGCTTCAAAAATAGATACCGCGGTTTTTCCCGAGATGCAGGGTGGCCCCCTGATGCATGTAATTGCCGCCAAGGCGGTAGCTTTCCGCGAGGCTCTCGAGCCGGGCTTTACTGATTACCAGCGTGCGGTATTGGATAATGCCCTTGTCTTAGCCAGTGAACTTAAGAGACTGGGACTACGTCTGGTCTCGGGGGGCACGGATAATCACATGATCTTGGTTGACCTTACTGAGACCGGGGTTACCGGCAGGGAGGCTGAGGAAGCTCTGGGTGAGGCAGGTATTATCGTCAATCGGAATGCTATCCCGTTTGACCCGCACCCGCCTCGGCTAACGAGTGGTATCAGGCTGGGGACACCAGCGGTAACCACCCGTGGCTTTGGTAGAGAGGAGATGAAAAAGGCTGCCTCGCTGATGGTAAAGGTGGTGACTAATATTGGTGATAGGGGCCTTCGGCGTAAGATGAGCCAGGAGGTCGGTGAGATGTGCCGGCGCTTTCCTCTGCCCGGGGTTGACTAGTTCGTAAATGGCTTTGTCCTATATATTAATGAGGGGCTTATTTAGGAAAGGAGATAGTGACCAATGGATGAAATAAAGGTATTTAGCGGTAGTGCCCACCCGGCCCTAGCCCAGGCGGTGGCTGATTATCTTGATATCCCCTTGGGCAAGTGTGAGATCTTTGAGTTCAGCAATGAGAACATCTTCGTTCGTATCCTGGAGAATGTGCGCCAGCGGGATACCTTTGTCATCCAGCCATTCTCCTCCCCGGTTAATAGGAACTTGGTCGAGCTACTAATTATGATTGATGCCCTAAAAAGGGCATCGGCGGCACGCATTACGGCGGTAGTTCCCTACTATGCCTATGGTCGCACGGATAAGAAGGATCAGCCGCGGGTACCAATAACGGCGCGGTTAATTGCTGACCTGCTTACTGTGGCCGGGGCTAATCGGCTGCTGACGGTAGATCTGCACGCGGCTCAAATTCAGGGCTTTTTTAACATTCCGGTTGACGAGCTGACTGCCCTTTATCTCTTGAGTCACTATTTTGAGGAGAAGAAACTTAATAAGAGTCTGGTGGTTGTGGCTACTGACATCGGGATATCTAAACGGGCGAGGGACCTGGCAGCCAAGCTTGATGCTCCCCTGGCGATTGTGGAAAAGAGGCGGGTGGGCAATGTTGACCGTACCGAAGCGTTAAATATCATTGGTGAGGTGGAGGGTAAGCTGGCGCTCACGGTGGACGATGAAATCGACACGGCTGGTTCCTTAGTGAATGTGGTTTCGGCTCTGGAGAAACGGGGTGCCAAGGGAGTATATGCCTGCTGCACCCATCCGGTATTTTCCGATCCGGCTATTCAGAGGATAGCTGCCTGCCCGGTAGCTGAGGTGGTGGTTACCGATACCATTCCGGTGGACATTACTAAGAAGCTGGATAAGATCACCGTTTTACCGATTGCGCCGCTATTGGGTGAGGCGATACGCCGTATCCATACTGGGCTTTCGATAGGAGCCATGTTTGAGTAACAGTGAAGAGCTGGTCGAGGTATATCGGGCAAACGGAGAGATGGAGGCCCAGGTTATCCAGGGCTTACTGGAGAGCTACGGGATACCCTGCCTGCTAAAGTCAAATGCGGCTCGTTCCGTCCATGCCTTTGCCGTTGATGGCATGGGCGAGGTTAGGGTTATGGTCTGGGAGCAGATGGCCGATAGAGCCAAGGCACTTATTAAGGGAAGGAGAGAGTGATTAAGCTATTCAGTGGGCTTACGGATTCTAACGAGAAGGAGCTTCGGCGGCTTCAGCCGCTTGTGGATAAGATAAACGAGCTTGAGCCTGATTTTGAGAGGCTGAGCGACGAAGAGCTTGGTAGCAAGACTAGTGAGTTTAAGGCTCGGCTGCAAGAGGGGGCGACGCTGGATGAGCTTCTGCCCGAGGCCTTTGCTGCCGTGAGGGAAGCTGCCAAGCGAACTCTAGGTCAGCGTCACTATGACGTGCAGCTTCTGGGGGGCATTGTCCTCCACCAAGGCAAGATTAGCGAGATGAGAACCGGTGAGGGTAAGACCCTGGTGGCCACCCTGCCGCTCTATCTCAATTCCCTTAGCGGTCAGGGCTGTCACCTGGCTACCGTTAATGACTATCTGGCACGGCGTGACCCTTACTGGATGGGGCCAATCTATCATGCTCTGGGAGTAAAGGTGGCCAGCATTTACCCCATGCAGAGTCCGGAAGAGCATACCCCGGCTCGTCTTTTTGACCCGAGCTACGATTCGGGTAAGGAACTCGACCCCTGGCGTCATTTTCGTCCTATTCCCCGTGGTGAGGCTTACCTGACGGATATTACCTATGGCACCTCAAGCGAGTTTGGTTTTGACTACCTCAGGGATAACATGGTGGTTGACCTTAAGCGCTGTGTCCAGGGCGAGCTAAAGTATGCCATTGTTGATGAGGTGGATAACCTTCTTATCGACGAGGCTAGAACACCGCTTATTATCAGCGGGCCGGATGAGGAGGCCGGGCGGCTGTACCCGGTATTTGCCCAGCTCGTACCACGTTTGAAGCCGGAAGCTGACTATGTCGTCGATGCCAAGTCGCGCACCGCAACTTTAACTGAGGACGGTATGAGCAATGTGGAGAGGACGCTTGCCAGAGGAGGGTTACTTAAGTCTCCCCACCTCTATGACCCGTCGAATCACTCACTGATTCGTCATCTGGAGAGCGCCCTTAAGGCTCATGCCCTTTATAAGAAGGACGTTGACTATGTGGTCAAGGATGGTCAGGTTATTATTGTTGATCAGTTTACGGGGCGGCTTATGTTTGGCCGTCGTTACTCCGAAGGGCTGCATCAGGCAATCGAAGCCAAGGAGCGGGTCAAGGTGCAGCGGGAGACCAAGACCTTTGCCACCATCACTATCCAGAACTACTTCCGCATGTATCAAAAGCTGGCGGGGATGACCGGTACCGCGGTCACTGAGGCTGAGGAGTTCCACAAGATCTATAACCTCGAGGTTCTGGTTATTCCGACCCATAAGCCGATGATTCGGGAAGACCACCCGGACCAGATCTATAAGGATGAGGAGGCTAAGTTTAAGGCGGTAGTGCGTGAGATTGAGGAGTTTTACAAGCAGGGCCGACCGGTGCTCGTGGGCACGGTATCCATTGAGAAGTCGGAAGACCTGAGTAGCCGTTTGACAAAGCGGGGGATACCGCACCAGGTGCTTAATGCCAAGGAGCATCAGAAGGAGGCGGGTATTGTTGCCGAGGCGGGCAAGCCGGGGGCGGTCACCGTGGCTACCAATATGGCGGGGCGAGGGGTTGATATTGTCCTCGGTGGCAAGGAACCGCCTAAGGAAGACGGCAAGGGGTGGGGGGACTGGGAGAAACAGCACCTTCGGGTGATTAGTGCCGGTGGGCTTCACGTGCTGGGCACCGAGCGCCACGAGGCACGGCGCATTGATAATCAGCTCCGCGGGCGCTCGGGGCGTCAGGGTGACCCGGGAAGCTCCCGTTTTTATGTCTCTCTGGAGGATGACATTGTCAAGCGATTTGGTGGTGAGCGGATGAAGGGCTTTATGGAGCGGCTGGGGTTTGATGAGGATACCCCGATTGAGAATAGGTTCATTAACAAGGCGATTGAGGATGTGCAGAAGCGGGTTGAGGGTTACCACTTTGATGTCCGTAAGCACTTGGTGGAATATGACGACGTGGTTAATACCCAGCGCGAGGTTATTTATGATGAGCGGCGCAAGATCCTGGGCGGCACTAACCTTAAAGAAAGTATCCTCGCTATGGTGAGTGCTGAGATACAGAATGCGGTGGCAGATTTTCTCCCGGCTAACAATGAGGCTGATTGGGATTTTGAGGGGCTGGTTAGGGAGGTGGGCACTATTTTCCCCTTACCGCCTGAGCTCAATGTTAGCACCCTTTCTCAGATTAAGCTAGAGGAGATCGAGGCCAAGCTTATTGAGCTAGCGGAGATGGCGTATGAGGCGAAGGAGCAGGAGCTGACTCCAGAGATCATGCGGGGGTGGGAGAGACGGGTGATGCTACGGGCGGTTGATGAATTCTGGATAGATCATCTGACGGCTATGGAGTCTAGGCGCCAGGAGGCTAGCTGGCAGAGCCTGCGCCAGATGAGGTCAATTGATGCCTACCGAAAATTCGGTTTAGAGCAGTTTGAAGAGCTGAAATTCGCTATTCAGCGTGGTGTCGTGCATACCATATACCACGTGACCCTTAAAAAGAGGGAAGAACCCCCGAAGCAGGTTGAGACGCCCATGACTCAGGTTGCCCCCGCCAGTTCCGCTACCCCCCGAAAGCAGGCGGTCAAGGTTGGTGGTGGCAAGGTGGGTCGCAACGACCCCTGCCCCTGCGGCAGCGGCAAGAAATACAAGAAGTGCTGTGGAAGATGATGGGGGCTCGCAGAGCCAATGAAAAACGCCGAAGTCGCCAAGGTCTTTCAGGATATCGCTGACCTCCTTGAGCTTAAAGGGGAGAACGTCTTCAAGATAAGAGCTTACCAGAAGGCGGTCTTCTCCCTGGAGCACCTGCCTGAGGAGGTGGAGCAGATGGTAAGGGAGGAAAGGCTCAGGGAGGTGCCGGGGGTGGGGGAGGCGATTGCCAAGAAGATTACCGAGCTCATAACCACCGGACATCTCAAATACTACGAGGAATTAAAGTCTGAGTTCCCGGTGGGGATTAGTACCCTCCTTGATGTGCCCGGTATTGGCCCCAAGACGGCCATGTTGCTCAGCAGGGAACTTGACATAAAGTCTATAGATGAGCTGGAGGCGGCTATTACCGGGGGGCGGGTGGCCTCGTTACCGCGCCTGGGGGAAAAGACCTCGGAAAACATCCTGCGTCGCATTCAGGCATTGAGACGTAAAGACTGGCGTATCCCCGTCGGTGAGGCGCTTAAGGTGGTGGATGAGATTATCGTCAGGCTCAGCCAGGTTAAGAGGCTGAAGAATCTGACCCCGGCCGGGAGCCTGCGGCGCTTCCGGGAGACAATCGGGGATATTGACCTGATGGGCACCGCAGATGATGCCCGTGGCGCAATCCAGGCGTTTATTAATTTGCCTCAGGTGCGTGAGGTTCTAGCCAGCGGCACCACCAAAGCGAGCGTGATTGTTGCCGGAGGGCTTCAGGTTGACCTCAGAATTGTAGAGCACGACTCATTTGGTTCTCTGCTCCAGTATTTCACGGGCAGTAAGCAGCACAACATTAATCTCCGGGGAAGGGCGCAGCGTATGGGTTTGAGCCTGTCCGAATATGGCATCACCAATCTGGCTACGGGGGAGTTAGAGAAGTTTGCCACTGAGGAGGCCTTCTATCGGCGGCAGGGATTACAGTTCATTCCTCCCGAGATACGAGAGGGCCAGCATGAGATAGACAGGGCTGAAGAGGGCACCGTACCCCGGCTGGTGGAGCTATCTGACATTAAGGGTGACCTTCATGTTCACACTGACTGGAGCGACGGGCATGACAGTCTTGAGGCTATGGTTCGAGCGGCCAAAGCCAGGGGCTATAAGTATCTGGGGATTTCTGACCACTCGGCCGGGCGGGGTATTGCCCACGGGCTGGATGAAGCGCGACTGAGGCGGCAGATGCTAGCAATTAGAGCGCTTAATCAGGAAATCGATGGTATTCACCTCTTCAGCAGCCTGGAGGTTGATATCCGGGCTGACGGCAGTCTGGATATGCCGGATGAGCTGCTTGGCGAGCTGGACATTGTCACTGCGGCGGTGCATTCGGGTATGAATCAGAGCGAGGCTCAGATGACGGAGCGGATTATCAGCGCTATCGAGAATCCCAGCGTGGATGTACTGGCACACCCAACCTGCCGTCTACTATCGGCGAGGGAACCAGTAGCGGTCGACATGGAAGCTATCTTTCAAACGGCGGCTCGGACCAATACTGCCCTGGAGATTAACGCGATGCCCAGCCGCCTCGACCTTAAGGATACCCATGCCTACCGGGCGCGGGAGCTCGGGGTCAGGCTGATTATTAACACCGATTCCCACAGTGTGGAGCACCTTGATTTTATGCGTTTCGGCATCGGGGTGGCCAGGCGGGGCTGGTGTCGGGCGGAAGATATGCTGAATACCCGACCTCTGGAGGAGGTAATAGCCTACTTTAAACACTGAGGCGGTTCTGGGGAAATGGCAGATTTGGATAGCCAGTCATCATCGGCTCAAGTGAC
Organism: Dehalococcoidales bacterium; assembly: GCA_034414575.1. GTDB lineage: Bacteria > Chloroflexota > Dehalococcoidia > Dehalococcoidales > UBA5760 > UBA5760. The sequence continues at coordinate 27,410 of DAOULZ010000003.1, read as the reverse complement.
TGCTGGTGGTAGTGCTGAAGCCGTAAGGCATTTGACGGCGGCTATTGGTGAGGGTAAGCACTGGTATCTTGCCCTGCTTGAGGCTGTCGGTGAATGGACTGAGGTTGAGGAATTACACCAGGGACGGCGTTACTGTTACCTTATCGCTGGGGAGGCATTTGATTGGCTGGTTCTAGCGGAGCGGCTGTGTGAGGCGGTGGACGGTTTACTGCCTGATGAAGGTAAGACGGCGCTTCTTTTTCAGGGGCGACCGCCGCTTAAGCTAACCGAGAAGGAATTTAGGGAGCTTATTGGCAGCAGTAAGTATCATCAATATCTTAACTACTTTTACGGTATTACGGTGGAGGAAGCATTATTTCTGGCGGTGCAGGAAGAGGTACGTAAGGAGAGACGAGCCGCTGGCTTTAATAACGAGCCTGATGTGGTTAATGAGGTATATCGGCGGTTATATGGGACAACTGGGGGAGTACTGCTTAAACGTTTCCGGAAGGAAAGGGGCTATCCCTATCTTAAATCTACTAGTCTAACCGAGTTAAAGGAGTTCACCTACTGGCTGTTTAAACGCCGTTTAAGGCAGTGTGAGAGGGCCAGAATTGCCAGTGATACCAAGAAGGCCCTGAATTGGCTGAGGCGAGAAGCGCCTTCAAGTAAGTTGTGGTAGTCGTCACCGATGTGACTCGTCTCTAGTTGCTCAAGTCAGGGTACTTTAGGTGGCTAGCTTTCTTGCTGGCTTCCCTTTACTAGGGTGGTAATCACCGATGGGTCAGCTAGGGTGCTAGTATCACCCAGTTCTTTGGTATTACCGGCGGCGATTTTGGTTAGTATCCGTCTCATGATCTTGCCGCTTCTGGTTTTGGGCAGACCATCGGCAAACTGAATCTTATCTGGAGAGGCTATCGGTCCAATCTCCTCGCGAACATGGGCGATTAGTTCTTTTTTGAGCTCGTCGCTCTTTTTCACTCCTAACTTGAGGGTGACAAAAGCATAGATACCCTGCCCTTTAACCTCATGGGGCATGCCAACCACGGCGGCTTCAGCCACGTTCTTGTGGGAGACGAGGGCACTTTCAACCTCGGCAGTGCCGATGCGGTGGCCGGATACGTTGATGACATCGTCGATACGCCCCATTAGCCAGTAGTAACCATCTTCATCTATCCTAGCTCCGTCCCCGGTGGTGTATACGCCAGGGAACTGGGTAAAATAGGTTTCCTTGAATCTTTTCGGTTCACCATAAACCCGGCGCATGAGTCCAGGCCAGGGTCGCTTTATTACCAGGTAACCACCCTCATTGACGCCAGCTTCTGAGCCGTCTTGTCTCAGTATCGCTGGGTAGACTCCAGGGAAGGGGACCGTGGCTGAACCGGGCTTAATCGGAGTGGCACCCGGGAATGGGGTAAGCAGGGTGGCACCGGTCTCAGTCTGCCAGTAAGTATCAACAATGGGGCATTTACCCTTGCCAATTACGTTGTAGTACCATATCCAGGCTTCGGGGTTAATCGGTTCTCCGACCGTCCCCAGGATGCGTAGGGTGCTTAAATCATGCTTGTTGGGCCATTGGTCACCCTCGCGCATTATGGCCCGAAGTGCGGTGGGGGCGGTGTAGAAGACAGTAACCCCGTGCTTTTCAACGATTTCCCAGAACCTGTCTGGGTGCGGGTAACTGGGTACGCCCTCAAACATCAGGCTGGCTACCCCCTGGGCTAAAGGCCCGTAGACGATGTAGCTGTGGCCGGTTATCCAGCCGATATCTGCAGTACACCAATAGGTGTCTTCCTCTTTGAGATCAAATATCCACTTCGACGTTTGGTAGGCGTAGAGGAGATAGCCAGCCTGGGTATGAAGTACGCCCTTGGGTTTCCCGGTGCTACCGCTAGTGTACAGGATGAAGAGCGGGTCTTCAGAATCCATAACTTCCGGTTCGCAGTGAGGTTTGATATCCTCGGCTTTCATCTCATCGTGCCACCAGGTGTCGCGACTGGCCTCCATTTTCACCCCGATATCGGCTCGCCTCACCACAATCATGTCCTTCACTTCGGGGCAGTGAGTAAGGGCTTCATCGGCATTGTCCTTGCTCCTGATAACTCTGCCGCCGCGGTAGTAGCCATCGGCACAGATGAGGAACTTTGACTCGCAATTCAGTATTCGGTCTCTTAAGGCATCGGCACTGAAACCACCAAAGACGACACTGTGAATAGCGCCGATACGGGCGCAGGCGAGCATGGCAATTGGTAGCTCTAGAATCATGGGTAGATAGATAGTAACCCGGTCACCCTTCTTGATCCCATGCTTCTTAAGGACATTAGCAAATTTGTTCACGTGGTAATATAGCTCCTGGTAGGTAAGGGTCTGGCTATCGCCAATGTCCCCTTCCCAAACCAGGGCTGCCTTGTTTTTTCTCCAGCTATTAAGGTGCCGATCTAGGCAGTTGTAGCTGACATTGAGCTTACCACCCACGAACCACTCGTGCTTGCCTTCTTTGAAGTCTGCAACCAGAACCTTGTCCCACTTCTGAAACCAATCCAATTGCGCTGCCATCTCCCCCCAGAATCCCTCAGGGTCGTCCATTGACCTTTGGTAGATCTCCTTATACTCAGCCATACTCTTGATATGTGCCTGTTTAGAGAGTTCTTCTGGCGGGTTAAAAACCCTTTTCTCCGCCATCATAGAAGTGATTGCTGTTTCTTTTTCTGGACCCAAATCTCCATCTCCTTTTCTAGATATACAAGAGTTTTTCCTCAAACCTGCTGAGCTCTTTTAGATTCATTAAATAGGTAAGGCTATACCAGATATGATTTAGTGAGGCCTCACATAAGTTGTAGCCCTACTGGCTAATTGGTACTAGTAGGTATTGATCATTGTTAATCCTGTGCTGTAACCCCTAGGCATTGCATAAATGAAGCACGTAGTCTATCGGCGACGACTCTGGCGACGCCTTGGTAGACAATGCAGCCTATCTGGCAGTTGGTCTCGCGTAGATTAAGAATATCCTCTCCCTTGAAGGCAAGGGTCCTCGTCTTTTCTATTGCTTTGGCGCTTGTTGTTGCCATGTGGGGGGGGATCACAGCCGACCAGCCAAAGGTCTCGAAATTGGTAGCCGCTGTAAGTTGCCGTTGGGAAAGCGGTCCTAGTTCTAAGACGAGCGCCACCAGACCTTCTTCAATAACACGTATTTTATCCAGTATCGTATTCTGCCGATGGATGATAGTTCCTGGTTCAAATACTTCGAAGGTGCACATTCCTGCCACCACTTCAAGTTGCTTATCGCTTAGCTCGCGGAATAGGTCTGACCTTTTTAGGACCTCTATTTTATCCATTCTGTTCTCCCTCCAGGTATGCTAGACTTGCCTTCCAGGTGAGAAATTATACACCGTTGCCGGGAATTTGGCAACTTGGGCCGGCCCGTAGAATAGAGATGAATAGCACTAGCTGAGCCATCTTCACGGTAAGGCTAGCTGTTTCGAAACCTCCGGCAAATGTACATTGACTCCCTTACTGTTAAGCCTTATCTCTATCGGCTTGCCCTGTCCCCATCTTTGGTAAACTCGGCATGCCTGGCAGATATTGTTGCCGGTGACTTCTGTCTCCTGATTGAGAGCCTTGCAGTAAGTACCCTCAATCTGCCAGCAGGGTAGGGTTCGATACTTGAACGCCGGGCATTCATTCTTCACAAACTCGGGGCAACAAAACATTTCCCAGCAGGGTGTCTTGTCTTCCCAGTAGCCTGAGGCTACTTCTGCCAGCACTTTCCCCTTCGCTTCATTGATGATGTGCTCTACTTCGGTGATGTTCTCTAGCGTGGTTACGCCTTTCAGGAGCTTTGCTAGTTGTTTGACCAATTCTGTTTGCACTTTTTCCTCTTTATGTGGTCTGGTTAGTACTTCAACTTCATCATAGTGGAAGCCATAAATCTTACCTTTATGTTCACCGGTGACCATCTTGCCCCATATCGGATAGACAGTGTACTTCTCAAATTCCTGCGTTTGCAGGCTGGCTATCTCGGCGCTTTCGCCTATCACCTCGGGTAATGGGTTGCATTTTTTGATTCTGACTATGTCACCTATTTTCATGGTCATTACCTCCTTTCCATCTCTATCTAAATCCTTTACTACTGTGCAGCTTTCTCCTCTGGTGATTCCTACTTTCATGCGCCATTTCTATTTAACCACATGGTATATTTAGTACCATCCGCCTTGTTACCTATTTTGGCTGCGCGTTGGTGCCGATAACTTGGCGGTCCGGTAGGCATTTCTGCTTAGGTGTTCCTGCCCAGCTTGTTTTCCATGTCATCAGGTTGCCTTTGCAGTTGAAGGTAGCGCGGAAACAGCTTATACTCTAGTTAAGGATTTTTAACATGGGTACTATTAGGATTTTGTTGGCTGAGGACCATGTCGTGGTCCGGCAGGGTACTCGGCAGCTTCTGGAGCGGGAACCAGATTTTGAGATTGTTGGTGAAGCCGGCGATGGTGTGGAGGCGGTTCAACTAGCTGGGGAACTCAAGCCTGACGTGGTCATTATGGATGTAGCTATGCCCAAACTTGGTGGTATCGAGGCCACCAAGCAGATCAAGGCTATCTTGCCGGCGACCATTGTCCTTGTCCTTACGGGCTATGATTATGATGAGTATATCTTCAGCATGTTGGAAGCCGGTGCCGCTGGTTATCTACTGAAGAATGTGAGTGGTGACGAATTGATTGGCGCTGTCCGGGCGGTCTATAGTGGGGAGCCGATGATTCACCCCACCGTGTTGCGCAAGGTGATGACTCGCTTCAAAACACCGGTTTCGGGATCGGTGCCAGCTCAGACCCAGTTTCCCTTGAGCGAGCGTGAGATGGAGGTGCTCAAGGTAGCCGCTAGGGGGATGAGCAATCGGGATATCGCTGGCGAGCTCTTTATCAGCGAGCGCACTGTCCAGGCCCATATGAGAAGTATCTTCAATAAACTGGGGGTGGGTTCTCGCTCTGAAGCAATACTGTACGGGCTTAAGAAGGGCTGGTTCAGTATTGAGGAGCTCCCGTAGAGGGTTGGCTTTTGGGGCTGAATGAATGAGATTTGTAAAAAGTCGAATATTTTGGGTTATTGTTATCTTTTTTGCCTTGGCTAGCGTCCTTCATTACTCTGAGATAATCGGCATCCCGGGCACCATCTATCCCAGCTTTCACTTCGGTCTGACCCGACACACTCTAGACCGGATTCTCTTTATCATCCCGATAATCTACGCTGCCATTCTCTTTAGGCGAAAGGGAGCCCTAATAACCTCCTTCGCCGCCTTGGCTGCTATGCTGCCCCGAGCTATTCTTATCTCGCCGGTTCCCGGAGATGCCCTTTTGGAGACGGGAGGTATCATCGCCATTGGTTTGGTAGCGTCGTGGGGAATTTGGTCTCGAGCTGAGGCGAGGGATAAAACGGAGGCAGCTCTGGCGAAGCTGCAGTCGTCGCACGAGATCCTCCAGCACTATGTTCAGGCTGTACAGAAGAGTGAAAAACGTCAGATCATACTTAACACCATCGCTGCCTTGTTGGGCGAATCCTTGGAGCTTGAGCGAACGCTAGGAAAGGCAGTTCATATGGTAGCTGAGCTAATGGAAGTAGAGATTGCCCTGATATTCTCCCTTGATGAGGAAAAACCGGTGCTAAAGGTCGTGGCTTACGAGGGTGTTTCTGGTGAATTTGCCCAGGCTTTAGAAGGGATAAAGGTTGGGGAAGGCGTCTATGGGGAGGTAGCCAGGACGTGCCAGCCGATGGTGGTTAATGGTGCTCCTGATGACTCTAGATTCAGGCTGCCTGCGGTTGTTAAGATGGGAGTCCAGGCCCAGCTCATTGCGCCTATGGTCTTCAAGGGGCGGCTTAGGGGGGTGCTCTGTGTCGCTATGCGCCGTCCCCGGCAGTTTCCTCTTGAAGATATCGAGCTTTTGACTGCGGTTGGTAGCCAAATAGCCACCGCGATAGAGAATGCCCGCCTTTATGAGAAGGAGCGACAGGCGGTACAGCAGCTGGCTATCTCCGAGCGTAACTATCGCCGGCTGTTTGAGCAGGCTAGCGATGCTATCTGGGTTCACGACCTGGAGGGTAATATTACCGAGGCTAATGAGGCGGCGGGGAGGCTAGTGGGATATAGCCCTGATGAACTAAGGACGATGAACGTGAAGCGTTTTATACCGGAAGAGGCTGTTGCGGCGGCTAGTCAGGTCTGGCGTATGCTGTTGGAGCAGGAGCCTGTGGAGCAGCCCTACGAACAACGCCTGATTAGAAAGGACGGAGCGGAGGCAATTCTGAAGTTGACAACCAGTCTGGTTATCGAGGACGGAAGCCCTAAGGGTTTTCAGAATATAGCCAGGGATGTCACTAGGCAAAAGAAGGCCGAGGAGATGCTTGCCAAGATTACCGATGGTTCGCCACTGCCAACATTTGCCATCAACAAGCAGCATAAAGTTACTCATTGGAATATCGCCATCGAGTCACTCTCCGGCATAAGGAAAGAAGAAGTAGTCGGCACGGATGACCAGTGGCAGGCATTCTATACTGAGAAAAGACCAGTCATGGCTGACTTGATCGTGGACGGTGCCTCTGCGGATGAAATTGCCGTATATTATCGGGATAAAGCCAAGAAGTCCTATCTCATTGATGGTGCTTATGAGGCTGAAGACTTCTTTCCGGCTCTGGGGGAGGGTGGCCGATGGCTCCATTTTACGGCGAGCCCGATTAAAGATGATGGTGGGGAGGTAGTTGGGGCGATAGAGACCCTGCGTGATGTCACTGAAGGAAGGATGATGCAGGAGCAGTTGCGTTATTACCTTAGCCAGATTACTAAGGTTCAGGAGGAAGAACGCAAGCGTATTGCACGCGAACTCCATGATGATACCACTCAGGCGCTTTATGCTCTGTCTCGTCATGTTGACAACTTCGCCCGCCGTAGTAAGAGCCCAGCGCCTGAGGCCGCTTTGTTTTTGGATGAATTGCGCCAGCAGTTGGACGGCGCCCTGGATGGGATACGCCGTTTTATTCAAGAATTACGTCCCCCCATGTTAGATGATTTGGGCCTCCTGGCGGCGCTGCGCTGGCAGGTCAGTGACCTGGAGAAACAGTCTGGGATAGCGACAATTCTAACCGTGGTAGGTGACGAGCGGCGTTTCTCAGCCGATGTGGAACTAGTGGTTTTCCGCATCGTTCAGGAGGCGCTGAGAAATGTTGAGAAGCACACCCAAGCGACCAAGTTAGAGGCTAGGATAGAATTTGGAAAAGGTGAAACGAGGATCTCTATTAGCGATAACGGTCGGGGGTTTGAGGTGGGAGATAACCTGGCAGAGCTGCCGCGTGCTGGTAAGCTGGGTCTTGCCGGGATGGCAGAGCGGGTTCGTCTGCTGGATGGTAATATGAAGATTGAATCACAGCTAGGTAAGGGCACCAAGGTGGAGATTGAGGTACCAATTTAGGATAGCGGGCTTTTTGCGTTTAGATTGGCTTGGGTGAACACTGGCAGTTAGTTTCGGCCTGAGGATATGTCATAGCTCGTGGTGCCTTTTTTAGCCCAACTTTTTAAGCTGTTCCCTGAGTCTTGCTAGCCTGGCCTTTCTAGCCGTTAGCTTGCTTTTTTCTCTACCTATGACGGCGGCGGGTGCTTTGCTCAAGAAGTCTTTGTTGCTGAGCCTGGCTTCAAGCTTGGCGGTGTCGGCCTCGCCTTGTGCTAGCTCGGCCTCTAGGTGTTTCCTCTCGGCGGCTATATTAACCATGCTCTCCATGGGTATGATTACCTCAGCGTCCTGGAGTACCAAGACCAGAGTATTCTCTCCTCGAGGATGTTCTCGCCGCCGGTCATGGAAAGTAACCGGCCGGGCTCGGGCCAGGGTCTGTATGACCCGGGAGTAAGGGGCGATGGCGGGCTTTAACTTGTCGGCATAGATTTGGGCGGCAATCCATCGGGCACTCTCTACTTTATGCTCGGCCCGGACATTGCGGATGGAGCGTATGATTTCTATTACAGATTGCATGACTCGTTCCGAGTCCGGGTCGGTGGCCATCTTCTCAGCCTCAGGGTATTGAGCAATAGCTATGGACTCGCCCGTCGGTCTATCTTGGGGCAGGTGTCTTTTCAGATTCTGCCAGAGCTCTTCAGTGAGGAAGGGCATAAAGGGATGGAGGAGCCGCAGTGAGGTCTCCAGCACATGAACTAAGATAGGGAGGGGTGACATGGTATCCTCATCAGAGCGGAGACGGATTTTAGTTATTTCAATATACCAGTCACAGAACTCGCCCCAGAGGAAATCATAGATCTGCTGCTGGGCTTCGCCAAACTGGAAGTCTTTCATTAAGCTACTTACCCTGGCTACGGTGCCATTAAGCCGGGAGAGTATCCAGCGGTCTTCAAGCGGCAGCCTATCCCGTTTGATTTTCAGGCTGATTTCGTGTGACTTGGTACTTCCGAGTATAAATCTGGTGGCATTCCAGAGCTTGTTGGCAAAGTTACGACCGGCTTCTAGTCGCGATGTGGTCAGTTTGATGTCGTTACCCGGTGAGGTGCCGGTGGAGAGAGCAAAGCGCAGGGCATCGGTGCCATACTGCTCTAGAGTATCAAGCGGGTTAAGCACGTTGCCCCTGACCTTGCTCATCTTCTCGCCCTTCTCATCGCGCACCAGACCGTGAAGATAGACAGTGCTAAAGGGGATGTCACCGCTATCCTCTAGGCCCATCATAATCATCCGGGCTACCCAGAAGAAGAGGATATCGTAGCCGGTTTCCATTACTGTGGTCGGATAAAAGTAGCGTAGCTCTTCAGTATCATCAGGCCACCCCAGGGTGGAGTGAGTCCACAGGGCTGAGCTGAACCAGGTGTCCAGGACGTCGGGGTCCTGCTCTATCTTGGTTGAGCCGCAGCTTGAGCAGGCTTTAGCATCCTCAATGCTGACCGTTAGCTCAGTGCAGTTTGAGCAGTACCACACCGGGATGCGGTGCCCCCACCATAGCTGGCGGCTGATGCACCAGTCACGGATGTTTTCCATCCAGTTGAGGTAGACCTTGGTGAAGCGCTCGGGGATAATCTTGATGCGTCCCTTAGTCACGGCTTTGATGGCTGGCTGCGCCAGGGGTTTCGCCTCGACGAACCACTGCTTGCTGGCTATGGGCTCGATAACCGTTTGGCAGCGGTCACAGTGGCCGATCGAATGGGAGTAGGGTTCAATTTTTGCCAGCAGCCTGTCTCTCTCCAGGTCGGCTAGTATCGCCTTGCGGCAGTTGGAGCGGTCAAGCCCGGCGTAGGGACCGGCGTTTTCATTCATAGTAGCATCCGGATTCATGATATTTACCAGAGGCAGTCCCTGGCGCTGGGCGACCTCAAAGTCCACCGGGTCGTGAGCTGGAGTGATCTTGACGGCGCCGGTACCGAAGGCAGGGTCAACCGCCTCATCAGCCAGCACCGGTATTACCCGTTTCACCCCGGGTAGAATAACCTTTCTGCCCAGCAGAGGCTTAAAGCGCTTATCTCGGGGATTAACGGCGACGGCAGTATCGCCGAGTATGGTTTCCGGGCGGGTGGTGGCTACCATGATATATCCTTGGTTACCTTCAGCCAGGGGATAGTTGACATAATATAGATGCCCTTGGATATCTTTGTGGCTTACTTCAAGGTCAGAGAGGGCGGTCGCGCAGCGGGGACACCAGTTGATGATCCGTTCCCCGCGGTAGATCAGCCCCTTTTGGTAGAGTCGGACAAAGGCGGTGCGCACTGCCCGGCTGGGACCTTCGTCCAGGGTAAAGCGCTCCCGGCTCCAGTCACAGGAGGCCCCCAGCCTCTGATGTTGCTCGGCGATGGTATGGCGGCAGCTTTCTGCCCACTGGCGCATTCTCTCTAAGAACTTTTCGCGGCCCAGTTGATGGCGGTCCAGTCCTTCCTTGGCCAGCAGTTGCTCCACTACCACCTGAGCGGCGATGCCAGCATGGTCAATGCCGGGAAGCCAGAGTGTCGGCTCCCCCTGCATACGGTGCCAGCGGGTCAGAATGTCTTCCATAGTGGCGGTCAGCGCATGCCCGAGGTGAAGCTCACCGGTGACATTAGGCGGCGGCATGATGATGACAAAGGGCTTCTTTTTCGGGTCTATCTTTGGGGTAAAGTAGCCCTTTTCGAGCCAGAACTGGTACCATTTCTGCTCCACCTTGCCCGGCTCATAGGCTTTGGGCATGCTAAACTGGGTCTGCGCTGTCTCTGTCACGGTTCCCTTTCTAGAAAATCTTTGGGGTTGTAGAAAGAATGCTTTGTTATTTTAGAAGTTCAAGGCGGTATTTTTTCATGGGCTCAATAACTTTTAGGTGGAGCCTATCTCCTACTTTTATCGTTGGATGTTGTCTATACCACTCTGCTAGATTTGCTTGGATATAGGCACCTGCATTTGGGTCACCAATTTCGGTACCTGCGGGGGCCGAAGTTACCCATGTCTTAATAATGCCGGTATCAGTTTCAAGCTCGAAAGGAATCTTGAAGCCTGGGAAAAAGCTCCGTCTTGGCTTGGGAATGCTAAACAAGTGGAATCTTATACAGGAAGGGTTTCGCACAGTGACTTCTAGAGTGTCTTGAGGAATAGGTACAGTCGGAGCAACATGTTGCTCCGATACTATTGTTGCTTTGGGAGTGGAAGCTTGGTACAAAGGTTCGAACAAATGGGCGTGAACAGCTAATCCTACTTCTTCTCTAACAAAAGTCTGAAACGCAACCACTTTAATTTGGGGGTGGGCGAGTGTGGCTATGGCTTCCCTTAATCCCTCGGTGTCTTTCTCTATGATTACTGTGAGTATTGGTGGCGTTGAGATTAGGTCATATAGAAATTTGTAAACTTCAACCTGTCCGATAGCCTGCTTTACTTTAAGCTTGAGGAAGTCGTTGCCATTTACCTCAGAGTATATGGCGTTGACTATTTCAGTTCTTCTACCAAGGTTGCTAATGCCGTTAATAAATCGGCTGACTTGTGAGACTATGTGCTCATGTAGCGGATGGGATGATAGTTCCACCTCAATGATGTGCCACTGGGGCAGATTTCCGAGCAAAATTGCATAGCCATCTGGGATTGAGCCAATTCCTGAGCCGGACTTCAACTTCTGCTTAATGTCAAGATATATGGCTTGTTCTCCAAAGATGTCTTGAGCGTGCTCTTTTACCACTCGCTCAAATTCATCTTCGTTTGGTGGTGTCCAGAGTTCATATTTCACACCGTCTATCAGCAGCATCTCTCACCTCCCACCCTTATTTCCTTAACGCCGCTACCACCCGGTCCAGTATCCGCTCCGCCACCTCTCTCTTAGTCATCAGGGGCAGGCTCTCTACCTTACCCGTTTTGTCAATTATGGTTACCTGGTTGGTGTCAGCCCCAAAGCCGCTTTCCGGCTTGGTAATATCGTTAGCCACCATAAGGTCAAGGTTCTTTTGCTTTAGCTTCTTTTTAGCGTTAGCGACCATATCTTCGCTCTCAGCAGCAAAGCCAACCTTGATGAAGTTCCCCTTTACTTCAGCCAGAATATCGGGGGTCCTCACCAGCTCTAGAGTCAGGCTGGGACTCTCCTTCTTAATCTTGCTGGGGGCCCGGCTCTTGGGCTGGTAATCGGCAACGGCCGCCGCCATAATCAGGGCGTCGGCTCCTGCGACCGCCTTGGTTACCGCCTTCTTCATCTCAGTAGCAGTGCTAACTTCGGTAAGCTCAATGCCCTCCGGTTTGGGGAGAAGGGTGGGGGCGGTAATCAGCGTGATCTTGGCCCCCCTATCTCTGGCGGCTTCGGCTAAAGCATAGCCCATCTTGCCTGAAGAACGGTTACCGATGAAACGGACCGGGTCGATAGGTTCCTGGGTGCCGCCGGCAGTAACGACGATGTGCTTCCCGGTTAGGTCAACACTCCTGGCGAGTACCTCTCTTATGGTGGTTATGATTTGCTCAATCTCGGCCAGACGCCCCGGGCCGATGTCTCCTGAGGCCAGGCGGCCGTAGGCTGGCTCAACGATGGTGAAGCCTCTGGCTTTCAGCCGGGCGAGGTTATCTTGGGTAACTGGGTTCTGCAGCATGTTGGTATGCATCGCCGGCGCAATGATAACCGGTGCCCTAGTTGCCAGCACGGCGGCGGTGAGCATATCGTCGGCGATACCTGATGCCAGTTTGGCGATAGCGTTGGCGGTTGCGGGAGCGATGACTACGATGTCGCCGGCGTCAGATAGGGCGACATGCTCAATACTGAACTCGGAGCTGAGCTCCCACATGCTGGTTACCACGGGTCGGGAAGTAAGGTTGCGAAAGGTAAGCGGCGTTACGAACCTGGTGGCCGCTTCGGTCATAACTACCTCAACCTTGGCTCCAGCCTGGGTTAGCTGGCTGGCTAGTTCAGCCGCCTTATAGGCGGCGATACTTCCGGTTACCCCCAATATTATGGTTTTGTTGGTTAGCATTTTTATCCTAATCCCGGTTCATATAGTAGATGATTCTTAGGCCAATTAGAGTCAGGTCGGGGTTTACGGTATCGATTACCTTGGTTTCCCGGGCGATGAGTTGAGCATTGCCTCCGGTGGCAATGACTTTGGCTTTCTCAGGTAGCTCCTGCCGGATACGGGCTACCATACTCTCAATAAGTCCCACGTAACCAAAGATAATGCCTGACTGCATGGCGCTGGCGGTGCTGGTGCCGATAATGCGTTTGGGGGGTGCTAGTTCCACTCGGGGTAGCATGGCGGCTTTTGTGAATAGGGCCTCGGCGGCGGTATTCATACCGGGGGCAATAACCCCCCCCAGGTAGTCGCCTTCCTTAGAAACGATGTCAAAGGTAGTAGCCGTGCCCAGGTCAACGATGATTACCGGACCCTCATAGAGATGATGGGCAGCGGCGGCGTTGGCAATCCTGTCGGCCCCCACCTCTTTGGGGTTCTCCATGCGAATGCATACCCCGGTCCTGATCCCGGCAGCTACCACCAGTGGTGAGATGTGGAAGTAATTACTGAATAACTCCTCATAGGTTGCTAGGAGCGGGGGGACGACGCAGCATATGGCTGTCTTGGTGATATCGGATGGCTCTAGGCCCTGGTGGCTCAGCGAGTTAAGCAGCAGCACTGCGTATTCATCCGCCATGCGGTTAATATTGGTTGCTACATGCCAGGTAGCCCGAAGCTCACTGTCCTGGAAGACCCCGAGCGTGGTAACTGTATTTCCGATATCAATAGCAAGTAACATGGCCTCTTATTCCAACTTTATTTGTTTAATGACCAGTGGTAGCACGGGCAAAAGGTCACTAGCCAGCATGCCAGCATCGCCGAGTTGGGACTTGACCAGCTCGCCAGCCTCACCGTGGAGAAAGGCGCCCAGGCTAGCGGCGTTAAAGAGTGACATGCCCTGTGCTATCAGCCCGGCGATAACCCCACTGAGGACATCACCGGTGCCGGCTGATGCTAGGCCGGGATTGGCAGTGGGACAGGTTCTGGTGCGCCCGTCCGGGGTGGCAATAACAGTATAGGCTCCCTTGAGAACAATTGTTTTATTCCAGGTTGAGGCGGCTCTTTTGGCTATACCCAGCCTGTCTATCTGCACCTCGTCCACGGGCACTCCGGCTAGTCGTGCCATCTCGCCAGGATGTGGGGTAAGTATGGCATCATCAGTGAGACGCTGCCACCAGTTGGGGATTCTGGCCAGGGTGTTTAAGGCATCGGCATCAAGGACCAGGGGCAGTGGTATCGCTCTGGCTCTCAAAAGGGTATTCTCTACGAGTTCAACTGTAGCCCGGCTCTGTCCCAGCCCGCATCCTAGAAGAAGGGTGTTATAGCCATTCAGGTTCTGGTGGATAAGCCTGGCGGCGCTTGGTGAGATGATGCCTCGCTGGGCCTCGGGTAGGGGGAGATAGGTAACCTCGGTTAGTTTGGAGGCCAGAATAGGCTGTAGTGTTGTCGCTGTGGCTAGTGTTACCAGGCCGGCGCCGACTCTGAGAGCACCACTTGAGGCTAGGTAGGCGGCCCCGATATAGTTGATGGAGCCGGCGATAACAAGCACCTTCCCGAAAGTTCCTTTGTTGGCCTGAAGTGGGCGCAGCGGGAGCGCCGACTTAGCCCATGCCTCGTCGATTAATTCATTGGTTACCTGTTCCGTCAGGTAGGCGGGTATGCCGATATCAGCCACTGTTATTTTACCGGCTCTTTCTACCCCCGGAGACTTGAGCAAGCCCGTTTTAGGAAAGCCGAGGGTAACGGTGTTGTCGCTATAGAGGCAGGCCGGGTCTACGGCTCCGTTATCAGCGTTTAGGCCGGAGGGTAAATCCAGGGCAATAATGCGCAGGGACGGCTTATTTCTTTTAGCGTTACTAATCTTGTCTAGTGCTGACTTCAGAATGTCGTGGAAGGGGCGGATAGTGCCAATACCAAATAGGGCATCAACCACCGCGTTACTTGACTCTAGCCGGCTTTGCAGCTTATCTAGGTTTTCATCCTCAGTCAGGCTGAAGGAGTTTATACCGCGTTCTTGGACTAAGGCGAAGTTCTGGTCGTCGGCGGCTCTTTCCTTGAAGAGAAAAAGGGTAACCTTGGCTCCCCAGTCATGAAGGTGGCGGGCGGCGACCAGACCATCGCCGCCGTTATTGCCCGGGCCGATTAATATGAGGATGCTCTGTTTTTTGATGTTACCCAGGATTTTTCTGGTTTCTTCAGCGAAGGCCTTCCCCGCATTCTCCATGAGCTTATCTGGCGGTAGGTCGATATTAGTACAGTCCTGCTCAACCTGACGCATTTGACTTGTGGTTAGAATCTTCACGATACGCCTCTAATACAAAAAAGCCCCCTAGGCTCTCATTAGCTATCTGAAGTGTAGCAATATCAGAGGTAATGGTCAACTCTCATTCAATAAAGATGGCTTATCCGGCGAATACTTGACATAATGAACATGGTTAGGGTTGTCCCAGGTTGAAAATCTTGCCCGGGTTCATGATGTTATTGGGGTCAAAAGCCTGTTTAATTCTCTTCATTAGCGTAAGTTTAGTCTCATCGGTCGCTATCGGGAGATAGGCCTTCTTGACCATACCGAGGCCATGTTCCCCGGATATTGTCTCCCCCAGGGATACCGCCACCTCAAATATCCGGGTGAGAAGCTTTTTTATCTTGGTTTCCGTTTCTTTAGTGCCGTCTTTCATCGGGTGCAGGTGTACATTACCATCTCCGGCGTGTCCGTAGCTGATAAGGGGTATCCCGTACTCGCTGGCCAGTTCCTTTGCCTGGCTGATGAAAACAGCCACTTGGCTGCGGGGAACAACGGCATCAACTATCTCCGGCGTTCCGAAATGGCAAATGGTATTATAGAACTTTTCCCTTAGCTCCAAGAGGTTTCTTTTGGCTCGCTCGCTGCCGGGCGTGAAGACATCAATGGCGTCGTGACTCAGGCAGATTTCGCCGAGGTGGCTGGCAATGCGGTGAATCTCATCTTCGCTATACGTTTCGACAATTATCATCAGAAAGGCAGCGTAGTCATGCAGCGGGATTTCCTTCCCGGTATATTGCTCAACCATTCTAATAATGTCCTGCTCCATAAACTCTAGACCTACCGGTAGGGTTCCTGCCTTAAGGATATCGGGGACAGACTTAATGGCGTCGTCAAGCCTGTTGAAAGAAATGAAGAGCACCTACTTTTTCCCTGGCGGTGGGATGAGCCTCAGCAGGATCTTGGTTATGACAGCCAGGGTTCCCTCTGAGCCAGTAATTAGCTGGGTTAGTTCGTAGCTGGTGGAGCATTTGACGAATTTTCCGCCGGTCTCAAGTATTTCTCCGCTAGGCAGTACCGCTTCCAGCCCGAGGACAAAGTGCCGGGTTACTCCATGTTTCACGGCTCTCGTGCCGCCGGCGTTGGTGGCAACATTCCCCCCAATAGTGGCACTAGTCTCACCGAGGTATAGGGGATAGTAGAGTCCCGGCTCTTCCACGGCTTGATAGAGGTCAGAAAGAATGACCCCGGCTCAATCGTGGCCACAAAGTTATCTCTGTCTATTTCCAGTATCCGGTTCATCCTCTCTGGAGAGAGTACAATGCCGCCGTAGATGGGAAATGCTCCACCGGAGATGCCGGTGCCTCCCTCATGGGGGTGACCGGGATGAGCTTATCGTTGGCTAACTTCATTATCCTGGCTACTGAGGCGGTATTTTCCGGCCTTACCACTACCTCCGGCAGCATCGGTGTTAGCTTAGGCGTCTCATCCCGAGAGTAGTTCTCTAGTTCGTCTCCGGTGAGCACATGCTGTGCGCCAACTATCTCAGTTAGTGAGGCTAGAACCTCATCGGTTACTCTCCCGTAGCGACCTGGGTCTATCATCTCGCTGCCTCCTGATGGTGCCTCTTTCATTTATCCCTCGGTTGAGTCTTCCCTAAATCTCCTGAGTCTTTCGGTCATTGCTTGCCAGTGAGTGCCTCGCCAGTAGATTCGGTGACACTTGGGGCACGCCATATACTGGCTTTGCGTCTGGAAAACATAGGGTGGCACTAGGTCTTTCACCTGATGTTGGCTCCTCTCCAGCAGGGGCTGATTGCATTCTAAACAGAGGCTGAATGGCTTAAATTGAGGGTCCAGATCGAGAGTAGCCATCACCTGATGCATCTGTATCTCAGGTTTATCACTCTTAATGAGGATGGTCTTGATCTGCCCGCTAGCCACCACGCGCCGCCTCATAATCTGAGTATCTTTGGTGAGGATCACTCTGGCTTCCTTTTGGGCCAGGGTGATCATGCGGGAATCGTTATCGCCGCTGAAAAATAGGGTGTTATATCCCATCATACGCAGCCACTTGGCTAGCTTACCCACGTTGTGGTCAACAATGAATTTGAGGCTATCTATGACCCACCTCCTTGGTTCCCTTGTTGTAGGCGTTGGGGAGCATTATCTGGTTCACAGTTCAATTTGCATCCCCTCATAGGCCAGGTTGATGAGGTGGCTCAGGGATTGGGCTATGGTAGCTATTTCGGCTCTCGTCTCCTCCTCTAATCCGGGGTTAATATGAATGATGACTACCTGGGGCAGGTAGCCCTTAAGCTCTCGGAAACTGGACAGTTCTTCTTTCAGCAGATTGGGGGTAAGATGTCCCCGCCTTTTGTAGAGGGCTTCAAACCGGTTGGGGGCGCTGACCTCGGTGATGAGTAGCTGTGGTGAGATGCGCTCCCAGCACTCTCTAAGACCGGGGCCAGTATCCCCGGTGTAGAATACCGCCTTGCCATCAGGGGAGGTGATGTGGTAGCCAACAGTGGGGGCGGAGTGGTTTACCGGGAGGGGGAGTATGCTGTAGCCTTCAAGCTGTATAGTCTGGTAGGGCTCGATCAGGTTGAATTCAAGGCTGGGGTTATCCTGGGGGAATTCCAGAAAATTGGGGTAGAGCTTATTGCCTAGAATAAGGGTCAGGGCTTCGTACACGGCTGGGGTGGAGTATACATTGATAGTGGCCCACGCCATGGCAAAATTGAAGGCAATAGTTGGAATATCTTTAATGTGGTCATAGTGCTGGTGGGTGAGCAAGATTGCCTTGAGTCTTTTTTGGGCTGGAAAAGTCAGGCTGGAGGTAAGTGCCCCGGCATCCACAGCGATAATGTCATCAATCAATATGCTGGTGAGCTTTGTCTTCTGTGATTCGCAGTTGTGGGCACCTAGGATTGTTATATTCATTACTTATGATTAAATCCAGTGGCGGCGGCGGAAGAAATAGAGCATGCCACCAATAATGCCTATCATAATAAGGATAATGTACACGAGAGCGTTATCGGATTTTTCAAAGGGTAAATGAATGTTCATTCCCCAGAGACTGGCAATTAGGGTGATAGGCATGAAAATGGTGGCGATGATAGTCAGTATGCGCATGACCTCGTTAGTGTTATTGCTGGCCAAAGAATCATGGGTATCATTCAGCCCTTCAATTATCTCTTTGTACTCGTCCAGGGCATCCCAGATCTTGTCCAGGTGATCAACAGTGTCACCGAAGTAGACGGCTAGGTCCATCTTGGCAAAGCGGCGAACCTTGGGCTCCAGGCTACCGATGACTGCCCTCATGGGCCAGATGATGCGGCGGAAGGAAATAATATCGCGCCGCAGCATGGAGATCTCCTTAATCTGACTGCGGCCCCGGTTAGAGAAGATCCTGTCTTCGACATCCTCAATGTTTTCCAGCATCTTGTTGGATATTGGTAAGCAGTAATCAACCAGCCGGTCAATGATGCGGTAGAGCAGGTAGCCGGATCCCTGGCTGAAATGTTCTTGGCGGGATTCCTCTTCAATCTCGCATTCCCGGAATAGCTTTACCAGCGGCTTGAGCTCCCCTTTGTGCAGGGTAATGAGGTAATTCTGACCGATAAATACTGATACTTGGCTCGGGGTAGTTACCCTAGCCTCTTTATTGAATACCGGGAAGTGCAGCACCAGGAATAGATAGTCCTTATACTGGTCTATCTTAGGCCGCTGTATTCGGCTGAGGCAGTCATCCAAATCCAGGGGGTGGAAGGGGTAGTTCTGTGCCAGATACTCGGTCTCCTTTTCCGTGGGCTGTTCAATATCAATCCAGGTTAGATCACCCCAGGTAAGCGACTGCATATTCAGTTTTTCTTCCTTTTCGTGCTGAGAGATAACCATTTGACCATCCTTTAGCTTAGCCATATGTTAGCAGAACCCGGTAACCAAGAATTTGATTATACTCTACGTTGGGTTCTCTATCAAGGCAATAGAGCCAGCTTGACATTTTTATTCTATCATAATTCTTGCGGTATGGCACCCAAACTGATATATTAGGAGAGCATTTTTGATGGTATTTGGTGAAAACTAAAGATGAAGCGTGAGAGGCCTCCGCTGAGGCACTGGATTAGTCTTAGAATTAAAAAGGCGCTGGGAATGAATACCTTCCTGTGTGACACCTGTAAGTGGAACTGGCGTAGCGCCTGCCGCCGGCCGGAGCGTCCCAACGCTACCTGGTGTCCTGATTATGCCAAGAGGGGCAGATAGACTCTATCAGTCTCTAGGCCTTGCCCTGTTTACTAATCTTTGATCCCTTTACAATCCTAGCGCGGTATCGTTTTTGCTGCGGGTGATTCTAGGCATTATAATAGTATTGTAAGTCTGATTGGGATTACGGTTTTAGTGGAGGCGAGTATGCATCTTAGGGGCCGGATGTTTCTGCTAATTGCCCTTCTGTTTGGTATTCTCTATGGCGTAATCACCGGCGTTGGCATTTGGGTGGGAGCGGGCAATGTTTATTTCTATATCATCCTGGCTTTTGCCTTCATTGGCTTGCAGTATCTTGTTGGTCCAGCTATTGTTGCTTGGACGATGAAGGTAAAGTGGGTCTCGGAGAAGGAGGCACCGGAGCTACACCGAATGGTGGCTGAACTAGCCAGAGAGGCCGGCCTTTCCAAGCCTAAGGTAGGTGTCTCGCAGCTAAGGATGCCCAACGCCTTCGCCTTCGGTCGAACGCAGCGAGGGGGGCGAGTCTGTGTTACTCAAGGGCTCTTAAACCTGCTAAGCAAGGACGAGCTTAGGGCGGTCCTTGGCCACGAGATGTCTCATATTAAGAATCGTGATATGTTAGTCATTACCCTGCTTTCAGGTATACCACTGGTAATGTACTGGATTGCCTGGAGCCTCATGTTGGGCGGTGCCTTCGGTGGCCGGAGGCAGGGTGGGGGTGGTTACGCAGTGCTGATTGGCCTCGGCGCCTTTCTCCTCTATTTCGTCACCAATCTTCTGGTGCTTTATGGTTCTAGGATACGTGAATACTCTGCCGACCTGGGCAGTGTTAAGCTGGGCAATATGCCGCATCACTTAGCCTCGGCACTTTACAAGCTGGTCTATAGTAACGCCCGTTTGAAGGGTAGTGAGGAGCTAAAACGAGTTGAGGGAGTCAAGGCTTTCTTTCTTAATGACCCTTCCCGGGCCTGGAACGAAATTAAAGAGCTATCTCAGGTTGACCAGGACATGAGTGGCACCATTGATTACGACGAGCTTATGGAGCTACGCCAAAAGAAGATACGGCTACGTACCTCCGATAAAATGATGGAGCTTTTCAGTAGTCATCCCAATGCGCTTAAGAGGGTAAAGCACTTATCAACTTTGGTTATTTGATACATGAGTTATTTATCTAGTCGGAGGGTACTGAGTCTAGACTAATGTGTTCAGCGTATCATGTAAGTTGCGTGGTAGCTTGAGATTTGCTACACTAGCTTCAATATATGGGCCGTTAGCTCAGTTGGCAGAGCACCTGACTTTTAATCAGGGTGTCACAGGTTCGAGACCTGTACGGCCTACTTGATCCATCTGGTTCGAAGCTGATCCAAAGCTAAACAAAACCACCCGAAAATCCGGGTGGTTTTTCTTTTTTGGCAAAAGTGACACCCTGATTAGGCCGGGAAATTCTAAGGGTATTTCCTCCACTACTTGTCTGGCAGACAATTCACAAGAAAGGCAGGCAAGTATATGTTGGTATTAAAGCACAGAAATCGCAGGTGGCAGGATATCGATATGGCGGAGATACAACTGGAAAAACTGCTGAGGCATTTTTCCCAGTGCAATCAGGCAGAAGGTAAATCGCCGAAGACTATCGAGTGGTACGGTGAGATAATCGGGGTGAGCGTTCAATCATGGAAATTGTTTTCAAGGCTCTTAGTGAACTGACTCTTACCCCCGACATCAGTAGCCAAGGTGGATTAACTAAGATTAACCAAGCTTTAGAAAGTTTGATGCCTATCAGCTCCAAGAAAATGACAATAATCTCAGCTAGCCATAGCATTCCCCAGGCCACCCCAGTTAGTTTTCTTAATTTCAGACCTGTTAAACAACACGACGAGCAGGCTATTCTAGATAGTCTGGCAGATCACCTTAGCAGCAAAAGCTGGCAGCCGGGACCTATCAGGCCTGAGGATCGTGTCGCATTTATAAATAATGAGATTGTGAGTTACCTTTATAAGAGGTTAACAAGCATTATTGCCACTATAAAATTTGATGAATTGTTGCCGTGGCTTGTTTCTTACAATGAAGCAATAATAGCCCGACTATTTGAGATGCGTTTGACTATTCCAACTCGTTTGGCATGTTTCTATGAAAACAAGAATTTCATGGAGACTCTGAAAAAAGAATTGCCAGATATCAATAAGGTTGCCGTGGCAACCCGATTCCTTATTGAATATTCGACTACTTGCCCTTCCAAGGGGATTCGACCGATGAGCTTGGAACTATTTGACCAACTAGTGGCGCTTTCATCAGCTATTATACTCTGGGGATTTGACAGTGATTATTTGAAATATGATATTACGGATATCGGATTATCCATATTGCCCTCTGGGCGCATTGGTGTCATCCGTGGGGAACTACAAAAGGCACAGTCCTCTTTTCTTCTGGAATATACTTCTGAAGAAATATCTAGGGCTAGTCGGGCTTTTTCTCGCTACGTGGGCAAGACAAGCACGCCTCCCAGTAAGGAAGATTTTGAAAATCTGAAACACGACCCTTCAATAATAGAAATTGACAACGCGTCAGTGGCGGAATTTGGATTCACATTCACTGAATATGGTTATCTAATAGGAGATATTTATAATTTAGGTGAGGAGCAATCGGGCCTTGTAAAGAGGCTGCGCACTACAGAGTTAGCTGATCGTGTGTCATCAAGCTTGGGATTGACAAAAGAAAAGGTCTCAAAAGCTCTTGCTCTTCTTACCCTTAGCCCCCGGGCCGATTTTCTAACGCCTCCACAACCATACGCCAATACCGACGTTTACCCATGGAGATTCAACCGTGCTCTTTCATATATAAGGCGCCCTCTTCTGAAGGTCGAGCAAGAGTCAGGTGATGAACTGATATGGGGTAACAGACATGTATACCATTCCCATGGTTATCTATTCGACCTCATTATAACAAGTAGAATATTCGCTCAATCAGCCAAGATGCGTGAATTAGTTGGCAAATTCAACAGCGAGCGAGGTGAAACTTTCAACGATGATATTGCTGATTTGTTTGAAGCCCGACCACCCCTTATTGTCCGACGCCGTATTAAGAAACTAGGGAAGAAATACATACGCGGTAAACAAGGGGATTTGGGTGATATTGATGTACTGGTAATCGACAAGAATAATCATAGAGTATTTGTTGTAGAGTGCAAAGACCTGGCCATGGCTCGGACTCCGTATGAATTAAAAGGAGAGTTGGCTAGCATTTTTAGGGGAACCAGCGGAGAGAAATCCACGATTGAAAAGCATCGACTCAGAACCAAGTGGGTACAAGATAACCTGACATCAATTTTAGGTGAACTAGGTATCGCTTTGAACGGTAACTGGAAAATAGAGCCTATTTTAATAGTTGATGAAGCTATGTATAGCTCTCATATCTACAGGAGTCCAATTAAGGTGATATCATACCGCCAATTGACAGAAGAGATACTACCTACCTGGGATAAAACCAGGGGATGGCGCTTCACCTATTCCTAGCTTGTTTGTATATAGCTCGTCCGACGTCCTCTAATAAGGCAGGCCATCAGCGGTAGTAACTCGCTGCACAAACTGACGGAGTGTTCAATAGGCTGGTTTTATTGACAAAATGTGAAATAGGTGGTACTATAACTGTGAATGCGCATAAAAGGAATTAGTGATGCGGGATCTTTTAAAAGCAACCAGAGCCCTGTCGGACGAGACCAGGCTTAGAATATTAAATCTGCTTTTAGAGAGGGAGTGCTGCGTGTGTGAAGTAATGCAGGCACTTGATATCTCTCAGACCCGGGCATCTCGCAACCTGAATATTCTGTACGACGCTGGCCTCCTCACGATGAGAAAAGAGGGGCTCTGGTCACTGTATTCAATAACTAGAGAAGATACGATGGCATACCTTCCTGAAATAATCGAAACTATCAAAAAGGGGTTAAAGGGTAACAGAGTAGCCGCACAAGACCGGGCGCGCCTCAAGAACGCAGAGCGTGTCGGGCCAGCCTATTTGGAGCAACAGAGAAGAAGCTAATTTTTTTACGGGAATATATACATTAATGCGCATATAAGGAAGTAATAGTTTATGACAGCAATTGAGATCTTGCGTGGCGGTCTTAATGGCTTAACCGAGTACCTGTCTTTGCACGTCATTACCTGCCTGTTACCCGCCCTCTTCATTGCCGGTGCCATCTCAGCCTTTGCTTCGCAGGCTGCTATCCTCAAGTACTTTGGCCCCCAGGCTAAGAAGCCGGTAGCCTACGCAGTCGGCTCAGTTTCAGGAGCTATCCTAGCGGTGTGCTCCTGCACGGTGCTGCCCCTCTTTGGTGGCATTTACAAGAGGGGTGCCGGAATCGGCCCGGCGATCGCCTTTCTCTTCTCTGGCCCAGCAATCAATATCCTAGCCATTGTCTATACCGCCAACATCCTGGGCTATGAGTTGGGTATTGCCCGCGCCGTGGGCGCGATTGCCTTTGCCATCGGCATCGGGCTGATTATGGCCTTTATCTTTCGCAAAGAAGAAGCGGACAAACTGGCCAAACAAGACGCTTTCGCTCTCTCGGATGAGACCAGCGACCCAAGGAAACCCTGGCAGTATGCCGTATTTTTCGGCGCGCTGATTGGTATCCTGTTAAGTGCTGCCGGTAAGCAATGGATCCCGTTGGGGATTCTGGGCGGAGTCCTGGGTTTCTCCTTAAAGAGCTGGTTCAGCGGTGCGGAAATTCGGCAGTGGATGAGCGAAACACTCTACTTCCTCAAGCGCATCCTGCCTTGGCTTTTAATCGGGGTATTTATCGCTGGTATTCTGGGGGTAGTTATCCCGCCAACCGCCATGGCTGCCTACATGGGGGGTAATACCATATTCTCTAATTTTATCGCCTCCATCGGCGGGGCGCTGATGTACATCGCCACCCTTACTGAAGTACCTATCATTAAAACATTCCTTGACCTTGGGATGGGTAACGGCCCGGCGCTGGCCCTGCTCCTTGCTGGCCCGTCGCTATCTCTGCCCAGTATGTTGGCGCTACGGGGAGTTATGAGTGGCAAGAAAACGCTTATTTATGTTGCCCTAGTTGTAGCTGCTGCCACCATAACCGGACTGATATACGGCTCGATAACATAATTCAGGAGGCAGATAATGATTCAGGTAAACATTTTCGGCACGAGCCCACCGTGCGCCAGATGTAAAGAGATGGAAAGGAGGGCGAACAATGTCGCCGCAAAATACTCTGGGAGGGTAGCGGTAGCCAAGTTCGATGCCCTCTCGGCAGAGGGGGATAAATACGGAATCATGTCAACCCCAACGATGGTCATAAATGACCGGGTAGTCGCCGTGGGTAAACTCCTCTCTGAGGAGGAGATAGAAAAATATATCGCAAAAGAACTGGAGGTAAGGTCGTGAAAGTAAAGATGGAAGTATTCAGCGGGGACCCTCCCTGCCCCGGATGTGTCGCTATTCTGGCGCTGGCTGATGAGTATGCCAATAAATACAAGGGTAAGCTTGAGGTCATTAAGCTTATCGGGCAGGAAGCGATGTCCAAATTTGAGGAGTATAAGCTCGGCTGCGTCCCGGCAGTGGTCGTCAACGAGAAGATAAGGATTGAGGGCATCTGCCCCAGCCGGACTACCCTGGATAATGCCCTGAGGGAGGGTGGACTATGAACAAAGTGAAGGTGGAGGCTTTTCTTTCGGTGCCAACCTGCTCCGGCGGCATTAACCTAACCAGGCTGCTTAATGAAATCCAGAAGGAATTCGGCAATAAGGTGGAAATTGTTACCTACAAAGGACGTAATGAGCTGTTTGATAAATATAACCTGACCACTGCTCCCGCCCTGATTGTCGGCGGGCTGGTCAGGATAATGGGGCTGTGCCCTAGTAAAGAGTCGTTAATCTCAGCATTGAAAGAAGCCGGATTGGAGTAGCAGACGAAACGGATTGCCATCATTTTAGCCTTATTGCTGTCAGTTGCCCTGTTCAACGGGTGCAGGACTGAAGAGATTGGGGAAGTAGACCCTGCTCAGATTGATGCTGTGGTGAGGGAGTACTACCAAGCGTTTAATAACTATGACCTCAACCGCATTGAGTCAGTATTCACCAAGGAGGCCTGGAGGGAGGAAGGCAGTGATTTCAGTGCCTGGGTAAGAACTTCGGAAAGTCTGGGCTTCAAATCGGAGTTTGTTTCGATCGCATCTATCAGAAATGACGGTAGTACTATTCTGGCAACCGTGGAAGTAAACTCAGATTTGGGGATGGGCAAGGATTTCGTTCGTCTGGTACACGAGCGTAGTGGCTGGAAGATAGTTGAGGTGCTTACCAAGAAGGTTGGGCAGGTTTCACCAACAGAGGAAACGCCGCCCGGCTCGTCCTGCTGCCCGCAATAGGAGTGAACGGTCTTTGAATAAACACAGCCTTGACGAGAGCAGATTGTAGAGAGATTAGATGGGCAAAATGAATATCTGATTTTCAGTGTTAGCTGTCCCAACAGGAGAAAACAGGGTAAAGGAGACTGGTAATTAAATACAAAATAAGCCGTCGGAATTTATATGTTTTATTGGGTATCGCCATTGCAGCGCTTTCGGTTGGTTTAGTGTTTCTGTTGGTACGTTATGGATAGATGCCAGTGAAAAAATGACCGAATTTTCGTTGCTCGGTATTATTTATGTTCTATAAGTGGTCCTAAAGAAAAATAGATAGGTGGGGAAAATGGATATTAAGATACTGGGGCCCGGCTGTGCTAAATGTCACGAGCTGGATAAAAGAACCAGAGAGGTGGCTCAGGAACTAGGGTTAGATGCAAGTGTCGAGTATATTCAAGACCTTAATAGGATTATAGAATACGGCATCCTAACTACACCCGGGCTGGTAGTTAACGGGAAGATGGTTTGCTCAGGACACGTACCCAGCAAGGATGAAATAACCAGACTTCTTACTTCAAGCGCAGACCAGACAGAGAATGCATCATCTTAGCTTCAATAGAAGAGAGAATCGACTGACTAGTTTAGGGAGTATTGCTATGAAATCAAGGCTAAAGTCTCATTTGATTATTATCAGCATAACCATGACCTTATTTATGACAGTTCCTATGCTCAGTTGTACAACTCAAGCGGTTTCAGGGACGGAGCCGGAAGCTCCTTACCTCCCTACCACGCCGGTCATACCAAACACTCCCACCGTGCCGTCATCACCAACAGAACCTGAGAACCCTACCTCACCAGAAACAACTGAGCCAGAAACACCCACTGAAATACACAGGGTAGACGTGGTCTACTTCCACCGTACCAACCGTTGCCACTCTTGTACCTATGCCGAGGAGCAAATACGTTACACGTTGGAGACATATTTCTCGGATGAACTTAGGAGCGGTATGGTTACTTTTCAATCAGTTGACGTGCAGAACCCGGACAATATTGAAATTATCGAGAAATGCGGTGCCTATACTTCTCAACTCTTTCTCATCGCGGTTACAAATGACAGCGAGAATGTAGAGCATGTTGAAGAGATATGGAAGCTCATTGGAGAGGATGATGATTTTTTAAACCTGGTAAAAGATAAGATAACCGACGCGCTGGAGAGGGCGGCTTGATAGCTTTGGGTGGATTGTTTTCTGGAGCTTCCGACATTATGGCTATGCCTGTAGTAGCTGCCTTTTCTTTAGGTCTGCTTACCGCGATAAGCCCCTGTCCTTTAGCTACCAACATCGCAGCCATAGCCTACATCAGTAACCGAGCCGCCGAACGTAAATACGCCGTTTCAACCAGCGTCCTTTATACCCTGGGAAGGATACTGGCGTACTCTGTAATCGGCATGCTAATCATCAGGGTCGGAGTCGAAGTTCCCGGAGTAGCCATGTTTCTACAGTCGACCGGCGAGAGAGTTCTGGGACCAATCTTGATAGCGGTGGGAATTATTCTACTCAATATCCACAGGATTCGCTTTGGCTCCGGAAATGTTAAGTTGTCCTCTCTAGGCGATAGGGTGAGCCGATGGGGCATGGTGGGAGGATTCTTACTCGGGATTCTTTTTGCTTTAGCATTCTGTCCCTACAGCGCTGTGTTATACTTCGGAGTCCTAATACCACTAGCTTTGAAATCTAGCGGAGGCCTAGCACTGCCCGCGGTTTTTGCTATTGGTACGGGACTTCCGGTGTTAATATTTGGCATAGCATTATCCTTCGGGGTTACCCGGGTTTCTTCCTGGTTTGATAGGATCACTCGAGCCCAGACGACTATCCGTATCGTAACCTCCTGGATTTTGATAGGAATTGGAATCTACTACGTTGCGTTGTGGATACAATCTGCTTAGTGTCGAATAAATAAAGTAACCGTAAATATCAAAGGGAGTGAAAAGACATGAAGATGAAAGTCTTTAGGATTTCGCTACCGTTCTTCATCTTATCGATAGTGGCGACTACTATGTTGGGGGTGCTACTTACCGCAAAGCCGGTTGAGGCTGGCTGAGGATGCAGCAGCGGCGGCGGGTCGTCTGTACCGACGACC
>DAOULZ010000002.1:0-25201 GCA_034414575.1 Dehalococcoidales bacterium | reverse complement strand
CAATGTTGAGAAAATAATCAGTGTTTGAGTCTTTCCTCTCGCTTCCTGAAATGGCGAGAGCTTTTCCTGCATAATTAGCCATGATTTTTATAAACTCCTTTGTCTTTTTAAAGATTCTTTATTTTCCCTATAGGCAACCTCCTCATCCTTCTCCTCATCCTTATAATATTTTATTTGGTATGCCTCACTAAACCAGCACCTTTTGAAAGTCGTTGCCGAATGTATTTCCTAAGGGCGCTCACTCGGAGCAGAAAAAAAGGAAGATTACCCCACCTGATCCGATTGTATCACGTCTATGGAATATCTCAATAAGTAAACAACTCAATTCATATGCGACAATAACTTATTTGTCAGTAAGGAATTTGAGTAGTTTAGAGTTAACTCCCTGAGACTAGATGCTCTAGGTTAGGAATATTAAGAAGGTCTGGCAGGGTCAGAGTATAATAACCGAGAGGGGAAAGGACCTTGTCGCGGGAAATCAGAGAAGAATTAGCTTGGAGTTTAAGCGTCAGGTAATTGAGGAACTCATGGGCGGCGAAGGCTGCCCTGCGCAGCTCTGCCGCATGTACAATATCACCTTGAGCGTGCTTTACCACTGAAAGAGGCAATAAAGCTGGAGCAAGTTCAATAACGAGACCACAGAGGAAGGGGCTCTCCGCGACAGGGTAGAGAAACTGTGGCGGCTGGCGGTAAAGCTCACCGAATGGCTTTGGGGAATTAGTACTTATTTCCACCAGTAGCGGGACGCAACCTATTGACTAATATCTAATTGACTAATATTTAATTGGTAGGATATTATGTTTCTATAAGCTCAAGAAAGTTATCGCTGTTGGTCACCTGCTCCGTAATCAATTATGGCGATAATACTAACTTAAGAAAGTGGACTAATTATTGAGGCAAGTCATAGCCAATGAAGGACTAAGGCAACTAGCATAGGAATAGACGTAGGAGTACCATAACTGAGGAACGGAGTGAGTTAAAAGGCAATCTATTCAGTATTCATAAGCATACGCACTTCTAGATATTTTCTCCAAGAGGTCACTTAGATTAATGTCCAATATAAATGACAAGAAGACATTGCCCCTGTTAAATGAACATGCTAAGGTACTCCAATGTTTTAATAACATTGCTGCGATTGCTCAAGGATCAGAGATTACTTTGGAGGAGCAATACCAAGCAATAATAAACTTAATCAAAGCGAGCTCATGTTATACTGCGGGCATCAAGCTCGTTATCAATGGGAGAGAATTCAAGACAAATAACTTTAAAGAAACCTTATATGGAATCAGTTCAGACGTTAAGATACTTGGTAAGAAGGTAGGAACTCTAAAGCTTTTCTATTTAAATGAGCGGCCCGAAGCTGATAAAGATTCCTTGTTTAATGAGGAGGCTTATCTACTTGATTCCGCTGCTAAGTGGGTAGGAGCTATAACAGATCGTAAACAGACAGAAGAGGCTCTTGAAAGAAGTAAAAAGGAACTGCAAATCATCTTAGATTCTGTACCCGGGTATATTTTTTACCGTGATAAAGGGGGGAGACACGTTCTTGCTAACAGGGCCGTTGCCGAGGCTACTGGGATACCGGTTGAAGCATGGTTGGGCAAGACGGTGCATGAGCTATTTCCCAATCTAGCAGAGATTTACAGTAGTGACGATGAAAAGGTAATGATGACTGACAAACCGGTAAGAAACATCGTTGAGCCGCTTGAAACCCCGCAAGGGATAAGATGGATTCAGACGGATAAGATACCCTACAAAGATAATAACGGGAAAACCGTTGGCACAATCGGTTTTGCCATAGATATTACTGAGCACAAGCAGTCAGAGGCAATGTTGCGTTTCTCTAATGCTGCCTTTAAGTCTATCCAGGAGAGTATAGTTGCGTGTGATGCCAGTTATACCATTACTTACTGGAATAAGATTAGCGAGCGAATTTATGGTATCAAAGCGTCCGAGGCTATAGGTAAGAATCTTTTAGATGTCATTGGCACGGTACAGACCACAGAGGGTGAGAATAGAGATATTTTCGAAGAACTAAAGACAAAGGGTTGCTATAAGGGTGAGAGATTATACAGAACGAGAAATGCTGAGATGTGGGTTAATCTGAGTATACAGCCAATCGAACATGACGGGAAGCGTTACGGATGGATTACACTCACTACGGAAATCACTAAGCAGAAAAAGATACAAGAGGCTTTACATAAAAAACAGCAGGAGCTCAAAACTATATTGGACTCTGTACCAGCCTGTATCTTCTATAAAGATAGTGAGGGTAAGCATGTTTTCGTGAATAAGGCCTTGGCGGAGGCAACAGGAGTGACTGCGAAAGACTGGCTTGGGAGGACAGTGAATGAAATACTACCCAGTAACCAGAGTGATGGCCACATAGAGAAACAAATCCGTGATGATTTAGAAGTAATAGTAAAAAATAAACCTAAGAGGGGTATTATTGAACCATTGTATACCTCAAGGGGGGTAAGATGGCTCGAGACAGATAAGGTACCTAAGAGGGACGAGAAGGGGAAGGCTGTTGGTGTAATTGGTTTCTCTGAAGACATCACTATGCGTCTACAGGCGGAAGAGAAGGTTCGCCGCTTCCAGAAGCGTCTTCGTTCTCTGATGTTTCGTTTATCCTCAACTGAGGAGCATGAACGTCGGCAGCTTGCGGAGGGTCTGCACGACGAGGTTGGCCAAGCATTAGCCTTAATCAAATGTAGGTTACAATCATTGGGTGAGTTAGTGGCCTCTGAAGAATGCAATAGATCGCTTAAAGAAGTAATACAGCTGGTGGACGACGCAATTACAAGGACCCGTTTAATGACATCCAATTTAAGCCCGCCTGTTTTGTACAAAATAGGTCTTGAAGCAGCGTTAGAGTGGCTTGTCAGACAATTCAATGAAAAGGCGTCAATTAAATACTCTCTTGCAGTAACTGGGAGATTTAGACCAATAGAGGATGAATTGCGCATTCTTGTTTTTAGAATCACACAGGAATTACTAACCAATACTCTCAAACATTCTAAGGCAAAAAAGGTCAATATCTTGTTCTATAGGGGGGGTGACAGGCTCCAACTTGTAGTCGCAGATGACGGGGTCGGATTTAATGCATCTGAAATAGATGCTAACCACCAGTGTTTTGGAATCTTTAACATACGTGAAAAGTTGCAGGATATAGGAGGGCACTTTAATCTGAAGACTGAAGTTGGAAAGGGAACTTGTGTCACAATTACGATACCAAGCAGGATGGGTAGAGAGTCTGAAAAGAGAGAAGTCCATGAGCATAAAAGTCCTAATTGCTGATGACCATAAGATGATGTGTGAGGGGCTCCATCAGCAATTAAGTAATAGCCCGGGAATAGAGGTAGTAGGTGAAGCGACTAATGGGCGAGAAGCAGTGCAGATGGCTCTGAAAGTAAAACCGAACATAGTAATTATGGATCTTAATATGCACGATTTAAACGGCATTGAAGCCACTCGAATTATTAGAAGTCGTAGCCCCTCTGTGAAAATACTGGTCCTATCAATGTATAATGATAGCCTATTTGTGACAAATGCGCTGAAGGCAGGCGCATCAGGTTACATTTTGAAGGAACATACTTTCGAGGATTTAGTCAAAGCAATTCGTATGGTAGATTTGGGACAGATATATTTGAGTCCTGAAATAACTACGGTAGTAGTTTCAAATTATTTAAGCCAAGTTAAAACGGAATCAGATTCTCAAGTGCTAACGTCCCGGGAACGTGAGGTATTACAGCTTATCGCTGAAGGTAAGAGAACAAAGGAAATTGCAGCAACCTTGTGCATAAGTTCAAAGACCGTTGGGTCTCATTTGAGGCACATAATGGTAAAACTTAACACCCGCAGTGTGGTTGGGCTCACTAAATATGCTATCCGCGAAGGGATAGCTTTCCTCTAGCACCAATCATATCTCCTACCGATATTACTTTGCTTCTAAAGAGCACGAGCAAGCCTCAGGTGTCTATTACGTTATGTCTTTAATGTGTCCCATTTTCCTTGACGATTTGCATCCAGCATAGCGGTGGCTCTAGATGCTTACTCGCGTGTCACTCCAGGGCTTCAAGAAGCAGCCACACTACGAGTTGACGACGCATTTATAGTCGGGCATAATAGTAAAGCTAATGAAGAGGTGCGTTAGCTATTGGTTAGCTAATTGATAGTATGCTTGGCAGGTTAGCTTCAGAATAGCTTCGCGGAGAGGTGTCCGAGTGGTTTATGGTGCCGCTCTCGAAAAGCGGTCTCCGTGTTTAGCGGAGCGTGGGTTCGAATCCCACCCTCTCCGCCGTTATTAACGTATTAAAGTTAATCCGCAGCTTGCGGAGAGGTGCTGGAGTGGTCTAACAGGCGCGCCTGGAGAGCGCGTGTAGCCTTTGGCTACCGTGGGTTCGAATCCCACCCTCTCCGCCAATTCCCTTTGCGAACTTCACCCTCATTGGTAAACTTGTTTTCGACTCTTCTTGGCAGAGCCTGATTGTCAGCAACCCCGCCTTGTGCTAGAATTCTCTCAACGTGAGCAGTAAAGACATCAAATACTGGGTGGGCTTCAGTCTGGTGCCCGGCGTTGGTCGGGTGCGCTTAGCTCAGCTCGGGAATTACTTCGGCAGTCTGGAGAATGCCTGGCAGGCTGGGCCAGCTGAGTTAAAGCGGGCCGGGCTGGATAGTCGGGTGGTGCGCACCATTACCTCTGAGCGTTCCAAGCTATCCCTGGAAGCTGAGATGGAAAAGCTTGAGCGCTACGGGGTGAAGGTGTTTTGCCACCACGACTCCGAATATCCATCTCGTCTCAAGGAAATATACGACTACCCCCCAATACTCTACGTCAGGGGTTCCTTGCTCCCTGAAGATGAGTGGTGTCTGGCGGTGGTCGGAACCCGCCGGGCCACTGTCTACGGCCGGCAGGTAGCTGAGGAGCTGGTAGCTGACCTTGCCCGGAGCAAAATTACCATTGTCAGCGGCTTAGCTAGGGGGATTGACTCCGTCGCTCACCAGAGTGCCCTGGAAGCCGGGGGCCGGAGCATCGCCGTGTTTGGCTGTGGCCTTGATGTGGTCTATCCCAGTGAGAATGCCACCCTGGCTCGCAAAGTCATGGAGCAGGGGGCGCTGGTAAGTGAATACCCGCTGGGCGCTAGACCTAGGGCGGAGAACTTCCCACGGCGTAATCGCATTATGAGTGGCTTGAGTCTCGGGGTCCTGGTTATCGAAGCCAATAAAACGAGTGGGGCTATGATTACAGCTCGCCTGGCCCTGGAGCAGAATAGAGAGGTGTTTGCTGTTCCCGGCAGTATCCTTTCCCCTCAAAGCAGTGGCACCAATTACCTTATTCAGGAAGGCGCCAAGCTGGTTCAAAGCTGCACTGATATCTTGGAGGAGTTAAACCTGACGGCGGTAGCTCATCGAGTGGAGATTAGAGAGATCATCCCCGCCTCTGATATTGAAACTATGCTGCTTAAGCAGCTGGGGGTGGAACCAGCCCATATTGACGAGGTCTGTCGGAACAGCAAGCTGCCTGTCTCGCAGGTAAGCAGTACCCTGGCGATGATGGAGTTAAAGGGGTTGGTGAGGCAGGTGGGGACGATGAGCTATGTTCTGGCGCGGGAGGCCAGGGAGGAATACAGGGTGAGAGTAGACTAGTTATGGCGAAGAAAAGTACTGTCAGCAAGGATTTGGTCATCGTTGAATCGCCTGCTAAAGCGAGAACGCTGGGCCGGATTCTGGGCAGGGACTACAGCCTCAAGGCGTCCATGGGTCATATAAGAGACCTCCCTAAGAGCCGGCTGGGGGTAGATGTGGAAAACGGCTTTGCCCCTAAATATGTGGTTCCCCGACCAAAAAGTAAAATCGTAAAGGAGCTTAGAGAGGCGGCTGAGGCGGCGACTACAGTGTATCTGGCTACCGACCCCGATCGTGAGGGAGAGGCCATCGCCTGGCACTTGGCTGAGATAACAGGGTTAAGACGGAAGTCCTACCGCCGCGTCGTCTTCCACGAAATAACCGAGGGGGCCATTAAGCGCGCCTTTAACACACCCCGTTCTATAGATATGGAGCTGGTCAACGCCCAGCAGGCACGGCGCATCCTGGATCGGCTGGTGGGCTACAAGATAAGCCCGCTCCTCTGGCGTAAGGTGAGGCGTGGGCTTTCGGCGGGCCGGGTACAATCAGTGGCGCTAAGGATTGTTGTTGAGCGAGGGCGTGAGATTAGGCAGTTTACCCCGGAAGAATACTGGATCATCGAGGCGGAACTGAACAAAAAAGATCCCCCAGATATGCCGTCATTTCGGGCCAGGTTTATCGGCCTGGCTGATGACACCAAGCTGGGGATTCATAATCAGGAAGAAGCCGGTGAAATCTGTGACGTGCTTAGAGAGGCTGGCTATAGGGTAGCTAAGATAAAGACGAAGAAGGTGACCCGCCAACCATCACCCCCATTTATCACCAGCACCCTGCAGCAGGAGGCCTGGCGTAAGCTTCGCTTCACTGCTAGGCAGACTATGGCCGTTGCCCAGCAGCTTTACGAAGGCTTGTCCATCGGCGGCGAAGGCAGTGTCGGGCTTATTACCTATATGCGTACTGATTCTACCAGAGTTGCACGCGCTGCCCTAACTGAAACTAGGGAGTTCATTAGAACTAAGTATGGCACTGATTATTTGCCGCCTCACGCGCGTGCCTTCACTACTACGGTAAAGGGGGCTCAGGAAGCCCATGAGGCGATTCGCCCCACCAGGATTTGGCGAGAGCCGTCCCTAGTGAAACAACACCTCAATGCGGCTCAATTCAGGCTTTACCAGCTTATCTGGCAGCGCATGGTGGCTAGCCAGATGCAGGCCGCTTTATTCGAGAATACTACGGTTGATATTGAGGCTAAGCATCCAGATTCCAGAGCCAAGTATCTCTTTAGAGTTTCAAGCTCGGTTATTAGCTTCCCGGGGTTTATGGTTCTCTATGCTGCCGGTAAGGATGAGGGCGAAGAGGAAGACAGAAAAGGCTCGCTACTTCCCCAGCTGGAGAAAGGCGACGAGCTTAGGCTTCTTGGGCTTTTCCCGGAGCAGCGTTTTACCCAGCCACCACCACGCTTCACCGAGGCGACCTTGATTAAGACGCTGGAGCAGTGGGGTATCGGGCGTCCCAGCACCTATGCTCCTATCCTGTCCACCATCCAGGAGCGGGAGTATGTTATCAAGGTTAAGGGTTGCTTTGAGCCAACCGAGCTGGGCTTTGTGGTCAGCGACCTCTTGACTAGGTATTTCCCCGGCATCGTTAATATTGAATTTACAGCTCAAATGGAGGGGGAGTTAGACGAGATAGCGAGTAAGAAACGGGAGTGGGGGCATGTGGTTCAGGATTTTTATACCCCGTTTGAGAAAAGCCTACTGAGTGCCTCTGAGTTAATGGAGAGGGTAAAGCTGCCCGATGAAATTACCGAAGAAGTCTGCCCCAAGTGTGGTAAGCCCCTAGTTGTTAAGACCGGCCGCTACGGTAAGTTCCTCGCCTGTAGTGGCTATCCAGAGTGCAAGTTTACCAAGTCTCACCAGGTCAGAACCGGTGTTAGCTGCCCCGAGTGTGGCCGTGAGCTGGTGGAGAGAGTAAGCAAAAAGAAGCGCACTTTCTATGGGTGCAGCAACTATCCAGATTGCCAGTTCGCTACCAATTTAAGACCCCTCCCCCGGCCCTGCCCCAAGTGTGGGGGGCTGCTTACCCAGTACCGGGTGAAGTGGGCAAAATGCTTAAAATGCGACTATAAAGGTAAGTTAGAGGAGTCATAATGGACTATCCATCAGAACACCTGCTTAATAGCATTGAGGAAATTGCCACCATAAAAAACAGCCTGTCGCTGGTTGCCCGTTCTTTAACCAGCGCCAAGGGTCTCTACGTGCAGCGTAAGGGTCTTCCCAGCGGCGAGGTAGAATACGCAGCTGGTGGCCGGTTCTCAACCAAGGTAACTTTTGTCAAGGAATTAGGTGGGGGCAGAAATGTTAAGAAGTACCAGCCGGGTGACTGGGAATTTAGGGTTGAGGAAACCCTGGAGCTTTGCCGTACCCTAAAGCGGGCGAGTGAGGACATAAAAAATTGGCCCCCGGAGAAAACAAGGATATACGAGTCGGGGGAGATTATAGATAATGACTTGGTAGAAAGGGTGAGTGAAGTTAATATCGAGCATTACGAGGAAAACCACCGGCAGTGGCGTCTGAAAGGGCTACCGCGCTGGCTTGAGTTGCGGGACAAATTCCTCAGCGAGCTAAAAGAGGAATGGCCTATAGAATACGCGGAACTACAGTTGAGCCAGAAGGGTGAGAAGGGGATTACCGAGCTGATACGGGAACACATTGCTAAGGCGTATGTCACCGGCTACATGTATGGCCGGGGCTGGATATCCCCTGAGGAAATGACCCAGGCTAATTTGCATCTGGGTGAGATGGCGGCGGAGAAGGTGAGGCGCGGCTTTAAGGGGGCTAAGTCCAAGGGCATCGCCTTCGCTGACGTGCTGGCGCATATCGCCGTCCTCGGTACTGTTGATGGTAGCGTGCCGGAGGAAGAAAAGGGGAAGCAGGAAGAGAAGAAGGAAAACTCCGGGACTGAAGACAAACCCGGTACCTAATACCCCGGAGGAAAATGTGATGGGAGAGCTGGGAGACTAACCCCATGCAGGAAGTTTTTAATAAATACATAAACTATCTTGAGGCGGAGCGGAATGCTTCCCCCTATACGGTGCGTAACTATACCCATGACCTGCTTGGCTTCTTTAGCTACCTTAAATCCAAAGAAATTACCTCGCTCGATGAGGTCGATAAGCAGATTCTGCGAGGTTATCTCTCCCAGCTTGTGGAAGATGGCTTCGCCAGAATAAGCATCTCCCGTAAGCTCTCGGCAATCCGCTCTTTATACCGCTACCTGCTGCGGGAAAAGTTGATGAAAGATAGTCCGCTACCCGTTTCCCGAAAAAGGGCTGAGCGCTTACCCTCATTTTCAATTAAACTTGATAAACGCCTGCCCGATTTTCTCACCTCTGAGGAGACGATACGACTTCTGGAGGCCCCGGACCTTGCCACACCGCAGGGGTTGCGCGCCCGCGCCCTGATGGAGCTACTCTATGCCTCCGGTCTCAGGGTCAGTGAGCTGGTGGGTCTGAATCTAGAACAGGTTAACTTTAATACCGATGAAATCCGGGTCTGGGGGAAGGGTGCCAAGGTGCGGGTGGTGCTCATGGGTAAGCCGGCCGCTAGGGCGCTCAGTGCTTACCTCAGCCAGGGAAGGCCCCGGCTTTTGGCTAAGAAGAGGAGTAACGCCCTGTTCCTCAACCGTGATGGCGGGCGGCTTACCGAGCGCAGCATCCAGAGAATACTGGCCAAATATGGCCGGGTGGCTGGCATTAAGAAGCGGGTTCACCCCCATCTGCTGCGTCACACCTTTGCCACTCACCTCCTTGACGGCGGGGCTGATTTGAGGGTCGTCCAGGAGCTTTTGGGGCATGCTGATCTGGTCTCTACTCAAATCTATACCCACGTTACCAAGAGCCGGGCGAAAAAGGTGTACCTCTCGGCTCATCCTCTGGCAAAGGAGTCTGATGACGGGTCCGGCGGGTAGAATAAAGAAGCTGCGTCAGAGGTTGGCCGAGTCGGAGATTGACGGGCTTCTTGTCCTGCAGGCGGAGAACAGGCGTTACCTTTCCGGTTTTGACGGCTCGGCCGGTTACCTGTTAATCACATCTCAGGATGCAGTTTTGGCTACCGATTTTCGCTATCTGGAGCAGGCTGGGAGGCAGGCTCCGCAGTACCGGATTTTCAGGGTGGACGGTGATATCGGAGACTGGTTTCCCGGGCTGGTTTCGGGGCTGAAGCTGAAGAACTTAGGATTTGAAGCCGGGCACATCTCCTTTTCTCTTTATCGGAGGTTGTCTGATACGCTGAGTAAGGCGAAGCTCTCCCTCAAACTCGTTCCGGTGGAGGGGCTGGTAGAGGGCTTGAGGGCGGTAAAGGAGCCCGAGGAGATTGAGTTCATAACCAGGGCTTCGGCTATAAGCGATGCTGCCCTTGAGTATGCTGAGACTATTGTTCGTGTCGGCATGAGCGAGCGGGAATTAGCTTGGGAAATAGAAAAGTTCATGCGGACTGAGGGTAGTGAAGTCCTCCCCTTTGATGTAATTGTCGCTTCTGGTGAGAATTCTGCCCTGCCCCATGCTAAGCTCTCATCGTGCGCCATTGGCTCCGGGGAGCCGATAGTGATTGACATCGGAGCCAGGGTTTCCGGCTACTCGAGTGACCTCAGCCGCACTATCTGCCTTGGGGCTCCCGATGAGACCTTCAATAAAGTGTATGACGTGGTTCTTGGAGCCCAGCTAGCGGCCATAGCCATGACCGTTGAGGGAATGACCGGGGGCGAAGCCGACAAAATGGCGCGGATAGTAATTGAAGAAGCTGGCTATGGCGAGGCTTTCGGACACGCCCTGGGTCATGGTGTCGGACTGAGTCCCCATGAGGCACCACGCCTCGGGCCGAATTCAGCGGAGCCGCTGGCTAGTGGCATGGTATTTACCATCGAGCCGGGTATCTATATTACGGGTTGGGGTGGGGTAAGGATTGAGGATACAGTAGTCATGGAAGATGGTAAAATAAGGGTGGTATCAAAAGCTAGGAAGGTAGGAAGATAAGGTGATAAATGCTGGTGAATTAAGGAAAGGGATTACTATTGAGCTGGATGGCAGATTATATCAGGTTATTGACTACCAGCACGTCAAAATGAAGCGAACGGCCCTGGCTCGCCTTAAACTCCGTAACATCATAGACGGCCATACCATTGAGCAGACCTTCCAGAACACGGAGAAATTTGTTCGCGCTAGACTTGACTATCGTAGTATGCAGTATCTCTATAATGATGGCGATTTATACTACTTTATGGATGAGGAGAACTTCGAGCAGATTTCCTTGGATGAGAACCAGCTGGGTGATGCCACTAACTACCTGAAGGAAGGCATGTCCCTTCAGGTATCAAGCTATAAGGATAGGCTAATCGGAGTTGAGCTACCGATCACTGTTGAGCTTAAGGTAACCGAGACCGGCCCCAGTTTTAAGGGAGATACCGCTAGCGCCGGTACCAAAACAGCCACGCTGGAAACCGGTATTACCATTCAGGTTCCGATGTTTATCAGCGAGGGGGAGATTATCAAGGTTGACACTCGAAGCGGTAGCTACCTGGAGCGGGCTGGCTAGAAGCTAGGTGACTAGCGATAACTTCGGTGGTGGTTTCAGGGAGTTTTGCTGCAATCATTACGCTCGTCCTGGCTCCGCTCTGTGTCTCGATGGCGTTACCGTGCCTTCGTTGAAGTTGACCTAGGGAAGCGAGTGCAGGTGGCCGCCACTTTAAGCACATTTGATAAATCATACGGCACAGGGGTATAATTCGCCTGGGTTAAAGTGAGCTAAGCTGAAATTGCTGAAGGCTGATCTTCATATTCATACTGAATACTCGTTGGACTGTAATACGCCTCTCAAGGAGATTGTAGCCCGTTGCCTGGAGAGGGGTATAAACTGCATTGCCATCTCTGACCACGGCACTATTGAGGGTGCGCTGGAAATGCAGAAGATGGCCCCTTTCCCGGTAATTGTTGCTGAGGAAATAATGACCCCCCGCGGTGAGATTATGGGCATGTTCCTCACTGAGGGTATCCCCAGCGGTCTATCTGTCCCGGAGACGATATCTAGGATTCGGGCTCAAAACGGCTTGGTGGCAATTCCGCACCCCTTTGATAGGTTCCGTCCCTCGGCTCTGGACGTTGAGGTACTGGAGGAGTTGGTGGCGCGGGAGCAAGTGGATGCCATTGAGGTGTTTAACTCGAGAACCCCTCTCTACCGGTCGTCAACTAAGGCGAAATTATTTGCTCGAAAGCATGGTATCCCGGGCAGCGCCGGTAGCGATGCCCATACTCCCTACGAGGTCGGTAACGCCTATGTAGAGATGCCCGAATTCAGTGGCCGGGACGACTTCATTCAAGCTTTGGCCCAGGGTAAAGTTGTCGGCCGTCGCACCAATCCCTTAACTCACCTTAACAGCATCTGGGCGCGGCTAAAAAGTAACCTCAGGTAGAATGGTGCGCTTTGTATCGACTGGGTTGGTTCTCTACCGGCAGAGATAAGGCAGCCAGAGACCTCTTACAGGCTGCCCGGAGCAGTATTGACCTTGGGGAGATTGAGGCCGAGATAGACTTTGTTTTCAGTAACCGGGAACCCGGTGAATCCCAAGAGAGCGATCTATTCCTGAAGCTGGTTAGGAGCTATAACCTGCCGCTTATCTGCTTCTCCTTCCAGGAGTTTAAGGTCAGGAAAGGGGCAACTTTGCCCTCATGGCGGCTGGAATATGACCGTGAAGTAATGAGACGGTTGGATAATTTCCACCCCAAGCTGTGTGTGCTGGCTGGTTATATGCTTATCGTTGGGGAGGAGATGTGCCAGCGATACGACATGATTAACCTTCATCCCGCCGCCCCCTGGGGCCCAGCCGGGACCTGGCAGGAGGTAATCTGGCAGCTGATTAGCGCCGGGGCCAGAGAGACCGGGGTCATGATGCACTTGGTGACTCCGGAGCTGGACAAGGGCCCGCCGGTAAGCTATTGCACCTTTCCCATCAGGGGCAAACCCTTTGATAAATACTGGCTTGAGCAGGAGGGACGGCCCCTTGCGGAGATTAAGAAGGAGGGTGAAAGTAATCCCCTGTTTAAACTAATTCGCAGGCATGGGTTAGCCCGGGAATTCCTGCTGATAATAGCTACCCTCAAGGCATTCAGCCAGGGCAGGGTTAAGATAACCGCTGACAAGAGGGTTGTCGACTTTGAGGATAGACCAATTAGCGGTTATAATCTGACTGGTGAGATAGATAAACTGGTAGCTTACCAAGCCGCAACTTCGGAGGGAGGTGAGGCATATCAATAACTTTATCTGTTTTGACCTGGAAGGCCCGCTGTCGCCTCAGGATAACGCTTATGAGCTTATGAGGCTCTTCCCCAACGGCGATCGGGTTTTTGAGATCATAAGCCGCTATGATGACCTTTTGACGCTTGAAGAGAGGGAGGATTACGAGCCGGGAGATACCTTGGCGCTAATATTACCCTTCCTCATCCTCCACGACATCTCAGAGAGCGATGTCTCTGGCTTGGCCGCTGATGCCAGCTTCGTAGGTGGTGCCGAGAAGCTGGTCTCCTGGCTCCAGTACCAGGGCTGGAAGGTATTCTGTATTACCACCACTTACCAACCATATGCCATGCATCTCACCCACAAGCTGGGTATTTATGCCCATAATGTAGCCTACACCTCGGTACCCTGGGATAGACTGCGCTTGACGCTGGGTGAAAAGGAGCTGACCCTCCTCAAGCAGACCGAAGAAGACATTCTATCTATGA
Source organism: Dehalococcoidales bacterium (assembly GCA_034414575.1). GTDB lineage: Bacteria > Chloroflexota > Dehalococcoidia > Dehalococcoidales > UBA5760 > UBA5760. Next base: position 11,799 of record DAOULZ010000002.1, on the reverse strand, counting down.
AACCCGTGGCTGATGATGGCGGGATTAAGCGGAGTCTGGACAGTTTCTTCTGGGAAAAACTCCCTACTACCGCCTTGAGTGGGATAGTGAGGGGGGTAAAGCCAGTTGGCGGGCGACGCAAGCTAGAGGCTCTGAACAGCTTTGCTGATAAGTACGACCAGCCGCTAGCCAATTGGGTTGTCGTCGGTGATAGTATTACCGATTTCAGGATGCTTGAGGCGGTGAATGCCGCTGGTGGCTTGGCCATCGCCTTTAACGCTAACGAGTATGCCCTGCCCTATGCTACCATGAGCCTAGCCTCTACCTCCGTTGGCCACTTAACTGAGGTACTTGAGGCATGGCGGAAAGGCCAGCGCCAACGAGTTGAGAAACTGGTCAGGGGAAGAGAGAAGGGTGGCGGCTCGGAGGGTAGAGGCTATTTTCACTGGCTTGCGGGCAGAAGCGGGATAGACGAAGTTATTGAGATTCATAAGAAGATAAGACGTCTGGTAAGGGAAGAGGCAGGCAAGCTGGGTTAAGCTTGGGAGCATCCTTAAAGCTATTAAGATTGCTCGACGAATTGATAGACACTGGTAAATAGCATAGTTCCGGCTGGAATTTGACCATATGCTGACTGCGGGAAGGGCTTGGTGGAGAATTTCAACTGAAGCCTAAGAGTCTTAGTCTAGGGATGGGCTTATGCGATGAGCAAGCTTGAAGTAGTCGGGTTGGGGGCGCTCAATATCGACCGTGTCTACCAGGTAGAGTATATCCTTAATGATGGGGAGACGGTCGCCGATAAGGCCGGGTTATTTCCCGGTGGCTCGGCAGCAAATACCATCTACGGTTTGGCCAAACTTGGGGTTGGTACTGGCTTTATTGGCGTCGTCGGTAATGACGCTGAAGGCAAGATATTGATTGGGGACTTTGGCAAAGTCGGTGTTGATACCAGCCGAGTTAGGGTAACCACTGGGGCGAGCACCGGCTCAGTACTTTGCCTCAGTGATAGGCAGGGCAGACGCTCCCTTTATGTCACTTCGGGTGCTAATAACCTGCTGGCGAGAGACGACCTTGATCTGGCTTATATAAAACGGGCGAGGCTACTTCACCTTTCCTCATTTGCTGACGATAATCAGTTCAGATTGTTACTGGATCTGGCGGACGCCTTGGCGGGTTCATCAACTAAGCTCAGTTTTGCTCCTGGGGCGCTATATGCCGCGAAAGGGCTAAGGACTCTTGGCCCCATCGTTAGCCGGACATACGTCCTCTTCACTAACCATGGTGAAATAAAAGAGCTTACCGGGAAGGATATTATCGGCGGTGCTGAAACCTGCCTGGAGCGGGGCTGTGAAATTGTTGCCATTACCCTGGGTGAAGGCATGGGACTGGGGCTCGGTGGTGGGGCTAATCGCAGCCCGGTAACCGCTGTTACCTACATCAGGGATGCCCAAAATGAATATGTAGTGCCGGCTGGGGAAAGAAATTTGGCATCTCAGGCTGATACTACTGGTGCCGGCGACGGCTTTGCCACCGGATTTCTCTATGGCTTGCTGAAAGGGAAGGGGCTTGGGGAGTGTGGGCGTCTCGGTGATATTGTCGCCCAGTTTTCGGTTGCTCAAGTAGGGGCCAGGCAAGGATTACCTGTCCTTAAGCAGCTGGCTCAGCGCTATCAGGAACTATATTCGATAGGGCTATAGCTACCTTCATCCCTTGAAGGTGTGAGGCTTCGCTTGGTTTGCCTTCTCTCCCTGGTTAGCGGGCTCATTCTGCTCTAAATGCGAGAATGGTTGGTTTGTCCTGCCTCTTCAGAGGCGCTACCGTAACCGGAGTCCAATCTTGATACTAGCTGGATTTTGGGCGTCCACTCCCAGTATGTGGGCACTAACCCTTGGCCCTTCTTCCAGCTCCACGACCCCACTGCAATAGTGCCGGTTCCGGTCATAACCTTCCTCGACAATTTAAACTTCAAGGGCCAAAGATGTATAGTGAGGTTACATGTTGAAGTAATTATCTGGGTCGAGCATGGTAGCTTGAGACGAGAGATAGAATGCTAAGAGGTGAGAATCGCATCCTCGGTGCGGTTCTTAGAGACCGAGCCGAGGATTCCCTGCTTAACTAGCCTGTTAGCCAAATAAGTAGTTTGGGCGAAGACTATCAGGCTATTGACAACAGGGGTAAAATAGTTTATCTTTCATATCTGAAAGGGAGGTTTACCTGATGCAAGCGTATTGTGTTAAGTGCCGGGCTAAAAGAGAAATGAAAGATGCTAGGCCGATAACCATGAAGAATGGCAAGCCGGCAACTCAGGGTGTGTGCCCGGTATGTGGCACCAAGATGTTCAGAATCGGGAAGAGTTAGGGCTAACATTCTACCGCTGGGTTTAACTTTAGCCTCTAACCCTATTTTGTTGGCTATCTGAAACATACCTGTAGTGGCGTCGGTAGCTAGATCTTTAGCTTTATTCCCGATATCAAAGTTCCCTTTTCAATTACTGACCGCTTAGCGTCGGCAGTGAGGGTATCTTTTTATTCCTTCATCTTGTGATAACATCAACAATTTGTCTTGTGGTGCAAATAGATTGCTTCTCTGAGATGCCAGTCAATATCAACATCGCTTCCGCTCAAATCCTAGTAACTGGGATTCAGTTACCATTCCTCCCTGGGAACTATCATTAGTTCCTGCCCGCTGTTGGGGAAACAGCCAAACCTTGCTTCCGGTGGGGCGTCCCTTAAGATAAGTTCCTTTACCTCCTTGTAGTGTCCTTGATATTGAGGGATTTGCTCTCCCATCTTGTCAAATACCATGACCATACCGTCGGCGCTCTTAATCACTGTTTTAATCATTGTCGTCTTCCTTCTATCTTTGCTTGTTTTATTACCCATATGTTCATACTAAAACCGCGGGGGTTAATCTCCCATAAAAACAGTGTTTAAATTTCGTTAAAATTTTCCGGCTATGAAGTCGCCTCGCGAATAGGGGGTGTGGATTGACCGGTGGGCTTGCCTGATGCTATATTTAGGTGGTCAAGGTATGGAAATTATCTGGTTAGGTCATTCTTGTTTTAAAATTAGGGGAAGTCAGGCAACAATTATTACCGATCCTTATTCGCCTGATTTTGGTTACTCGCTGGGCAAACCTAGTGCCCGTATCGTCACGGTGAGTCACCAGCACCCGGGACATTCCTATGTTGAGGGGGTTGGTGGTGCCCTGAGACTGGTTACTGGCCCCGGTGAGTATGAGATAGGTGGCGTCTTAATTATTGGGATGAGCACCTTTCATGATGGGGAAAATGGTAGCCAGCGGGGTAAAAACACCGTTTACCTTATGGAGGTAGATGAGATATCAGTGTGTCATCTTGGAGACCTGGGGCATATGCTCACTGCTGAACAGATGGAGGAGCTGGGTAGTGTAGATATACTGCTAATCCCAGTAGGTGGGGTGTCCACCATTAATGCTCTGGTAGCAGCTGAGATAGTGCGCCAGCTTGAGCCGAAGGTGGTGATTCCGATGCACTACAAGACCAAAGTCTTGAGTTTGGAACTTGAACCCGTGGACAGATTTCTCAAAGAGATAGGAGTTGAACAGGTTACCTCTCAGGCCAAGCTGTCTTTTAATAGGTCAAGTCTGCCTGTCAGCACTCAGGTCTTTTTGCTTGACTACTGAGGTTCTACTTTATTGCTTTCCAGTATCTTCTTTTTCTGACTTGGCTTAGGTTACAGATAGGGCCGTCGCCTACCTCTCGCTAGCCTGAAAGCGATAACCGAGAGCAGGATTATGGCAGCAAGTAGAGCCCCCATTAAATACTTTGTTCGCTCGGGTGTGGTTGTGGTGGTGGGGGATGGAGATTCTTCGAGGAGAGATTCCGGTTCTTCTGGCGGTGGTGGCATCTCTCCATCTGATGATACCGTTCCCTCTGATAACTCAGGCTCCTCTTTGGTAGTGAAGGTGCCAACCGTACTCCAGTCACTATAGGTCTCCGCGATAATAGCCCTTACCTTCCAGTAGTAGACGGTATTATAGTCTAGTTTTACATTACATTCCCAATCGGTGTCGGCTAGAGCGTAATCGCTAATCTTCAGGATTATAGGATTATCAAGCGAAGCCTCAGTAGCTACTATGAGTTCATAGCCTTCGGCTTGGGCAATGTCGCTCCACTGAAATGTGGGTGTTCTTGATACCCCGGTAGCATCGTCCTCAGGGCTGATAAGCTCGGGGCCAGCGACTTCACCCGTGGTAGCGGTGGTAAATGACCATTCTTCAGACCACGGGCTTAAGAGCGGCTCAGTGGCTCTCACCCGCCAGTAGTAGGTGGTGGCTGGTTCAAGGGCAGGTGCTTCCTTCGAGCTGGACCCGGTATCGCCCTCGAATGAGACACTGGAGAAGTCGACGTCATCATTGAGCTGCCATTCGTATTCAGTCGCCCCGCTTAAGCTCTCCCAGTCAAGGTCTATGTCATTGATAGCGTCGTTACGTAAGATGCCTATTTCTTGTGCTTGATCATCTGGTGAAGTAAGGGTAACCGGCACGGTTAGCGTGTCGGTGAAGGTCATTAACTTAACATTGGTCGTGTCAATTGACCAAAGCCTATTACCCTGTAGCCACAGTTTATCTAGCGTAGCTCCCTCGTCAAGCCCTTGGGTTACGGTTTCAAAAATTGGTCCCGGTGGATAGGCTGGGTTAAGAGAACGTTCCATGCCACCATCAGCTTTAAAGTTGGTGGCGTATAGTGCGCCGTCGTCTGACGACGTTAGTTGCTTGAGCATACCGCCGGTCGGGTTATCTATATTCTCCCAACTGGTGCCGGTATCGATGTTGAGGCGGTAGATGCCCTCACCCGGGTTGTCGCTGGCAGCGTAGACAGTGCGGTTACTGCTGAATTCAGGGTCGAAGACGACCGTGATCGAGCCGACAAAGGGTGGCGAGGTAGCATCTTCGGGCAGTGGCTCAAAAGAGGCACCATTATCGCTGGACCAGTAGACCCAGCCGTTGGTATTGCCGACGAGGATAGTCTTATCTAGTTCGTAATCAGGGGACAGGGCTATTGAATTTAGAGGTTCACTGCCGACCAGTGTTGCGGTTGAGTAGCTTTGCCCGCTGTTGGTGGTGAGGTAGATTAATCCGCTACCGCCATCATAACCACCAATAAATAGGGTATCATCGTTAACTACCGTCCAGGTGTCAATGGGTAGCGGGGCGGTTCGCCGATAGCTGAAACTCTGCCCGTTGTCAGACGACTTCCAGATTGTGGGGTTGCTATTCTTGGTGCCAGCCAAGAATACTACCTGATTCCCGTTATCGTACTCGGGCGAGACCGCCGCCATGCTGAGGCTATCCACATCAGCGGGGGCACTGCTAAACACCCGTTCCCAGCTGTCGGCGTTGTCTAGGCTACGCCACAGACTGTGCTTCCCACCCCAGGTGAGCATAAACAAGGTCTTGTCCTGGCTATAGCTGGGAGATGGTGCCAGATCAATAATGGTGGTAATCGCCGTATCAATCAGGCCAATCTGGTTCCAGGTAGCGCCGCTATCCACGGTAGTGGAGACGGCACTCTCGCTGCCGCTGGTAGCTGCGTATGCCCGGCCGCTACTTGCAAAGTTAGCCGCCATTACTACATAAGTGGGGCCACCGCCGGTGGGAGCTTTGGTGGCTAAGTCCCAGCTATCACCGCCGTCATTACTGTACCACACCTCGGCGCTACTGTTGGCACCAGCCATTAGCTTAGGCGTGCCCGCCCCATCCGCGAGGTCTAAACTGATAATATCGGTATCAATGCCATTAAGCCGCTGAGCGTGATTCTCACTCACTTCGTAGAGGCCACCATCGCCACCGACAACACCAACAAAAATCTGGTACGGCTCGCCGAAGTCAGATGTGAGGCCGATGTTAGAGGCACCAGTAATGGCGAAGCTAGCACTGCTGGCGTCAAGTAGCTCGACCATGTTCCAGTCGCCGGGGGTACCGTAATTGTAAGCAACGTAGGTGCGGGCTTCATCAGTGACTGCGGCCATAGTCACGGCATCAGCTGCCAAATCAGGTGAGAAGGCCACACTATAGATGTCGTAGTTACCAATCCCGGTATCTACCCAACTGGGGAAAGGCTCCTCGTCTTCTTCGAGGGTATAGATGCCGCCATATTCTGCATTATCGGTGTCTTTGGTGCCAACTGCAATAATATTGTGCCCGTCTAGCGAAGCCACCGTAATGGTGGTGATTTCCAGGTTGTTGCTGCCCGCCCCACCCGGGTTTGGTGGTAACTCGGTGAAGCTATCACCGCCGTCGCTAGATTTATACACGCAAGACGGGGTGGCGTAGTAGACAGTGCTATCATCCTCAGGATCGGCGGCAATATCAACTATCTCGTCGGTAACGCTTCCTGTGTATGACCAGCTATAGCCGCCGTCGGTAGACTTAAATAGGGTACGGCTTGTCCCTGATGGGTTTGCGTAGGCGTAGAGGGTACCGTCAGTAGCCGTAGTCAGGCACTTGATATCCGAGTTCTTAGCCAGCACCCAGCCACCTGGCACGCCCTCGCTGGGGATATTGAGCTGAGACCACTTTACCTCGCCTGGAGTGGAAAATACCGGGCTGGCGTGTGTGATCAAGCTCGCGATGCTAAGGAACAAAAATAGCCTTACGGTAAGCCTTACTTTTGCCACTTGGCAAATTCTATCTGGACATGTGACTAAAGTCAATAGGGTCGGTAGAAAAGAAGAGCCCCCCGATTTCTCAGGGGGCTCTTGGCTTACAGGCTAGGTGTTACCCTCCAGGTTAGAATCAGGGTCTCCTGGTCCTAACAATGAGGACAATCACCACCACTGCTAGTGCCGCACCAATACCAATTATAGCGTAGATCCAGGTCGGCGTTATCTGCTCCGCCGGTGGGATATTGATCACTGGTGCCGGTGTCTCTTCCACCACTACTGGTGGTGGTGCTTCTTCCGGCTCCGCCATGGTATTGAAGACACCTACCGAGCTGGTGGTGAGGCGAGTGCCATCCTTCCAGGCTATAACCTGCCAGTAGTAGGCCTTGCCGTAATCTAGCGGGCCGGCGTAGTTAAAGGCCGTGGTTGACATGTCCTGACTGACTAGGGCACTGGTCAGATCGGCATTCGGTGACAGGACATAGCTGTAGGAGGTGGCATCGCGAACACCTGACCAGGAGAAGCCTATGTTCTCGATCGGGACGTCCATGGCACCCTTGGTTGGAGCCAGCAGATCGATAGCGTCAGCGGCTCCGACGGCAACGGTGAAAGTCCAGATCTCCGACCACGGGCTGTGGATGCACTCACAGTCGGTGTTGGCCTCCCTCACCTTCCAGGTGTAGGTCTCACCGCACTCGAGGGAGTAGGTAGTGCTATCGATAGTCCCATCAATAAACAGGGTGGGCGGGCTACCGACGATGTCCTCGTCAACCCACTCGACGATGAGGTTGCCGTCCTCGTCCATGATCTGGATGTCGTAGCTGCAGGCGTTGCACATTCGCTCCCACTTGAGGGTGAAGTTTTCGGCATCGCAGCCAGCACAAGGCTCACAGTCGATAACAGTACCATCTTCAGGGCTGGTCAGGGTCGGCCCTACCTTGGCAGCACAGTCCTCATAGGTCCAGAGCTGACCATAGTCAGTGCCGGAGGCTGAGCCAGTCCATAGGTCGTAGTCGTCGGTGTCAATGACATAGAGCACGGTGTTGGTTTCGCTAGTGAGGCAGCCGCAGAGCCGCAGGGCACTGGGCTGTCGGTCAAAGTCCTCACGATCACTACCTGAGGTACCGCCATGAAGCCCGCAGAAGAGGTAGTCCCAGGTCTCGGTGCCGCAGCAGTCGGTCTCGCAGGGACCTAGGTTGCGCGCCACACCGCTGTAGACATCGTCAGATCCATCTGCGTTATCATGGGCAATGAGCTCTCTACCCATGCAGTCCGTGAGGAACGGCGTTTGGTCGGTCCCGGCAGTATCTATGGCAATCTGGTCGGTGGTAGCGTAGAGGGTGCCCTCGCGCGCCACCATGATGCCGGTGTAGTCTGCGGGTAAAGCCGTCAGGCTCGTCCAGGAGCCATCGGTGATGTCGGTGCGGTAGATACCCTCACCGTTCGTGGTGCCCGTGCCGCCCCATTGCAGAGCGCAGCCATTGTCATCGTCTACGGCAGCGTAGATGATGTTCTCGCACTGCGGGTCACAGGCAACGTGTACCATGCCATCGGCTCCAGCTGGCAGGGCATCGGTCAGGTTCCAGCTGTCACCACCATCATCAGACCAGCCTACCTTCTGCGTGCCGTAACCATCGCCGCCAACGGCGATGAGGCCCTGCTCACAGCAGCAGGTGATGGAGTGACCTGAGCCAACCTCGGTGTCAACAGCGTCGCTCCAGCGTCGTCCGTACTGGGTTGACATGCTGAAGTAGCCATCGTTATCAATGACGTAGACGATGTTCTCGCTCTCCACGCAGAAGTCCTGGATGTCTATCTTAGTGGCGGGCGGGTCGTTCCAGCACTGGCCGCAGTCACGGCTGTAGAAGATGCTTCTTAGATCTTCGTCTGCCGGTGTCGAATCGAAGTTCTTGACACCTAAGTAGATGGTGCCGCTGGGTGAGACCGCATCCTGGTCACAGCAGTCCTCAACGGCATCGCAGGGCAGCCGCAGCAGCAACTCATCCTGTGCGTATCTACTACTGCAAGCTTCGCTCGCATTGTCGACCCACTCACCGTGGAAGACCCTCTCCCAGGTGTCGCCGTCGTCGTAGCTGCGCCAGACGCTGTCGCACTCACAGTAAGCGCTATTACATGGATAGCTCTCGTCGTTGATGGTGGCCAGATAGATGGTGGCGCAGTCAGGGCAGACGGCCACATCGCCCAGGAAGTCAATGTCGGTGTCGATCAGGCCAATCTGGTTAAAGGATAGCCCGTCATCCCGGCTCACCGAGAAGGCGGACTCATCACCCGGGCTCCCGACGGTTGGACTGGTGGGGTCAATGGTCCCACTGATCCAAATCTGACCACCAGGGGTGCCATCGAAGAAGACCTGGTCAATCAGACCGCTGGTGGTGGCGTACTCCTTGACCCCGTCCGGGGTGTACATGACCAGGGCCATATAGGGGCCGGAGGGGTTCTTGCAGGCGTCGTCCCACTGCGGGCAGCAGAAGTCAAGCTCCTCGGTGTGCCAGACGTTGACGCCGGCACAGCAGTCGGCCTCGACGAAATCGGTATCGTCGTTGTCGAACCCGAGGTACTCGCCGATCATGAGCTTGCCGGTATCGGCATCACCGTCGACGTCAATTGAGGCCAGCAGCGGGTCGCCGGGCGGGCCGCAGACCGGGCTCAGGGCGTTGTTGTCAGCGCGGATCACCCAGCCGCCATATATGCCGGTGGCGATTGGTGGGTCAAGGATAGCGTTGACGTAGAGGAAGACCGCCCGGGCTCCGGGGTCGCTCCCGTCGTAGTCCGCGGGCAGCGCCAGACCGGCGCACCTCAGGTAGGCTTCACTGTTGATTAGTGCCAGGGTGTCGCCGTCGGCTTTGATCTCGGTGGCGCTGGGGAAGCCGGCCTGAGTGTTCCAGGCACCGCCGGTCTCCCAGATGCCGGACTGTAGATAGTAGGTGGGATACGTGTTATCGGTTTCAGCGGTGATAATGACGATGGTGTCGTCAATGTCAAAGTTGGGGGAGAAGGCAATGGCGATCACGAATTCGCTGTCAGTACCGAACACACCGGAATCCCAGCCCAGATAGTTAGTGGTGTCGGCGGTGTCATCCCAGGCGGCGCTGAGCCAGGTGCCCGCCTTAAGGCGGAAGAGCGCTGCGTCGCCATCGGTATCCTGCCCGGCAATGGCGATGTTGTGGATGCTGTCCACCTCGGGTGAAACCGCTAGGTCAAAGACCCGCGCTTCGTCCAGGGTGTCACCATCGGTTATGGCACCGGTGTAGCTGAAGTTGGTGCCGCCGTCCTTACTGGCGACCACCCACACCGAAGTGGTGTCGGTGTCTATGCCGGCTACGGCCAACCAGTCCTCATCGTCCGGGGCGACCGCTACCGCCACCAGGTCATCGACGTCAACATCGGGCAGGTTGTCCGCCCCGGTTACCTTGGCCGTGATGTCGGTCCAGCTGACGCCGCCGTCGGTGGACTTGACCAGGGCGAAGTTCTCGGCATCACCCACATCGGGTTCGGGGCATGTGTCATCCAGCTCGAGAACGGCATAGATGGTGTCACCCTCGTCACCGCCGATAGCGTAGTCAAGGATATTGGAACAGGACAGGATGACCATATCCGTCATGCAGGGGGTGTTGACCGTAGTCCACTCGGTCTCGCCGGCAGCTGCCGGAGCCGCCAAAACGGCCCCGATCAAGCCAAAGACGAGTCCTGTCGCCAGGCCTATCCCTAATATTTTAGATATTCTATTTTTCATCGACCTTTTATTCTCCTTTTGAATATAGCCTACTCTCCATAAACAAAGATACAGAACCTTTTCTCATCTCTGTCGTGGAGATAAGGTTTCTCTTTGGGTTTCCTTAGTTGCCTTCCCTGAAGGCTCTCCTCCTTCAGGACCACCCCAGAGATCAGGTATTGGAGTACTCCTGGCAGGCTAGTTCTATAACATCACCTCCTCTCTAAGAGTTAATCATACATATTATAACACGCCTTGTCAATAGGCTCTCTATGGAATCTTAGAGCAAGGTATCTCAGGCTGCTGCTGGCGGCGGTCATTGCCTGGGGTGAAAGAGGGCAAGGCTGCCGACCAGGCCGATGTTTTCTGGTATCCTTTAACCCTCCATTTGCTTGTTGACAACCCCATTATTTTATGCTAAGATTACTTCACAGTTGAGGATGTGGGAAGCGATGAGAGTAGTTGATACATAGACGAAATTGGTGATTGATAGCCAGGCGGCGGCTTGGTGGGAAATCACCAGGCCGCTTTTGTATACGTAGCGCACTTTAACAACTGAATAGGGTCTAATGTTAATCCTGAAGCAGGTCAAGCGGTTAAGGCACACGGTGGATGCCTTGGTATCAAGGGCCGAAGAAGGGCGTGGCAAGACTGCGATAAGCCTCGGTAAGCTGTCGAGCAAGCCTAGCCGGGGATTCCCGAATGGGGCAACCCACTCAGGTAAAACCTGAGTACCCCCAGCTGAACACATAGGCTGGGTGGAGGTAAGCAGGGGAAGTGAAACATCTCAGTACCCTGAGGAAAGGAGATTATTCCCTTAGTAGTGGCGAACGAAAGGGGAAGAGCCTAAACCCCATGAGCTAAGTGGTTCTGGAGCCTAAGCTTACGGGGGGTTGTAAGGCAGGTGAGACTCAGTCCAGAACGAGTCAGGGAGTTAGCAACCGAACCCTAGTCGAAGGTCTCTGGAAAGAGCCGCCACAGAGGGTGACAGTCCTGTAGACGAAAGGGGTAGGCTCCCCATCTGTCCTTGAGTACCACGGGACACGAGGAATCCTGTGGGAATCTGGGGAGACCACTCTCTAAGGCTAAATACCCTTGATGACCGATAGTGAACTAGTACCGTGAGGGAAAGGTGAAAAGTACCCCGGGAGGGGAGTGAAATAGACCTGAAACTGTGTGCCAACAAGCAGTCAGAGCCTGGGGCAACCCGGGTGATGGCGTGCCTATTGGAGAATGAGCCGGCGAGTTAATCTATGTAGCAGGTTAAGCAACTAAGTTGCGGAGCCGAAGCGAAAGCGAGTCCGAATAGGGCGCTGTGGTTGCATGGATTAGACCCGAAGCCGGGTGAGCTATCCATGGCCAGGGTGAAGCTTCGATAAACTCGGAGTGGAGGCCCGAACCTTTCAGCGTTGCAAAGCTGTAGGATGAGCTGTGGATAGAGGT
>DAOULZ010000001.1:0-73109 GCA_034414575.1 Dehalococcoidales bacterium | reverse complement strand
ACCGTGGTTACGGGGAGAGTGGAGCGTGGTGTGATTCATCCCGGAGACGAGATTGAGATAGTTGGTCTGCATCACGAGCCGCGCCGAACGGTAGCTACCAGCCTGGAGATGTTTCATAAGATATTGGATGATGCTGAGCCTGGGGATGCCGTCGGGGCTCTCTTGAGAGGTATTGACCGTGATGAGGTAGAGCGGGGACAGGTACTGGCGGCACCGGGGACGATTAAGCCGCATACCGAAGCTGAAACGGAAGTATATGTTCTGAGCAAGGACGAAGGGGGGCGTCATACTCCCTTCTTTAACGGCTATAAGCCCCAGTTCTACATCCGGACTACGGATGTTACCGGGAGTATTGAGCTGCCCGAGGGGGTGGAGATGGTCATGCCCGGCGATAACGTCAAGATGAAGATGCAGCTTATTTATCCGGTGGCCCTGGAGAAAGGCTTGCGTTTTGCTATCAGGGAGGGGGGTAGAACAGTAGGTGCGGGTACAGTTACTCGTATCATTGAGTAGTTATGGCTAAGAAGGCTGAAGCTAGGATTATTATTCACCTAGCCTGCACTGAGTGCCGGGAGAGGACCTATACCACCACCAAGAACAAGAGGAATGACCAGCAACGATTGGAGTTAAAAAAATACTGCCCTCGTTGTCGTACCCATAGGCTTCATCGAGAGGTAAAGTGAAGCCGCGTAGCTGAGAATTAGGGGCCTTTGAGTTTTCGTTATGGCAAAGAGTACTGTTACGACTACAACTGCGAGAAGAGGTTTTTCATTAACTCGTTTCTTTGGTGATATTACTGCTGAGTTAAAAAAGGTGGTCTGGCTTTCTCGCCGGGAGGCTGCCTACTTGACGGGGGTAGTCATTGTGGTGACGGTTATTGCTGGCTTGGTTCTGGGGTTCCTGGACATGGGCTTTACCAACCTCGTTAATAATGTTCTTTTGGGGGGCTAGTAGTTTATCGGTTTTCCGCCGGGCGAGCAAGGTCTTTGTATCAGGGGAGTTATCAGCGAGTGGGGGCCCAGCGGCGATGCAATTCTAGGAGTCGGTAGGAGTATTTTCCCTTGGTAAAGTTTTGATATTTTGAAATCTTGTTTTGGTGAGGTCTTGTGGAGGAGCAGTCAAAACCCTGGTTTGTAGTTCATACCTATTCGGGGTATGAGGAGCGGGTTAAGAAGAACCTGGAGCAGCGTATCAGGTTTATGGACGCTGAGGGAGAGATCTCTGAAGTAGTTATCCCTACCGAGGACGAGATTGAGGTTCGGGCTGGACAGAAGCGGACGGTAAGCAAGAAGATACTGCCCGGTTACGTTCTTATTCAGATGAAGATGAGTGACCAGAGCTGGCGGGTAGTGCGTAATACCCCGGGGGTTACTGGTTTTGTTGGTAGTGGGGATAAGCCGGTTCCCCTGAAAGAGGAAGAGGTTACTCAGATCTTAAGGCAGATGGAGGCTGAGGCACCAAAGCTTAAGATTGGTTTCCGGGAGGGGCAGAGCGTTCGGGTGACTGATGGCCCGTTTGTTGATTTTATCGGGATGGTGGACAGCATAAATTCGGAGAAGGGGAAGGTCAGGGTGCTCCTGTCCCTTTTTGGACGGGAGACCCCGGTGGAGCTTGATTTCCTGCAGGTGGAGAAGCTTTAGGCTCGCTGAACCCTTTATCCGGGGCGAATTGTATTAATTTGAGGAGACTTGAGTGGCTAAGAAGGTAAAGGCCATGATTAAACTGCAGATTCCGGCCGGACAGGCAAATCCAGCCCCGCCGGTAGGTCCGGCGCTGGGGCAGCATGGGATTAATATTATGGCCTTCTGTAAGGACTATAACGAGCGTACGGCGTCTCAAACCGGCTCCATTATTCCCGTAGAGATAACTGTCTTTGATGACCGGTCGTTTACTTTTATCACCAAAACACCGCCAACCAGCGATCTGCTGAAGAAGGCGATGGAGGTGGAAAAGGGGTCGGGTGATACCGGTCGGGAGAAGGTTGGCACGCTGTCTCGAGGTAAGCTTCGGGAGATAGCCGAGCTTAAAATTAAGGACCTGAATGCGACCAGTATTGAGGCTGCCGAGCGCATTATTGAGGGCACGGCCCGTAGTATGGGGATTGAAGTAGAGTAAAGATGACTAAGCACGGTAAGAAGTATCAGGAAGCGGTTAAGCTGCTGGACAGGGGGGGAACCTATTCCCCTGAGGAGGCCATTGAGCTAGCGAAAAAGTTAGCTTATGCTGGATTTGATGAGACGGTTGAGCTTCACCTTCGGATGGGGGTTGATCCGAGGAATGCCAGCCAGCAGGTGCGTGGGGTGGCATTGCTGCCTCATGGATTAGGTAAAGAAGTGAGGGTTCTGGTTTTTGCCCAGGGTGAGGCGGAGAGGATAGCTAAAGATGCCGGGGCTGATTTTGTTGGTGGTGATGATCTGGCAAAGAAGATTGAGGGCGGTTGGCTGGATTTTGATGCCGCCATGGCTACCCCGGATATGATGGGTAAGGTGGGCAGGCTGGGGAAGATTTTGGGGAGGCGGGGGCTGATGCCGAACCCTAAATCGGGGACGGTGGTAGCGGCGGAAGACCTGCCCCGGGTAATCGGTGATGCACGTAAGGGTCGGGTGGAGTTTAAGCTGGACAGAACGGCTATCATCCATGTCTCGCTGGGTAAGATTAGTTTTGAGAATGAGAAGTTGCTGGATAACCTGACGGCGGTAGTAGAGGCGGTGGTCAAGGCTAAACCCAGCGGTGCCAAGGGGCAGTACGTTAAGTCGGCTTCATTAACCACTACCATGGGCCCGGGGATAAAGCTTGACCTTAACTCAACTCTGGCGTTGAGCTCTGGTTAAGAAATTTGAGAGCCAGGTTTAATAATTCTTGAGTTTCTGGTAAAATTGGATTGGCTTAGTAGACTAATAGTCATTGAGATAACTAACGTAGCTTAAAAATTTTACGAGATCCTGAGACAGTGGGTGCCGATTAGGCTTAATTTAGCCGCCTACCGAGGAGAAGCTGAGGTTTTAAATCGAATTCGGGACGCTATTATTTGGAATCCCGAAGTCGGTTCTAACTGAGAGCCTTTGTGTTGTCGGCACAAGGGCTCTATTTTTAACCGGATGTTTGGCTAGTAAGGTTTAGGAGGTCAGTATGGATGTCTAGGGAAAAGAAGGCAAAGATCATTGATAGTCTGGAGGAAACCTTTTCTAAGTGCAGCGTTGGTATTTTGACTGACTACCGCGGGCTTTCCGTCCACGAGATGACCGTCCTGAGGCGCAAACTGGAGGAAGCGGGTATTGAGTATCGAGTGGTGAAGAATACCCTAGCTCGGTTTGCGGCTGAGAGGTTGGGTCGGGCTGATCTGGCGGCTACCTTTGAGGGTCCGGTGGCTTTGGCGGTGGGCTATGGTGAAATAGTCGAGCCGGCTAAGGTTCTGGCTGACTACATAACCACCTCGAAATCTATCCTGACCATTAAGGCGGGGTTCTTGGGGGATAGGCTGCTTACTTCAGAAGAAGTGTCAGTTCTTTCTAAGCTCCCGTCGCAAGAGGTATTAGTGGCCAAGCTTCTCGGGGCCATGCTGAGCCCTGTGGCTGCTCTGGTTAACTGTCTTAATGCCCCGATAGCGGGACTGGCGAGGGTTTTGCAGGCTAGAATTCAACAACTGGAGGGAGAATAAATGGCAGATAAGGAAGCTGAAATAAAGCAAGAGGCCGCTTCCGAGGCGGCTGAAGCCGAAAAAGAGGCCGGGGAAAAGAAAGCAACGGCAAAGGTGGAGAAGAAAACGGCTGGCGAAGCTAAAGAAAAGGCGGCCCCTAAGGCAGGAAAGAAGGAGTCGAAGGTGGCTGTTGAGGGCATGATAGATTCCATAAAGAATATGACGGTGCTTGAGCTCTCGCAGTTGGTGAAGGCTCTGGAGACTGAGTTTGGCGTTAGTGCTGCGGCTCCCGTAGTTGCGGCGCCGCCGGCGGCCGCGGCGGCCGAAGCTCCGGCTGAAGAGGAGAAGACGGAGTTTAACGTTATTCTTAAGGAGGCCGGGGCCAACCGGATTGCGGTGATTAAGGCAGTGCGTGAGCTGAGTAGCCTGGGGCTGAAGGAGTCCAAGGACTTAGTGGAGAGCGTCCCTAAGCCGGTGAGGGAGGGGGTTAGTAAGGATGAGGCGGCGGCGGCTAAGGAGAAGCTGGAGGCAGCTGGGGCTACTGTCGAGATTACCTAAGCGGTTGACTGGCCAACTCTGGTTGCAAATGGTGTTGAGAGCGCATATAATCCCCATAGAGACCTTTTAGGGGGGTGTCAGTATTTTGCCACATCCCGATAGCTTTATACTACTGGTTATGGGGATTGTATTTACGGCGGTCGGTATCGGGGTCCTTGGCTGGAGTAGGTGGGCGGAGAAGAGGTACGATGATACTCTGACTGCCCGCACTGATATGAGGGAATTCCTGGAGAGCACCCCGGAGCGCTCCGGCTACGGGGCGTTAAGGCTGGGGGGGCTGATCAGTATCATTGTTGGTGCGGTGCTACTCGGTATCGCTGCTTTTTTACGCTTCGGGGGATGAAGTGACCTTATACCGTCCTTCTGGGTCGGTACTGGATGGCTTCTGCCAGGTGATGGGCTCTAATCACATCACCGTTTTCCAGGTCGGCAATGGTACGCCCTAGTTTCAGGATGCGGTGGAAGGCGCGGGCGGAGAGATGAAGCTGTTTCATGGCTGCCTTGAGGAGGCTCTGGGCCGACTCCTCCGCCTGACAGAAATCTCTTACCTCGGCGGGTGTCATCTCAGCATTGTAGGTCAGCTTGGTTCCGTTAAAGCGTTTCTGTTGTTTTAAGCGGGCGGCCTTGACTCTGGTTTGAACCTGGCTTGATTTCTCTCCTAGTCTATCATCAGTTAGTTTTTCGTATTCAATGTGGGGTACCTCGATAAAAATATCAACCCGGTCAATAAAGGGCCCGCTAATGCGTTGTTGGTATCGTGAGACCAGACTATGCGAGCAGGTACAGGCTCGGAAGGGGTCGCCGTAGAAGCCGCACGGGCAGGGGTTCATGGCCCCGACCAGCATAAAGTTGGCCGGGAAGGTCAGGCTGCCCTGCGCCCGGCTGATAGTGATTACCTTATCCTCGAGGGGCTGGCGCAGTAACTCGAGCACGGCGTGCCCGAATTCAGGGAGTTCATCAAGGAATAGTACCCCGCGATGGCTGAGACTTATTTCCCCGGGCTTGGGCCAGCGCCCGCCCCCGACTAAACCGGCGTTGGAGATGGTGTAGTGGGGAGAACGGAAGGGTCTTTGTGTCATCAGAGGGGTATCCGGAGGTAGCAGCCCGCTGACACTGTAGATTTTGGTGACGTCAAGGGCTTCCTCATTGGTCATTGGGGGTAGTATGGAAGGGAGAGAGCGTGCCAGCAGTGTTTTGCCGCTTCCCGGAGGCCCCATCATGATTACATTATGCCCCCCGGCGGCGGCTACTTCTAAGGCTCGCTTGACGTGCTCCTGTCCTTTAATGTAGGCCAAGTCAGTAACCAAAGCGGTAAGAGGGGCGTGTTTTTCGGTCTCTTCGCTTTCCTCAGGTTTGTATTCAGGTGCCGGTATTTCTCCGCGCAGGTAACTAACCAATTGTGACAGTGAGGCGACGGGAATGATTTTGATCCCGGTTACTAAGGAGGCTTCTCTAGCATCCGCCTGAGGCACAATCACCGAGGAGAATCCTTTCTTGTGGGCGAGGGCGACCATGGGTAGAATGCCGTTGGTGTGACGCAGGCTGCCGTCTAGTGATAGCTCACCCAGGATAATGGTCTGTGAGACATCAGACTGAATCTGCTGTGAACTTAAGAGGATGCCGACGGCAATGGGGAGGTCATAGGCTGGCCCGGCCTTCTTGAGGTCAGCCGGGGCGAGATTCACTACGGTGCGTCTCATGGGAAAGTTGCAGCCGGAGTTTCGGATGGCGGCGCGGACTCGCTCCCTGGCTTCCTGAACAGCAGCATCGGGTAGCCCCACAATGGTAAGTGAGGGTAGCCCCGGCGAGATATCTACCTCGACCTCAATGACTGCCCCTTCCAGTCCGACTACGGCGCAGCTTGTTACCTTGGCTAGCATGTTTCTCCATAGGTAATAACACAGGTATTGGTTGGTGGTCAACTGTTGGGAGCCGATTCTGGTTTTTGGCTAGGCTAGTCGATCGATGATTCGCTGCTATATTACTGCAGGGCATTCTGGGTGTCAATGGGGCGGACTTCTGTTGTTTTGTTTTTGACGCTGGTGCTACAATAATATTGTTGAGTATGGAGGGGGATATGCCACTGGATTCCATAATTGTCACCGGGGCTCGGGAGCATAATCTCAAGAATATTAATGTCACTATTCCCCGTGATAAGCTGGTGGTTATTACCGGCGTCTCGGGATCGGGTAAGAGTTCGCTGGCCTTTGATACCATCTATGCCGAGGGGCAGCGTCGCTATGTGGAGTCTCTCTCGGCCTATGCCCGTCAGTTTCTGGGCCGAATGGAAAAGCCTGACGTTGATTATATCGAGGGCTTAAGCCCGGCAATTTCCATTGACCAGAAGGGTCCCAGTCGGAACCCAAGGTCGACTATGGGTACGGTGACCGAGATCTATGACTACCTGAGGCTGCTTTTTGCCCGGGTGGGGCATCCCCACTGCCCGAGTTGTGGGCGCGAGATTGCTATGCAGACCGTACAGCAGATTGTTGATGCCGTGCAGGCGCTTCCCGATGGTAGCCGGATCGTGATTCTGGCTCCCCTGGTTAAGGATCGTAAAGGTGAGTACCAGGCAGTATTTGACGATCTGCGTAAGGCGGGCTACGTAAGGGTTCGAGTTGACGGGCAGGTCGGTGACTTATCTCATGATTTTCAGCTGGATAAGAATAAGAAGCACTCTATCGAGGCGGTCGTTGACCGCCTGGTAATCGGGCAGAGTGGCAGCCAGAGCCGTATCGCCGATTCTGTGGAAACGGCACTCAAGCTCGGGGCCGGGGTAGTTCTGGTGTCCATTGTTGATGGTGAGGAGTTACTCTTCTCAGAGCACTTTGCCTGCGTGCATTGCGGTATCAGCCTGGGTGAGATTGCCCCCCGAACCTTCAGCTTTAACAGCCCCCATGGCGCCTGTCCTGCCTGTAGCGGGTTAGGCTTTAAGCAGGAGCTGGACCCTGATCTTGTTATTCCCAATAAAGACCTGTCCATCGCGGAAGGAGCGATTCGTCCCTACCAGTCGGGGTTCTGGTATCTTCACCAGCTTGATGATCTAGGGGGACGCTATGGTTTTTCTATCTATAGCCCGGTGCGAGATTTGACCCAGGAGCAGCTTAGACTGGTGCTTTACGGCGAAGAGGGTGAGCTGGTAAGTTACCGTCGCTTCGGTCGGGTAAGGCAGTATTTCACCGGCTATGAGGGGGTGATTCCACGGCTGGAGAGGCTCTATCGGGATACGGAATCAGAGAATTCCCGGCTGTCACTGGAGCGCTATATGGTATCTCGGCAGTGCCCTGTCTGCCAGGGGAAGCGCCTCCGGCCTGAGTCCCTGGCCATAACCATTGGTGGCCGCAACATTATCGAGGTCAGTTCAATGTCGGTTGCTCAGGCTCTGGATTGGGTGGCGGCTCTAAGTGGCAAGGAGGCAATACTTAGTGAGCGTGAGCGAATGATAGCCCATCAGGTCCTCAAGGAGATCGGGGCCCGGTTGGGCTTCCTTGAGGATGTGGGCTTGGATTATCTTACCCTAGACCGTCCCTCGGCTACCCTGAGTGGCGGTGAGGCACAGCGGATTCGCCTGGCTACTCAGATCGGTAGCGGGTTGATGGGGGTACTTTATATCTGCGACGAGCCGACGGTGGGTCTTCATCCCGCCGATGACTTTCGCTTGATTGAGACCCTAAAGCGGCTGCGCGACCTGGGCAATACGATACTGGTGGTTGAGCATGACGAGGCGATGATGCGCGCTGCGGATCATATTATTGATATGGGGCCCGGAGCGGGAGAGCACGGGGGGGGGGTTGTGGCGACTGGTACCCTAGCTGACATTATGAATTCGGCGGAATCAATAACCGGTCAGTATCTCAGCGGCCTGAAGCAGATTCCCCTACCCCCAAAGCGTCGTCTTGGTTCCGGTGAGGAGCTCGTGGTCAAAGGGGCACGGCAGAACAATCTCAAGAATATAGACGTTAGCATTCCTTTGGGCAGGTTTGTCTGTATTACCGGGATCTCGGGTAGCGGTAAGAGCACCCTTATTGATGAGGTACTGTACCGTAATTTAGCTCGGCTGCTTTATAGGTCTAGAGAGAGGGTTGGTGATTGTGATGGTATCTTTGGTGTGGAGCATGTTGACAAGGTAGTTAACGTTGACCAGTCGCCCATCGGGCGTACCCCGCGCAGTAACCCGGCCACCTACACCGGGACTTTTACCCCGGTTCGAGAACTCTTTGCCGCGGTCCCCGAGGCTAGGATGAGGGGTTATGCTCCAGGTCGGTTCTCATTTAATGTCAAGGGCGGGCGTTGTGAAGCCTGCCGTGGCGAGGGCTTTACTCAGATCGAGATGCAGTTCCTGCCCGACGTGACCGTCCCCTGTGAGGTGTGCCAGGGGAAGCGTTATAACCGTGAGGCTCTCGAGATCAGGTTTAAGGATAGGAACATCGCTGAGGTGCTGGATATGACGGTGGAGCAGGCCCTTAACTTCTTTGAGCATTTCCCCAAGGTGAGGAATAAGCTGGAGACCCTGCGTGATGTCGGCCTGGGCTATATTCGCCTGGGGCAGCCGGCCCCTACCCTTTCCGGGGGTGAGGCGCAGCGGGTAAAGCTGGCTACCGAGCTGTCCCGGCGGTCCACGGGCCGCACGCTTTATATCCTTGACGAACCGACTACTGGCCTTGCCTTTGATGATGTGGCGGCTCTGTTGCGCGTACTGCAGCGCTTGGTTGACGGTGGCAACACGGTGATTGTTATTGAGCATCATCTTGATGTGATTAAGAATGCCGATTATGTTATTGACCTCGGACCGGGGGCGGGTGACCGGGGTGGCTGCGTAATTGCTATCGGCACGCCTGAGAAGATAGCACGGGAGCGCTCATCAGCCACCGGGCAGTATCTGCGCAGGGTATTGACTAGAGATGCGGAGTGTGTTTTAACTAAATAGGGTATCTTTAAGTTGATATTCAGGGGATGCGATGAATCGAAAAGAAGTGCTTAACTCGGTCAAAGAGAATGTGGAGAACCAGAACCTGGTGAAGCATATGTTAGCTACCGAGGCGGTAATGTGTGCCGTGGCCCGGCGCCTGGGTGAGGATGAGGAGGAATGGGGGCTTACCGGTCTCTTACACGATATCGACGTGGAGCTAACCGAGGGGGATATGAAGGCCCATAGTAAGCTGGGGGCTGACTTGGCTCGGGAGCTGGGGGCAAGTGAGGCCATGTCTCACGCTATTCTCTGCCATAATCAAGCACACGGCGTCCCCTGTGAGACTAAGCTTGATGAGGCTCTCTTCTGTATTGACCCCTTGACTGGGCTGATTACCGCGGCCGCTCTGGTCAGGCCGGATAAGAAATTAGCTGGTCTGACCACTAAATCAGTCCTCAAGAGGTTTAAGGAACCCAGGTTTGCGGCCGCGGTGGATAGGGAGCAGATTTCATCATGCCGCCAGCTCGGGCTTGAGCTTGGTGAGTTTGTCGAGTTGGGGCTGCGGGCGATGCAGGGCATTGCCGGTGACCTTGGGCTTTAGCTTTTGGGCTAATTAGCTTACTTCAAGCGTGGAGCCGTTGGCTGTCTTGATGACATTGATGCAGGTGGGGAAGGCGTTTCTCAGCTCCTCAATATGAGTAATAACCAGTATCTTATCAAAGTCGTCTTGAATTGAGTTTATGGCTTCCTTGAGTTTTTCAATCCCGGTGCTATCCTGGGTGCCGAAGCCTTCATCAATAACTAGGGTGGGTAATGGAGCTCCGGCTCGTCTCGCCAGTAGCTTGGACAGGGCGATCCGAATGGCAAAGTTAATGCGGAAGGCTTCGCCACCGCTGAACATCTCGTAATTTCGTGTCCCCAGTTCGTCAGAGATTTTAATATCCAGGGTTTCCACAACATTCCCCGCCTTGGTTTCCCGCTGCGTCTCAATCTTGATATGCATTCTGTTGTCAGTCATACGAGCCAGTAGTTCGTTGGCTTCAGCCTCGATTTCAGGGAGAGCACTCTCAATGAGCAGGGCCTGGATTCCCCTCTTACCGAAGGCTTGAGCTAGGTCTTTATAGATTTTCTCCTCTTTTATAGCCTGAGATAGCAGTTTTTCCTTTTCCTGCCTTTTTATGTCCAGTTCTGTCAGGCGTTCCAGCTTTGCCTTCACACCCCAGATCGTCTCCTGAGCCTGCTTTTGCTTGGACAGTGATGCCCGATATTCGTCCTCAGCCCGGGTAAAATCACTAATCAGTTGGGGCAGCCGGTTGAGTTCTTCAATTAGAGACTCACGTCTCTGATTTTCTATCTCAAGGCTGTGGTGTAGCTCTTGAGCAGCCTCCTCAGCTCTCGCGGTCGCCTCTTTTTCCTGGCTCACCAGTCTCTCGGCTTCCTCCAGTTTTCGCTTTAGGGCTTCGTGCTGTTCTAGGCTGGTTAGGCGCTGGCGTATCTCATCGTGCTGCTTGGCATCATATCCAAGTTTAGCTAGCTCGCTTTCGAGCTCCTGTAGAGCCTGTTGTTCGGCAAGGGCAAAGTCTCTTCGGGCCAGGTGTTCTTCAATCTCGGCCAGGCTTTTTCTTGCCTCATTTAGTTTACTGGCGGCTTCTTCAGCTTTAAGTAACTCCTGGCTCAGGATACTGGCTTTAGTCTGGAGCGAGGCTCTACCTTGATTTAGCTTGGTTTCAAGCTGAGATATTTCGCTTTCCCGCCGGGTAAGCTCTGTTGCCTTTTGGGCCAGCTCAGCCTGGCTCAGTTTTAGGGATTCAAGCTTGCTTTGTTTCTCGCCAGTGTACTTGATCTCGATGAGTTTTATACCTTCGACCTCAAGCTCGGTCTCGCATAGCGGGCACTTGGTGCCCTTTTGAGTTAGCAGTAGGTCGAGCTTTTCTCCCAGCTCTTTTATTTCCCGTTCCAGTTGGACATTTCTGGACTCCAGGTGGTTTACCTGGGTTCTTAGTTCTTGACTGCTTTGTTTGGCTTGTCTTAATTTTTCCTCCGGCTCAGCCAGCTTGAGTAGTTGAGCCTGTAGCTGCGGTAACTCTTTCTTGAGCGATGGCAGTTTCTGTGAGCCGGTTACCAGCTCGCCTATCCGGCTTTGCGCTACGGCGTGTTCTTGAACTAGAGCCTGCCCGGCCTGGGTGATGGTCAGCTCAAGCTGATGTCGGCGTTCGCTCAGAGTGGTGACCAGCCTTAACTTCTGGTCAAGTTCGCCAGTTAGCCTCTTGGCTTCGGTGAACTGGGAGAAGCCTTCTTCTATCGTGAGGCGTTGGGCTATTAGGGCCTCATACTCTTTGAGCTTCAGGCGGTGCCGTCTCAGCTGGTCATCCCAGCGCTCGAGGTCTCTTTTTGTCTTACTGAGGCGTTCCTCGAGCTGAGTTAGTTCAGATTGCTTATTTTCTAGGGCTTCCTTTTCCTGCCTCAGTTTGTTGAGCCTAGCTTCCCGCTCGATTACCTCTTTTTCTATGGCCGCTAGCTGGCTCTGCCCGGCTCTAAATTCGGCTTCATAGCTTGGTTTTTGGGCGAGTTCACTATTTATATCTTGGATAGCGTTCTCCAGCTGTGTTTTTGCTATTTCCTGCTCCTTAGCCTGGTCTTTGGCTTGCTCTTCCAGCTTATCGTAGAAGGAGAGCCCCAGAATGTCAGCCAGCACCTGCTTGCGCTCGACGGGGCGTTTGATGGTGAACTCATCAGCACGACCCTGCAGGAGCAGGGCACTGTTGACAAAGGTGGTGTAGTCCATATGCAGGATGTCAGTGATCTTCTGCTGGGTGCGGATGATACTGCTGCCGGTCAGCGCCCGGTAATCGCCGTCGGTGGCTATCTGGAACTCTAAGATGGTCTTTCCCTGTCCGCCGCGTCGCTTGGGTTTGGAGTGCTTGCGGATGATGCGGTAGGGTTGCCCGTTGACGGCGAAGTCAAATTCTACCTCCGTATCCGCTTGGCCCAGGTGAACGAGGTCGTCATCACTCTTGGCTCTGGCTTTCCCCCATAGTGCCCAGGTCATGGCGTCAATAAGGGTTGACTTACCGTTGCCGTTATCTCCGGAGATGCAGGCGGTGTGGATACCGTCAAAGAGGAGCGGGGGCACGTTATCCCGGTAGCACATGAAGTTACGCAGTGATAGCTTAATAGGAATCATTAAAGGGTTCCTCTTGTTAGTTATTTTAGCATAATTAGGGGGTGGGGAAGAGAGGCTCTTGACAGAGAGAACCCTGACCAGATAAATTTTGCTGTGCGGTGACTATTAGTCCCTGAGTGGGAGGATGGTTTGCCAGAAAAGATAATAAGGAGCGATGAGGAGTGGCGCCGGCTGCTTACCCCGGAGCAGTACGAGGTTACCCGGCGTAGGGGCACCGAGCCGGCTTTCAGCGGCCGGTATTACGCCTTTAAGGGGAGGGGTAAATACCAGTGCGTCGGCTGTGGTAGTAACCTGTTTAGTTCCGAAGCAAAGTTTGACTCTGGTACCGGCTGGCCCAGCTTCTGGACACCGATTTCAGAAGAGAGTATTGAGACTGCCCAAGATGCAAGTCAAGGCATGGTGCGCACCGAGGTGAAATGCCGCCGGTGTCATGCCCATCTGGGGCATGTCTTTACCGACGGCCCGCCACCGACCGGCCTTCGCTACTGCCTTAATTCGGTAGCGCTAAAGTTTGTTGGGGAGGAAGGATAGCAGCCTCCGGCGGTATCTTTGATCTGCACTCGGCTCCTTCAGAGTACCTGTTACAGGTTCAAGAGAAGCTACTACCCTGGGGGGATGGGGACTGGTGTTCCTGGTAACACGTTTTCTGGTGCCCACTGCTGCGGGTCGAGGGAAACCACCACGCCTCTTGCCTCTAAAGTCATTATGTTCCTCATATCTTCTGAGCCCTGGGAAAGGTCGAGATTATTGCCCCCAAGCAGCACCGTGTCCCCTTTCCCCAGCCCGGTGTTTTCCTGTAGCGGTGAGAGGTCGCTTACTTGGTTCTGGGTAAGGCGGAGGTCAACGAGGTTAGTGAGGGAGGAGAGGAGTGAGATGTCACTTACCTCGTTACCCTGAAGGCACAGGATGGTCAGGTTCTTGAGGGGGGAAAGGGGCGAGATATCGCTTATCTCATCGCTGGCGAGGTCGAGAACCTGCAGCCTGGCGAGAGAGGAAAGAGGCGAGAGGTCGCTTACCGGGTTTTCAGTAATGGCGAGGAAGGTCAGGTTGTTCAGAGAGGTGAGCGGTGAGATATCGCTAATCTGGTTATCGCATAGATGCAGGTCAGTCAGGCAGGTCATGGAGGAAAGTGGTGAGACGTCGCTTATCGGGTTTCTATGTAGGTCAAGCGAAGTCAGATTGGTGCAGTATTCGATACCGGATAGATTGGTAATGCCAGCGTCCCAGGCCTTTAATTTAGTAAGCTGAGCCAGTTCCGTGGACATTATCTCTTCGTCAGCGGGCTTACCCAGGGCCTCCCTGATGGCTGCCGCTAGGTTCTCGTCGGGGAAGGTGACGATTCTGGGCTCGGTGGGTGTCGAAGGCGGTGTAGTGCATCCGGTAAGCATCGTCACCAAGAGAAGAGAGGACAGGACTATCGCCAGTATCATGGATTTCTTCATTGGCTACTCCGAAGCAGGGTTTACCGCATTATTGGTGATTACCGGCTTGATGTCAAGAGCAGTGTCAGCGTCATTTTTGGCTTTGTAGTACTACTAGCGATAGGAGGTGCGCCGTCGTCTCCTTCGAACTAGGGAGATAATCAAAAAGAAGCCCATCACAATCAGGAATGGAGGGGGTTGAGCAATGGAAGTCCCCCCGCTTCCCGGGGCAACCGCGGTTGATGGTTCGCTGGGTGGTTCCTGCCTCTCTACCGGTTCTTCACCTATCTCATAGACGGCTACTTGAGCATCAATGAATTCCTTGGGTACCCAGCCCAGCGGATTATTCTTGCCGGTAGCCTCAGCCCAGATCCAGCCCGGCTCGCCGTCCATCTCAAAGACGGCGGTAGCTTTTTCATAGCCAGGCAGGTAGACCAAGGCTGCGGTGTGCTCCTTACCGACGGCAATCGCCGAGCGGTAGCCGGCTCCTTTATACATTACTGCCAGCAGGACGGCGCTATCCTCACAGTCGCCATGACCCAGGCCGTTTTGGCTAATGGTGGTTGCCAGCTCGTCAGCATTCATGGCGAACTCCTCGTAGCCAAACTGGTCCACATCAGGGGTATACTGTACCTTGTCCCGAACGAAGTGAAACACTGCCTCGGCCCGCTGTATTTCGTCGGGATATTCAGTGGCGAAGTCCCTTCCCAAGCTGTAGGCTAGAGCCGTGTCCGCCCCCAGGCTCTCGAAGGCAATGACCGGGCGGAAGGTGGTCTCGGATAGCTGGTAGAAGCCGTCTTCACCAAAGGCTCTGGTTCTGAAGATGCCCCAGTCGTCAGAAACCTCACCATTTAGCTCGTTGAAGTTAGCTGATGGTGTCGCCCAAGCATAGTTTGTAGTGGCTAATCCGGCGAGAAGTAGGGATATCAAAATGACGGAAATCTTTATCTTTTTCATAGCGGTGTGGTTAGGGCGGCGTGGAGTATTAGGCCGAAGAAAATCAGATAGCCAAAGACGTAAATACCCACTGCTTTGGGGTCTTTGTTGACGTTCAAGAAGGGTATCTTAGGGGTTAGTTTGTCCACAATCTTCAAGAGGGCAATGCCAATTAACAGGCTTATGGCAAAGCTGACGGCGACTAAGCCCCAGGTCCTGAAGTCGAAAATAAAGCTAACCGCGGAGACGCCGACGGCGGTGTAGGCGGTGGCCGCTCCGTGGATGACAAGCCCTACCAGGATAAAAAAGCCGGCAATGAAGAGGCCGGTGGCAATTGGGCTTTCTCCAATGCGCTCCCGCTCTTTGATGTGAGGGGTAAGCGCATCCAGAGCTCTAATCCCAAGCCAGGCAAGAAGAGAGCAGATAGCAACCAAGACCGCTATTCTGCCGATCCACATCAGCACCACCAGCCAGTAGGGGGTAGCCAAGCCTATCTCATACATAGGTAACCTCCTTGAAATTAAAATAGGTAGAGCTTAATTGCCTCTTGGATTTCCATACTTGTCTCCTTGAGTGTTTATACTTTCTGGCTCCATTATACATATTTTCTGCTCTTAACCCCAGAACGCCTAAGGGTGGGCTTCTCACTTCTCTTCCCAGGCACCTTTGCCGACGAGGGGAACGAAGCGGCAGCCACCCAGGTTCTGGACAACATTCTTTTGCCGCCTCTTGGTGATTTTACACAGGTCTTGCACATGGCGTGAGCCTACTGGGATTACCATCCGTCCCCCGATAGCTAGCTGTGTCAGAAGGTCAGTCGGCACCACAGGGGCGGCGGCGGTAACCATGATGGCATCATAGGGCGCCTTAGGCTGATATCCCAGGGTTTCCTCAGCTAGGTGAACTTCGACGTTGGTATAACCTAGGCTGTCTAGTACTTGCCTTGCCCTCTCCGCCAGAGTGGGGAAGCGCTCGGTTGTCACTACGAAGCGGGCCAATTCGGCAAGAATGGCTGCCTGATATCCACTACCGGTGCCAACCTCTAATACCTTCTCACTACCGGTAAGTTCCAGAGCTTCAGTCATGATGGCAATAATAAGGGGTTGTGAAATTGTTTGGTCTAGTCCGATGGGTAGTGGTATATCTTCATAGGCTAGGTGCTCTTCATCAGGGGGCACAAAGCGCTCTCGGGGCACGTGCGCCATGGTGGCCAGTACTCGCTTATCCTTAATCTCGGGGCTAAGGTGCTCGATTAATCTGGCTCTCGCTGCCTCAAAGTCCATGGTGGATGCCCAATTCAGGACAGCTTAGGATAGAACACGGGACAAGATAACAAGTACTGCTACCATAATCCCGGCTATGATGCCAATCCTTTTTAGTTCGCTAGCCACGTAGGGGTAACCGGTCACTGCCGGTTTGGACGTTGGTGTCGGGGCACCTGCCGGAGGAGCTGTCGTCGGGGAAGGAGCCGCTGGCACGTGGGTTTGAGTGGTTACTGCTTGTTCCGCGGTCTTGGAGACAGGGGTCAGCTTGCCTTTTCGCTTTTTACCTTGAAATGAATACTTGCCTCGCTTGCGCCGTGATTTGCTAGGCATCTAAAACCTCCGTATCAGCACTCCGGCCACTCTTCTTCACTTTGCTCTGGGGTGGGATTTTTCATAGGTTTGGCGGATATGGTCGGTGGTAAGATGGGTATAAATCTGTGTCGTTGAGATGTTGGCATGCCCCAGCAGTTCCTGAACTGACCTCAGGTCAGCCCCACCACTAAGCATATGGGTGGCGAAGCTATGTCTTAAAGTGTGAGGGGTAATACCTTCTAGATCGACTGACTTGGCATATTCCTTCAGTTTCTGCCACAGCCCCTGCCTCGTTAGTCGTTCACCTCGAGCATTGAGGAATAGAGCTGGTTCTTCCCGGTTGGCTACCAGGCGATGACGAACCTCCTCAAGGTATTCAGTTATGGCCTGGATGGCCCGTTCGTGAATGGGTATAATCCTCTCTTTGCGTCCCTTGCCGAAACAGCGTACAAAGCCGCCTGATAGGTCAAGATCGTTAAGGTTTAAGGAAACCAACTCGCTCACCCTCATGCCACTGGCATACAGGAGGTGCAGGATGGCGGTATCCCTTTTCGCCTCCGGCCTTAGCTGCCTAGCTGGCTCATCTAATAGGCGGCGAACCTGACTGATGGAGATGGGTTTGGGTAGTGCCCGGCCGACCTTAGGTGAAGCCACATTGTGTGAGGGGTTGTCTTTAATATTGCCCTCATTCATCATGAAGTCAAAAAATGACCTCATCGCTGCTACCTTACGGGCGGTCGTGGTCGCTGCGTAGTTCCGCTCCTTGAGGTTAAGGAGATAGCTTAAAATACCCTGGTGTCCAAAACTGGTCCACGAAGGGGTAGCCCCACGCCTGGCGGCCTCTTCTTCAACGAAGCTGGCTAGTTGGTAGAGGTCATTGCGATAAGCAAATACCGTGTTCTGGGAAAAGCCCTTCTCTGATGTGAGGTAATCAAGGAAACTCTCAATATTCTCTTTCATATTCCTGCCCCATGGGATGATATCCTTTGTTAACATAAGTATTCTAACATAACATAATGCAAAATAACAGCCCCTTAAGCAGTATAAAGTCGGAAGTAGTGGTTTTGCGTTGCATTTCTCCGTGTTTTTTTCTATAATTTTCTTCTAGCTAATGGTGGCAGGTGTATGAGCAGATTCATAGATAAATTAAAGCTTGCTTCGCAGGCTACAGCGCAACCGATGGGATTTGGACGGGGACAACTAGCCTCAGCCAAGCCTAAGATACTGCTGGTTGCCAGCTTGGCTCAGGCCAGGGTTAGTAATCTGGCTGATTTGGTGAGCGGGGCTGATGCCGGGCTAATAGATATTTCCGAGCTAAAGAATGATGGTGAGGCTCTTCGAGGGTGTGCCGATGCTGTCCCCGATATCCCTTGGGGCGGCTGGATTAAAGGCAGCAGGTGGCCAAGAAGTCAGAAGATTAAGGCTCTCAGCGGCGATTTTGTAATTTTCCCGGCGGCGAGCACACCGCTGGGGGTTCTTGAGGATACTGAAGCGGGTAAGATACTGGAGGTTGAGGCAACGCTGGGTGCCAGCGTGATCCGCACGATTAGTGAGCTTCCGGTGGATGGCGTCCTTGTTTCTGGGGAACGAAAGGATGGTGCCTCTCTTACCTGGCGTGAGCTGATGCTTATTCAGCGCTTCGCCAGTCTGCTGGCCTGCCCTTTGTTAGTCTCGGTGCCGTCCAAAGTGACGGTTGGTGAGGTTAAGATGCTGTGGGAAGCCGGAGTGGATGGTGTTATCGTGCCGGCTGGCGCCGGTGGACCCCGTGGGGGTTTAAGGCAACTCCGAGAGGCAATTGATAAACTAGCCTTCCCGTCACAAAGGCGGCGGGGTAAGGCAAAGGCTTTGCTACCTCCTATTAGCCGGGAGGTGGAGATAGAAAGTGAGGAAGAGCTACCTAGTGATTCATAGTGGCGAAGACTAGCTTGGCGTCACTTCCTGGGTTTTCTATCGGGTAAGCGGTCAACTGGTCACCCGGTAGAATTATCGGCAGTCTATTTATTCAGCAAGCTCTTTATCAGATTAAGCTCGTCCCGAACCAGTCGGGGCAGAAGGAAATTCTGGGTGACAATCTCCTTACCTTCTGCTCCTAACCGCTGGCAGACGGCTGGATTACGTAGCAGGTAGACTATCTTCTCAGCACATTCCTCGACGCTGTTTACCAGGTAGTTACTAAGCTCGCCGGTCATTTGCAGGGGGATACCACCGGCGTTACCGGCGACTACTGGTGTCTCTTTCCATAGTGCTTCCGCGACTACCAGGCCGAAGCCCTCCCTGATTGATTTCTGAATAACTACGTCGCTAGCGCGCTGGAAGGCGTTAACCTCCATGTTTCCGATGCCAGTCAGGTTGGAATGGACAAACATGTCATCGTCTTTATTGGCCTCGGTGTGAATGGCAGCATACATGTCCCATGATTCCGGATCGTCCTGAGCAAAGCTACCTATCATGGCTAGCTGGAGGCCGGGAATTTCTTTTTTGGCCAGTCGGTAGGCAGCAATGGTGCCGAAGGGGTCCTTCCAGCGGTCAAAGCGGGATACTTGGGTAATCAGGAAGCGGTTGCGGTCAAAGCCAAGGTTTTCCAGCATTTCCCGGCAGACATACTTTTTGATGAACATATTCTTAGAGCTGAAGGCACAGATAGCTGGTGTCATGGCGGAGATTTTTTTAAGGTTAAGGTTCTGGGGTATGAATTTCTCGGTGGTGAAGACCGCAGCGTCATACTCTTGAACGTAGGGGCGCAGGAAATTCCACACCGTGGCGTCTGGCTGGGAACTATCCACATGGCAGCGCCATATCCATTTGGCTTTGTTTTCTGGGGAGTAGTGACGCAGGGCAGCCGGCTGGGGGTCGTTGACGATAAAGACGTCGTAATTGGGGTCAAGTTCGCGGGCATTAGCTAGGTTATTGGACAGGTACCTTCTTCTGATATTCTGCTTGTTGATTTCAGGAAAAGGGGCTCCCTGCAGGGCGTTATGCAGACCCTTGGTAATAGTAAAGAAATGGCGGTCACCGCGTATTACCTGCCAGTCGGCCTTAATGCCCAGCGCCCGCAGAAGTGGTATGTAGGAGACCAGGAGCTCGGCGACCCCGCCCCCGAAGGGCGTGGAGTTGATGTGGCAGAGGCGCAGTCCCTTGAGCTCCTCCCCCAGACTTACCACTTCATCGATGAGTCCCCGGCTTTCGATAAGGCGATATTTGTTGATATCAGAGATTCCTAGGGAGATTTTGTGTAACATTAAAAAGCCCTCTACCTGTTAGGTGTGAAAACCTGCGTCGTGCTATTATAGCACTAGCGTGGCGACTTTGACAGTTGCCAGAATTTTCCTTCGGTGGTGATTGCCGGGGCGATTACCATCTCAGCTTGGTGCATCTCCGGGATGGTAAAGGCGCCGCAGACACCCATGGCGGTGCGAATTGCCCCGACCAGGTTTTGGCTACCATCGGTGACTGAAGTCGGGCCAAAGAGAATCTGCTCCAGTGAGCCGGTGATACCGACCTTTATCCGGGTTCCTCTGGGGAGGGCTGGGTGTGGGTGGGACATGCCCCAGTGATAACCCAAGCCGGGTGCCTCTTTGGCTTGAGCCAGAATGGAGCCGAGCATCATGGCGTCAGCCCCACTAGCCAGGGCTTTACACAGGTCTCCGCCCTTGCGGAAACCACCGTCGGTGATTATCGGTACGTATCTCCCCGACTCCCGCTGGTACTCATCTCTAGCGGCAGCACAGTCTATGGTGGCTGTTATCTGGGGAACACCGACGCCCAGAACCTCCCGGGTGGTGCAGGCAGCCCCGGGCCCGATACCGACCAGGACCCCGGAGATCCCGGTTCTCATTAGCTCCAGACAGGCACCATAGCTGACACAGTTGCCTACGATGATGGGCATGGGTACCGATTTACGAAGCTCAGAGAATATTAGTCCGCGGTAGCTTTTGGAGGTATGTCGGGCGGTGGTAACCGTGGATTGGATGACTAGGATATCGGCCCCGGCTTCAGCAGCTATCGGTGACAGGCGTTTGGTATTGGCTGGGGTCGCCGAAACCGCGCATGCGGCGCCGGCTTTCTTAATCGCCTGGATTCGTTCGCCGACAAGGTTATCCTTAATCGGTTGGGAATAGACCTTCTGGAGTAGCTGAGTGATCTCAGCATCAGATGCCTGAGCAATTTCGGCGAGTATCTCTTGGGGCTGCTCATACCGAGTCTGAACCCCTTCCAGGTGGAGGACGGCGAGCCCCCCTAGCTTACCCATCAGGATGGCGAAATTGACATCGGTCACCGCATCCATGGCGGAGGCGATAATGGGGATGGAGAAGGTGAGACTCTCTATCTTGAGATCTATATTTGTCTGGTCGGAGTTGATAGTTACCTCGCCCGGTACTATGGCTACCTCGTCGAACCCGTAGGCGCGTCGCAACTGCTTAGACTGAGGAATGGTCATCTTAAATTTCCCTTCTTAAACTGGAAATATACCAAAGACAATGCTTCAAAGTCAAGGAAGTTTTAGATGAGGCTGCTTTACGAAGGCAGCTAGTAGCAGCATAATTTAAAAGATGGCTCAGCGTTAGTCGGTTTATCTCTTAACTTAGACCTACATCAGAGCAGTTTCTCATAGGGACAATGGGGTAGCCTCTTAGTCTTCACTGTAGAATCCAAACTCAACCAAGCCCTCTCCGTTTATGACTGCCGCCACCAGTGAGCACTCGTTGAGATAGAGTTCAACCGGGTTAAACCGTGATGCTAGCTTCTCTCTTAGCTCCTCAGCTTTCTTGGGGGCATTGGTGTGGGTTACCGCTGCGTGTAAATGCTTGCCCCCGCTCTTTTCGGCAACTAAGTCGAGCGTGGCATCAATTGCTTTAGTCAGGGTTCGCTCTCTTAATATCGGTTTGGTCACTCCGCTACTGGCGGCACTGGTCTCTAGTACGGTTGCGGTGGGGATTTCCGACTTAGCCCAGTCCTTAGCCTTGCCGACTCGGCCACTGCGGTCAAAATGAAAGAGGGACTCTCTTATGGCCAGCGAGGCCACGCGTTGCCTTACTTTGTCGGCAGCCTCGATCACTTCAGACAGGGTTTTGCCTTCCCGGGCTGCCTTGGCTGCCTCAATGGTGACGAGCATCTGGCCGCCGATAACGGTGAGGGAATCAAAGACCTCAACAGTGGTATTAGGTAGTTGTTTCGCTGCCGATTTTTTGGCGTTCAGCGCTGAGTTATATGCCTGGGAGAAGCCACTGGTTAGAACGATAATCAAAATAGCCTTTGCCTGCTGGCTTGCCTTCTTACATAGCTCTAAGAATTCTCCAGGAGAGGGTGGTGAGGTGGTGGGCAGGTTCTCCTTACCCCTCAGTCGGCTATAGAGTTTTTCCCTGTCTATTTCCGTTTCTAGGTAGTCCTTGTCATCCATCTTGATATGGAAAGGTGCCACTAGGATGTCGTATTCTTGTACTACCTCCGGCGGTAGGGTAGCAACACCGTCGGCTATGATCGCTACCTCTCTCATTATTGCCTCCTTTGGTTTTTCGCGCGGGGGGAGATAGATTATCTAAGTATGCCAGTGATAATACAGGTGGTATATCCATTTGTCAATAGGTATAGACGAGCGACGAGGTATAAGGTTATAATAGGCGTGGTAAGGGGAAGATATAAGGCGATGGCGGCTCTTTACCTGGTGGCGACTCCAATCGGTAATCTAGAGGATGTTTCCCTGCGGGCACTACGCACCCTGCGAGAAGTGGGGCTTATCGCGGCTGAGGATACCCGCCGCAGCCGGCAGCTTCTTAATAAGTATGAGATTAAGACGCCGCTGGTAAGCTATCATGAGCACAACAAGTGGGCAAGGATGGGTTATATTCTGGACTTTCTTGCCGGTGGTGATGTGGCCCTGGTCTCTGATGCCGGGATGCCGGGGATGAGTGATCCGGGCTACGAACTGATTGTCGCTGCCAATAAACGAGGCTTTCCGGTGGTGCCTATTCCTGGACCCTCAGTCGTTATCACGGCGCTGGTTGTTTCGGGACTACCTACCGGGAGGTTTATCTACCTGGGCTTTCTGCCTCGCCGGGCTGGTAGCCGGCGGCGGTTACTGGAGTCGGTGGTCAGTGAAGAGGGCACTATTGTCGCCTTGGAGTCGCCGCACCGTTTGCGGGCTACCCTGGACGATATTCTAAGCGTCTTGGGAGACAGGCGGGTGGCGGTATGTCGCGAGCTGACCAAAATTCATGAGGAGGTTTTCCGCGGCGTGACGAGCCAGGCGCTGGCGTACTTTACCCAGCCGAAGGGTGAGTTTACCCTGGTTATTGCTGGTAGGGAAGGGGAAGGAAAGCCACAGCTGACCGAGGATGTTGAACGGCAGTTACACAGTATGCGCCTTTGTGGGGTAACGGCTAAGGAGGCAATTGCCAGGTTAGCTAAGGAAACGGGCTTGTCTCGGAGAGAGCTTTATCGTGCCTGGCTCAAATTACTTTAGGCACTCGGTTTTTGCGCTTCGGCTAACCTGATTTTGTTATCAGGAGTTTATGTTGACTTGGAGGCTATAGAATGCGTCGAGGGTGTATATCGTTAGGTAACGTTCGGTGTGGTGGCTGTCAGCGTGTTATCCCGCATGCCGAGCGTTATCTGGTTATTGAAGAGTCGGATGGTGTTACCGTAAGTCTGTGTATTAATTGTTGTTTGGAGAAGGGGTACGCCCGGTACCGGGAAGACAGGCGGGAGCAAGTATTAACTTTCTTCCCGGAGTAGATGGGTAATTCCGGTATTGGCTGGCGAGGCAACATCGCTAGTCAAAGAGGCAGATTTAATGGTGGAGAGGATACTAATAGGGGTAGCCTGGCCGTATGCCAATGGCTCGTTACATCTCGGGCAGATTGCGGGGGCGTATCTGCCGGCAGATATATTTGCCCGCTATCATCGCCTCAAGGGTAACCAGGTTTTGATGGTATCGGGTTCTGACCAGCATGGTACTCCGATAACTCTGAGGGCGGAAAGAGAGGGAACCAGGCCTGAGGAGATAGCTGCCCGGTATCACCAAGAATTTCTGGACTCGTTTAAGCGATTTGGCATCTCTTTTGACCTGTTTACCACTACCGGCACAGCAAACCATGCTGCGGTAGCCCAGGACGTTTTCCTGACCCTGCTTAATAGGGGTTACATCTATAAGGCTACGGTGTCACAGCCTTTCTGTCCTCACTGCCGGCGCTTTCTGTCCGACCGCTATATTGAGGGTGTCTGCCCCTACTGCCAGTCCCCCGGAGCACGGGGTGACCAGTGTGACCAGTGTGGTAAGCCGATTAACCCGGCTGAGCTGGCTAGCCCGCGCTGCTCCTTCTGTAATACCACCCCTGAGTTTAAAGATTCGGAGCACTTCTTCTTTCGGCTCTCGGCTTTTCAGGATAGGCTTCTCGCGTGGGTGCGCCAGCAGAGCCACTGGCGGCAGAATGTCCTCAACTTCACGCTGCGTTATCTTGAGGGGGGGCTGAAGGATCGGGCGATTACCCGTGATATAGACTGGGGAGTGCCGGTGCCGGTAGCGGGCTTTGAGGACAAGCGTCTCTACGTCTGGTTTGAGGCGGTCATTGGTTACCTTTCGGCAACTAAGGAGTGGGCTCAGTCTCGAGGTGATACGGAGAAGTGGCGGGACTACTGGCAGGACAGTTCTGTCAGGATATATAACTTTATCGGTAAGGATAATATCGTCTTTCATACTATCATCTGGCCGGCGATGCTGATGGGTTACGGAGGCCTGAATCTGCCCTATGATGTCCCGGCCAATGAGTTCTTAATGATTGAGGGTAGGAAGCTCTCCACCAGCCGCAACTGGGCCGTCTGGCTGCCCGATTACCTGGAGCGTTACGACCCGGACCCGCTGCGCTATTTGCTGTCGGTAGGTATGCCGGAGACCAGTGATACCGATTTTTCCTGGCGTGAGTTTGTGCGGCGTAATAATGACGAGCTGGTGGCCACCTACGGAAATCTGGTGCATCGGGTACTCACCTTTACCTACCGTAGCTTCGGGGGCTGCGTCCCGGAGCCGAGTTACGGCATTGATTACGCTACGCAGTTACAGGTTAATTGTGGGGCTATCCTGAAGTCTATGGACGAAAGCCTGGGGCGGTGCCAGTTTAAGCTGGCGCTGAGGCAGGCGATGACACTGGCTCAAGAAGCAAACCGTTATCTCGATGAGAAATCGCCGTGGAAGGTAATTAAGGAAGATAAGCAAGCTGCCGCCGATGCTTTATATGATGCCATCTCGGTTATCTCTTGCTTGAGAATAGCCCTGTATCCCTTCCTGCCCTTTAGCTCTCAGCGGCTGCACAAATTTCTCGGCTTTGGGGGTGGTATTGAAGATTATGGCTGGCAGCCGGGTT
This sequence comes from Dehalococcoidales bacterium, assembly GCA_034414575.1. Lineage (GTDB taxonomy): Bacteria > Chloroflexota > Dehalococcoidia > Dehalococcoidales > UBA5760 > UBA5760. Next base: position 48,530 of record DAOULZ010000001.1, on the reverse strand, counting down.
TCCCGGTATCGGGTCAGAAGTTGCTTTCCCCGAAGCCTCTATTCTCTAAGTTAGACGAGGATTTGATAGCAGACGAAGTCAGCCGTTTAGGGCAGAGTCGTAGTTAGTAGGTGGGGGATAGTTTTGTCACTAAAAACCATTTACGAGCCGATTCAAGAGGACTTAGCTGAGGTGGAGACTAGGCTAAAGGGAGTTGCTGAAGTTAGCTCTCCCTGGCTAGCTGAGCTTCTGGCGCATAGCCTGGGAGGTGGCGGCAAGAGGATCCGACCGGCGCTGGTTCTTCTGTCGGGCAAGTTTTGTGATTACGACCTTGGTTACCTGCTACCGATGGCGGTGGCGGTGGAGGTCTTGCATACGGCAACCCTGGTTCATGATGACGCTATTGACCATTCCCTGCTTCGGCGCGGTCGTCCCACGATTAACAAGATATGGGGCGAGGATAAAGCCATTCTCCTCGGGGACTATCTCCTCGCTAGGGCTGAAGAACTCGTCAGCGAGACTCAAAATCTGCACGTCGTCAGGCTCTTTGCCCAGACTATTATGACTATTGCCGACGGGGAGCTGGGCCAGGCTTTTAATGCCTTTAATCTGGGGCAGACGCGGGAGCAGTACCTGGCCAGGATTTCGGCGAAGACGGCTTCCTTGATTACCCTGGCTACTGAGTCCGGGGCTATTCTGAGTCAGGCACCGCCGAGGATGGTTGCGGCGTTAAGGGAGTACGGTTATAGTTTGGGCATCGCTTTCCAGATTGTCGATGATATCCTGGATTTTATTGGTGATGAGGCAGAAATGGGTAAGCCTACCGGCTCCGACCTGGCTGAAGGCACCCTGACTCTGCCCGCCATGCTGGTTCTGGAGCGCTACCCGGGTGATAATCCGATAAGGCGGCTTTTTCAGCATGAAGGCGACCGGCAGGAGAATGTAAGGCTGGCCATAGAGTTGGTAACTGACTCTGGGTTGCTTGAAGAATGCCACCAGGTTGCCTCAGATTATTGTCTAAGAGCTTGTCGCCATCTTGGCCTTTTGCCGGCAAATCCGGCTCGGAGGTCGCTAGAAGAACTGGCTCAATATGTGGTGGCGCGGAAGAAGTAGAGATGTTAGTTTTTACCCTTGAGTAAAGGTGCTGCCATCTCGATAAGTTTCTACTTTGTGAGTCGGCAGTTTCTCTTTGAACTGGTCAATAACGTACTGGCAGGCAGCGAATCCTCCCTGGCGGTGAGCCGAAGCTACGGCTACAACTAGGTTGATATCACCCACCTTTAACTTGCCGATTCGGTGACAGATGGCGATGTTATTTACTGCCCATCTTCGCTTGGCATCGCTGACTATCTGCTCAAGCCTTTGTTCTGCTTTACTCTCGGGGTTACTGTATTCTACGGAGAGGACTGGCTTGCCCCGGGAGCTTTCCCGAATCAGCCCGACGTAGGTGATGACGCCACCACTCTTTTTAGTCTTGGCTTGATTAACGGTAGTTTCGGGGGAAATCGGCTCTTCGGTAATTACGACCATACCCATAGTTCTCTCACGTCTTTTAGAGGTTAAATTTGCCCCTCGAGTGCTATGGGGCTATCTTGGGTAAGGCTAAGCATAGCCCGGGCTGGTTTCGGCGGGGGGCTCAGGCAGGATTTTGACTTTCTCAGTCACAGCCTTGGTCTTGGCCTTAGTCTTTGTCGGCGTTGTTACCGTTTTGGCACGAGCTACTTTAGGGGATGGAGCGACCGACTCGCTGAGTACTGCCTCAAGCTCTTCGCCCTCCAGGGTCTCCTTAGCGATGAGCGCTTTGGTGATCTTTATTAGTCTATCTTTGTTTTTTGTCAGAATCTTGGTGGCTACCTGGGAGGCGTGCTCGATGAGATTATGGACTTCCTCATCAATCACCTGGGCTATCTTCTCGCTGTAGTTCCTCTGCTCGGTGATTTCACGGCCGAGGAAGACTAGCTCCTCCTTATGCCCGAAGGTTCGTGGCCCCAGTTTATCACTCATGCCGTAATCAGTAGCCATCTTACGGGCAATCATGGTCGCCCGCTCAATATCATCAGCAGCCCCGGTGGACATCTCGTTGAAGATCAGCTTCTCCGCAGTGTATCCCGCCAGGAGGGTAGCCAGCATGTCCATGAATTGAGAGCGTGTCATTAGGTAGCGGTCCTCGGTGGGTAGCTGCCTGGTGTGGCCGAGTGATATTCCCCTAGCCACGATTGAGATTTTATGAACCGGGTCAGCATTGGGTAGCCTTTTGGCGACCAGGGCATGTCCGGCCTCATGATAGGCGGTGATCTCTTTTTCCTTGGGGCTTATCCGCCGGCTCTTTCTCTCCGGGCCAGCAATCACCCGGTCGATAGACTCATCTAGTTCCTGCATGTCAATGGTATCCTTGCCCCGTCGGGCCGCCAGAATAGCTGCCTCATTGACTAGGTTGGCAAGGTCAGCCCCGCTGAAACCGGCGGTCTGCTTTGCTAGTACCTCCAGATTGACCGACTTGGCCAGAGGTTTACCATTGGCGTGAACCTTAAGAATGGCGGCACGACCGTTGATATCGGGCCGATCAAGGATAACACGGCGGTCGAAGCGACCCGGGCGAAGTAAAGCGGGGTCAAGTATATCCGGTCGGTTGGTAGCCGAGATAACAATCACGTTAGTATTGGTATCAAAGCCATCCATCTCGGTGAGGATCTGATTGAGGGTTTGTTCCCGTTCATCATGGCCACCACCCAGTCCAGCACCGCGGTGACGGCCGACGGCATCAATCTCATCAATGAAGATAAGGCAGGGGGCGTTACGTTTCGCCTGCTCAAAGAGGTCGCGCACCCGGGAGGCACCGACGCCGACAAACATCTCTACGAACTCACTACCGCTTATAGAGAAGAAGGGCACGCCGGCCTCACCAGCTATGGCTCGGGCCAGTAAGGTCTTCCCTGTGCCTGGTGGACCAATCAGAAGTAACCCTCTGGGGATACGGGCACCCAGTCTCTGGAATTTCTCCCTTGACTTGAGAAACTCCACTACTTCATGAACTTCCTGCTTAGCCTCATCTACGCCGGCGACATCATCAAAGGTTACCGTAGGTGTCTGAGAGGCAAACAGTCGAGCTCGGCTGCGGCCAAAATTCATCGCCTGGGTGTTCGCTCCTTGTGCCCTGCGGAAGAGAAAGAATAGCAAGCCACCAAAGATCATGAGGGGGAGAAAGTTCAGCGCTAAGCTAGCCCAGTTAAATCCCGATGGCTTGACTTCCCAATCAACCCCCTCTAGGTTGAGGCCTAGCTCCTGGAGGTCAACCAAGCTCAGGCTGCCAATGACTGCTTTTAGCTCGGTATCGGCAGTGGTGGTAATGAGTAGTTCTTCGCCATCGAGCACAATTTTTCCTATCTCGCCATTCTGAGACATGGCGATAGTCTCATCGAGGCTGACTTCCTCAGGTTCGTTAGCTTGAGGTGAGAAATAGGAGAAAAGAGCTATGGCCACGGTGAGCACAGCGATAAAGATTATCAGGTTGCGATTCAAACCAAATTTCATCCTTCACCTTCGGTGTTAATCTTCTATCGGCTCAGGACACTGCCCCTACACCAGCCTAATTATATCAGAAATATTTGTAAAGGGAAAACACAGGCTTCCCTATCATATGGTGGGCTTTAGAACTACCCCCGAATCGAGTGATTTGAGTTATACCCAAAGACAGTTACGGCCCCTTTGTTAAGCTCTGATAGGTTAGCTTAAGAAGTTGAGCATCCTCTTCGAGGTTAGGGCTTTCGCAGATGAGTAGACCCTTGGCCTCGTAGTCCTTTAGTGCCTGGAGAAGCTGGACGTACCCCAGGTCTGAGTCTCTTAGGTTCAGATGGCCCAGTTCTCCCTTCTTGCCGTACCTGATGCCAGAAATGTGGATATGCATGTTATCCAGGGCAGCTCTCCCCAGTCGTTGCTCAACCTGCTCGAGGACAGAGGCAAACTCCGGGTAGGAATTAAACTCTCCCGTCCGGGCGTGCCAGTGGGCAAAGTCGATGCAGGGAGCCAGTCCCTCAAGGTCGGTGCATAGGTCAAGGATTTCGGCTATGGTTCCGAACTGGCTGGGCTTACCCGTGACTTCGGGTCTGAGCCACAGCTTGTGGTTTTTATTTTTTAGCTGGTCTAATATCTTGGCTAGGTTTTGCCTGACCATCTGGTAGGTTTTGTGGGGAGGGTCCCCGAGGTAAAAAGCAGCGTGGAAAACAATACTTTCCGCCCCGCACAGAGAGGCAACATAGGCTGTTTTCAGAAGCCGCTCTTGGCTTGAACCTATCTTTTCTGGCTCGTGGGCGTTGAGATTTATGAAGTAGGGGGCATGGGCGGATAGCTTGATACCGGTCCTGGCGGCGGTTTCGGCTACCTGATAAGCTGCCGCCTCGCTCATCCTTACTCCTTGGACAAACTCTAGCTCCATGCAGCCAAGTCCGAGCTCATGGATCCGTTCAATTCCAGAGACGGTAGCCGGTTGCTTGGCGCTGTGAGGGATGCCGCCGGTGCCAAAAAGTAACTCTGCCATTCATTTTGCCTCGCTTATATTCACGATAGCTGGTATAGTATATCACAATTATGGCCCTTGTTTAGTTTGCGATTAGTCATAGCGTTTATACTAGTGCTAACCGGCTGTTAAATACTGTCGGTGGGGTATTGATAAAGTAGATTAGTTATTATAAACTTAAGGTGTAAAGTTATAGACACCCTGGTGTTTAATGGGTTTATTTTACCCACCAGGGGTAATTTTTATTCGGAAGATAGAGAGCACCATTGACCAATTTTATGGTGCGATGATTGCTTTATTATTTGCCACTTAGTATAATGGCTTACTTGGCGACTTCTTAGATAAGGCTGGTCGCAGGAGGATGTCTTAGAATTTGACAGGTGAGCTGGAGAGGAGGCTAGAGTGGCTACTAACTACGATTTACTTCGCGCTCGTTTGGAGAGTGAGCAAAAGCGTTTAACTCAAGAGTTGGAGCAATTAAAGGCCAGTGTCCGGCCGGCGGATGAGAGGCGGGAGGGCAGTCCCTTTGGTAAGAGAGAGGAAGAAGCTACCGAGGCGGCTGAGCTGGAGACGCGCCTTGAGCTGGAGAAGCGTATTATAGACCAACTGACGGCAGTTGAGCACGCGCTAGCCAAGTTTGAGCAGGGGACCTATGGCCTGTGTGACAATTGTGGCCAGCCTATCCCCCCGGAAAGGCTGGATGCTCTCCCCCAAGCAAGCCTGTGCTTGGATTGTAAGGCTAGTCAGGCAAAGGATGCGAAGGGTAAGTAGTTTCTGGGGTAAGTGGTGGCGAACGGTAGTCTTTTTCCTTGTTGCCCTGGCGATAGCGGTTGGTGACCAGCTCAGCAAGGCATGGATACGGTCTAACCTGGCGGTCGGGCAATCGTTACCTGAAGAGGGATTTCTGCGGCTGACTCATGTCCAAAATACCGGGGCTGCTTTCGGCATATTTCAGAATCATACCTTTCCACTGACCATAGTTAGCTTTATCGGGGCGGCTGTTATTCTGTTCTACACCTTCTATGTTCGCCGTCGGTATGCCTTCCTGAATAACGGGATAAGCATGGCGGCGCTGGGCGTGGTTCTCGGTGGCACGGTAGGTAACCTGATTGACCGGTTAAGCTTGGGCTACGTTACCGACTTTATTGGGGTTGGCACCTTCCCGGCGTTTAATGTGGCTGATGCCTCAATAACCACGGGCACTTCGGTATTCGCTGGCTTCCTGATCTATCTCCTCGTTAGGGAGAAGCAGGTGGCCTCGCGTAACGACAGCGGTTCTCCCGCAGCCTAAAGGGGGTGAGGTTGATACCCGCTCTTAAGGTGGTTAGCCTGGTAGTTGGCGAGCCTGGGATGCGCCTTGATAGGTATGTGGCGGAGAAGTGCCCCGAGCTTTCCCGTACCCAGGCCCAGAAGCTGGTTAGCGACGGCCTGGTTACAGTTAACGAGCAGGTGGCTAAAGCCAGCTTGAAACTCGATGCCGGTGATAGGGTAAGGGTTACGCTACCGCCTCCTGAGGAGTCCCCGTCGCCGGAAGCGATGCCGCTAAATATCCTCTATGAGGATAATGACCTTTTAGTTGTGGATAAGCCGGCCGGGCTGACGGTTCACCCGGCGCCGGGTCACCCCAGCCATACCCTGATTAATGCTATCCTGTCGCGAGTCCCCCGTTTGCCGGAGAGTGATGATTTTCGTCGTCCCGGGGTAGTGCACCGCCTGGATAAGGATGCCTCCGGGCTGATGGTGGTGGCTAAGAGTAGAGAAGCTCAGCTAAATCTGACTTCCCAGTTCAAAGCCCGCTCGGTAGTGAAGGCTTATCTGGTGCTGGTTAAGGGGTGCCTCACTCCGGGTGACGGGGTGATTGAGGCACCCATCGGGCGTGACTCCCGCCATCGGAAGCGCATGGCGGTGGTGGCTGAGGCTAGAGGGCGGGATGCAAGAACCAACTATCACGTCTTAAGGCACATCGGGGACTATACCCTGCTTGAGGTAAGACCGGAGACTGGACGCACCCACCAGATTCGGGTGCACCTAGCGGCGATTGGCTATCCGGTCTTTGGCGATAGGGTCTACGGGGCCAGGTCAGAGCGCTTACCCCGCCTCTTCCTCCACGCCTGCCGCCTGGGCTTCAAGCTGCCCGCCAGTGGTGAGTATAAAGAGTTTACCTCCAATCTGCCGCCGGACCTGGAGCGGGTGCTTGAGGAGCTTGGGTAGAATCTCCTTAGATTTGGGTGGTAGAATAGGCAAAAGGAAAAAGTTATGAAAAATAACCGTAGAGTAGAGCCAAGACTTTTTGAAAGTTTAGAGTTAGCCTCCCCGGTTTCGGGTCTTGCCATTCTGAACAAAGAGAGGTTTGTAGGGATTCTAGAAGAGTACGGCGATATAACCGATTTGACTCGGCTAAAGAATGGGGTTGTCTCGTTAAAATGGGTTATATCTTTCCCTAGGGACGACCAAGAAGGCATATTAAACATCGATTCAAATGGCGACACTGTCTCTTTGCGTAGGGATGTGCTTATTTCAGAGCTGGATCAGATTTTAGAGGCACAGACCATCGAGAGAGCTAAATATTACTTGAAGAGATTGCAGAGCGGAGTTCAAAGGACTAAGACTAACAAAGTTAGCGATATAAACCTTCTGAGATGGAAGGAATATGATGACATCATTACTGATAGTCTTTGGGTGTTTGATAAGCGAGACACTGCGGGCGCTCATCTTGGTTGGTATTGGGGAAACTTTATTCCACAGATTCCCCACCAAATGATGCTCAGATATACCAAGAGAGGAGATTGGATTTTAGATACTTTTGTTGGTAGTGGAACAACACTGATTGAATGCCGCAGGTTGGGAAGAAATGGCATTGGGATAGAGCTAAATCCTGAAGTGGCTGGGAAAGCAAAGGAGTTAGTGGAGAAGGAAATTAATAAATATGGTGTAACCACTGAAGTTATCCCTGAAGATAGCAGAACTGTGAATATTGAAAAAATTCTTGAAAAATATGGCGTAAAGCAGGTTCAACTTCTTATTATGCATCCCCCCTATTACGACATTATCGGCTTTTCTAAAAACCGAAGAGACCTCTCTCAGGCTGAAAATGTTGGTGAATTCCTGAAAATGTTTGGTGAGGTAGTGGATAATGCGGCTTTATTCTTGGAGAAGGGAAGATATTTTACTCTTGTTATAGGAGATAAATATTCCAGGGGTGAATGGATACCCTTGGGTTTCTATTGTATGGAGGAAGTTTTAAAAAGAAAATACTCACTAAAGGGCATAATAGTCAAAAACTTTGAGGAAACACGGGCTAAGAGAAACCAAAGGGAACTTTGGCGATACCGGGCGTTGGTTGGTGGCTTTTATGTCTTCAAGCACGAATACATTATGCTTTTTAAAAAAGGGAAATAGCTAATGAGAGGCCATGTTTTTATAGTAAATGAAGAAACACTCCCAATCCATTTGGAATACATGTTTGTTGGAGTTAGCACTGGGGGTAGAGACAATAATATAGGCCTTCTCTCAGACATAGTTAGGGTAAAAGGGGGGGATTTTATTTTCTTCTATATTGAAGGTAGGGAAAATAAGAAGGGAAGGTTCTTTGGGGTCTTTAAAGCAGTGGATGAAGTTGTATATCACTTAACCGGTAACAATGCTAATAACCCCAATCTACCTGTATATATCAAAAAGGGAGAAACTAAACCACTAAAGCTAATATATAGAAAGAGGATACAACCTTACAAGGTTTATAGCAAGGGGGTTCTGGAGTGGGAGGCATTAGATAAGCTACCTACTTATTCAAAAGAATTGTTATGGACTCTTATATATAGGAAAATGAAAGCAGGAAGAGGAAACACAATGCTTTTCCCTTGGGAAACAGAGCGGCTAATTTCTCTAATAGCAGACGAGAATCATGGTGAATCCTTGAGTTACAGAGACTTTACTGTAGATTGCTCTAATTACAAAATTTGTAAGGGGGATGCAACTTGTAGCCACAGCATTGGTGATTCTGTAGTTGTGCCGAAAGCGGACATTGGGAATAGTGAGACACACTTTCAGGCTTACATTTTACAAAACCTCGAGTTATATAGTAATAAATTTTTCCCTGAAATATTTGGTAGAAATATAGTATGGATAGGTAATGAAGTATTTGCTGGTACTGGAATGCAAAAAATAGATGTCGTTACCATAGAAAAGATAGACGAAACAAGTAATTTATATAGATTGATAGAATTAAAGCACCCTAAGTCGACAACAAACGTAAATTTTGCACCCATACAGCTTGAATATTATATCAGTTGGGCACGAGAAGACATAGGTGGCCATATTTTAGGAGGAAGAGGCTTTAATATAAAGCCTATCTTAGTCTCACTAACCTCTAGCCTTAATGATGTATCTGACAATATAGTGAGTGAGGTTAGTTGCTTAAGTTCAATCTCAACCTCTCCCGAGGTATGGGAAATAGACTTCTCTCTAGATTCATTAAAGAGGCTTTGAGTTAAAGTATGACCACACCAGTTAGAGTGCGTTTTGCCCCCAGCCCCACCGGCTACCCCCACGTGGGCAATATGCGGACGGCCATGTTTAACTGGCTCCTGGCCCGACACACGGGCGGCAAGTTTATCCTCCGCATTGAGGATACCGACGTTGCCCGTAAGGTTAAGGGGGCGCTCGAGGCTATCCTTGACGGCCTCAGGTGGCTGGGGCTTGACTGGGATGAGGGGCCGGAGGTGGGGGGTGACTACAGGCCCTACTTTCAGTCGCAGCGTCTTGAGCTGTATCACGAGGCGGCGGGGCGGCTCGTTTCCCAGGGGGATGCCTACTACTGCTATTGTTCCCCAGAGCGGCTGGAGGAGATGCGCGCCGAGCAGGTGAGAAGCAAGCAGCCGCCGGGCTACGACCGCTGTTGCCGTGATTTAACCCGGGAGGAAAGGGCGCAGCGGGAGGCAGAAGGCATCACGCCGGTGGTCCGCTTTAAGGTCCCGCTTGAGGGGCAGACCCGATTTAATGACCTTATCTGGGGGGAGGTGGTCTTTGAGAACAGCACCATTGATGATTTCGTGCTTCTTAAGTCCGATGGCTACCCCACCTATCACCTGGCTAACGTGGTTGATGACAGCGCCATGAGGGTAAGCCACGTTATTCGGGCTGAGGAGTGGATCTCCAGCACCCCGCGCCATATGCTCCTCTATCAGGCTCTGGAGCTTGAGCCGCCGCAGTTTGTCCATCACCCGATGATACTTGGCCCTGACCGCTCTAAGCTCAGTAAGCGGCACGGCGCGGTCTCTATCCTCGAGTACCGGCAGCAGGGTTACCTGCCGGAGACGATGTTCAACTTTCTCGCCTTAATCGGCTGGTCTCTGGATGACAAGACCGAGATTATGTCGCGCCAGGAGCTGGTGGAGAACTTCTCTCTGGATCGAATCAGCAAGACGGGAGCCATCTTCAATCGGGATAAGCTCGACTGGATGAACGGGGTGTACCTTCGTAGTCTGACCGTGGAGGATTTTACACAGAGAGTAATGCCGTTTCTGGAGAAGGGTTTGCCCGCCGGGGTCAAGCGGCCGCTGGACATAGACTACACCAGGCAGATTACGCCCCTTATCCAGGAGCGGGCGCGCATTCTGGCTGAGGTAGCCGAGCTCGTTGACTTCTTTTTTACTGATGAGCTTAACTACGGGCCTCATCTGTTGATAGTCAAGAAAATGAATCAGGAATCAGCCATCCAGGCGTTAGAAGCATCAAGGCAGCGGCTTGAGCCAATTGAGAAGTTTGACCACGAGTCTCTGGAGGCGGTGCTCAGGCCTCTGGCTGGGGAGTTGGGGCTGAAGACGGGACAGCTTTTCGGCACGCTGCGGGTAGCGGTTACCGGGCGGATGGTAGCCCCGCCCCTGTTTGAAACTATGTCAGTCTTGGGTAAGAAGCGGTGTCTTGAGCGGATTGGGACGGCGATAGATAAGCTGCAGTAAATGTGAAGGAGGTTTAACTACTGGTTTCAGGTAGTGGGCTGCTTTGTTCCCGGCTCCACCTACTGGAATATGGCTTTTGGCTGGGAGAAGGGCGAGGTTACTGGGGATGAAGAGGGTCTGGAGACAGTCTGGAACTTCGGCAAGAACGTCGCCTTTTTGGTTAAAAAGCTAAGGGCGTAGCCTGCTGCTTTGCGATGGACAAATATCCGCTTAGGAAGTATCCCCTGGTCGGCGTCTGCGGTCTCAACTGCGGCCTATGCCCGAGATACTATACTGAAGGGGTATCGAGATGTCCCGGCTGCTGCGGCCCGGGTTTCTGGGAGAAGATGCCCGGCTGTGGTTTCATTACCTGCTGTGTCAGGAAGAAGGGGCTTGAGACCTGCGCTGAGTGTGCCAGTTTTGATGATTGTGAGCGGATAGCTAGGCTTCTTGATTCGGCGAAGAGTAAGGACTCTTTCCTTTCCCACCGCCCGATTAAGGCTAATTTTTCCTTCATCCGTGAGCATGGTATTGAGGAATTTGCCCGACTGGAGCTTGAGAAGCAGGAATTCCTCAAGTATCTCCTGGCTAACTATGACGAAGGTCGTTCCAAGAGCTTTTACTGCACCAGCTGTCAGCTTGTGCCCTTGGATAAATTGAGGGAAGCGCTTAAGGAGGCGGAGGCAGAGATAAGCCAGAATACTCCTCTCAAAGATAAAGCTAAGACCGTTAGGGCGCTAATCAGCAGGATGGCGGAGAGTTTGGGGATTGATTTAAGGCTGAGGAAGTGACTAGCATTCTTACCCTCTCTTCAATGCTCTAATGCATGGGGTTATAATGTAGGGGGGGCATGTATGTCCATTTCGCAGAGGGATATTAAGTTACTGTGGGCTAGAGCAGCAGGGCGGTGTTCATTCCCCGACTGTAGAATTGAACTAACGCAAGATAAAAGTCTAGCTTCCGAAAGTTTTCCTCTAGGCGAGCAGGCACATATTGTCGGGGAGAGTGATAGTGCTCCACGAGGAAAGAGTCCTCTCTCTATAGACGAACGTAACTCATATTTTAATCTTATTCTCCTGTGTCCCACTCATCACGTAATTATTGATAAGAGTCCGGAAGACTACCCTGTTGAGAAATTACATTTAATTAAAGACCAGCATGAATTGTGGGTGCAGCAGACACTCTCTGAGAGCGGGGACATACGTAAGACTGCGCAAGATGTAATTTATGCAGACTTAATAGATGCTACAGTGGAAGCATGTCAGCTTGATAGCTGGGATAAATGGGCGAGTCGGGCACTGTCTACAAATATGAACTGGGATGAAGACGCGCCGAGAAGATTATTTGAATTCCTCAACAAGATTATTGGTGCTGTGTGGCCGAAGACTCTGCCTGAGCTGGAATGTGCACTTAAAAAATTGACTTACGAGACGCATGCGGCTATCGCGACATTTTGTGAACATTGTGAAACTAGCAAGACGCGAGATAACATATTAGTTGAAGAAAGGTTTTATAGGTCCCAAGGGTGGATAGAAGACCATGACGTATATCAGCAGCTTTTTAATGAATATGACGCTTGGCAAGATAAATGTAAAAAACATGTGATAGAAGCTACAAAGGCAGCTAATTGGCTGGCTGATGTTGTTCGTCGCGATATAAACCCGCTGTTTTTTGCTACTAAGGGTAGATTTTTTGTTATCATGGGGCCCTATGACACGTTGGCGTTTAGAAGTTACTTCTTTGAGTATACCGAGGAAGAAAAGAAGGAAATATTACGTTTTTGCTCACAACATAAGATGTGGCCTGCGAAAGACTTTAGGAAGCTAGAGGGTGAATAGCGGCTGGCACCTGGGGCAGAAGTAGGTGCCCCGGTTACGGATCACTATTCTCTCAATCGGTGTGGCGCACCGCTGACAGAACTTACCCCCCAGCCCGTGGGCGACCCGAAACTCAAAGTGCGCTGTGCCCAGCTCCCCGCCGGGACGGAAGTAGTTCTCCACACTGGCCCCCTTATTGCCGATGGCTGCCCACAATACCTGTTGGATAGCCCTATGAAGTCTCGTTATCTCTTCCTGAGTCAGGCTTGGTGCTAGCCTTAGGGGGTGGATTCTGGCATCATACAAAGCCTCATCGGCATACATGTTACCGATACCGGCAACAAAGTTCTGGTCGAGGAGAACGGGTTTTATTGGTGCCTTGCGCTTGGCCAGCCGCTCCGCCAGCACCCGGGCGGTGAAGTCTTCTTCCAGAGGTTCGGGGCCAAGCTTTCCTACCACGCTGCTTATGTCTTCCACCAGCCACATGGCTCCGAACTTACGCGGGTCGCGGAAGCGGAGCTGGCAACCGTTATCCAGATCCAGCACGGCGCGTGTGAATTTATCAAGCTTATCCGAAGCGTGATTAAGTAGCAGTGAGCCGGTCATCTTCAGGTGGATAATCAGGGCTTGGCCACTGCTCAGGCTGAAGATGAGGTACTTGCCGCGCCGACTGAGCCTGCTTATTTGCTGCCCCATGAGGCGAGAACAGAATTCTGCTAACGAGGGCTTTTTAACTATCCCTTCCCAGCCGAGGGTGATCCCGGTAATCTTACGCCCGACGACGTGGGCGATAAGCTCGTTCTTTATCGTCTCTACTTCCGGAAGCTCGGGCATCTATATAGCTCCCCCTAATTTTCGCCAACGTAGTGATGGTAACTTATGAAGGTTCCATCTCCCCCCAGTTTCGGCCGGTCTTGAGATCCACCTTTAGCGGCACGCTGAGCACCAGGGCCGTGGACATTATCTCCGGCACCAGCTCACGCATTATCTCCATCTCCTCTTCGGGCACCTCAAAGATAAGCTCGTCGTGAACCTGAAGGAGCATCTTGCTTCTGAGCTTTTGCTGGCTCATCTCCCGGGCTAGGTTAATCATAGCCACTTTGATAATGTCGGCGGATGTCCCTTGCACGGGCATATTTATCGCCATCCGTTCCGCAGCTTCCCTCACCTGCCGATTGGATGAGTTAATCTCCGGAATAAAGCGTTTTCTACCCAGTATCGTTTGCACGTAGCCTGACTTGCGTACCTCGTCTTTAGTCGATTCCAGGTACTCTTTTATGCCGGGGTATTTCTCAAAGTAGGCGGTGATGAACTGGGCTGCCTCCTGCCGGGAGAGCTCGGTAGCCTGTTCCAGCCCGTAGTCGCTCATACCGTAAATAACTCCAAAATTGACTGTCTTGGCTAGGCGGCGCATGTCCGGTGTTACCTGCGAGGTCTCCACGCTGAGGAGCTGGGCAGCAGTGGCGGTGTGGATGTCCTCGTCTTGCTGGAAGGCGGCTTTAAGGTTCGGGTCTTGGGACAGGTGGGCTAGGGCGCGCAGGTCAATCTGGGAGTAGTCCCCGGCCAGCAGATAGGCACCGGGCGGAGCCACAAAAGCCTCTCTGATTTCTCTTGCCATTTCACCCCGAACCGGGATATTCTGCAGATTTGGCTCGCTGGAAGAAAGGCGGCCGGTGGCCGTCCGCGTCTGGTTAAAGCTGGTATGTACCCGACCGGTCTTCGGGTTTACCAGTGCCGGCAGGGCGTCGATATAGGTTGACTTGAGCTTACTGAGCTGGCGGTAATCCAGGATTAGCTCTATCACCGGGTGGACGCCCCGCAGTTCCTCCAGAACTGAGGCACCGGTGGAATAACCGCTCTTGGTCTTTTTGGTTGAAGGTAGTCTTAGCTCCTGGAACAGGACCGAGCTTAGCTGCTGGGGGGAATTTATGTTGAAGCGGTGCCCTATGCTGTTATAGATTTCCGCCTCCAGCCGCAGCAGTTGCTCACCGAGGCGGTGGGCCATCTGCCTGAGTAGCTCTATATCCAGGGCAATACCGTTTCTCTCCATACTGACCAAAACGGGTACCAGGGGCATCTCGACCTCTGAGAACAGCCGCCACAACCCCTGTTTGTGAAGTTCTGGCTCTAGCAGTCCCGCTAGCTGTCCGGTGATGTCGGCATCAGCGCTGGCATACTTGGCGACCTCTTTTATCGGCACCTCTGACATGGAGAGCTGCTTTGAGCCGCTGCCAATAAGGTCGCTGATAGGTGTCATCTCGATACCGAGCCGGCTGAAGGCAAGGGCTTTCAGGCTTAAGGATTTCTCACCCAGGAGATAGGCAGCCACCATGGTGTCAAACGCCAGGTTACTTACGGCTACTCCATACTCGGCCAGTACCGTCACATCATACTTACCGTTGTGGGCTAGCTTGGGGAGGGAAGCATCCTCCAGCATGGGTTTGAGTCCGTTTATCACCTGTTCCCGGGGTAATTGTTCTAGTTCGCCCCAGCCGACGTGACCTACTGGGATGTAATAGGCCTCAGCTGGGGCTGGGGATAGCGATATACCCGCCAGCTGGGCTTTCATGGCATCTAGGCTGGTTGTCTCCAGGTCAAAGGCGAAGGACTTGGCTCCTTTAAGGTGGCTGAGAAGCTCATTGAAACCTTGAGTTGTCGTTATAGTATGATAGGCTGACTCGGGCTGGGGTGTAATCTTAGTCTGGGTTATCGCCCTGGATTCTTTGGTAGCGGCTTCTATTTCGGGCAGCTTCGGGAGGAGGCTAAAAAACTCGAGCTCGCGGAAGAGCTCGGCTACCCGCTGACGGTCATAATGACTGAGGTAGCAGGTATCGAAGCGAAGAGTGAGCGGAACCCCGGTCACGATGGTAGCCAGTTTCTTGCTCTGGCGGGCGGTTGCTTCGTGCTGGCGCAGAAGTGCCTGGAGCTTGGGTGGGCTGACCTCGTCCAGGTGGGCATAGATCTCTTCTACCGGGCCGAACTGGTGGATGAGCTTAGCTGCCGTCTTCTTGCCGACACCGGGGATGCCGGGGATGTTGTCCGATGGGTCGCCAGCCAGCCCCTTAAGGTCGGCGATGTGTTCCGGGGCGACCCCATATTTTTCGTTTACCTCAGACTCATCATAGAGCGTAGTGTCGCTGAAGCTTCCCCTCGGCCTGGGGTAGAGCACCTTAACCCTGGGTGACACCAGCTGCATGGTATCGGCATCACCGGTAACGATGACGGACTCGATGCCCTGACCGCTTGCCTCTCGGCTGAGGGTGCCCAGAACATCATCCGCCTCATAGCCCTCAAGCTCGAAGATGGGGATATTGAAGGTGCTCACTAGCTCTCTTACCCGCTCCAGCTGACTGATCAGCTCCTCGGGGGCAGGCGGACGGTGGGCTTTATACTCGCTGAAGAGCTGGTGGCGGAAGGTGGGGGCTTTCAAATCAAAGGCGATGGCACAGTGGCTGGGCTTTAGCTCATTTATCGCCTTAAGCAGCATCAGGGCGAAGCCGTAGACAGCGCCCACCATCTCGCCGGTCCGGCTCACCGTTAGCGGGGGCAGGGCATGGAAGGCGCGGTGAAGTAAGGCATTACCATCAAAAAGCATCAGCAGCGGCTTCTTCACGGTTTTATTATAGCAGAGTGCCCGCTGGTTTGGTTAACAGATTTGACCGAACTTATACGGTCAGAAATCACTGAGCGGGACGGTGGGGATGGCTTTTAGGAAGGAAGTATCATTGTGTCTGGTGAGGATGAAACGGTCGTTATCATGGTCAAAGGCGGTGATGGCACCGACGTCCTGTTTTATGTTCCAGAAGTGGGCATTTCCTAGCCCCAGTAGCGCACAGATGAGAACCTTGTTCACCACCCGGTGGGATACCAGGACTACCGTGCCCTCATAGTGGCGTATCATCCCGTCTATGACACTGAGGGCTCGTTTTCTGACATCATCGAGGCTTTCACCGCCCGACATTGTTACCCGGTGGGGTGTCTTAAGCCATTCGGCATAGAGTTTTCGGTACCTCTCTTTCACCTCCTGATGGGATAGGCCCTGCCATTCTCCGTAGTCAAAATCTATAAGTCCGGCGGTGGTTCTTACCTCAATGTTATGATAGCTAGCGATGGCTTCGGCGGTCTTCAAGGCTCGCTTTAGCGGGCTGGAAAATATGGCCGCTATTTTTATCGGGCTCAGGTATTTAGCTAGTAGCTCAGCCTGTTTAGTTCCGGTCTCATTGAGTTCAATATCGGCTCTACCCCTAAAGATTTCCCGCCTGTTCCATTCGGTTTCCCCGTGTCTTGCCAGGATGATTTCTATCATTTTTGCCCCTCTATTTGGGGAGGTAGCTGGCGTATTCTCTTATCTACCGGCAGTGAGTTGAGTATAGCTAATATACTTGACTTCATTTGGTTCCCGTTGGCTGCAAGAAAGAGGTGGCTTTGGCAACTACAGTCGCTTGAGCCGAAGCCGGGGATGGAGCTAAGTCGCTGGCTGAGGGCCTGGGCAATAGCGCATTCTACCCCTTTCTCAGTCTGGCAGAGGATTATGGCACTGATATTAGCCCTCTCCAGCAGGTAATCGATGTGCCAGTGAGGTTTTTTGTCTTTTTTACGGTGGCGCTTCAGTCTGGGTGTGAAGCCACCCATTGCCGAGCCAACGTAGGCATAGCAGCCAGCGGGGAAGCGGGTATCGGCTAGGCTGCCGGCTTTAATTGTGCCTCCTTCAGGCAGTGTGATAAGGAGAATATAGCTTCCCTTAGTCATTAGTCTATTTCCTTGAGACTACCCTGCCCTGCTATACAGAGCTATCATTTCTCGACCTTCTCTACCTCAAGTGTGCATTCGGTTACCAGCGCCGCAAAGGCACCGATCGCTGCCAGCACCGGGGCGGCCATAATTATGGCGGCCGCCGCTGGTGCCCCTATCGTCAGCGGAATATCAAATACCGTCTTCTCTTTGTAAATCAGGCGCACCCTTCTGATGTTGCCTTCGTGGATGAGTTGCTTTACTTTCTCGACCAGGTCGTCTCCGGATACGGTAAACTTTTCGCTGGTGGTCTTTTCGACTTCGGTCATGGTTAACCTCCTATAACCGCGGTACTTTTTAGCTGCTTGACATCAC
Organism: Dehalococcoidales bacterium; assembly: GCA_034414575.1. Taxonomy (GTDB): domain Bacteria; phylum Chloroflexota; class Dehalococcoidia; order Dehalococcoidales; family UBA5760; genus UBA5760. Next base: position 31,179 of record DAOULZ010000001.1, on the reverse strand, counting down.
GGGATGATTGTTTTATCTGGGCTTTTTCCGTGATTAAAGTGCTTCTCGAGCCAGCCTGAAATAACATTCTCTCGATTGTCAAAGTATTTGACATACGGTTTTATGTCCAGGAGCGGGGTCCCGTCCAGTACATCCACTTCGGTAAAGTAGACTCGATTTGCCTTTATGCTCTTAATTTTTATGATGGAAAACCCGATGTGGTTGGGGCGGTGGGGGCTCCTGATGGCGAAAATACCGTGTTTACGCTTTTCCAGAAAGGGTCTACCTTCAATCTCTTCTCTGGGCGATTGGTGGAAATAGTATATGATTATGGCATGGCTAAATGCATCTAGGTCCTTTAATCCATTAGTATACTCGTCCTTTAATTCAAGCCAAGCTTCTACTCCGTTGTCAAAAGTCCCTTGGATAGGCATGTTCCTTCTTTCTTTGTAGGGTGAGTGGATTATGCCAATGGGGTGCATTATTATTTGATCCATAGCATTGCCTCTAGCATACTCATTAAAACAGGTTTCTTTTTGGCAGTAAAGCAGGGGGTATTTTTCTGCCCTGTCCCTCTACTTAACAGCTAGTTTTCGTGGTATACTATGGGCATATAGAGGGGGGGTAGCTTGCTAGGTAAGGATTTACTTTCCGTATCTGACCTCGGTATCGAGGACATCCGCCTGCTTATTAAGGACGCGGTTGATATGAAGAATGAGGGCTGGCTCTCTTTGCTCAGTGGCAAAACTCTAGCCATTATGTTTGAGAAGCCCTCGCTGCGGACTAGGGTTAGCTTTGAGCTGGCGATGCGGCAGTTGGGTGGGGAGACCATTTATCTCTCTCCCGCTGAGGTTGGGCTGGGGGAGCGCGAATCAGTTCCGGATGTGGCCCGGGTACTCAGCCGCTATGTTAATGTTATTACCGCCCGCACCTTTTCTCACCAGACTCTGGAGGTTCTGGCACGCCAGGCTACCGTGCCCGTGATAAATGCTCTCTCTGATTTGGAACACCCCTGCCAAGCCCTGGCTGACCTGCTTACCATTTACGAGAAGAAGAATGACCTGGCGGGCCTGACCCTGGCCTTTATTGGTGACGGTAACAATGTGGCTCACAGCCTTATGTTAGCCGCTACGCTTACCGAAATGAATTTCCGGATTGCCTCGCCGTCCCGCTACCGGGTTCAGGACAGGGTGCTGAGCCTGGCTCAGGACTATGCTCTGGCTAACGGCTCGGAAATACTGACTACCGAGGAGCCGCTGGAGGCGGTCAGTGGTGCCGACGTCGTGTATACTGATGTCTGGACAAGCATGGGGCAAGAGGCCGAGGCGGAAGAGAGGCGCCGGGTATTCAAGCGTTATCAGGTGAATGATGAACTCCTGTCTTTAGCTAAGGAGGATGCCATACTGATGCATCCCTTGCCGGCACATCGGGGTGAGGAGGTGTCCGAGACTGTTCTGGATAGCCCGAGGTCGGTGGTTTTCGACCAGGCTGAGAATAGGCTGCACATGCAGAAGGCACTATTGGCGATGATGCTGGGAGGTCTGGAGATACCGCTGCCCGGATATTGACAAGGGGGATAGCAATGAACGTATCAAGAAACATGGCTAGCTGGATCTGGTGGCCCGTTGCCATCACGGCGCTGGCGCTGGTTGGCACTGGGTATGGATGGCCAATCCAGGCTCTGGCCCCAATTCTGGTTGCTGTTTTGGTTAGTGGTCTGGCGGCGGCAATAATCAGCACCCGAAGGCAGAGACTTGAGCTCTCACTCTCCAGGCTCAGACAGAGGGCGGGCTATTTTAATCGCCGTTTTATGGGTGATTCCTCTCTCTCCATCTTTGCCATCATAGACAGTCTCTTTACGGTGGATAACCCCAAGCTGTGGGACTGGGCGCGGGCGTGCGATATGGCTAAGCGCTTGTTTAATACCTGGTGTGATAGCTTCATCAATCGGATAGAGAGTGACGTCAGGAGCGTACGCCCCGAGGTTTACCTCTATACCTATCTCAATGAGCTGTGGCTGGTGAATAATCACTATTACGAATTTATCGAGCAGTTTTATGAGGTAGCCGGGACGGTGGAGATTCCCAAGGAGACGAAAGACCAGTATAACCGAATGGTGATGGAATATAATGCCTTTGCCCAGGAGTTTCGAGACAGCATCAGTGAGCTGAAAAAGATTACCCGGACTGAGATTGAACCCCCCAGTGTCAGGTTTGCCCAGGAGCTGTCGCCGGCAAAGTAGGGGTTGTCTATTTAGCCTGCCTCCTTGAGTTGCCTTTCACCTCAGAGAAAAAAAGGAGAATAGTCAGTAAAAACCCTGTTATTTCTTAAACATTTTAGTAATTTATAATCTCTGGGGGAACTGGTATTTCAGAGACAAGGTCTCTCCACTCTTACGTGAGTCAGAGGGTTTTAACTATGGGTGCGAGTAAGCCGATGGTAGCTATCGTTGGCCGGCAGAATGTGGGCAAGTCTACCCTCCTTAATCGCATGGCGGGTAGGCGGGTTGCCATTGTTGATGATCTGCCGGGGACAACCCGCGACCGTATCATGGCTGATGTTACCGCACTGGGGAGAGAGTTTACCATCGTTGATACCGGCGGGCTGGAACTGAGACCCGACTCCGCTATATCTCAGGGGGTTAATGAGCAGGTCATGGCAGCTATTATGGAAGCGGACCTCATTGTTTTCCTGGTTGATATCAGGGATGGGGTGACGCCTGCCGACCTGGAAATAGCCGATCGGCTTCGGGAACTGGGTAAGCCTTTAGTGCTGGTGGCTAATAAGGCAGATAACGCTAAATATGAGACCGGAGCGGTAGAGTTTTACCAGATGGGTCTGGGTGAGCCACTGGCGGTTAGTGCCTATCATGGGCGGGGTATCCCTGAGCTATTAGACAGGGTTACCCCTTTACTACCGTCACCATCGGCGGCCAGTGCTGAGCCAGAGGCGATTGGGGTGGCTATTGTCGGCAGGCCGAATGTGGGTAAGTCAACCCTGCTAAATACTCTCCTGGGTGGTGAGCGGGTGATTGTTGATGAGGCGCCGGGGACGACTCGTGATGCCATAGATACCCCAGTTGACTTTGAGGGGGAAAGTGTGCTACTTATTGATACTGCTGGCATTAAGCGGCGGGGACGGATCGGTGGTGGGGTAGGGCAGTACAGCGTCATCCGAGCGCTTAGAGCCATTGAGCGGGCTGATATCGCGCTCTTGGTTCTGGATGCGGGGCAGTTAGTCGCCGCTCAGGATATGCATATTGCAGGTTATATCCAGCAGGCGGCAAAGGGTGTTATGATTATAGTTAATAAGTGGGACCTGGTCGAGACTGGGAACAAAGTTGAGTATGACCGGTACCTCAGGAGCCAGTTCAGGTTTGTCTCTTATGCACCGGTGATATTTGTTTCAGCGAAGCTAGGGTGGGAGGTAGATAAGATAATGCCTCAGGTACGTCGGATATATCAGGAGAGGCTTAAGCGCCTATCTACCGCGGTTGTTAATAGTGTCATCCAGGAGGCAGTGGCGGCTCATGGTCTGCCGCGAAAGGGTAGCCGCCAGCTAAAGATTCTCTACGCCACTCAGGCTGAAGTAAACCCACCGACCTTTGTCTTCTTTGTTAATTACCCCCAGCTAGTGCATTTCTCATACCAGCGCTACCTTGAAAATAGGCTCCGCCAGTCATTTGGCTTTGAGGGCACGCCAATTCGCTTGGTCTTCAAAACGAGGAGGGAGCCATAATGGTTGCCCAGTTTATTCTGGTTGGCTTGATTGGTTACCTTTTGGGCTCGATTCCCTTTGGAATAATAGTAGGCCGGCGGATGGCTGGGGTGGATGTCAGGCAGTATGGTAGTGGCAAGGTGGGGACGACCAATGTCCTTAGGACGGCGGGCAGTAAAGCGGCGGTGCTTGTCTTTGTTCTGGATCTTTTGAAGGGAGTCGCCGCGGTGGTGATTGCTGGGTTAATTGTTGGTAAGGATTATCTGGTGGTGGGTGGTTTTCACTGGGGGGTGCTGGTAGCCCAGGTCATAGCGGCTCTTTCAGCTATGGCCGGACATAATCGGTCGGTATTTCTTAGGTTTCGTGCTGGCGGTAGGGGGGTAGCCACCTTTTTTGGTGGCATGGCGGCCCTGTTTCCCCCGGCGGCCCTGTTTGGCGGCGAAATTTTTATCATCGGAGCCGGACTCACCAAGTTTGTTTCTCTGGCTTCCATTTCCGCTGCGGTAGGCACTTACGCCGTGTTAATCCCCCTCACCATATTCAATCGGTTTCCGATTGAATATCTGATTTACGCTTTAATCGGCTCCGTAGTGATAATTATTATGCATCGGGATAATATCAGTCGTTTACTGGCTGGTAGGGAGCGTAAGTTGGGTCAGAGGGCTAGGTTAAGAAGTTAACCCCTTGCCATATACCTCACAGGCTCGTTTCTGATTTTGATGTTCGAAAGCGATGAGAGTGGTGTAGCTATATGTCCAAGATAGCCATTATTGGTACCACCAGTTGGGGAAAGACTTTAGGGGTGGTACTAGCCAATAAGGGACGAAGGATTGCATTGTGGGCTCGGACTGAGGCAGAGGCTGTTAAGCTAAGAGAAGGCAAGTCTAACGGCGGTCGGGTTCCGGTTGCCTTACCCTCTCAACTATTTATTACCAGTTCCCTAAACGAAGCCCTGGCTTCGGCGCAGGCGGTGATTCTGGCAATACCCTCTCAGACGATGCGGCATAACATTAGACTGGCTAGAGATTACCTCAATAGGTCAGTGCTGGTGATCAGTGCTGCTAAAGGTTTGGAGTTAGGTAGCAATAAGCGAATGAGCCAGGTAATCGCTGAGGAGATAGCCCCCGAACTAGAGGCTAATATCTGTGTCCTTTCTGGGCCTAATCTCTCCCGAGAGATCGTTCTTGATCTACCCTCTGCCACCGTAGTGGCGGCGGCCAGCGAAGCTGTAGCCAAGGAAGCCCAGCGGCTACTCTCCACAGACAGATTCTGTGTTTACACCAATACCGATGTCATTGGAGTAGAGCTGGGGGGGGCGCTCAAGAATATCATTGCTCTGGGTGCTGGTATGGTAGACGGGCTTGGTTTTGGTGATAATACCAAGGCAGCCTTTATTACCCGCGGCTTAATTGAGATAGCGGCTCTGGGGGTGGCTCTGGGGGCAAATCCACTCACCTTTACCGGTCTGGCCGGCTTGGGGGATACCATAGCTACCTGTGCTAGCCCGCTGAGTCGTAATCACTACCTTGGGGTAGAGTTAGCCAAGGGGCGCCCGCTAGAGGAGATAACAGCCTCAATGACTGGCATAGCTGAGGGGATTAATACTACGGTCGCGGCCAGAAGCCTAGCCCGGCAGTACAGGCTGGGGATGCCGGTGACGGAAAAGATTTACCAGGTTCTGTTCAAAGGTGCTGATCCGCACCAGGTAGTGGCTGAGATCACATCGACTGAGGCCAGCCATGAGCTGGCGGGGCAAAATTGGGCTTTCTCTGACTTTTCCCAAAATCGGAAGCATGACTGAGGTCTATTCTACTGCCGGTTGTCTATCAGTTGAGTGAATCGAGCCTTTATTTATTACTAACCTATATTCTGGCTATGTTTCGTGAGTGTCTCCGGTTAGGTTCAGGGTTTCCGCCAGTTCCTCAAATAGTCGGCGCTGTTCTTTAGTTAGTGACTCAGGGGTAATCACGCGTAGCTTGATGAACTGGTCACCCCGTCCCCGACTGCGGAGATGCGAGACACCCTTGTTCTTGAGTTTTAAGACTTCGCCGCTTTGACTGCCCGCCTTTAGCTTGAGCTTGGTGTTACCGTCTAGGGTGGGCACCTCGATTTCAGTGCCGAGAGCTGCCTGAGCAAAGTTGATTGGTTGATTGTAGATGATATTATCGCCATCCCGAGTGAAAAGCTCATGTGGCTTTACGGTTAAGGAAATGTAGAGGTCACCGGGAGGACCGCCTCTATCGCCAGCCTCACCTTCCCTACTTAGTCGCACTTGGTTGCCGTTATCAACTCCAGGCGGGATTTTGACTGAGATACGGCGCTCACGCTTTGCCTTGCCTGTGCCCCGGCACTGCTTGCAGGGTTCAGTTATAATTCTGCCTTCACCGCGGCACTGAGGGCAGGTATTGATGTTAGTGAAACGGCCGAAGATACTCTGCTGGACCCGTCTTACTTGCCCGGAACCGTTGCAGTTAGGGCACTTGGTGGGTTGACTGCCGGGCCTGGAGCCAGTGCCCTGGCACAGGGGGCAGTTCTCAGTGCGCAGAATACTTATTTCCTTTTCGCAGCCAAAGGCAGCTTCTTCAAGGGTGATATAGGTGTTATAGGTCAGGTCAGTACCACGTTGCGGCCCCCGGCGAGCAGTACTGGTGGCACCGCCGAAGAAGGCATCAAAGATATCGCCGAAACCGCCGAAGTCGAAGCCCTCGAAGCCGCGCCCGAAGAACCCCTCAGTGCCACCGTGGCCAAAACGGTCATAGGCGGCGCGCTTGTCCGGGTCAGCGAGTACCTGGTAGGCCTCGTTCACCTCTTTGAATTTCGCCTCGGCATCACCGTTGCGGTTATGATCTGGGTGATACTTGAAGGCGAGCTTACGGAAGGCTCGCTTTATTTCCTCATCGGTAGCATTTCTGGGGATGCCGAGGACTTCATAGTAATCCCGCTTGACTGGCATTTATGTTCTACCTCACCCTTGGTGTCCCCCTGCCCTTTGGAGGAGAGAGGGATTAGGTATAAGAGGGGCGGAGCCCCTCTTTAACTCCCCATTTTGGCAAATCTTACCATGCCCTTATTAGGACTCCGCAGAGTTTACCTCTTCCGCAGTCCTTATTAAACCTCTCTAAACTCGCCTTCTACGGTGCCTTCCTCGCCGCCCTCTTTACCGGGTGGAGTTTCTTCTCCCGGTGGAGGTGGCTCAGCACCCGGTGGGGGTGGCTGCTGTTGGTAAACTGCTGCCCCGATTTTTTGCATGGTGCTGTTTAGTTCCTGTGTTGCTTGGCGGATAGCCTCAATATCGCTACCCTGCAGTGCCGAACGCACAGCGGCTACCTTATCTTCCGTCTCCTTATTCAGGTCGGCGGGTATCTTATCCTTCTGGTCCCGCAGTGTCTTTTCCGCAGTATAGGCTAGGGTATCCGCGGCGTTGCGTACCTCAACCTCTTCGCGTCGCTTGGTATCCTCAGCGGCATGTGCCTCGGCTTCGTGCTGCATCCGCTCCACCTCATCCTTGGAGAGCCCGCTGGAAGCGGTGATGGTGATTTTCTGCTCCCGACCGGTGCCCTTATCGTGGGCCTTGACGCTGAGAATGCCGTTGGCGTCAATATCAAAGGTGACTTCAATCTGGGGCACACCTCTGGGTGCCGGTAGAATACCGTCAAGCATAAAACGTCCCAGGGTCCTATTGTCTGCTGCCATAGGTCGCTCCCCCTGGAGCACGTGAATCTCAACGCTGGGTTGATTATCCGCCGCCGTCGAGAAGATCTGGCTCTTGGAGGTAGGGATGGTAGTATTGCGCGGAATAAGCGGTGTCGCCACCCTACCCAGGGTTTCGATGCCTAGGGTGAGCGGCGTCACGTCAAGCAGCAGCACATCCTTGACCTCGCCCTTAAGTACTCCTGCCTGTATCGCGGCCCCGACGGCGACTACCTCATCGGGATTAACCCCCTTGTGAGCTTCCTTGCCGAAGAACTGTTTTATCTTCTCCTGAACCAGGGGCATACGGGTCTGCCCGCCTACCAGAACCACCTCGTCAATCTGGGCGGCGGTCTTGCCGGCGTCGGTTAGCGCCTGTTTACAGGGCTCGATGGTTTTCTCCACCAGCTCCATTACCAGCTGCTCTAGTTTGGCCCGGGTGAGGGTGATACTGAGGTGCTTGGGGCCGCTGGCATCAGCGGTGATAAAGGGCAGGTTTACCTCAGTCTGCTGGACGGTGGATAGCTCGCACTTGGCCTTTTCGCCGGCTTCCTTTAGTCGCTGCAGGGCCATTTTATCCTGCCTCAGGTCGATGCCCTGCTCCCGCTTGAACTCGTCGCATAGCCAGTCCATGATCTTCTGGTCGAAGTCATCGCCACCGAGGTGGGTATCACCGTTGGTTGATTTGACCTGAAAGGTGCCTTCACCCAGTTCCAGGATGGATATATCAAAGGTGCCGCCGCCAAGGTCGTAGACGGCAATGGTTTCATCTGCCTTCTTATCAAGGCCATATGCGAGGGAAGCGGCCGTTGGCTCGTTGATGATTCTCAAGACTTCCAGTCCGGCTATCTTACCGGCGTCCTTGGTTGCCTGGCGCTGGCTGTCATTGAAGTAGGCCGGTACCGTGATTACTGCCTCGTTAACCTTCTCGCCGAGATAGGCTTCAGCATCCGTTTTCAGTTTCTGCAGAATCATTGCCGAGATTTCCGGTGGGCTGTATTCCTTGTCACCCATCTTTACCCAGGCGTCACCGTTATCTGCTTTAACTATCTTGAATGGGAGTAGTTTCTTGTCGTACTCGACGGTGGGTTCATCAAACTTGCGCCCCATCAGCCGTTTGATGCTGAAGATGGTATTATCCGGGTTGGTAATTGCCTGGCGCTTGGCCACCTGCCCGGTCAGGCGTTCCCCGGACTTATTTACGGCCACCACCGACGGCGTGGTGCGCCCACCTTCGGCATTGGGGATGACCTTTGGTTCCCCGGCCTCCATTACGGCCACACAGGAGAAAGTGGTGCCCAAATCGATACCAATTACCTTTGCCATAGTTTATTCCTCTCCTCCTTCTTCATCTTCCTCCCCACTGCCCACGACCACCTTGCTTGGGCGAATAACCCGATCGTGTAGTTTGTAGCCTTTCTGAATTTCCTCAACGACCCTTCCTTCCCTACCTTTACTCTGCATCACGGCTTCGTGGAAATATGGGTCAAATGGTTCTCCTAGAGCTTCTATCTGGGATATTCCCTCTGCTTCCAGAGTCGCCTTTAGCTTACGCTCGATAAGTCTGACGCCCTCGACCCAGCTAAGTTTAGCCTGGCGAGGCGGGATAGCCGCCAGGGCTCGTTCCAAATCATCCAGGGCGGGCAAGAGCTTAAGTATAAGTTCGCTATTAGCGTACTTACCGAGGTCTGCCTTCTCCCGCTCGCTGCGCTTTTTATAGTTGATGAAGTCTGCCTGGGCCCGTTGCCAGCCGGCCAGATTGGCTTCTGCCTTTTCCTTCTCTTCAGCCAGGGCCTGCTTTAGTAACTCTACCTCCTCGATTTCGGTTATCTCGGAGCCGGTTTTAGCGGACTCCCTCTCTGGTTCCTGTTCATTTATCATGATTAAGCCTTAAATTTCCTTTTTGAATCGTTTGTTTCAGGCCGGTTCTTTGCCGTATAGCTCGGTGGTCAGTTTGCTCAGTAGTGACGAAAGATAGCTTACGGTGGCGATGGCTCGGGCATAAGGCATTCGGGTCGGTCCGATGACGCCGATGGTGCCGGTCACTTCGTCGGCTAGACCGTAGCGGCCGAGGATGACACTGTAATCCTGGATAGCCTCCGCCCTATTCTCCCTCCCGATGACCACCTGTATCTCCTGGCTGTTAATCCCTTCGGGGGCGATAATCTTGATTAGACTGCGGTGGTCAATCAGCTCCATTAAGGACTTCATCTGCTGCCCCTTGGCAAATTCCGGCTGGCTGAGCATAAAGTGCAGGCCATCCAGATAGGGCTCCTCGTATTCCTGCTCGTCCTCTGCCTGCATGATCTTTAACAAGTAATCAGTTATCTGTTGCTCAACCGGGGAGAGTTCTATTTCCTTGGCTAGCATTTCCGACCTAGCTAGACCGGAATAAACGGTATTTAGCTTGTTGGCCATAGCCATTAGCTTGGTTTGAGGCATAGCCTGATCGAAGGTCATTAATCGTTGTCTTATCTTGGCCCCCCGCAACACGAAGATACCTAATGCCAAGTAGTCCTGTAGGCTAACTAGCTCCAGATACTTGAACTGGCAATTCGACATCCTTGGGGTGGTCACTACCGCCATATTGTGCACTAGTTGAGCGATAAGTTTGGCGGCTAGCCTTAGCCATTCTTCCAGCTCTCTTTCCACCTGATGGAAGAGGTGGCTTACCAGGATTTGCTCGACAAGGGGGAGTTCTATTTCACCCAGTGACTCTACATAGTAGCGGTAGCCCTTGTCTGAGGGTATGCTGCCGGCTGAAGAGTGCTGACGGGTAATGTAGCCTGCCTCCTCCAGCTGTGCCATCTCACTGCGGATGGTGGCAGGACATACCCCCAACTCATGGTCACTAACAATACTCTGTGAGGCTACCGGTGTCGCCTTCAAAATATATTGCCCCACTATTGACCTGAGTATCATTTCTCTTCTGGCAGTTAACATCTTAAACCTGATTAGCAGTCGCAGCTTGAGATTGCTAATTACAATTAAATCTACCACTTTGGCTCTTGTTTGTCAATTGCTGGGCCGATGTGAGATGCGAGAATGACCGCTTTTTGCGGCATGATTTGGCTGGTGGCAAGATTACCTGTGGCACGTCTATCAAGTGCCGGTGCGTTATAAAGCTTCGTCAAATTTCCGCCCTAATTTCCCAAAGGAATAGATAAAAGTGCCATCATATATGATATAATACCCCAACAGGTAACGGTGGGTGTGGCAAGTCAGTTTCTTGGTGATGTTCTTTATTAATTACCCGTGAAGATAGTGCTTGACTAGTTGGGTGGAGGAAAGCCGGCGAAGTTAAACAAGAGAGGAGAGGCGTCTTATCGTGCCACCTCTCCTCTTTAGTTTGGCCTTTGAAATACGGGTTTAACCCCTGACTTTAGCGTAGCATTCGCTGCAGTATACGGGTCGTCCTTCCCTAGGCTCAAATGGTACCTGTGTCTCTTTGCCACACGACGCACATATCGCATCGTGCATTTGCCTCGGCCGTCGGTAGCCGTAGCTGTCGTCACCATACGATTCCCGGCGCTGTTGCCTTCGGGCTTGTCGGCAGTCGGGACAACGTTTGGGCTCATTGGCGAGCCCCTTGGCAGCAAAGAACTCCTGCTCTTGGGCGCTGAAGGTGAAGCTTGTGCCACACTCGACACAGGTTAAGGTTTTGTCCTCGTAGCTCACGGATGTCCTCCCTTCTTTGGTATTCGGTTTCAGTTTGGTCATCCATGGCTTGAGAGCTGGTACGAAACTGCACGATGGTAATGCAAACTGCTAACCGTCCGGTCTAATAGACCTCTAGACATAAAATTATACACCACACAACTGGAAGTTTGTCAAGTGTAGGCAGGAAGGCTATCAGAATTGACAACGAGGTGATGGTAACCTATGATACCGAAAACTGGGGAGGGTAGGTGATGTTGATGTTACCCAAAGGTTCTGCTGGCGATGGCTTGCTGGAGAAGGGATGGGCTTTGGCTAACCAGCGGCACCCTTTAGGTAGCCTTCAGGGGAAAAGCCTCGACTCACATAAGTTACTCGTCTGGCTGGGGATGAATAATAGATTCGGTGCCCGTTACTTTCGGGTGTTCCTGCAGAACACCTTTGGAAAGGTAAGCAACCAGCCGGTGCTGCTTGGTCTCTTTAACCAGGGTAGGTATCCCAGCTATAACTGGGTTGAGGTTATTAGCTTCGTGCCGCGGCTGAGCTTTGGCTCAGTTGAGCTGGTGCTAGATATAACTGCTGGCGGACCAGCTCAGCAGCTATTTCAGTATCTAGCTAGTCTGATTCCACCGGGTGGTCACCTGATGGTTGAGTATGATAGCCCGGCCGAGCAGGATACGGCTCGCTCACTGTCTCTGGGCATCCCTCCCGCGGCTACGCCGCTGGGCTATATGATGTTCTTAATCGGCTGCGGGGCTGGCTTTAAGGACTGGTATTTCGCGGAGAGCGGCAGCGAGGGCCCGCGTAAGCTCCAGGGCTATAAGGCGCTCAATGAAGAGCAGGCTCGGCTTAAGACTGAGGAGATAGCAGCAGAGCTCAGGGCCTTTCTCGACCGGCTTCCCTCAGCACCAGCGTCTGACCTTGAGAGGGCGGCCCGTGATAGAGCCCGGGCGATTCTAAGCAGGTATCAGCCGTAGACTGACAACTAGCATCCTTCTGGGTGCTGAAATTTAATGCGGAGAGATAAGGAGTGGCACCCATGGGTGATATTCTGGTTGGCACCTGTTCTTGGACAGACCCGACTCTTATTGAAAGCGGGCGCTTCTATCCTGGTTGGGCCCGCTCTGCCGAAGTCCGGCTTCGGTATTATGCCAGCCAGTTTCCCATAGTTGAGGTGGATAGCACCTACTACGCTCTACCCAGTGAAAGGACCAGCGGGCTCTGGGCAAGAAGAACCGGGGACAGCTTCATATTTGACGTTAAGGCGTTCCGTCTCTTTACGCGGCACCCGACGCCGTTAGACTCGCTGCCGAAAGATATCAGGCAAGCGCTGCCTAAGGAAATAGCCGGGAGGAGTAGCCTATACTATCGCGATTTACCCAGCGATTTATTAGACGAGGTCTGGCGCCGCTTTGAACGGGCATTGCTGCCTCTGGACAGCTCGGGTAAGCTCGGAGTAGTTCTCTTTCAGTTTCCGCCCTGGTTTTATGCCGGTGATGAGCCGTGCCGCTATATCCTTGACTGTAAGGTAAGACTGCCCCAGTACAAGCTGGCTGTGGAATTCCGACATAGCTCTTGGCTAAATGAGAAAAACGCTACCAGCACCTTGAATTTCCTGAGCGATAACGACTTACCCTTGGTATGTGTCGATGAACCGCAGGGGTTTAAGTCCAGTCTGCCGCCGATTGCGGAGGCTACCTCTGACATTGCGGTCATCAGGTTTCACGGCAGAAACAGAGAGACCTGGGAGAAGGGCGGCATCACCGTCGCCGAGCGTTTTAACTATCTGTACTCCGAGGATGAGCTTAAGGAATGGCTGCCGCGGATCAAGCACCTCAGTTCGGTGACCCGCCAGCTCCATGTGCTGTTCAACAACTGTTACCAGGATAAAGCGGTAACCAACGGGCGTCAGATACAGCTCATGCTGGATTAGCCCGCACTTTCCAATTTTCTCTCTAAACTTACCCTAATTCTTTTGGGGGTATTGACAAAACTTAAGTTATGTTGTATGTTAGAAATATATAACGTTAGAAATAGCTAACAGGGGGCGACGCCATGAAAATGAGAAGAGCACTCTTAGCGGCTGGTATCATGGCTCTGGTACTAGTGATTCTTCTTGTCTCGTTAAAGGAGTACTATGTTGCCATCGCCCTGGCCGTCGGAATCTTCATCATTGGTCGCCGCGAGTTCTGGCATTTGATAAGGAAAAGAAGACTCCCGCCCTTTGATGAGAGGGTACGCCAAAATATGGGGAAGTCAGCCCGCAATGGGTTTATCTTCTTCGCTATCGCCTCGGCGGCACTGATGCTGTTCTTCAGCATAAATCTGAGCTATGTTACTGACCGCAATCCGGTACATATCACGAGCGGCCTCTTTTTAGCCGGCGGACTGGTCTATCTACTGTCCTATATCTTCTATGACCGAATAGAGCCCAAGCTGAGTGAGGGTGAGTTACGACGGCTGAAGACCTTTCTGCGGGTAGCCGGAATCGCGGCTGGAGCCGGCGTTAGCAGTTTTATCCTCCACAACGCGGTGAGTGCTCTATTGGGGGTTGAGGAGCCGGTTTTCTTCATCATCGCCGTTATCTTGTCACCGGGGGCGATTGCGGTTGGGCTGGTTGGCGGGCTGGTTATATGTGTCCGGGGACTGGCCAGAAAGCAACTAGCCCAACCGCCCGGATGAATATCTCAGCTTAAGTAGTATACCAATGAAAACAAGAATAAAGGAATACCGAACCAAGCGTAACCTGACACAAGAAAGACTGGCGGAACTGGTTGGGGTCAGGCGGGAGACTATTGTCTTCCTGGAGCAGGGGAAATATAACCCTTCCCTGAGGCTGGCTTACAATGTAGCTAGGGCGTTAGGGGTTCATATTGATGAGCTATTCATTTTTGATGATTAGCGGACTGTGGGAAGCAGGGCATAAGGGGCGTTATTGATCTTTTGTTATATCTGTCATCATACGGATGAGGGGCTTATCGAAGGTTTGATATTACGCTGGGGGGACCCATCGGGGTGGGATGGGCAGGTTATCTCCGAAGCGTAACCAGAAGAACTCGTCGAGGAACTTAACTAAAGATTTCTCATAACCATAGCGGGTATAACCGAGCTTTTCGGAGAGGAATTTCTCCGGTGCCCCCGGGAGTTTATGTTTCTTAAAGTCCTCAATAACCTCTCTGGCATTCTGCTGGGTGATTTTCGCCCACTGAATCAGGTTGGTATCGCCTTCCAGAATTCCAAAGTGCTTTGATATGTTCAGGTTTAGCAAGGGAAATAGTTTATCATTCAGGAGGTGCACGATTTTTGATACCCCGGTTAGCCACAGACCGTTAACTGAGTAAACGCTTGAGTATATTATGTTTATTTTGTCACTTATATTGCGGTCGGAGAGGTCACAATCAAGCAGGGTAATGTCCTTAAGGGCGAAGGTCTCTGGCTGGAGCTGAATTATCTTATCCAGGACGTTCCTTGCCAGGCCGTGCCCGATAAGCAGGTCATAGTTTTCAATATTGACATGGTCTAAAAGCACCTTCTCCTCAAACTCGATGGCACTGATGTTGGACGGCTCATGTCTCAGTCGGGTAAGGAAGTCGGTGTCCCGCATAATCTTGCTGTATTTATTATCGCCAAGTGACCGGTAGTAGAAGCAGACGGCTCCCCAGGCAAGTTGATTGAAGTCCATATGCTGTTTTCCCTCCTGTCACTAAGTATTTATTCGAGTTAGTATACCGCACTCTGGAATTATAAGTAAATAGACTTTTGGGGGGATAGGGGGATATTAGAAAGAGGGGCGAAGCTCATCCCTGTAACTCTCTTGACTAATGCCCCTGAGGTTTCTATATTTAGCTTATATGGAAAACGAGTGTCCCTTGCGATTACAATCGATGCTGTCTGCATATCCCCACATTTATCAGTTTTTAGATGCTGATTTTATTAGGAAGCAATATAGAAGTGGATTAAAAAACCAACTTTTACAACGTTTGGAGAATGAAAAATCTAGCATTGATGCAAACAGGCATTTGCCAACTCTAGAGAAGAGGCTGGCTGAGTTAGACTCAATTGCTGGATATGGTAGATTGAAACCTCGCTTACAGGGTGCTTCTGATTGGGATGAATATCAGGAATTCTTAGCTCAAATAGACATAACTCTGTGGTTCTGGCAAAAGAATCTACTGAAAGAGATTGAACCAGAATTACCTCATAGAGACGGGTATGCAGACATGCTTCTTTATTATTTGCAGCAAGATATTTATTGCGAGGTAACATCATTTCAGTCCATAGCTAAATCACTCAAATCTAGGGTAGGTGAGAAATGGGATAGACTGAAAACAATAAAAGGAGTTGTAAGAAATCTATTGGACAAGACTAGAAATCAGTTACCTGAGGATTATCCTGGTATTCTTGCTTTGGATACAACCAAATCTGGAATATTCAGTTTTGATGTTAGAGAGATTGCTCAAAAACTATTTCCAAGTAGACCTCAGGTGGCACTAATTATGCTTTGGAGTTGGGAGGGCACTGAGGAAGATTTTAGTTGGGATATGAGTCCCAGCGCCTTTTATATTAACGGAGATGAAAGGTCGATATTTCGAGTAGTTGGAGAGAAGTTGCTTGAATGCTCGGGGTTGGGGGGTGAAGTGGTAGGTTTGTAATATCACTCTATATTATAGAGTACCTCCTCCAGCAACTTCCCCCAGTCTGGTAGCCTTTTATAGTTTATCCTGATCTGGTTTGAGCCTATCCTGATGCCGTCCTGCTGGAGCGGCTCCAGCTTGTGCTTATCAAAGCGCATCCCCTCAAAGGGCCTTACTATAATCTGGCCGTGCTCGGTGGCGATGGACTCAATACCGGCTTTGGCTGCCAGAGCTTTAATCCTCACCGAATAGAGCAGGTTTTTAACTTCTTTAGGTATTTTGCCGAAGCGGTCGCCGAGCTCGCTGGCCAGAGCCTTTATTTCCTCGGCTGAGTCCACCCCGGCCAGCCGGTGGTAGAGGGCCAGGCGGGTGGCCAGATTACTAACGTAATCATCGGGGATATAGGCGTGGAGGGGTAGGTCTATGGTCGGGGGTGGCAGTCGGGATGGTTTGGGTTTCGGGGTCCCGGCCAGCCTCGCTTTCTGCCCTTCTATCGCCTCCGCCAGCAGGCGGCAGTATAGGTTAAACCCAACGGCGCTGATGTACCCGCTCTGTTTTGTCCCCAGCAGGGTGCCGGCGCCTCTAATCTCCAGGTCCCTTATGGCGATGTTAAAACCGGCGCCAAGCTCGGTGGCTTCAAAGATGGTCCTGAGGCGCTTCTCAGCGGTGTCGGTTAGTCGTTTGCCCCGGTCGTAAAGGAGGTAGGCGTGGGCAAGATTAGCCCCCCGGCCGACACGCCCCCTTAGTTGATACAGTTGGGTAAGGCCAAACCTGTCCGCCTGGTTCACGATCAGGGTATTGACGTTGGGCATATCCAGCCCGGATTCAATAATGGTGGTGCAGACCAGAATGTCTATCTTACCCTGAGTAAAGTCGGTCATTACGGCTTCTAACTTATCCTCGGGCATCTGGCCGTGGGCGATGGCTATGTTAGCCTCTGGTACCAAGGACTGAACTCTAGCGGCGATAACCGGGATAGTCTCAACCCGATTATGCACGAAGAAAACCTGGCCATTTCGCTCTAGCTCCCGGAGGATGGCTTCCCGGGTGAGGCTATCGTTGTACGGAGCGACGTAGGTCTTAATCGGCAGGCGGTCTTCAGGGGGGGTCTCCATGGTGCTTATATCTCTTATCCCCACTAAGGACATATGGAGGGTGCGGGGGATAGGGGTGGCGCTCAGGGTAAGGACATCTATCTCACGGCGCTTCTGTTTGAGGTGTTCCTTATGGGCGACACCGAAACGCTGCTCTTCATCAATGATGAGCAGCCCTAAGTCCTTGAAGAGGACGTCCGATTGCAAAAGTCGGTGGGTGCCAATGCAGATGTCCACCCTGCCCTTGGCCAGGTCTTCAAGGATAGTCGGCTGCTCTTGGGACGTCTTGAATCGGCTTAATACTTCAATCCTTACCGGGAAGGCACCCAATCTCTGACTGAAGGTGGCGAAGTGCTGCTGAGCGAGCACGGTGGTCGGTACCAGCACGGCCACTTGCTTATTGTCCATTACTGCCTTGAAGGCAGCCCGGATGGCTATCTCTGTCTTGCCGTAGCCCACATCCCCGCAGACCAGTCTGTCCATGGGCTTGGCTTTGGTCATATCTTCCTTTACCTGCCTTTGTACCTCAATCTGGTCTGGTGTTTCCATATAGGGGAAGGAAGCCTCAAGCTCCTGCTGCCATACGGTATCGGAGGAGAAGGCAAAACCGGAGGCAACTTCTCTGGTGGCGTAGAGGGCTAGTAGCTCCTGAGCGATGCTGGCTACAGCCTCTCTGGCCCTTTCTTTGCTTCGTGCCCACTCTTGGGTGCCCAGTCGGCTTAACACCGGTGGTCGGTCGCTTGAGCCCACATAGCGGCTGACCCGATGAATCTGGTCGGTAGGGACGTAGAGCTTATCATCATCTGCATAGCCGAGCACTAGGTACTCCCTCTGGCTGTTATTGGTCTCGAGGGTGGTCACGCCTGAAAATCGGGCAATGCCGTGCTCAATATGCACTACATAGTCGCCGGGGGTTAGTTCGGCAAGGAGTTTCTGTCGTGGCACCGGGTGTTTTTTGACCATTCGCCGCTCTTTTGTTAGGCCGAAGATTTCATAATCAGTCAACAGGTGGGAGTCGCTATTCATGATCCAGCCCTTAGCCAGCGAACCTTTAAGCAGGGTCAGTGAACCCGGTGGTGGTGTCTCTCTGATTTGGGTAAGGGGTGGGGCAATGATATCCTCTTCGTTGAGTAGCTCTGACAGGCGGCTTGCCTGTTGGCTAATGAGGATAAGTCGGTGTTTCTGGCTCAGGAGCTTCTTTGCCTTTCTAATGAAAGCTGGTAATTGTCCCGCGTAGCTGGGGGTGGTGGTGAAGTTCAGGCGGTGTGGTCTCTCACCAGAGGCTGCACTCCAGCCGGCAAGCGACAGGCGCGGCTGACTCATCATTTTCGCCTCGAGTTCTTCCCAGGTGAAATACAGGGTGGGAAAGTTGGTCGGCAGCTCGCCCTGGCGTCGCCTTTCAGTGCGTAACTCGCTGGCTTTAGCCTCCAGGTCCTTGGCCGTCGATTCTAGACTCCGAGGCTCATCGAGTATTATCAGGCTATCCTGGGGCAGGTAGCTCAGGATATTATCTTTATTAAAGAGCGGGGCATAGAATTGTAGTTTGCTCGGCCTCTGTTTTTCAACCAGCCTGGAGAAGTCTTGCCGGAACTCTTCGCTTGCCTTGGGATTACAGCTCATCAGGTCAAGGCTGGATAGGGTTAACTCCAGTTCGGTTTTAGTTTTTAGTAGCGGCGTTACCAGTTCCGTGGCCGGCGTAATCGCTATCTTGGTTACCGCTTGCTGCGAGCGCTGCGTAGCCGGGTCGAAGAGGCGGATGCTCTCTATAGTGTTGCCGTAGAACTCAAGTCTTGCTGGTAGCTCACTGGATGGTGGGTAGATGTCAACGATACCTCCCCGGTGGCTGATAGTGCCGGGAAGCTCAACGGTGTTTTCAATTTTATAGCCCATAGTCTGCCAGCGTTGCAGAAGGCGGAGCGGTTCTATTTCTTGCCCTACTTCTGCAGTGTGGAATGCAGTGGTAAAATCGCGGTGCGAGACTGTCTTCTGCATAAGGGCGAGGACTGAGGTAATAACCAGGGGGGGATGTTGGTCTCCGTCTAAATTGGCTAAAGCCGAAAGCACCTTTAACCTCTCGAGTTCAGTGGATATGTCTGAGCTAAGGCGTTGGTAGGGCAGGGCATCCGGCTCGGGGAGGAGCTTTGGCTCGACGGCGGCGGACCAAATTGGGATCTGTTCGTAGAGACCTTTGGCGGTCTCCGGTTGTGCGGTGACTACGAACAGCGGTCTCTTTAGACTATGGTATAGAGCCGCTATCAGGTAGGGCTTGGCAGCATCAAGCACCGTTAACGTGGCGCTGTCACCCGACCGGCGTAGCCCAGATATAAGCTGGCGGTAGGCTGGCATTTTGTTGATGAGATGTAATAACTTAGTTAGGTCTAAAGGCATTTCCTTCCCCAAACACCACTAGGGCTAGCCGAAACGGACTAGCCCGCAACAAAGAATTCTAACATGGCGGGGAGAGTTATGAAAACAGTGTGGTTTAGTCCAAAGATTTTTTAGCAATTTCTGGATAATCTCGGAGAAAACCTATTGACTAATGCCTAGCTATGTGATATCCTCTTGCCTGAGGTCTTACCAATAAGGAGGTTAAAATGCAGGCTTATTGCGTGAAGTGCCGCAGGAAGGTTGAAGTTAAGAACCCTAAGTCTATAACTATGAAGAATGGGCGCCCCGCCACTCAGGGGGAATGTCCTAACTGTGGAACCAAGGTATTCCGTATTGGTAAAGCCTAGGTTCAGCGCGGTTGAAGGGGAGCCAGATACGATGGCTCCCCTTCTCTTTTAGTTGCGACCTTAAATTTGTCCCACTGTGGTTTGGTGTGCAGTGGGGATTAGTGTTTTTTTGTTTGATAGTACCCAACTAGTGACTTGGTGATCGGGGGTCTGTGGAGGGAAAGGGGCTATCAATTTTTTATACCCCGTTGAAGTTGGTGGCGGATTTTTAGATTTTGTTATTGAGGAGTGGGTAAACTGGCTGGAGCGAGGCTCTCTATAGTTGATACTCATGCTCACCTAGATATGGCTCCCTTCGACAAAGACCGTACCGAGGTCATTGCTCGAGCCCGGGACTGTGGGGTTGGTACCATAATCAATGTGGGTATTGACTCGAGCTCAAGCCGTGAGGCGATTAAACTAGCGGAGAGTTATGCTGAGGTTGTGGCTGCGGTTGGCTTCCATCCCCACAATGTGACCGAGGTAAATGAGCTAGACATTGCTAACCTAGCTCAAATTGCTGAGCATCCTCGGGTGGTTGCTATTGGTGAGATAGGTCTGGATTTCTACCGCGATTACTCGCCTAGAGAAGCACAGCTAAGGGTGCTTAAGTGGCAGCTAGAACTGGCGGCAAGAATAGACCTGCCGGTAGTTATTCATTGTCGACAGGCTGAGAGGGACCTGCTCCCTTTGCTTCGTAGCTCGGCCACCTGCCATAGGCGGGTTACCAGTCGGCTGTGTGGGGTGGTTCACTGCTTCCGTGGTGATATTGACACTGCTAGAGAGTATCTAGATGTGGGCTTCTTTATTTCTCTCGGTGCCTATATTGGATATCCTGCCTTCAGTAATATGCACAGTGTCATAAGGAGCATCCCCCAGGATCGGTTGCTGGTAGAGACCGATAGCCCTTTTCTGCCGCCCCAGAGCCGTCGCGGCCAACGTAACGAACCAGCCTACCTGCCGTCTACTGTAGGATTGCTGGCTGAAATTAGGGGAGTGTCTCCGGAAACAATTGCCCGGGTAACCACGGAGAACGCCCGTCTTCTATTCTGCCTCCCCAGCGGTTGACATCAGGCTGTTTGGGTTTTCCCCTAATTCTGATTATTCAAGAGCCAGTGTATTCACGATTGGGCATTACTACTCGCTTTACTCGTTTCAGTTGTCTGCCATTCGCCAAAACGGTCAGATTGGTTTAGAATAGCAGCTAGCTAAGGAAACTTAAGGAGTCAGGATAGGTATGGCCGGGTCAGTAGAGGAGCAGCAAGAGAGAGCCGACATTTCTACTAGGTTGAAAAGTACTCTTGAGCTTGAGGGGAGTCCGGTTGCGGTGGCAGTTATGCCGGAGCTGCCGGAGGGGCTAAAGCGTTGGCGGCGTAAAGCGACACTGTGTATGATGATTCAAAGCGCTAGGAGAGGAGTTGCCTTCTATTGCTCGGGCAGCAGTATTGTCTGCGGTGGCAGAGTTCATCTGGGTATCGCTGAATCTCCTATCCGGGATCTGGAGGGCTTTCTCGTGCGTAGGGAAAAGATTTTTGGGTCGAGAGCAGCCGCGCGCCGAATGCTAGATTTAACCAGAAAGCGGGCCCCTGATTCGGGAAAGTACCTTGCTTTTTCCCCGCTGGAGAGGGCTGTTTTTGTCCCCGATGTTGTTCTGTTCGTGGGGACACCGCTGCAGATTAGCCGTATCATGTTTCTTGATGCCTTTGAGACCGGTGAGATTGATACTGTGCACGGTGAGCCTCTCTGCTCCGGAGTTATTGCCGTACCGATTACCACCGGGAAGATTGGGGTAAGCTTTCTGGACATTGCCTGTCGGGCTTTCGGGCGCTATAAACCTGAGGAGATGGTTGCTGGCGTTCCTTATCAGAGGCTGAGTCGGATGGTAGCTAACCTAGAGCGGAGTATCGCCGGCACTGCCCGGCCAAACTTTATTCTTAAGCTTCTGCCCAAGGTCATGAACCTGGTGAAATAGGGTTGGTGGCTACTTGGTTAGAGGTCATCGGGGCCAGAGGACTTAGCTCAGGACTAGGCGCTTTAGTGCCCTATTTGCTTAATCTGGTAGCGTAGTTTGCCGGCCGGTGCCGCTACCTCTACTACCTCTCCTTGGCGGTGGCCAATAATTGCCTTGCCTATCGGGGAGGCAACGGAGATCTTCCCCTGGACTGGGTCTACCTCCCGGGGGCTGACCAGAAGGTAACGCAGCTCTTCGCCAGTAGCCAGGTCACGCAGAATAACACTATCACCAGCGCTTACCTTGAGGGTGCTCTTCTGTTCCTTATCAATAATCGTGGCCGATTTCAGGGTTTCCTCCAGCTCTCTGATTTGCCCCTCTACATGTCCGCGTTGCTCTCTGGCGGCGGCCAGCGGTGCGTTCTCTCGAAAATCCTTATCTGCCGCAGCGCTGCGTATTTCGTCAATAAGCCGGGAGCGCTTATCCCTGAGGCCAGCCAGTTCGGCCTCCAGCTCGGCATAGCTCTGCTGGGTTAGAGGGATAGCTTCAGGTGAACTGCGAGGAGCCGAAGATTGAGGTTGCGTCTTTATCTTCTTGGCCTTAAGGTGGATAGCCAGGCTGCCCTTACTCCATCTCTGCTTCTTAGCGTAGGCAAGAAAGCGCCGTACTATTTCCAGCTTTCCCGCATAATCAGTATCCGAGAGAGATAACCGCTCAGCATAGTTGGCAATATCGGGAGCCTTAAGCTCAGCGAAAGACTGGTCTCGCCCGTACCAGCGCACAAATTTATACACCTCATTCTGGCTAGCTTGCCTCTCTTCGGGCGATAAGCTAACCAGAAAGCGGGTCGCTGCCTCCTTTAGGGTTAGACCTTGGTTACTGTCCACTTAACGGATATTCTTTCCACCTGCCACCACCATTGTAAACACTATTCGGGCGGCGGTCAATCTCCATCGGCATTGACCTAAAACAGCGCTGACTTTACTGCCGTAGCTAAACCGGCGGGCCCTTTTGACGAAGTCTAGCCCTTATGCCGGGGGTGGAGGGGGCTCTTCAGGGCTTGGGTAATCCTGGAGATAGCGACGCTTCCCAGAAGTCTCAGTAAGCCACCGCTATGCCAGTCGAAAGAGACATCACTATCTTGGAGCAAGACCTCAGCCATTCCCTTGGCGTCTATGGTGTCAAATAGCTTGTTAATCTGCGGGTCGCTTAGGTGTTGATAAAAACTGCGTACCCGGTAGCCCTTTTTAAGTTCCTGGCCTAGTTTTTGCTGCCACTTGCGCTCGTAGTCAGCCAGTCCTCTGGCCGACAGGTCATTACTGGCTAGTGCCTGATGCAGAGTGTTAGCCGCGATATCAGCACACAGCAGCCCGTAGTAAATACCCCCGCCGGTAGTTGGTTTTACCTGTCCGGCCGCCGTCCCCACTACCAGCCGCCGGTCATGATATGTCCTGGTTAAAGGCTTTATCGGCACCCTCCCGTATCTTAACTCAGCTTCAGCTGAGGCTATCTTTTCCTGAGCCGCTAGCGACGAAATCAGCTTCTTAAGGTAGTGTCCTGGGTGGTGGCGGGTGAGGAGCCCTATCCGAGCTTTAAGTGGTGAAGTTGGCACCAGCCAGGCAAAAAATCCGGGGGCTATCTCCTCGCCAAAGTAGAGTTCCATCTCGTCTAAAGGATCGGTTTCTACCTCAGCCTGGGCGCCAGCGAAAAAATGTTTAATGCTACCCAGCCCCAACTCCCTAACCAGTTGGGAGTTAAAGCCGGAGGCAATAACCGCGGCGCGGGCTTCAAGGTCTACCCTTTCCCCCTGCCGCAGTGTCTCAATTCTGACCCGGTCACGGCTTACTGCTAAATTCTTGACCGGGCTACGAAACACATATTCGGCTCCCTTGTCCTGAGCGCGGCGGGCCAAGGCAATATCAAAGGCTAGCCGGTCTAGAATGCAAGCCTGGGTAGCGGGCCGCTCTAGCCTGAGCACTTTCCCAGAGGGTGAGAATAAGGTGGCGCTTTTTACTTGCCTCAGAATAAGGTTGTCCTCGATGTCAAAGGCACGGGTGCACTCCTGGCTTACGATTCCGGTGCAGCAGATCTTTTCTCCCGGGCTTTCCTTTTGCTCTAGGACCACCACCTTATGTTCCGCGCCGGCTAGCTGGCAAGCTACCCGGCTACCCACCGGTCCACCACCAATAACCGCTACGTCATACAACTTCGCGCCTCCGCAGTTAGCCTGAATACTAGCCTATGATACACCATTTATCCTGAAGGTAACTACCCGGGCTGCTTGCCCCGTCCTTAGCCATTACCGGGATGAGCTAGCAGTGGTCTCTTCCCGGGGATACCCGGGTGGCGGGGATAGGGCTTGGGGGTTGGGGATACCTTGTCAACTATCACCAGCTTACGGTTATCGGTGAACTCTTCCAGGCTGATACTTTTCACCTCTCGTAGCTTGCCCCCCAAAAGGCTAATTACCTGTCTGGCCTTGACTGTTTCTGATTCAATGTCCCCCTTTTTCTGGGCGATGAAGCTACCACCAAGGCGGCAGAAGGGCAGGGTTAGTTCCGCCAGGGTTACCAGAGGAGCGACCCCACGCGAGAGCACCATATCGAAGTTCTCCCGGTATCCTGCCTGATGGGCGACATCCTCGGCCCGCCCGACCACGATTTCAACATTATTCAGGCCGAGTTTATGGCTGAGGTGTCCTAAAAAGGCGGCCTTTTTGGCTGTGGCGTCAAGCAGCGTGAGCCTAATGTTGGGGAACAAAATCTTAAGCGGCAGGCCGGGGATGCCGGCACCAGTACCGATATCGATAACTCGGAGATGGGCGCTCGGCTTAGGGGGCGGCCAGGCTAGGCTCACGGTGAGCGAATCAAGGAAGTGTTTTATCTGTACCTCTTCATAACCAGTGATGCGGGTAAGATTCACTCGCTGGTTAAAGGCGACTAGCTCGTGATAATAGATATCGAACTGGCTGAGCTGCCTTGGGCTGAGTTCTAGCCCCAGTTCACTCGCTCCGCTATCGAGCTTTTCCATAATCGACACGAGAGATTATACCACCGTTACCCGGTGCCGTCGCAATTTTGCAAGTTAATATGTTGATTGATAGGCATTTTGGTATGAAAATTACTTGACAATAGTCTAATAATATGCTATATTGATGTCTCTTGGCACAGAATAGTGAAAGGAGTCGCATACTTCCCGCGGAAATGGTTATCCTGCTAGCCATCGCTCAGGCTAGTGGCTTTGGAAGAGAAACCCTGGCGCGTCCCACGGGTGACATGCCTGGTGAGTATATCTCTCATTTATACCATTCACTGGTCAGGCGGGGCTATCTTAAGCGGAATGGTTCCCGGGGATATCAACTTACCGCCAAGGGCGGAGAGACCCTGATAGAGTTTCTGCGTATAAATGAGACTAGGGTCAAGCAAACGATAAAGGCGTTACAGCGATTGCGTATCAAGATTGGGCGAGAGGGGAACGAGCTCAAAATGGAAGACATAATGGTTAGCCGTAGACGCAGGAACCGACAGGCAGTGAGCAGTTGTTAGAGTGGGGGCAGTATTTAATGTTATTAAGGAGGCGGTGTTGCTAGCCAGGCTAACTCTGTCGAAGTGAGCTTTGTCGGTTGGCTGATGTTAAGGAGGCATCAGCCAGTTGAGGGAAGGGAAATATAGGCGATATCAATCTGGTTTATTAAAAGGGCTTGTCTATTTTCTCCTTCTCTTTAGTTTTGGGGGGAGCTGCGACTAGGAATAATAGGGAGAGTCCAGCATCCCCCCAGTAATTTTGCCATCATCTAAGTTAGATATGGATTATACCTCGGTGGTGAGAGAGTTTTTAATTTCCTTGTTAGTCCTGGTCTGTTTAAACGCCTTCACAGCCACCTTTTCCTTCTGAAATAGACCAACATTGCGCTAGCGATAGAGGCTAGGACGATCAAGACTCCAAAGTAGCCCCAGTGCCATCTTAGCTCGGGCATGTATTCAAAGTTCATACCGTAAATACCAGCCACGAAGGTAAGCGGGATAAATATGGCTGCGAATATGGTTAATACCTTCATCACTTCGTTCATCCGATTACTGATGCTGGAAAGGTAGATATCGAGCATACCGGAAATCATGTCCCGGAAGCTCTCCACGGTATCGATAACCTGGACGGTATGGTCATAGACATCCCTGAGATATATCCCGGTAGACTCGTGTATCAGCGGTGACTCGCCTCTTTCCAGGCCGCTGACCAGTTCTCGCAAGGGCCATACCGACTTGCGCAGGAATATCATTTCTCTCTTCATGGTACGGATGGTTTGCAGGGTTTCCCGCATGGGATTGGTGGCTAACTCCGTTTCCGTATCTTCTATTTTTCCTCCGAATTCCTCCAGTATTATGAAGTAGTGGTCAACAACGGCGTCCACTAAAGAGTAAGCAAGGTAATCAGCCCCCATCTTTCTAATGCGGCCTTTGCCCTTTTTGATCCTTTCCCTGACCGCGTTAAAGACATCCCCTTCACGCTCCTGGAAGGTAATAACCCAATTTGGGCCGAGTATCAAGCTGACCTGCTCCGCCTCGATCTGTTCTGTTTTGTCGTCATAATAGAGCATCTTAAAAACGAGAAAGATATAACTTCCGAAATCTTCCATTTTGGGACGCTGCTCTGTGTTAAGGATGTCTTCCAGTAACAGCGGGTGCAGGTCAAAATAGCGGCCGAGTTTCTCTATGACCTTAACGTCGTGAAGACCGTCTATGTTTATCCAGGTGACCGTTGGTTTATCCTTGAAGGGGAAGCATTCCTCAACCGTCTTTACTGCCCCCTGTTCAAATTGGGTTTCATCGTAGTCAATGACGCTAATCCGCACCTTCTCGGTCTTCCTTTCCCCGATATGAACCAGAGTCCCCGGCGGAAGCCCCGCCTTTTTGGATGTCTTCTTTAAGAATCTGGGCATGTGTGGTACCTCCTCTGCCTAATATGGCGGCTATTCTTAGGCTTATCTACTATCACCATAGCGGTAGGTTAGTATGGACACTTTAAATACCTAGCTCTTCTTTGTCAAGAGTCTATAGCGCTTAACCTGTCGGTGCGGCTACTGGGAAGCGGGATAGAAGTGGAGAGGTAGCTAGTATAGGTAGCCGCATTGCATTTTAGCTAAGCTTGTGCTATAGTAACGGTAGAATTGAATAGGTTAGTCCGCTAGGGGTGCTTAAAGGCTGAGAGGTTTTTAGCCAACCCTTGGAACCTGATCTCGGTAATACGAGCGTAGGGATGCGGCAGAGACTTAAGACCAAGGTTATAGCATTAGCTGCCGATATCCTTGGTCTTACTATTTGGGGAGGTGAACATGACTCAACTGGAGCTAGCTAAGGAGGGGACGATATCACCACAGATGGAGCTGGTAGCTCGTTACGAGGGGATGGATGCTGAGTTTGTGAGGCAGGGCGTGGCTGGCGGCACGATAGTAATTCCAGCTAATATTAACCACAAAAACCTGGTTCCCTGTGGTATCGGCCAGGGGCTCAAAACCAAGGTTAACGCCAATATTGGTACCTCTTCTGATTTTTGTGATATTGATGTCGAGCTGGAAAAGCTGCGTGTTGCCATTGAAGCCGGGGCCGATACCGTTATGGACCTATCAACCGGCGGTGATATCTCAGCCATTAGGCGGGCGATTATTGCCTCAAGTTCGGTAGCCATCGGCACCGTGCCCATTTATCAGGCGGCGATTGGGGCTATTGATAGTCGTGGTGCCATTGTTAAGATGACCGTTGGCGACCTGTTTGGCGGAATTGAAGAGCACATTCGTAACGGGGTTGATTTCATAACTGTGCACTGTGGTGTTACCCAACAGGCAATCGCTAAGCTCAAGCAGCAGGGGAGAGTGGCTGACGTGGTATCGCGCGGTGGGGCGTTTCTCATCGGCTGGATGCTCCACAACGACCGGGAAAATCCCCTCTACGAATATTATGACCGCCTGCTGGCGATGGCTCAGGAGTTTGATGTCACCCTGAGTCTGGGTGACGGGATGCGTCCCGGCTGTCTCGCCGATGGTACTGACCGAGCCCAGATTGAGGAGTTGCTTGTTATCGGGGAACTGGTGCAGCGGGCTCGCGAGGCGGGAGTACAGGCTATGGTTGAGGGGCCCGGCCATCTCCCCTTAGACCAGATTGAGGCTAATGTGAAGCTGGAGAAGTCTATCTGCCGGGGGGCCCCTTTCTATGTGCTGGGCCCGCTGGTGACTGATGTTGCCGCTGGCTATGACCATATCACCGGTGCCATCGGTGGTGCCATTGCCGCTGCTTTTGGTACCGATTTTCTGTGCTATGTTACCCCTAGTGAGCACCTCTCCCTGCCCGACCCGGAGGATGTCAGACAGGGCGTGATCGCCTCCCGTATTGCGGCTCACGCTGGCGATATTGTCAAGGGGGTAAAGGGGGCTGCCGAATGGGACCGGCAGATGTCGGTAGCCCGCAAGCAGCTCGACTGGGAGGAGCAGGCTAGGTTGTCCTTGGATCCAGAGAGGTCGCGTCGGGTGCATGGCCAGCATACCTCGGCCGGGGTAGCTTGTAGCATGTGTGGCGAGTTCTGCGCTATGGAACTGGTGGAAAAGTACCTGGGGGTTAAGGCACCTAAGTGTTAATGCGGCTAAAAGGAGAAGTGGATGCAGCTTGACGACGTAACCATATCCCGAGTCATAACTAAAAACTTTATGGAAGAATTCCAGGCGGCCATGGATGTTGATGTCGCTATCGGTGGGGCTGGGCCCTCCGGTATGACCGCAGCTTACTATCTGGCGAAAGCGGGCATAAAGACGGTCATTTTTGAGAAGAGCCTCAGGCCGGGTGGTGGTATGCCGGGTGGAGGAATGATGTTCAATACCATCGTGGTGCAGGAAGAGGCCAAGGCGATACTAGATGAGTTTGGCATCAGAAATCGGGAGTATGAGAAGGGTTACTATGCCGCTGACTCGGTGGAGGCTTCCTCGGCGATTTGTTTCAAGGCGATACAGGCGGGGGCTAAGATATTCAATCTGATGATTGTCGAGGATGTCATGATTCGGGAGGACGATAGGGTAGTCGGCCTGGTCTTGAACTGGACGGCGGTCACGATGGCCGGTCTTCACGTTGACCCCCTGTCAGTACGTTCCAAGCTGGTAATCGATGCTACCGGCCATGCCTCTGAAATCTGCCATATCGTGGTCGACAAGCTTCACGGTAAGCTGGATACTGCTGGGGGTGGCATCATGGGTGAGAAATCAATGTGGGCTGAGGTGGCTGAGAAGAGGATAATGGAGAATACTAGGGAAGTCTACCCAGGCTTGATTGTCGCTGGCATGGCGGCCAATGCGGTTTGCGGTACCCACCGCATGGGGCCCATCTTTGGGGGTATGCTTCTTTCTGGAAAGCACGCCGCTGAGGTGGCTCTGGAGAGGCTTCGTTAACCGGCTTCCCTAGCGAGAGCCGGGGTTATCTCTATTGGCATGGGCATAACCGGGATGGATGAGGTAGACAAGCTAGAAGACAAGGTGTTTGGCATTTATAATATCGGGTTAGTTAATGGCAAGGGCCGGTGACTGGTCACCGGTCCTTGCCCAGGGAGTAGGGCTCGGGTAAGGCGTTGGGTAGTGGCGGTAGCTCTATTTGAGCTGAGGAAGCTACTGGCTAGCTGAGTGGCATTAAGGGGGTCTGGAGTCCATAAGTTACCCTGCCTAGCTGTTCTTCCTGGGGAATACGCCGGTAGTGCCAGCTGGCTTTTTTGTGTTTTTGGGGTATAATATAAATCGGATATTAATTAGAAATGGGTGGCGCAGTTAATCTCGGTAAGATCTTTGGTATCCAGCTGAAGCTTCATTACAGCTGGTTCTTAATATTTGCTTTGCTTACTTTGGCTCTGGTCTTTCCTGACTGGACTTCCGGGTTTGCCTGGGCTATTGGCATCGCCACCTGTTTACTCTTCTTTGCCTCGGTGGTGGCGCATGAATTGGCTCACAGCCTGGTGGGTCGGGCCAATGGTATCCCGGTGACCAGTATTACCCTTTTTATCTTTGGCGGCATGGCCATGATGACTAGGGAGGCCTCTCAACCCAAAGCTGAGCTGAAGATGGCGGCCGCTGGCCCCGCCTGCAGTGCCATAATCGGGGGGATATGTTTCCTAATATTGAGAATCCTGGGTCAGGGTATGCCGCCGCTGGTAGCCCAGATGGTTCTGTGGTTGATGATTATGAATTTTGCCCTGGCTGTCTTTAATCTAATACCTGGGTTTCCGCTGGATGGCGGGCGCCTCTTCCGTGCCGCCATCTGGCGCCACAGCGGTGATTTCCGGCGTTCCACCCGGATTGCTACCAGAGTGGGACAGGGGGTCGGTTACTTCTTTATTGGTGGCGGGATTAGCATCGTCGTGCTTTCATTATTTGGCATGGCGCCATTTGGTTTTAACTGGTTCAGCGGGGTATGGATAGCTTTTATTGGTTGGTTCCTGCAAAATGCAGCCCAAGCTAGCTACCGTCAAACTGAGCAGAGGGAGGCTCTCCGTAGGTTTACGGCGGCTCAGGTAATGAGCGCCAGCTATCCGGTGGTTACCCCAGATATTACTCTGGGTCGTTTAGTTGAGGAGCACCTCTTTCCTACTGGCCATCGGCTTTTTATGGTAGTTAGTGGGAACAGGGTTGAGGGCATTTTGACCGTGGAGAATATAAAATCTGTTTCCCGCCCGGATTGGGGTGTAACCCGGGTGAGGGATGTCATGATTTCACTTGATAAGCTAAAGGCGGCCCAGCCCAGCGAGAGCGCTCTAAGTATACTGGAGCGAATGAATGAGAGCAATATAACCCAGATCCTGGTGGTGAGTGAGGGCCGGGTTGTCGGGCTGGTTACCCGCGATGGCCTAGCGAGTTTCCTCCGTACCCACGCTGAACTAGGCATGTAGCCCCCGCCATTGTGAGGACAGATGATAGAAGCAGTAGCATATCCTCAGAGAAACGTGGTCAAGGAAGCAGTAGCCTACCTGCTGGTTATTGTTGCCGCCGAGGTGGTTACCATGTTTCTCCATCCCCTCTGGGGAGTAATCGGTCACGCCGCAATAATGGCTGCGGTACTGGTACGTTCAGCCCGAATCGATGATAGGGTACACCAACGTTTAATTCTGTCTCTGGCGCTGGTTCCCTTAGTTCGGGTGGTAGACTTGAGTTTGAGCTTATCCCTCATCCCCGTTCCTACGATAGGGTGGTTCCCTATCATCTATACCCCGTTAATAGTAGCCGCAGTGGCCGTAGTGCGCACCTCGGGTTACAGTTGGCGTGAAGTTGGGCTTAATTTCAATTTGCTTCCTGTCCAGATAGGGGTGGCCTCGTCTGGTCTGCTATTTGGCTGGGTAGAATACCTTATTTTGAAGCCGGAGGCCATGATTACCCGGCTTGCCTTGGCTGAGGCATGGCCATTAGCCCTGGTGCTTTTGGCGTTCACTGGGTTTGCAGAAGAATTTGCCTTTCGTGGGGTGTTGCAGCGCAGCGCTACGGGGGTGTTTGGCTGGCAGGGGATAATCTACGTCAGTGTCCTATTTGCCGTCCTGCATATGGGTTTTCATTCCGTACTGGATGTTGTCTTCGTCTTTGGGGTGGCTATGTTTTTTGGCTGGGTGGTTAAAAAAACAGGGTCAATTTTGGGAGTGACCCTGGCTCACGGGTTAACCAACATAATGTTGTTCTTGGTGTTCCCCTTTTTCTATTAAGCGATTACCTCGGCAATCTTCATAGCTACAAA